>NZ_CATKPU010000109.1:0-291409 GCF_949767825.1 Pseudomonas sp. IT-P258 | reverse complement strand
ACCGTTCATGAACATGTCTTCCATGCTCGCGTCGTTACGCGGGCTGTTTTTCTGGAATTGACCGCCATAGAGCGTCAGGCCGCTGATTTCGCTGGAGGTCACCTGAGCGCCCTGGAAGGTCTGCGGCAGCGAGCGGCCATCGTCGGAACGCAGGATCGGCAGCACCGGCATCCATTCACCGACCTTCAATTCGGTTTTCGAGATCTTGCCTTTGAGCGCCACGCCGAGCCGGCCGAAATTGTCGGCGGGGCGGCCGTCGTCGTGGATCGGCAACAGTTGGGTGCCGCCGCTGCCTTTGCCGCCATCGAGCTTCTGCGAGTACAGGCCCAGCACATCAACACCGAAGCCCACAGGACCCTGGGTGAAACCGGAGCGGGCATCGAGAATGAAGTTCTGCGTCCACTCTTCAGCCTTGCCCTGGGGGTAGGCCGGGTTGGTGTAGTTGCGGTTGATGTAGGCGTTGCGCAGGTTCAACGTGGCCTTGGCGTCGTCGGTGAAACCTTCGGCCTGGCAGGTGATGGGCAGGACGAGGGCCAGGCCGCTGCAGCCGATCAGGCTGAGAGAATGGCGACGGGTGAGGGTAGGCCGTGAACTACGGATTGACGAATTGCGGGCGAGCTTGCTCACTGTGACGCTCCCTTTCTTTTTTGTTTTTATTGTTTGTCATACGTCGTCGTACAACATTGGCGGCGATTATTTGCAGGCCGCTTCAGTGTTGTCAATCGGAAGTTATACGATGACCTGTCTGGCAGATGGGGAGTGAAATGTTTGGTTTGACTCTGTCGCCGCGAGCTAGAGCGGATGCTAGTCTTGCTCAACGTTGGGGTCGGGGATCCGCATGGGCAATCACAAGATCGAGATACGTCGCAGTAACGTCGAAAAAATCCTGCTGGGGGCGGAAAAAGTCTTCGCTGAAAAGGGCTTCGGCAGCACCGCCATGGCCGACATCGCCGCTGAAGTGCAACTGCCGCGTTCCAACCTGCACTACTACTTCAGCACCAAGACCGAGTTGTACAGCGCCGTGCTGTTCGACTTGCTGGAAGTCTGGAAGCAGGACGCGCTGTGCTTCGAGATGTTCGATGACCCGCGCGTGGTGCTCAGCAGCTACATCCGCGCCAAGATGAACCATTCCCGCAGCCGGCCGTATGGCTCGAAAGTCTGGGCCAACGAAATCATCCATGGCGCGCCGACCCTCGGCGAAGCGCTGGATGCGAGCCTGTACGACTGGGCCAAGATGAAGGAAGCGAAAATCCGCCAGTGGGTGGAGGACAAACGCATCCTGCCGGTGGAGCCCTCGAGCCTGCTGTACATGATCTGGGCCTCGACCCAGCACTACGCCGACTTCGATCACCAGGTGAACATTCTCAACGATCATCAGCCACTGTCGGACATGCAGTTCGAAAAGGCGGTGCAGACGGTGACGAGCGTGATTTTGCGGGGGATCGGGTTGGAGCCTTGAGATCTTACAGGCAGAAAAGATCGCAGCCTTCGGCAGCTCCTACAAAGAAATGCGTCCCCTGTAGGAGCTGCCGAAGGCTGCGATCTTTTGATCTTATAATTCAAACCACGACGTGATACGGATTCCTCGGATCATGATTCCAGTCCAGGAACGGCTTGCCGGTCTCCACCGGCACCATCTCGATGCAGTCCTGTACCGGGCAGGTGATCTGGCACAGGTTGCAGCCTACGCACTCCTCATCGATCACTTGATACTTGTGGGTGCCGTCCGCTTGCTTGAGGCTGGCCACGGCCTGGTGCGAGGTGTCCTCACACGCGATATGGCAACGACCGCAACCAATACACGCCTCCTGATCGATTTTCGCGATCACCTGGTAGTTGATGTCCAGGTACTTCCAGTCTGTGGTGTTGGCCACCGCGCGGCGGGAAAACTCCGAGATGCTGGCATAGCCTTGACTGTCCATCCAGCGTGACAAACCGTCCTTCATCTCATCGACAATCCGGAAACCATGCAACATCGCTGCCGTGCACACCTGCACCGAGCCACTGCCCAGGGCGATGAATTCCGCGGCGTCGCGCCAGTTGCCGATACCGCCGATGCCGCTGATCGGCAGGCCCTGGGTCTGCGGGTCGCGGGCGATTTCGGCGACCATGTTCAAGGCAATCGGCTTGACCGCCGAGCCGCAGTAACCGCCGTGGGTGCTTTGGCTGCCGACCATGGGGTTGGCGACCATGCGTTCGAGGTTGACGCTGGTGATCGAATTGATGGTGTTGATCAACGACACCGCATCGGCACCGCCTCGGTGGGCGGCACGGGCGGCGACGCGGATGTCGGTGATGTTCGGCGTGAGCTTGACGATCACCGGCAACGAGCAATACGTCTTGCACCAGCGGGTGACCTGTTCCACGTATTCCGGCACCTGGCCGACCGCTGCGCCCATGCCGCGCTCCGGCATGCCGTGGGGGCAACCGAAGTTCAGCTCGATGCCGTCGGCGCCGGTGGCTTCCACCAGTGGGAGGATGTGTTTCCAGGACTCTTCGACGCAAGGCACCATCAAGGACACAATCAGCGCGCGGTCCGGCCAGTCCTTTTTGACTTGGGTGATTTCCCGCAGGTTGATCTCCAGCGAGCGGTCAGTGATCAACTCGATGTTGTTAAAGCCCAGTACCTCCCGGTTAGCCCCGAAGTGCGCCGAGTAGCGCGACGACACGTTCACCGCCGCCGGGTCCTCACCCAGGGTTTTCCAGACCACGCCGCCCCAGCCGGCCTCGAAGGCGCGGACCACGTTGTAGGCCTTGTCGGTCGGCGGCGCGGAGGCCAGCCAGAATGGATTGGGTGCTTTGATGCCGGCGAAGACAATCGACAGATCGGCCATTTACGCAGCCTCCACGTTGAGCATCAGTTGAGCATTGATCGCCTCGGCGGCGCGCTTGCCATGCTGCACGGCTTGCACGGTGAGGTCTTGATCGAGGCTGGTGCAGTCACCGCCGGCATACACGCCGGGGATGCTGGTACGCAGGTTTTCATCGACTTCGATGCGCTCGCCCTGACGCTTGAGTTCCCGGGCCAGCGGATCGCTGAGGGCGCTGCCGTCGAAGGCCTGGCCGATGGCTTTGAAGATCGCGTTGGCGGCCAGTTCGAAGGTTTCACCGGTGGTTTGCAGGCGACCTTCCAGCAGATGAGTGCGGGCGAAACGCATGCCGCGCACGCGGCCCTGGTCATCGAGCAGCACTTCTTCGGGTTGTGCCCAGGTCATCAGCCGCACCTGATTGGCCTTGGCAATCTCCTGTTCGTGATGGGTGGCACCCATGTCCTCGACGCCACGGCGATACACCAGATTCACATCGTGGGCACCGAGGCGGGCCATTTGCACCGCCATGTCGATGGCGGTGTTGCCCGCGCCTAGGACAATGCAGTGGTCGGCCAGGGGCAGTTGGCTCAGGTCATCGGCCTGGCGCAGTTCGCGAATGTAATCGGTGGCGGCGAGCAGGCCGGGCGCGTCTTCGTGGGCCAGGCCCAGCTGTTTGCTGGCATTGAGCCCGAGGCCGAGGAACACCGCGTCGAACTGTTGGTGCAGTTCGCTGAGGGTCAGGTTGTCCCCGAGTTTTTGCCCGTGGCGGATTTCAATCCCGCCAATCTGCAACAGGAACTCAAGCTCCTTTTGCGCGTAGTCATCCACCAGTTTGTATTTGGCGATCCCGTACTCGTTGAGGCCGCCAGCCTTCTCCCGCGCCTCGAAGATCACCACGTCATGCCCGTGCATGGCGCTGCGGTGGGCACAGGACAAACCGGCCGGACCGGCACCGACCACGGCGATGCGTTTGCCGGTGGCGGCAGCACGCTGGAACGGGTGCGTGCTGAAGTGGGCGTTGTCCACGGCGTAGCGTTGCAACAGGCCGATCATGACCGGCGCGCATTCGTGAGCGTTGTTGCGCACGCAGGCTTGCTGGCAAAGAATTTCCGTTGGGCAAACCCGGGCGCAACTGCCGCCGAGGATGTTGGCCGAAAGGATCTTCTGCGCGGCGCCTTGCACGTTGTCCTGCGCAATGTTGCGGATGAACGAGGGAATGTCGATCTCGCTCGGGCAGGCATTGACGCAGGGCGCGTCGTAGCAATACAGACAGCGCGACGCTTCCAGGTGCGCCTGGCGCTCGTTGAGCGGCGGCGCCAGATCGGTGAAGTGGCCAGCGAGGGCGGCCGCATTCTCTTGGGGATGCGGGAGGTGGTCCAGGGTCTTGATCACGGTTTTGGCCTCACGGTTATTTGAGGTGCTGCCTCTGAATGGGCATTATTTGAATCTTGCTCAGTCCCCCCCCGTAGGAGCTGCCGAAGGCTGCGATCTTTTGATTTTGCTTTTTTAGATCAAAGTCAAAAGATCGCAGCCTTCGGCAGCTCCTACAGAGGGATGGGTCGTTCTCAGCGTTTCACAGCAACCGGCTGATTCAACTCAGCCCGCTTGCTCAGCAAATCAAACACCGCCGGATACGCCGGCCGCTCGATATAGCGCCCGACGCCGCGTTCGGCCCGCAGGTCGCCGTCGGCCCAGACCACGCGGCCCTGGCTGATGGTGTGGCTGGGCACGCCGCGCACGGTCTTGCCTTCGAAGATGTTGAAGTCCACCTGCTGATGGTGGGTCTTGGCGGAAATGGTCCGCGTGCCTTGCGGGTCCCATAGCACCAGGTCGGCATCGGCACCCACGCGTATCGAGCCTTTGCGTGGGTAGAGGTTGAAGATCTTCGCTGTGTTGGTGGAGGTCAGCGCGACGAATTGCTGCATCGAAAAGCGTCCGCTGTTCACGCCTTCCTCCCACAACACGGCCATGCGGTCTTCGATGCCGGCGGTGCCGTTGGGGATCTTGCTGAAGTCGTCGCGGCCAGCGGCTTTTTGCTCGGCGCAGAAGCAGCAGTGGTCGGTGGCGGTGGTGTGCAGGTTGCCCGACTGCAGGCCATGCCAGAGCGCCTCTTGATGGCCGCGAGGACGGAACGGCGGGCTCATCACGTAACCGGCGGCGGTTTGCCAGTCCGGATCGCGGTAGACGCTGTCGTCCAGCAGCAGGTGCCCGGCCAGTACTTCGCCGTAGACCGGCTGGCCCTTGCCCCGGGCGTAGGTGATTTCGTCCAGGGCTTCCTTGGTCGAGACGTGGACCAGGTACAGCGGCGTGCCCAGGGTTTCGGCGATGCGGATCGCCCGGCTCGCGGCTTCGCCTTCAACCTGGGAAGGACGCGACAGGGGATGCGCTTCCGGCCCGGTGATGCCCTGGGCCATCAGCTTGCGTTGCAGGTGATACACCAGTTCACCGTTTTCCGCGTGAACGGTCGGCACCGCGCCCAATTCCAGACAGCGTTCGAAACTCGCCACCAGGGTGTCATCGGCGGCCATGATCGCGTTCTTGTAGGCCATGAAATGCTTGAAGCTGTTGACGCCGTGCTGGCTGACCAGCTCGGCCATTTCCTCGCGGACCTGTTCGCTCCACCAGGTGATGGCGACGTGAAAGCCGTAGTCCGACGCCGACTTCTCGGCCCAGCCGCGCCACTGATGGAAGGCTTCGAGCAAGGATTGCTGCGGGTTGGGAATCACGAAGTCGATGATTGAGGTGGTACCGCCGGCCAGTCCCGCCGCCGTACCGCTGAAGAAGTCTTCGCTGGCCACTGTGCCCATGAAGGGCAGTTGCATGTGGGTGTGCGGGTCGATGCCGCCGGGCATCAGGTATTGGCCGCTGCCGTCGAGCACTTCGGCGCCTGCGGGTACATCGAGATTTTCGCCGATGGCCTTGATCACGCCGTCTGCGCAATACACATCGGCGCGATAACTTTCATCATGGGTAATAAGGGTGGCGCCACGGATCAACAGAGACATTCCGAGTTCCTCGCAGGCAATGACCGGCTTATGCCGGTTCTAGATGTTCTATTTTAAAAACAGCCCGGCCAGATTGATTCCTGTCAGTGCTGTCAGGATTAAACGCTAGCTGCAGTTTTCCGAATCGGCAAGAATATTTTTTATAAGCTTATTCTGTTACTAACTAATTGATATTTAATGATTAAATTTAAGAATCACCAAAATGGTGAGGCTGTTCACCATTTTGACGCACTTGACAGGATCGAAAAATAGTCAAGATTTCTTATGTGAAATCAGCTGTTTGAGTATGGTCTATGGTTGATGCGCAGCCATTGAAAAAAAGATCAATGCACCAGTTTGAGTCCTGACTGTTTCGACAACTTGCCTGGCATTCGGCCTGAGTGGCCTGACAAATAGTCGAGTCAGCGAATAAAACTGATAAACATCAGTGGGTTGCAATGTGTTTATGGAACTGCCCGATGCGTATTCGGGGTACACGGCACGTTTATTGATGTCGCCAGCCCCCGATGAGCAACAATAATCAAAAGAACAGTGGAGCGGCCATGCAACAGATCAGATCGCAAGTGACCGAGCGCGACGGCTTGTTCGAGCTCGAAGCCGGCAGCGATGTCCTCGACAGTCCCCGTTACAACCACGACATTGCACCGACCAAGGTGCGCGAACGCACCTGGAACAAATGGCACATCACCGCGCTGTGGGTCGGCATGGCGATCTGCGTGCCGACCTACACCCTCGGTGGCGTGCTGACCGCGTACTTCGGCCTGTCCGTCGGTGAAGCGCTGCTGGCGATTCTGTTTGCCAACATCATCGTGCTGATTCCCCTGACGCTTAACGCCTTTCCCGGCACCAAGTACGGCATTCCCTTTCCGGTGCTGCTGCGCTCGTCCTTCGGCGTGCTCGGTTCCAATATTCCGTGCCTGATTCGCGCCCTGGTGGCGTGCGGCTGGTTCGGCATCCAGACCATGTTCGGCGGGCTGGCGATTCACCTGTTCCTCGGCTCGGTGTTCGAGGGCTGGAAATCCCTGGGCGGCACCGGCGAGGTCATCGGCTTCATGGTGTTCTGGGCGCTGAACCTGTGGGTGGTGATTCGCGGCGCCGAGTCGATCAAATGGCTGGAAACCCTGTCGGCTCCGCTGTTGGTGCTGGTGGGCGTAGGCCTGTTGGTCTGGGCCATGCCCAACGTGTCGATGACCGAATTGCTGGCAATTCCGGCCAAGCGTCCCGAAGGCGCCGGCGTGGCCAGCTACTTCGCCGCCGGGCTGACGGCGATGGTCGGCTTTTGGGCCACGCTGTCACTGAACATCCCGGACTTCAGTCGCTACGCGAAAAGCCAGAAGGACCAGATCGTCGGGCAGATCATCGGTTTGCCGCTGACCATGTTCCTGTTCGCGTCCCTCGGCGTGGTGATGACCGCCGCGTCGGTGAAACTGGTGGGGGTGACGGTGTCCGATCCGGTGACCTTGATCGGCCATATCCAGAGCCCCGTTTGGGTCGCACTGGCAATGGCGCTGATCATCATCGCCACGCTGTCGACCAATACCGCAGCCAACATCGTGTCGCCGACCAATGACTTCCAGAACATCGCGCCCAAGGCGATCAACCGCACCAAGGCAGTATTGCTCACCGGGTTTGTCGGGTTGGCATTGATGGCCCATGAGCTGCTGAAAAAACTGGGCCTGATTGTCTCGGACGTCAGTCTCGAAACCGTCTATTCCAACTGGTTGCTTGGCTATTCCAGCCTGCTGGGGCCGATCGCCGGGATCATGGTGGTGGACTATTTCCTGATCAAGAAACAGCAACTGGACCTTGCGGGCCTGTATCGCGATGACGTGTATCCGGCGTGGAACTGGAGCGGGTTCATCGCGTTTGGTGTGCCGGTGGTGCTGACGTTGTTGTCCCTGGGCAGCGATGCGTTCAGCTGGTTCTACAGCTATGGCTGGTTCACCGGCTCGGCGCTGGGTGGGGTTATTTATTACGGGTTGAGTGTGATGCGGCCCAGCCCATCTGTTGCGAAATCTGCGGTGTAGCTGATGGCCTCTTCGCGAGCAAGCCCGCTCCCACAGGGGAATGCATTCCAAATGTGGGAGCGGGCTTGCTCGCGAAGACGGCCGCACAAACACCAACAAATTGCCTGAAGAAACACACAAGAACAGCCTGAGGAGATCATCATGAACGCGGCCGTAGACGTTCTGCAGTCCAGCCATCAGCACATCAACCGCGACCGCCTGTGGCAATCGCTCATGGAACTGGCCAGGCTCGGCGCCACGGTCAAGGGCGGCGTGTGTCGCCTGGCCCTGACCGACCTCGACCGCCAGGCCCGGGACATCTTCGTCAAATGGTGTGAGGAGGCCGGCTGCACCGTCAGCATCGACGCCGTCGGCAATATCTTCGCCCGTCGTCCCGGGCGCAATCCCGACCTGCCACCGGTGATGACCGGCAGCCACATCGACACCCAGCCCACCGGCGGCAAGTTCGATGGCTGCTTCGGTGTGCTGGCGGGCGTCGAAGTGCTGCGCACCCTCAATGATCTGAACATCGAAACCGAAGCGCCGCTGGAAGTGGTGGTCTGGACCAACGAGGAAGGCTCGCGCTTCGCCCCGTGCATGATGGGTTCCGGCGTGTTCGCGGAAAAATTCACCCTCGAGGAAACCCTGGCCAAGGTCGATGCCGAGGGCGTGACCGTGGGTGAAGCACTGAATGCCATTGGCTACGCCGGCCCACGCAAAGTCAGCGGCCACAAAGTCGGTGCCTACTTTGAAGCCCACATCGAGCAAGGCCCGATCCTTGAAGACGAACACAAGACCATAGGCGTGGTCATGGGCGCCCTCGGGCAGAAATGGTTTGACCTCACGTTGCGCGGCGTCGAAGCCCACGCCGGCCCGACCCCGATGCACCTGCGCAAGGACGCCCTGGTCGGCGCCGCGGTGATCGTCGGTGCGCTCAACCGCGCCGCCCTCAGCCACCAACCTCATGCCTGCGGCACCGTGGGTTGCCTGCAAGCTTATCCCGGCTCGCGCAACGTCATACCCGGCGAAGTGCGCATGACCCTGGACTTCCGGCACCTGGAACCGGCGCGCCTGGACTCGATGATCGCTGAAGTGCGCGAAGTCATCGAAACCACCTGCGAAGAACACGGCCTGACCTTCGAACTCACGCCAACGGCCGACTTCCCGCCGCTGTACTTCGACAAAGGCTGCGTCGAAGCCGTGCGCGGCGCCGCCCAAGGCCTGGGCCTGTCGCACATGGACATCGTCAGCGGCGCAGGCCACGACGCAATCTTCCTCGCCGAACTCGGCCCGGCCGGGATGATCTTCGTGCCCTGCGAAGGCGGCATCAGCCACAACGAAATCGAAAACGCCGCGCCGGATGACCTCGCGGCCGGTTGTGCGGTGTTGTTGCGGGCGATGCTGGCGGCTTCGGCGGCATTGGCTGCTTGATCAGCAAAAGATCGCAGCCTGCGGCAGCTCCTACAGGGGACGCATTCTCCGTAGGAGCTGCCGCAGGCTGCGATCTTTTGATCGTGATTCTTCAAACCCAAATGGCATCCCACAACGGATAGTCCCCAATTCGCTTCACCAGCCCTGCGCGCAAGGGATTCATAACGATGTAGCGGGCAGCGTCTTTGATGTCTTCCTCTTTGCGCAGTGCCCGATCGTAATAGCCGCGTTGCTACACTTGGCCTAAGTCTCCCAACATCAGATTGATCGACCGGCTGCTTCTGGATTTGATGCGACACATAAGCTCGGCCAATGTGCCTTGGTTCAGTTCGACCAACCAATGCAAATGGTCCGGCATCACTACCCAGGCCAAGGAATTTACGGTGGCGCTTTCATCGGCACTGCGCAGTTGACTGACAAGCTGACGTCCCAAATGAACGTCTGAGAACACCGGTCGACGTTGATGAGTGACTGCGGTCAGCAGATAGATACGCCCTGATTCGGAAACCCGAGCTTTACGCAGACGGCATCCTTTTGCAGCGATAGGCATTCCGTTGCCCTCTTTGAACGAGTGGATCATTGAACACTAGCCGAGAGTTTTCGCTCCATTTGCCCGAGGTTTTTCGGTTTGTTTCGAGTAACTTGAAAAGATCGCAGCCTGCGGCAGCTCCTACGGAGAATGCGTCCCCTGTAGGAGCTGCCGCAGGCTGCGATCTTTTGATCTTCAACCCACCGCTACGACCTCAAGCTTTTCACTGATCGACAGATCCGCCAGGTGAATCGGTTTGCGCCGATGCCTGAGCATCCCGCCCTGGCGTTGATTCATCACCGCCGTTATCTCCGCGAGTATCGACAGCGCCACGTTTTCCGGTGCATCGCCACCCAGGTCGAGGCCCATCGGGTAATGCAGGGCGCACGTGCCCGGACCGATTTCAGCCAGCAAGCGCTCCGTGCGCTCCTTCGGACCGAGTTGGCCAAGGTAGGCGGGCGCGGCTTGCAACAGTTGTCCGAGCCAGTGCCGGTCCTGGCAATAGCTGTGGGTCATCACGGTCACGGCGGCGCCGTCGGTCAGGGGGCGCAGGTCGAACGGGTTGTCGAGGCTGGCGAAGATCACCGCATCGGCCTGGGGGAAGCGTTCGGGGCGAGCGAAGTGGCTGCGACTGTCGATCACCGAGACGTGCCAGTTCAGCAGTTTGGCCATGCGCACCAAGGGCTGCGCGTCGTGGCCGGCACCGAAGATCACCAAACGAGGTGGCGGGGCGATGTATTCGAAAAACACTTCGACTTCACCACGGGCGTCGGTGTAGAGGCGTATCGATGATTTTTTTTGCGCCAGTGTCTTGCGCAGGTCCTGGCGAATCGCGATTTTCAATGGCAGGTTGCGCAGGGTGCTATCGGTGTCGGACAGCAGACGGTCACCGACCCGCGCCGAGGCATTGCGAGACGTGGCGATCACCGTGGCCATGGCGGCCGGTTGTTGACTGTCACGTACACGGCGCAGCAGTTCGATTGCAGGTGAAGGCGACTTTGCGTGCAGGCGTTCAAGCATGACGAATACCGTGCCGTTGCAACCCAGGCCAAAGGTCAGGGCGCTTTGCTCATCGTCCTCATCCTCGGTGGCGCCGGTGCTGTAGCGGCGCACCACGGGTTCGCCGGAGTCGGTCAGCCACCAGGCTTTTTTCGCCAGGTCCTGCTCCAGGCAACCGCCGCTGACGGTGCCGACGGTGCGGCCATGCAGGGGAATGAGCATTCGTGCGCCGGGGCGGCGATAGGCCGAGCCTTCGACCTTGACCACGGTGGCGAGGATGGTTTCTTCGCCGGCCTGGGCGCCGGTGTCGATGGCTTGTAGAAGATCATTGAGGCCGGACATGGCATCTCTTCCTGAAAATGAAGGCGATCCTGTAGGAGCTGCCGAAGGCGGCGATCTTTTGACCTTGATCTTAAAAAAAGCAAAATCAAAAGATCGCAGCCTTCGGCAGCTCCTACAGGGGGATTTGTGTTGGTGGTGGGTCAGTCGTCCACGCTCATCAACTGCCGCACCCCATCCCACGCCTCGGCCCGCATCCGCTGCACATCCAGCCCCGGAATCACGCCGTTATCGACCACCACCCGGCCACCGACCAGGCTGTACTTCACCGCAATCGGTTCGCCCGCCACCACGGGCGCCACGGCAATGTCGTGGAAGCCGAAGAAGCGCGGATGGTCCAGACCGTAGATCACCAGGTCCGCCGCCTGACCGATTTCAAGGGTGCCGACCGCACCCAGCCCCAGCACCTGTGCACCACCCGCCGTGCCCCAGTGGATGACATCTTCGGCGGTGGTGGCCGAGGCGCCTTGCCCGGCCCGGTGAATCAGCCACGCGGTGTTCGCTTCACCGACCATGCTTCCGGATTCGTTGGACGCCACGCCATCCACGCCGAGGGAAATCGGCACCCCGGCTTCGAACATCTGCGGCACCGGTGCCACGCCGCTACCCAGGCGCGCATTGCTCACCGGGCAGTGGGAAATGCCGGTGCCGGTTTGCGCGAGCATGCGGATTTCACCGGGTTGCAGGTGCACCGCGTGGGCGAACCACACGTCCGGGCCGAGCCATTCGTGTTCGGCGACGAACTCCACCGGCAGGCAGTTATATTTCTCGCGGCAGAAATTCACGTAGTTCTGGGTTTCCGACAGGTGCGTGTGCAGGCGCAAGCCAAGGCCCCGGGCGGTGTGGGCCAGTTCCCGCAGCAGCGTCGGCGGCAGGGAAAAAGTCGGCGTGGTCGGTGCGACGACCACCCGGCGCAAGGCGTCCGGGGTGTCCTGGTGATAACGGGATTTCAGTCGTTCGATGTCACCGACCATCTGGTCCAGGGTTTCCGGTTGCAGCGCGGTCTTCGAGAAACCCGGATGGGCGCTGGCCGACTCCAGCGCGCCGCCCCGGCACAGCACGAAACGCAGGCCGAATTCCCCGGCCATGTCGAACAGCAGGTCACCGGTCTCGGTGCTGCCGTTGGCATGGTAGAGGTAATGGTGATCGGCGCAGGTGGTCACCCCCGACAGTAGCAACTCGGCCATGCCCAGTTGTGCGGCGATCCGCGCCAATTGTGGGGTGAAGCGGTTGAGGCGCGGGTAGGGCACGCTGGCCAGCCAGCCTTGCAGGTCCTGGTTCAAGCCTTCGGGCACGGCTTTGAGCAGGTTCTGGAACAGGTGATGGTGGGTGTTGATCCAGCCCGGATACACCACCGAGTTGCGCGCATCGATCACCCGTTCACCGGGTTGCGCGTCAAGGCCGGCGGCCATTTCGGCGATGCGACCGTTGACGATGCGGATATCCACGGCGCCGGCCCGGGCCCGTGGGCCGCGCAGGCCGGTCATTACCGCCAGCGGGTTCTTGATCAGGATGTTTTGCAGTTCAGTCATGGTCGGCTCCGGTCAGAGGCTGTGGGTGGCGGATTTGCTGGCGGCGGCATCAGGCACGCTGACACCGTTGAGGGTGGCGTTGAGCAACACCGACACCAGGCAGGCGATGACCACGCTGCTGTGCAGGAACGGCTGCGACCACTCGGGCAGTTGCTTGAACAGGGCCGGGGCCAGCACCGGCACCAGGGCGGCGGCGATGGTGAAGCCGACGATCAGCACGTTGTAGCGATTGCGCTCGTAGTCGACCTTGGCCAGGGTCTGGATCCCCGCCGCCGCGACCACGCCGAACATGGCGATCCCGGCACCGCCGAGGGCTGCGGTCGGCATCGAGGCGATGATCGCGCCGGCCTTTGGCACCAGCGCCACCGAGCACATCAGCAGGCCGCTGACCGCGACGACCCAGCGACTGCGCACGCCGGTGAGGATCACCAGCCCGACGTTCTCCATGAAGGCAATGAACGGAAACGCCGCGAACATCCCGGCGATGGTGCTGGCCAGGCCATTGGCGCGCAGGCCGTTGATCACCTGTTTTTCTTCCACCGGTTTGTCGACGATGTCGCCGATGGCCACGAACAGCCCCATGGACTCGACCATCTGCACGATCATCACCACCACCATGGTGGCGATGGGGATCAGGCTGAAGGTCGGCAAGCCGAAGTAGAAGGGGTACGGCACGGTGAGCCATGGCGACTCCTGCACACTGTGAAAACTGCCCATGCCCAGCCCGTAGGCCAGCGCCGCGCCCACCAGCATGCCCACCAGCACCGCCATATTGCGCAGCATCGGGCTGCCGTAGCGGTTGACCAGCAGGATGCTGAGCAATACCACTGCCGCAACAGCCAGGTACGCCGGTGCCCCGAAGTCGCTGGCATGCCGCCCGCCGCCGACCCACTCATAGGCAATCGGGAACAACTGCAAGCCGATCACGGTGACGATGCAACCGGTGACCACCGGTGGAAAGAAGCGCCGCAGTCGACCCACGAAGGGTGCCATCAGCATGGTGAAAATCCCCGCGCCGATCACCGCGCCGCAGACTCCGGCGAAACCGACTTGCGGGTTGGTGCCGATGGCGATCACCGGCCCCACGCTGCTGAACGCCACGCCCTGCAGGATCGGCAGGCGCACGCCGAATTTCCAGAAACCGACGGTTTGCAGCAGGGTGGCGATGCCCGAGCAGAACAGCGTGGTGCTGATCAGCACCACGGTATCGGCCTGTGACATCTTCAAGGCGCTGGCGACAATCAACGGCACGGCGATGGCGCCGATGTACGAGACGGCCATGTGTTGCAGGCCGAGGGTGAGCATTTGCCGTACCGGCAGAATCCGGTCGACGGGGTGGATGGTGGACGTTACAGGGGTATTGGCTGACGACATGGGGAATCACCTCTTGCTGTTTTTATGCTGTAGAGAGGGGTATTCGTTCTGATGCCGGAGAGTTCAGGTTCACAGTGATCCCGGTGGGAGCGGGCTCGCGAAAGCGGTGTGTCAGTCAACGAAGATGTTGAGTGTGACGGCCTCTTCGCGAGCAAGCCCGCTCCCACAGGCTCTGTGTTGCCTTGACCGATTGGCATCAGTCATTCGTGTGCCCGGAACCGCCATCCACCGGCTCCGATGCCTTTTTTCAGCCTGCCAGGCAGGCGGCAAAGCCCTGGTTCAGGGCCGTGCGGTCCAGGTCGCGGCCGATGAACACAATCTTGCTGGAGCGCGGTTCGGTGCCCCATGAAGTGGAGGCCCGGAACTCGACGAGGCTGTGCACCCCTTGCAGCACATAGCGCTGGTCTTGATCGGCCACCGCCAGCACGCCCTTCATGCGGTACAGGTTGTCGGCCTGCTCGGTACGCAGTTTCGTGATCCAGCGATGGAAATCACCGAGGTTGACCGCGCCGTCCACGGCGATGCCCACCGACGACACGCTCGGGTCGTGCTCATGGTCGGGCTCGTCATGGTCGTGATGATGCTCATCGGCGTGGTGGTCGTGTTCGGCGCCGATTTCCATGAGTTTCTGCGTGGACTCGAAGGCACCGATACCAAGGATCTTCGACAGATCGATCTCGGCGTAGCTCGAGGTCACCAGGTCCGCCGTGGCATTCAGGCCCCGGATTTTGTCGCTCAGGGACGCCACTTCGGCGGCGCTGACCAGGTCGACCTTGTTGATGACGATGCGGTCGGCGCAGACGATCTGGTCCACCGCCTGGTTGTCCACGCCGTCGAGTTGCAGGTCTTCCAGGTGCTGGGCGATGTGCTTGGCATCGACCATGGTGACGATGGCGTCCAGTTCCACTTCATCGGCAATCGGGTCGTTGATGAAGAAGCTCTGGGCTACCGGGTAGGGGTCGGCCAGGCCACTGGTTTCGATCAGGATGTGGTCTAGCCGCACGGGCCGCGCCACCAGTTCGCGGACGATGCGCACCAGGTCCTCGCGGACCTCGGCGGTGCAGCACACGCAGCCGTTGACCATCTCATAGATTTCTTCGGTTTCGGAGCTGAGCACCAGGTCGCCGTCGATGCCGACTTCGCCGAATTCGTTTTCGATCACGGCGATCTTGCGTCCGTGGTTTTCCTTGAGGATGTAGTTGAGCAGGGTGGTTTTGCCGGCGCCGAGGAAGCCTGTGAGGATGGTCACCGGGATTTTGGTGTTCGGGGTCGGGGCGTTGAATGGGGTGTTCATGTGATGCTCCTTGGTAACGATCGGTCGGAGTGCTTTCAACTGTGAAAGCGAGCTTGCTCGCGATGAGGCCATATCAGCTGGCATTGATGCGGACTGACCCACCGCTATCGCGAGCAAGCTCGCTCCCACAGGGGGTTGGGTGTTCTCTCCAGCGTCGCGCTGTCCCGGCGTCGAGGCCGAACAGGTCGAGGACACGGCCGAGGCTGTGGTCGACCATTTGCGCAAGGTCTTGCGGGCGGGCGTAAAAGGCCGGCACGGGCGGGGCGATGATCCCGCCCATCTCGGTGATTGCCGTCATGTTGCGCAGGTGGGCGAGGGTCAGCGGGGTTTCCCGGGCCATCAGCACCAGGGTGCGGCGTTCCTTGAGGGTGACGTCGGCGGCGCGGCCGATCAGGCCCGAAGAGGTGCCGGTGGCGATTTCCGCCAGGGTGCGCATGGAGCAGGGCGCCACCACCATGCCCAGGCAACGGAACGAACCGCTGGCGATCCCGGCGGCCACGTCGTCGGCACGGTGGTAATGGCTGGCCAGCGCGGTGACGTCGGCCAGTTTGTAGTCGGTTTCGTGGGCCATGGTCAGCAGTGCGGCGCGGCTGATGACCAGATGGGTTTCGATGTTCAACTCGGCGAGCAATTGCAGCAGGCGCACGCCGTAGATAAAGCCCGACGCACCGCTGATGCCGACCACCATGCGCTGGCGGTTCATGATTGCAGGCCTGCGAGCAGTTGGCGGGCACGCTCGACCACCTCCTGGTCCAGCTGCGCCTTGATCCCGTCGAAACCAGAGCCGCGAGTGGCGTCCAGGCCCATGCGCGAGGTGGTGCCGTTGACCGAGGACGACGGGTCCAGCGGGCTGCCGGGCAGGCCATCGATGACGAAGATGTCCTGATGCGGCTGGAAGTGCGTGGCCAGCGCCCACAGCACCTGGCTGTCGTCGCCGATGTCGATGTCGCTGTCCACCGCGATCACGGTCTTCAGGTACGGGTCCCAGCCGAGCAGGGCGAGCATGATCTGCCGCGCCTCGCCGTCGCGGCTCTGGTCCAGGGCGACGTAGCAGTGGAAATGGGTGCCGGAATTGGGGTAGTGCACGGCGGTGACGGCGGGGAAGCGAGCTTTGAGTTTCTCGCTCATTTCCGCTTCCCGGGGCAGCCGCGCCAGGGTCAGGTGTTCGGCATATCGCCCACCGACCACGTCCACCAGCCAGGCATCCTTGCGCCGCATCAGGGTGTCGACCCGCAGCACATTGTTGGTCGAACGATCCGAGGAATAGCCGCTGAACTCACCGAACGGGCCTTCTTCGGCATAGGCCGTCGGATCGATGGCGCCTTCCAGGACAAACTCCGCAAAGGCCGGCACGCCGATGCCGTAGCGCGGGGTTTTCACCAGCTCCAGCGGCGCGCCGAACAAGCCGCCGGCCACCGCGCGCTCATCGCTACCGAACGGCAAGCGTGCCGCCGCCGCCAGCATGAACAGCGGGTGCGCGCCGACCACCATGGCCACGCGCAATTCTTCGCCGCGCTCCCGGGCGGTTTGCAGCATGCGCCACAGGTGACCGCGTGAATGCAGGCTGGTGGCGAGGGTCTGCCGTGCATGGCGCATCGAGCGGTGATAGCTCATGTTGGCAATGCCGGTGACCGGGTCTTCGGCAATGATGATCGCGTTGGTGATATAGGGGCCGCGGTCACTGTCAAAGTGCTTGAGCATTGGCAGCAGCGCAAGGTCCACGGCTTCGCCTTCGAAGATTTCATCCAGCACCGGGCCGGTTTCCACGTAGCGCGGGGCGATGGGGTTGTTGGCGCGCTTCTGGAAAGTCTCGTGCAATTGCGCCGGGGCAACGCCGAACATCCGGGCGATGCGGGTGCGGGAGGCGAACAGGTTGGTGACCACCGGCGCGCCGAAGTTGCCGACTTTTTCGCAGATCAGCAGCGGATCGCGGCCCTGGGTGGCGAGGGTGTCGACCAGGGCGGTGACGTCCTGGTCGGCTGAAAGGGATTGCCGGACGGTGAGCACATCGTCCGGGTATTGCCGGCGATAGGCGTCTAGAAAATCGTGAAAATCCTGGGTATCGCCGAGCGTCGAGAGGGTCATGGTTTCACCTCGTGAAAAGCAATGCTGTGCGTTCAAGTAACTCTTGAAGCTAGCGAGAACCCTGTGGGAGCGAGCTTGCTCGCGATAGCAGAGGGTCAGTTGACGTCAGTGTTGAATGTGACGCCGTCATCGTCGGAACGCCGCCCGGAACAAGCTCGCTCCCACAGGTTCCGAGGCGCTAGAGGTAAGTCGTGGTCAGACGAATGTCCGCCTCGATCAGGTCCTTGGGCGGCGGTGTCGGTTCGATGCCGCACAACCGGGCGATGTTGTTGCCCAGGTAGTCCTCAAGGTGATCCTCATCGATGCCCAGGCCTTGCGGCGCAGGCGAGCACAACACTTCGAGTTCGCGCAGCCACATGCCCGGTTCATTCGGCGGCGAGTCAGTGCCGAAGACGATCTTGTTACGCGGCAGGTCCTTGGCGAACTCGACGATCCGCGACTGGAAGCACCAACCGGATTCGCAATAGACGTTCGGCGTGTCCATCGCCATCCAGAACGCTTCGAACGAGTAGTTGCCGCCGGTCTGGATGCCGAAGTGGCCGATGATGAAATTGACCATCGGAAACTCGCGGATGATCGGGTAGAACATCGTCGGGATGGTGTACGGCCCGTCCCCGGTGTGGATCAGCACCACGATGTTGTACTTGGCGCAGACCTTCATCGCCGGACGCAACCAGTCCAGCGCCCGGTCCGGGCGATAGCCGTGCATGTTGGCGTGTAGCTTGAGCATCTTGAAGCCGTATTCCTTGATGTGGAATTCCAGCTCCGCCGCACCGTTTTCCGGTCCCCAGCGCGGGTTGAAGTTGAAGTTGCCGATGAAGCGGTCCGGGTATTTCACGCACAGTTCGGCGACGTAGGACATGTAGTCACGCACACCCTCACGACCCCGGCGGTTGCCGTCGCGATAACCAGTGTTGCCTGGTGGCGGCTGGATGAAGCCCATGTCGATGCGGCGCGGCTTGCCGTTGATCATGTACGGGCCGTCCATCAGCTTGAGCATGCGCTCGCCGGTGAAGGGTTCGCCGGTGTGGCGCCAGGCCTCGTCGACCAGGTTGGTAGGGTGCAGATGGGTATCGATAATCATCGGTTCAGCTCCTGGCCAGTTGCGTGGTGACGGGGCGCTTGAGCTGCGCCTCTGCTTCGCAAACGGAACGAGGTGGCGGGGTCGGTTCGAGGCCGATCATCCGTGCGGTGTTGTTGCCCAGGTACTCTTCGAGGGTGTCCTCGTCGAGGTTCAGGCCCTGCGGCGGTTCGTGGCACAACACTTCCAGCAGGCGCAGCCACATACCGGGTTCGTTCGGCGGCGTATCGGTTCCGAACAGGATCTTGTGGGTCGGCAGGACCTTGGCGAACTCGACGATCCGCGACTGCAGGCACCAGCCCGATTCGCAGTAGACGTTGGGCAATTCCATCGCCCATTGCATCGGCTCGAACACGTAGACCCCGCCGGTCTGCACGCCGAAGTGGGCCATGATGAAATCGACGTTGGGGAATTCCTTGATCATCGGCACCCATTCCGACGGGATGCTGTAAGGCCCGTCGCCGGTGTGCAGCTTGACCGGGATGCCCAGCTCGGCGCATTTCTCGAAGGCCGGGCGCACCCAGTCCAGGGCGCGGTCCGGACGGTAGGCGTGCATGTTGGCCTGCATCTGGACCATCTTGAAGCCGTGTTCCTTGACATAGCGCTCGATGGCCTCGACGCCGTTCTCCACGCCGCAGCGCGGGTTATAGACGAAGCAGCCGATGAAACGGTCCGGGTAGGTCTGGACCATTTTCAGCGTGTAGGCCATGTAGGCGTCGATGGACTCGCGGCCGGTCAGATCGCCGTCGGTCCAGGTGTAGATGGTGTTGCCCTGGGGTGGCTGGATGAAGGCTTTGTCGATGCGGCGAGGTTTGCCGTTGACCATGTACGGGCCATCCATCATCTCCAGCAGACGCTCGCCGGTGAACGGGTCACCGTCATGCCTCCAGGCGAGGTCCACCAGATCGGTGGGATAGCAGCTGATATCGATGATCATTGAAGTCGATCTCCTGATAGCGGGGAAGGGAACCTTGCGGTTCACAGCAGCCACGTCCCGGGTAATCGGCCATTTCTATGCGCAAAGCATCACGCATTCCCTCGCCTGGTCGCATCCGGCTCGGGACGCTGGCTGCTTGGGGGCAAGTATTGGAAGGGGGTGTCGGGTTCGTACAATATTAATTGGGCGAGGGGTTGATATGCGTTCGATATGGGGGAAGGAAAATCAAAGATCGCAGCCTTCGGCAGCTCCTACGGGAGACGAGTGCAGGAGCTGCCGAAGGCTGCGATCTTTTGACCCTAAAGCAATGTGTTTTCAGCCAACTGCTTGACCGCCTCAACCACCGGCGCCACCCGCTCGGCCTGCCCCGGCGGCCACACCGCATACAGGTTGTAATGCGCCGCAATCTGCGCCTCGTTCAGCACCACCAGCCGACCGCTGCGCAAGGCATCTGCGGCCAGCAAACCACGCACCAGTCCCGCACCGACGGCGGCCTCGGCAGCGGCAATCAGGTTCGCTGCGTTATCGAACACCACCCGCGCCGCAGGTTCGACGGGAGGCATGCCGGCCGCATCCAGCCACGGAATCCATGACCGTCGCGTATACCCCAGCAATGGCAGTTGAAGGATCTGCGCCGGACTCAACGGCAGTTCCAGACCATGACGTTTCAGCAGTTCCGGTGAAGCCACCGCCATCACCCGGTCCCCGCAAATCTGCGTCATCTCGCAGTCGTCCCAGTCGCCATAACCGTAGCGCAAGGCCAGGTCCACCCGTTCGAATGCACTGCGGTCCGAGCGTGGCATCGACAACAGCACCACCTCATGGTCGGGCAACAGGTCCAGCAACTGCGGCAGGCGCGGATTGAGCCAGCTCTGGGCCAGTTCGCTGTCGATGTCGAGGGTCAGGCGCTGGGCCACGCTGCGGTTCTTCACCGAAGACAGCGCCCGGTCGATCTGCGCCAAGCCGTCGGACAACACACTGGCGAACAGTTGCCCGGCATCGGTCAGGTTGCTGCCGCCGCCTTCGCGCACGAACAGCGGCTGGCCGATGAAGTCTTCCAGCGAGCGGATCTGCTGGCTGATGGCGCTGTGGGTCAGGTCGAGTTTGCGCGCCGCGCTGGAGAAACTGCCGCTGCGCGCCGCCTGGATGAACGCGCTCATGGACTGCACCGACGGGTATCGCTTGTACATGCTGTTAGTCCTACTTACACAGGATGGCAGAAATCGTCGCTGGCCCGTTTTTCCCAAGGCTTCCAATAATCGATCACCAGGCCTGCACAAAGACGGGCCGCTCTCTTGGAGCCTGACAATGATCGAATTCACGGTAAACGGCGAACGACGCGAGCTGGCAGAGACATCGCCCTCCATGCCCTTGTTATGGGTACTGCGTGACCACTTGAAACTCACCGGCACCAAGTTTGGTTGCGGCATGGGCCTGTGCGGTGCCTGCACCGTACACCTGGACGGCGTCGCGGTGCGCTCCTGCCAACTGCCGGTCGCCGCCGTGGCGGGGCACAGCATCACCACCATCGAAGGCTTGTCGCCGACTGAGCAGCATCCGCTGCAACTGGCCTGGGTTGCCGAAGATGTGCCGCAATGCGGTTACTGTCAATCGGGTCAGATCATGTCCGCCGCCGCGTTGCTCAACACTGGTGCCGCGGTGACCGACGATTCGATCCGCAATGCCATGTCCGGCAATCTGTGCCGGTGCGGCACTTACGGGCGGATCAACAAAGCGATCAAGCACGCGGCAAACGCGCCGAAGGAGGCGTGATGACGATCTCCCCGATGGATGTTTCGCGACGGGTGTTTCTCAAGCAAACCGCGACTGTTGCTTCCGGCCTGGCCATTGCGTTTTACCTGCCTTCGAGCCTTGCCGCGACTGACCCGAAAGCCCCGGCACCTGCCGGTGAATTCGAACCCAACGCCTGGGTGCGTATCCTGCCCGACGGCACGGTAAAGCTGGTGGTGCATAAACACGATTCCGGCACTGGAACACACACGGCCCTGGCCGCCTGCGTGGCCGAGGAACTGGACGTCAATCCGATGACCGTGCAGGTGATCTCGCCGGAAGATCCGTTCTTCGAAACCTACATTCACCCGATCTGGAAAGTCTTCTCCACCGGCGGCAGCACCAGCGTCTCGCTGGAATACGACCGCCTGCGCATGGCCGGTGCCACGGCCCGGGCGTTGCTGATCACGGCGGCTGCCAAACAGTGGAAAGTCAGCCCCGACAGTTGCATCACTGAAGAAGGCCGCGTGGTTCATGGGGCGAGCAAGCGCAGCCTCGGTTATGGCGAACTGGTGGGTGTCGCCGCGCATCTGCCGGCACCGGCCAAGGTCACGCTCAAGGACCCGGCGCAGTTCAGGTACATCGGCAAGCTGCGGCACAAGCGCGATGCCCAGGCCAAGGTCTGCGGGCGCTTCAAATACAGCATCGACGTGGTGTTGCCGGAGATGCTGGTGGCGGTGATTCAGCGCGCTCCCGTGCTGGGGGCGACCGTTGTGTCGATGGACAGTGCGGCTGCGCTGCAGGTACCGGGCGTGCGTAAGGTGATCAAGGTGCCGGGGCGTCCCGATGTCCTCGGCGGTAACGTCGAAGGCGTGGCGGTATTGGCGGATAGTTACTGGGCCGCGCATCAGGGGCGCGAATTGCTCAAGGTGCAGTGGAGCGACTCGCCGCTGGCGGGTTTCGACAGTGATGAACTGGCCAAGGCCCAGGTAGCGGCGCTGGCGGACCAAGGCGCGCAACGGGTGTCCGCCATGGCTGCGGGTGATGTGAACGCACAATGGCCGAATGCGGCAAAGCTGCTCGAAGCCGATTACCGCATGCCCTACAAGGTGCAGAACCCGCTTGAGCCAATCTGCATCACCGCGCAGGTCAAGGACAACGCCATCACCTATTGGGGCGGGGTTCAGGTGCCTTCGTCGGCGCTGGAAGCGGCGCAAGTCATATGCAAGTTCACCAAGGACAAAGTCACCATCAACGAACGGGTGTCCGGCGGCAGCTTCGGAGCGCGGGAGGCCAAGTATTGGTTGTTCGAAGTGGCCTACCTGGCGCAGCAAGCCAGGGTGCCGGTGAAACTGATGAACAGCCGCGAAGACGAAATGCGTTCATTGTTCATGCACCCGGCCACGCTGCACCGGGCCAAAGGTGCGCTGGATGCGCAGGGTCGCTTGACCGCGCTGCAGCTCGACGCGGTGTCGCCGGCCTCGCCGGAGCAGTGGGAGCCGGGCTATTTCGAGCGCCCCGGCAAAATGGACTACAGCACCACCGAAGCCATCACCGCTTGGGATTTCGCCTATCGCCCGGCCAACCTCGACCTGACATGGGTCAGGCACGAGAGCCAGGTGCCCAGTGGCTGGTATCGCTCGGTGAGCTTCATCCCCAATGTGTTCGCCGTGGAAAGCTTCATGGATGAACTGGCCCATGGCGCCGGGCAAGACCCGTTGGCTTTTCGCCTGGCCAACATGCAGGACCGGCCACGGCATGTCGCTGTTTTGAAAAGCGCTGCCGAACGTGCCGGCTGGGGGCAGCCGCTGCCCGAAGGCACGGCGCTGGGAATCGCCACGAACCAGGGTTACACCAGCTTCATTGCGGTGGTCGCGCGCCTGTCGCAAAAGGACGGCGTGATCAAGGTCGAGAAGCTCACCTGCGTGGTCGATTGCGGCCTGGCGGTGTCGCCCGGCGGCGTTGAAGAGCAGATCTACGGCGGCTTGATGTGGGGGCTCGGCCACGCGTTGTTCGATCGGATGGACATCAAGCGAGGCAGGGTGGTGCAGAGCAACTTCCATGATTACCGGGTGACGCGCATGTCGGACATGCCGGCGGTGGACATCCTGCTGGTAGACGGCGATCCGGCCAAGCCCGGTGGTGTCGGTGAGCTGGGCAGCCCGTCGGTGGCCCCGGCCATTGCCAATGCCCTGTTCAGCCTGACCGGCGTGCGCCAGCGCTCTACACCGCTGAACCTGGGATAACGGGCATGGACTTGCGCTTGCTGAGGTACTTCATGGCCCTGGCTGAAGAGCTGCATTTCGGCCGGGCCGCCACCCGCTTGCATATCTGCCAGCCACCCCTGAGCCAGCAGATCCGTCTGCTGGAGGAGGAACTGGGCACGCCATTGTTCGAGCGCAGCCATCACCGGGTCGAGTTGACCGCCGCCGGGCAGATGCTCAAGGAACAGGCGCCGCTGGTGTTCGAACAACTCAACCGCGCGCTGGACCTGACGCGCCAGACCGGCCGTGGCCAGTTGGGCGAACTGGAAATCGGCATGATCAGCTCAGTGATGGTCGGGGTGCTGCCTCGGGCTTTGCACCTGTTTCGCGAGCGTTATCCGCAAGTAAACTGGCACCTGCATGAGATGACCCCGGCGGCGCAGGTCAAGGCGCTCAAGGAAAAACGCATCGACGCCTGTGTGTTCCGGGTCGGGTATGACGACCCGCAGTTGCGCAATGAACTGCTGATCTACGAGCCGATCCGGGTGGTCATGCCGGTCGATCATCCGTTGGCAAAGCGTGAAACCCTGGCGCCGTCGGATCTGGCTCAGGAGCCATTCGTCGCCCTGGAGTTGAAGCAATCACGGTTCGCCGATTTTCTCTTCCAGTGCTGCATCCAGGCCGGGTTCACCCCGCAGATCCGCCAGCAGGTGATCGAGGTGCAAACCTTGCTCAGCCTGGTGCGGGCAGGTTTCGGCGTGGCGTTGCTGCCGGCATCCATCGAGCAATTGGCGCCGGCGGGCCTGGTGTTCCGGCGCCTGACCCCGGCGTTGCCGGAGGTGCCGCTGTACGCCACGTACCGCGCGGACGATGATTCGCCGGTGCTCAAGCTGTTTCTCGATACGTTGCGCGAACTGGTGTTGCAAAACTCCAACTGAACACTAATTCCTGTGGGAGCGGGCAAGCCCGCTCCCACAGGGTTCGTTGCACTAACCTTAAGCTCGAAGGTCGTACTCTTCACAGGGTCACCATACTTGTGGGGTCGCAATGAGCCAGGACGTCCTGACCACCGAAACCAATCGTCGCCAGTTGCAGCAGATCATCGCCGGGCTGTCCGACGGGGTGATCCTGCTCGACCCCGACCAGACCATTCGCTGGGCCAATGAGGCTGCCCTGGCCATGCACGGCGTCTCGCAGGTCAGCGATCTGGGGCCCGATGCCAAGGCCTACGCCAAGCGCTTCGTCCTGCGCTATCGCAACAATCACCTGGTGCCGGTCGACAGCTATCCAATCAACCGTGTGGCCCGTGGCGAGACGTTTAGTGACGTGCTGGTGGTGGTGGCATCGGCGGCCGATGAAGAAGAGCACAGCTGGGTCCATCGCGTGCGCAGCCTGGTACTGGCCGATAGCCAGGGCGAACCAGAGTCGTTGGTGCTGATCATGGACGATGTCACCGAGTGGGCCAGCGCCGAGCAGCGCTTCGAGAAAACCTTCGCTGCCAACCCCGCGCCAGCGGTGATCTGTCGCCTCAGTGATCTGCGCTACATCAAGGTCAATCCCGGCTTCCTTGAAATGACCGGCTACTCTCGCGATCAGGTGATCGGCACATCCACCTATGAACTGGATGTACTGGAGCAAGCCGAAAACAAGGCATTGGCCAAGCAATGTTTGCGCGAAGGGGGGACCATCGCGCAGATGCAGGCCGAATTGCGGCTACCGGATGGCGGCAGCAAGCAGGTCATCGTCGCCGGCCAGCCGCTGGAACTCAACGATGAGGCCTGCATGCTGTTTTCCTTCGTCGACATGGAGCCTCGACACAAGGCCGAAGTGGCTCTGCGCCAAAGCGAAGAACGCTTTGCCAAGGCGTTTCGGCTGTCTCCGGTGCCAATACTGGTGTGTGGCGCGGGTGACCAGGTGGTGCTGGACGTCAACGAGGCGTTCCTCGATACGCTCGGTTATCCGGGTGAAGAGGTGCTGGGCGAGAACATCGCGCAGATCGATTTCATCGACGACAAGGGCGCACGCACTCGGTTGTTCGCCGCATTGGAGAAAACCGGCAGCCTGGATCGCATCGACGTGCGCCTGCGCAGGAAAGACGCCGGGCTGATCGATTGCGCGGTGTCGGCGGACACCGTGAACATTCAGGGCATCCCCTGTTATCTGCTGGTGCTGATGGACATCACCGAGCGCAAGCGCACCGAGCTGGAACTGGTGTCGGCCATCGAGGAGGTGATGAAGGACGCCTCATGGTTCAGCCGCACGCTGATTGAAAAACTGGCCAACGTGAAGCGCTTCAACTCACCGGAACTGCCCGGTGTGTCCTTCGCCGACCTGACCGCCAGGGAGCGCGATGTGCTGGGGCTGATCTGCGAAGGCCGGGCCGACAAGGAAATCGCCGCGCGCCTGAAGCTGGCGCCGAACACGGTGCGCAACCATGTGGCGACGGTGTATTCCAAGCTCGGTGTGCACAGCCGCAGCGAGGCGATTGTCTGGGCGAGGGAGCGGGGACTGTTCTCCAGTGAATGGCGACCCAGGGGGTAGCGTTAAGGTGCAAATGCACTAGAGCGCAGGGTGCAAATTCATGTGTCGACCCGGTGTGGTGGTTTTTAGGCTGAGGAGGTGCGGCAGATGGCTTCAAGTCGTCGGCGCCGCCTTGGTAAACCGCCAAAAGGAACAGCCTCATGAGCCAGTTACCCGATGCTTCAACCCGCCAGGCCTCGCTGCAATGATTACCCAGGCGCAACTGCGGATGCTGATCGAGCGCAGTTTTTCACCCCTGGCTTGCGAATGCAGTGTCACCGGCGACCATTCGCTGACCGTGAAGCTCTACCACCCGGTGTCGGGCCAGGTGGACCTGGTGGTCAGTGGCCTGCACATGAGCACGTTGCAGACGGCGCAGTCGGTCACTGTATTGATCGAAGAACTGCGTTACGAACTGGACAGTAATTCCTTGCAACGGCCTGATACGGCGATGTAAGAACTGTCAGCTTTTACGGGTGTTGGCCACGGGCTGCGCTATGAGTGATTCGCAGATATTTATTTTTTTTGACAGGTGTATGGACTTTGCGCGCCGGTTTTGTTGTCACAAAAAATGTGTCTATCACTTATCGCGGGTCAACCTATGAAAACTCTTGGGAAACGCGTTATCTCACCCTTGTCGCTGGCATTGTGCGTGGCGATCCTCGGCGGCTGCTCCAGTCCGCCACCCCCGCCTGTGGTCACTCCACCCCCTCCTGAACGCACCTGCCAGGCCATGGATAAAACCGATGTCCTGGGCGATGTACGGGCTGAAGACGGGCAGGTGACCCGAGTCACCACCACGACGCGTTGCGTCACGCAGTAAATCGGGTTTTTACGCTGTGGGAGCGAGCAGGCTCGCTCCTACAGGGATTTGTGCTGTTCAGACGATCAGGACAGGAAACCGCCATCCACATTCAGCGAAACGCCGGTGGTGTAGCTGGAAGCATCGCTGGCCAGGTACAACACTGCGCCGGCCATTTCGCTTGGGTCCGCCACGCGCTTGAGCGGGATCTGTTGCAGCGCGGTGTTCAGGATGGCTTCGTTTTTCACCAGTGCCGAGGCGAACTTGGTGTCGGTCAGGCCCGGCAGCAAGGCATTGCAGCGAATCCCGAACTGCGCGCATTCCTTGGCGAAGACTTTGGTCATGTTGATCACCGCCGCCTTGGTCACCGAGTAGATGCCCTGGAAGATGCCCGGCGAAACACCGTTGATCGACGCCACGTTGATGATGCTGCCGCCACCGTTTTCGCGCATCAGCTTGCCGGCTTCGACCGACATGAAGAAGTAGCCGCGGATGTTCACGTCGACGGTTTTCTGGAAAGCGCTGAGGTCGGTGTCCAGCACGTTGCAGAACTGCGGGTTGGTCGCGGCGTTGTTGACCAGGATGTCGAGACGGCCGAACTGTTCCTTGATGCCGGCGAAGACTTGGCTGATCTGTTCCATTTCGCCGATGTGGCAGGCAACGGCAGTGGCCTTGCCGCCCGCGGCGATGATGGCGTCGGCGACGTGCTGGCAGCCTTCGAGCTTGCGGCTCGACACGATCACGTGGGCGCCTTGCTGGGCCAGCAGTTTGGCAATGGCTTCACCGATGCCACGGCTGGCGCCGGAGACGAAAGCGATCTTGCCGTCGAGGTCGAACAACTGAGTCTTGGACATGGGATTCCCTTGTTATTAAGCCTTGTGATGAAGCTGATCAGAGGCTGGATTTCGAAATGACCTGCAAGCTCATCTGCTCCAGCAGCTTGTTCATGTGAATGAACTGCGCGAAGCGTTTGTCCTGGGTCTGGCCATGGTAGAAGCGGTAGTAGATCTGCTGCACGATGCCGGCCAGGCGGAACAGGCCGTAGGTGTAGTAGAAGTCGAAATTGTCGATGCGGATGCCCGAGCGTTCGGCGTAGTAGTCGACGAATTCGCGGCGGGTCAGCATGCCCGGTGCATGGCTCGGCTGGCGGCGCATCATCTGCACCGGCGCCGGATCATCGGCTTCGATCCAGTAGGCGAGGGTATTGCCCAGGTCCATCAGTGGATCGCCCAGTGTGGTCAGTTCCCAATCGAGCACGCCGATGATCTGCATCGGGTTGTTCGGGTCGAGGATCACGTTGTCGAAGCGGTAGTCGTTGTGCACGATGCTGGAGGTCGGATGGTCGGCCGGCATCTTGTCGTTGAGCCAGGCCTTCACCGTGTCCCAATGTGGCGCATCGGGGGTCAGGGCCTTTTCGTAGCGATCGCTCCAGCCTTTGATTTGCCGCGCCACGTAACCTTCGGGTTTACCCAGGTCACCCAGGCCGTAGGCGTTGTAGTCGACGCGGTGCAGCTCTACGAACTTGTCGATGAAGCTCTTGCACAGGGCTTCGGTTTTCGCCGAGTCCAGGCCCAGTTCCGGCGGCAGGTCTGAGCGCAGGATGATGCCGTTGACCCGCTCCATGACATAGAACTCGGCACCGATCACCGATTCGTCGGTGCAGTGCACGTAGGCTTTCGGGCAGTACGGAAAACCGTCGCGCAGTTGATTGAGGATGCGGAATTCACGGCCCATGTCGTGGGCCGACTTGGCCTTGTGGCCGAAGGGCGGGCGACGCAGGACTAATTCCTGTTCGGGGTATTCCAGCAAGTAGGTGAGGTTTGAAGCGCCGCCCGGAAACTGGCTGATCCGTGGCAAGCCGCTGAGCCCCGGAATATGGGCCTTGAGATACGGATCGATCAGGCTGGCATCGAGCTCTTCGCCGGTGCGGATACGGGTGGACTGGTCGTTAAGCGCCATGCTTATCCCTTCTGCTTATTCTGGAGGCCTTGAACTATTGGCTAATCTAATGCGCACACTGCGCACCTACAACCGCGAACGGCTCTTATAGGTGAGCGTGTTGCCGGCCAATCATTGTTTTTGATACAGCTGTTTGACTCGCCATCAATGGGCGAGCTGGCTCTCGGCCGACGGTAGTTCGATCGGTGTGAGCACCGGTTGGCCGGAGAAAAACGCCACGAGGTTCTTGCCCACCAGTTCGACGGTGCCCTGGGTGGCTTCCGGGGACAGCCCGGCGACATGGGGAGTGAGGATCACGTTGCTCAGGGTCTTGAGTGCATCCGGCACCTTCGGCTCGGCGTCGAACACATCCAGCGCGGCACCGGCGATCCGGCGTTGCTCCAGGGCGGCGATCAGGTCGGCCGTGGCAATCACGCTGGCCCGGGCGATATTGACGATAAACCCGTTGGGGCCCAACGCGTCCAGCACCTGGCGATTGATCAGTTGCCGGGTGCCCACGCCGCCGGGGGTGGCGACGATCAGGAAGTCCGAGGCCCGTGCCAGTTCGGTCGGGGTCGAGCACAAGGTGTAGGACACATCGCTGCGACGCTGGCGATTGTGGTAGCAAATGTCCATGTCGAAACCGGCGCTGGCGCGTTTGGCAATCGCCATGCCGACCGCGCCGAGGCCGAGGATGCCCAGGCGTTTGCCGGCCAGGGAAGGGCGCATGATCTTCGGCCACTCGCCGCGCCGTACGGCGGCGTCACAGCGAGGAATGTCGCGTACCAGCGACAGCAGCAGCGCCATGGCATGGTCGGCGACGGACGAGGCGTTGACCCCGGCGCCATTGGTGACGGTGATGCCCCGGTTCGCCGCGGCCTGCAGGTCGACGTGTTCATAGC
Source organism: Pseudomonas sp. IT-P258 (assembly GCF_949767825.1). Classification (NCBI taxonomy): domain Bacteria; kingdom Pseudomonadati; phylum Pseudomonadota; class Gammaproteobacteria; order Pseudomonadales; family Pseudomonadaceae; genus Pseudomonas; species Pseudomonas sp. IT-P258. Next base: position 261,890 of record NZ_CATKPU010000109.1, on the reverse strand, counting down.
CGGCGCCGATCACGCAGATGATCTTGAGGTTGGGCAGGGCGGCGATTTCATCGGCATATAGCCCCAGAGGGCCACGGGTGAGGACGGCGTCGATCTGCCCGGTGTGGCGGGCGATGGCTTCGGCGCGCTCGGTGGGCGTCGGGGCCAGGATCAGGTGAAAGCCCTGATGTTCAAGGATAGGCAGGTAATCATTGATGGTTTCAACCAGTACCAGAACGGTTACGGGCATGCTTGGCTCCCTGGGCATCGAAAAATCGGTTCGAACGTCACTTGAGATTGCTGATTTCAGGGTGGCTTGGCAACCACCAGCGATCGCGGCCCGTGGCAGCTCCTGCGCCGTTGAGGGCACTGCGCTGAGTGTAGGATCTGGCGAAGCCTGCGATCTTTTTATTGCGTGGGGGCGGGCGATTTACTTCGACGGCGTGAGGGCGGCCCGGGCAGCTTCGAGAATTTCATCCGACAGCGGATCGCCGCGGGTGGCCCGGGACAGCATCAGCGCGCCGAACATCAGCGAATACTGCACCAGCGCCTGCTGCCGTTTGCCGGCTTCGTCCTCTGCGTCCAGCAGCGAGCCGAGGGAATCAAGCAGGTTGTTCAGGCCTTGCAGATAGGTTTGGCGCAATCCGCTCTCGGCGGCCTCATGGCACATGTCCCCGGCAAACGCCACCACTGGGCAGCTGTCGCCCGGATTGTCCCGGCTTTCGTTGGACAGGTAGGTTTCGACCACGGCGCGGCGGGCGGCGTCCTTGCTGTCATGCTCGGCCACCCGTCCCAGCCAGCGTTGCGCGGCCTGATCGAAAGCCCGGCCACTGGCCTCTTGCGCCAGGGCTTCCCTGGATTCGAAGTGCCCGTAGAAACCGCCGTGGGTCAGGCCCGCGGCGGCCATCACATCGACCACACTGATCCCGTGCAAGCCGCGTTCACGAAACAGCCGTGTGGCGGCATCGACTATGGTCTCGCGGTTGAGGTCGGCTTGTTTGCGGGAAACTCGGGGCATGGGTCATTCTCGGTTTGCAGGTTGGACATCAGAGGGCGTATTGGGCAACTCCGTTGCCGAATGACCAGTTCTCTTTTTTCACTTCCACCAGATTAATGAAAACGTCTTCCAGGCGCACGGCCAGCTCTGCGTTAAGGCTTTCGGCGATGGTTTTGTAGAGGTTTTTTTTCTGCTCCAGGGTTCGCCCTTCGTTGAGGGTGATCTGGATGACGACCAGGTTGTCGCTGCGGTTGATGCCCAGATACTCGGGATCAAAGATGAAATGCTGCTCGTCGTGTTCGGCCAGGATCTGGAAGTTGTCGTGTTCCGGTACGCCAATGGTCTGGCGCATGGCGGCAAAGATCAGTTGCCCGATGCGTTTGGCGTGGGTGGGGTTCCGGTGTTTTTTGATGTCGACGCGAACCAGTGGCATGGGAAGACTCCGGAAGGAATGTTGGTCGGTTATAAATACATGATGGTAGACCTTTATCAAGCGCGCATTGCGTTTTGGCGATGACGCGCAGTTGCACCGCAGGTCCTTGTGGGAGCGAGCTTGCTCGCGATGGCTGCGGCACATGCAACCTATTCTCCGACTGATACACCGCTATCGTCGGAACGCCGCCCGGAGCAAGCTCGCTCCCACAGGGGATATCCCACAGAGGATTTTCGTCTATCTGGTACCACCGTTCCTCACCTAAGTCTTTGCTTCTGCTCACTAATCCCCCAGAATGCCGCCCCTGTTTCGGCCGGACGCCGCCTGTCGGGTATTCCGACGCGTCCTGGCCGGGTGGCAAGTGACCGGAATGTGGAGATCCCACCGGATGAATGATCAGGCCAATAGCGTTAACGAACGCTATGTAGAAGCGACACCCGCGACGCTTTCAAGCTGGAATCGCCAGGACACCACCTGGATGCTGGGCCTTTTTGGCACGGCGATTGGTGCGGGTACCCTGTTTTTGCCGATCAACGCAGGCCTGGGCGGTTTCTGGCCGCTGCTGGTCCTGGCGTTGCTGGCATTTCCGATGACGTTCTACGCACACCGCGGGCTGACCCGCTTCGTGCTGTCCGGTCGCGAAGGCGCCGACATCACCGAAGTGGTGGAAGAGCATTTCGGCATCAAGGCCGGCGCGCTGATCACCTTGCTGTACTTCTTCGCGATTTTCCCGATCCTGCTGATCTACAGCGTGGCCCTGACCAACACGGTCGGCAGCTTCATGGAGCATCAACTGCACATCATGCCGCCACCGCGCGCCGTGCTGTCGCTGGTGCTGATCCTCGGCCTGCTGGCGGTGGTGCGTTGCGGTGAGCAATTGATCGTCAAGGCCATGAGCCTGATGGTCTATCCGTTCATCGTCGCGCTGCTGTTCCTGGCGGTGTACCTGGTTCCGCACTGGAACGGCGGCATCCTCGCCACCGCGAGCAACGTGCCGGCGCCATCGGCGCTGTTGCATACCCTGTGGCTGGCGATTCCGGTGATGGTGTTCTCGTTCAACCACTCGCCGATCATCTCGGCGTTCGCCGTGGACCAGAAGCGTCGCTACGGTGAGCACGCCGAGGAGCGTAGCTCGCAGATTCTGTCCCGCGCCCACCTGCTGATGGTGGTGATGGTGCTGTTCTTCGTCTTCAGTTGCGTGCTGACCCTGTCGCCAGCGCAACTGGCTGAAGCCAAGGCGCAGAACCTGTCGATCCTGTCGTACCTGGCCAACCACTTCAGCAATCCGACCATCGCCTTCGCGGCGCCGTTGATTGCCTTCGTGGCCATTTCCAAGTCGTTCCTGGGGCACTACATCGGCGCCAGCGAAGGCCTCAAGGGCCTGATCGTCAAGAGCGGCAAGCGTCCGTCCGCCAAGGCTCTGGACCGCATGACCGCCGCGTTCATGCTGGTGGTGTGCTGGATCGTCGCCACGCTGAACCCGAGCATTCTCGGCATGATCGAAACCCTCGGCGGCCCGGTGATCGCGGCGATCCTGTTCCTGATGCCGATGTACGCCATCCGTAAGGTGCCGGCGATGGCACGCTATCGCGGTCAGGCATCCAACGTCTTCGTGACGGCGGTGGGCCTGGTGGCGATCACGGCGTTGATCTACTCGCTGACCGCATGATCGACCGGCCTGCTCGCGCAGTGCCGGATTGACAGCTACAGTGGCCGCTGCACGTGATACGTGCAGCGGTTTTTTTTCGCCTGGAGGCACTGGATTGTCGAACGCCCCAAAGGCTAATCCCACCGAGCAACCCAACCGCTGGCAGGACCTGTTGGCCGGTTTGTCGATTGCCGGCCTGTTGCTGCCCGAAGCGGTCGCCTATTCAAGCATCGCCGCACTGGCGCCTCAGGCCGGGGTGATCGCCTTGTTTGCCGGGCTGCTGTGTTATGGCCTGTTCGGCACCAGCCGCTTTGCGATTGTCTCGGCCACTTCATCCTCCGCCGCCGTACTGGCTGCGGCGACCGCCACCCTGGCCAATGGCGACCCCGGGCTTCGCTCGACCCTGGCCTTCGGCCTGGTGCTGGTGACCGGGGTGTTTTTTTTGCTGGCCGGGATGTTCAAGCTCGGCGGCGTGACCTCGTTCATTGCCAAGCCGGTACTGCGCGGCTTTGCCTTTGGCCTGGCGCTGACCATCATCCTCAAGCAGGTCGCCAGCGTGGTCGGCGTGCATTTGACCGATGCCAATCTGGTGGGGTTTCTGCCGCAACTGCTGGAGCAATTGCCGCAATGGAACCGGACCGCAGCGGTGGTCGGTGCCGTGGCGTTGGCCCTGTTATGGCTGTTTGCGCGGTTTCGGCGTTTGCCGGGTGGTTTGTTGGTGGTGGTGATCGGCATTGCGGCAGGACAGTGGCTGGACCTGCCGGCCTATGGCGTGAAGCTGATCGGCGTGATCGACCTGAGCCTGGAGGTGCCGAAACTGCCGGTGCTGCCGTTTGCCGACTGGCTGCGTCTGGGGGAATTGGCGTTCGCCATGGTGTTGATTCTGTATGCGGAATCCTATGGCTCGATCAGTGCCTATGCGCTCAAGCATGGCGACCGCGTCAACTCGAACCGCGACCTGCTGGCGCTGGGGGCTTCCAACCTGTTGTCCGGCCTGTTCCACGGCATGCCGGCGGGCGCGGGGTATTCGGCGACGTCGGCCAATGAGGCAGCCGGTGCCACTTCGCGCCTGGCCGGTATCGTGGCGGCGCTGGTGGTGCTGGTCATTGTCCTGACGGTGCTGCCTTACATCGCCCTGACCCCGGAACCGATCCTCGCCGCCATCGTCATTCATGCCCTGGGGCGGGGCTTGAGCCTGCAGCCGCTGGGACGCTATTTCATCTGGCGCCGAGACCGCTTGCTGGTGATCTGCGCCGTGGGGGCTGTGTTGCTGCTGGGGGTGCTGGACGGTTTGCTGGTGGCGGTGGCGATCAGTGTGTTGCTGATGCTCAAGCAGATGTCGGCGGCGGATATCCAGATCCTGGGGCGCATCGATAGCGGTCACGACTTTGTCGACCTGCAGCGCCATCCAACGGCGCAAACGGTGCCGGGCGTGTTGATTGTGCGGCCGGGTGAGGCGTTGTTTTTTGCCAACGTCGAGCGGATTCTTGGCGGTGCCTTGCACTTGATCCGGCATTCGCAAACGCCGGTTCATACGGTGATCCTCAGTCTTGAGGAATCGCCCGATCTGGATGGCACCAGCATTGAGGCGTTGCAGGAGTTTTTTGTGCGGGTGCATCAGGGGGGCAAACAGCTGATTCTGGCGCGTCTGAAAGACGACGCACAAGCGGCGTTGGCGGTGTTGCCGCAGGCGGAGGTTAGTGGGGTGGTGCTGAGTGGGTTGAGTGTGGATGGGGCGGTGCAGCAGGCCCTCCAGTTGAATGCATGACCCTCTGTGTGGGCGGTGTTCAAATTGAAGGCATAAAAAAACGCCGCTCATCTCACGATGGGCGGCGTTTTTCATTGCGTTGCTACGTTAGGCTTGAACGACCGGGATGTTGGCGTTCGCAGCAGCTTCACGGAACTCGGCGATCTGGTCGAAGGACAGGTAGCGGTAGACATCGGCCGCCATGCTGTCGATCTTGCCGGCGTATTCCATGTACTCCTCGACGGTCGGCAGGCGACCCAGGATGGAAGCCACGGACGCCAGTTCAGCCGAAGCCAGGTAGACGTTCGCGCCGTCACCCAGACGGTTCGGGAAGTTACGGGTCGAAGTCGACACCACAGTCGAGTTCGGCTCTACACGTGCCTGGTTACCCATGCACAGTGAGCAACCCGGCATTTCCATGCGCGCGCCAGCCTTGCCGTAGATGCCGTAGTAGCCTTCTTCGGTCAGTTGGTGAGCGTCCATCTTGGTCGGCGGCGACAGCCACAGACGGGTTGGCAGCTGACCCTTGACCTGTTCCAGCAGCTTACCGGCAGCGCGGAAGTGACCGATGTTGGTCATGCACGAACCGATGAACACTTCGTCGATCTTCTCGCCAGCAACGCTGGAGAGCAGGCGGGCGTCGTCCGGGTCGTTTGGCGCGCAGAGCACAGGCTCCTTGATGTCGGCCAGGTCGATCTCGATGATTTCAGCGTATTCGGCGTCTTTGTCCGCTTGCAGCAGCTCAGGGTTGGCCAGCCAGGCTTCCATCGCTTGAGCGCGACGTTCAAGAGTACGTGCATCGCCGTAGCCTTCGCCGATCATCCAGCGCAGCAGGGTGATGTTGGACTGCAGGTATTCGGCAATCGACTCTTTGGACAGCTGGATGGTGCAACCGGCAGCCGAACGTTCAGCCGAGGCGTCAGACAGTTCGAACGCTTGCTCGACGGTCAGCTTAGGCAGACCTTCGATCTCCAGGATGCGACCGGAGAAGGCGTTCTTCTTGCCTTTCTTCTCTACGGTCAGCAGGCCAGCCTGGATCGCGTAGTAAGGAATGGCGTGAACCAGGTCACGCAAGGTGACGCCTGGTTGCAGTTCGCCTTTGAAGCGAACCAGGATCGACTCAGGCATGTCCAGCGGCATGACGCCGGTGGCAGCGGCGAACGCAACCAGGCCGGAACCGGCCGGGAACGAGATGCCGATCGGGAAACGGGTGTGGGAGTCACCACCGGTACCGACGGTGTCTGGCAGCAGCATGCGGTTCAGCCACGAGTGGATGATGCCGTCGCCCGGACGCAGGGAAACGCCGCCGCGGGTCATGATGAAGTCAGGCAGGGTGTGGTGGGTGGTCACGTCGATCGGCTTTGGATAAGCCGCGGTGTGGCAGAAGGACTGCATCACCAGGTCGGTCGAGAAGCCCAGGCACGCCAGGTCTTTGAGTTCGTCACGGGTCATTGGACCGGTGGTGTCCTGGGAACCGACGGTGGTCATCTTCGGTTCGCAGTAGGTGCCTGGACGCACACCAGCTACGCCGCACGCCTTGCCGACCATTTTCTGCGCCAGGGTGAAACCCTTGGTGCTTTCAGCCGGAGCTTCAGGCTTCTTGAACAGGGTCGAAGGTGGCAGACCCAGCTCGGTGCGAGCCTTCTCGGTCAGGCCACGGCCGATGATCAGCGGAATACGGCCGCCAGCACGAACTTCGTCCAACAGTACCGGAGTCTTCATTTCGAAGGTGGTCAGGACTTCGTCGGTGCCGTGCTTGCAGACTTTGCCAGCATGCGGGTACAGGTCGATCACGTCGCCCATGTGCATGTTGGAAACGTCGAATTCGATTGGCAGTGCGCCGGCATCTTCCATGGTGTTGTAGAAGATCGGAGCGATTTTGCTGCCGAAGCAGAAACCGCCGGCACGCTTGTTCGGCACGTAAGGAACGTCGTCGCCGAAGAACCACAGTACGGAGTTGGTCGCCGATTTACGCGAAGAACCGGTACCGACCACATCGCCGACGTAGGCGATAGGGAAGCCGGCGTTGCGCATTTCTTCGATCTGCTTCATCGGACCGGTGACGCCTTGTGCGTCAGGCACGATGCCGTCGCGAGCCATTTTCAGCATGGCCAGGGCGTGCAGCGGGATGTCTGGACGGGACCAGGCATCAGGCGCAGGGGACAGGTCGTCGGTGTTGGTTTCGCCGGTGACCTTGAACACGCGCAGGCTGATCTTGTCGGCCAGGGTCGGGCGCTTCACGAACCACTCGCCGTCAGCCCAGGATTGCAGCACGCCTTGGGCGTGAACGTTACCGTTCTTGGCTTTTTCAGCGACGTCGTGGAAGGCGTCGAACATCAGCAGGGTGTGCTTGAGTTCTTCAGCCGCTACTGGAGCCAGTTCGGCGTCGTCCAGCAGGTTAACCAGAGTCACGATGTTGTAGCCGCCCTGCATGGTGCCGAGCAGTTCAACAGCGCGCTTCTTGTCGATCAGGGGGGATTTGGCTTCGCCTTTGGCGATGGCGGACAGGAAGCCGGCCTTTACATAGGCAGCTTCGTCCACTCCAGGCGGAACGCGATTGGTGATCAGGTCAACGAGGAATGCTTCTTCGCCAGCCGGGGGATTTTTCAGCAGCTCGACCAGGCCTGCAGTTTGTTCGGCGTTTAGCGGCTGGGGAACGATACCCAGTGCTGCGCGCTCTTCGATATGTTTGCGGTAGGCTTCAAGCACAGTTATTACCCTCATCAGTGGTCCCAAATGGGTGTCCGGGACGCTCATCCCGAAATTGCCGTACTCATGCGCTGCATGGCGTTGTGAGCCACTTAGCCAGAATTACCGGCAATTCCTTACAGAAGCTGCTTTCAAAGTTTTACGCCTGCAGAACGGGAGCTGATGAGGGTTGGCGTTGGGCTTTTCCCCGCTGGAAAAACCCCTCGCCAACACCGCTCTGAAGGAACGACTGTGCTCGTGACGCTTTGAAAACAGCTTCTAACGGACATTGGCGCCTAAAAAGGCAGGCTGATTCTACGGCAAAAAAAAATTAAAGGTAAGTCAGTGTTTATTGGACTTTGGTGGAGGCGCTCAGCAGAGCCCGATTCTCCATGGGCCCTGAACTTTGAGGGGTGATCAATGGCCGACAAAGGGCTAACATGCGGGCCTGTTCTGCTTTCTCGCGTTTTTGCCTATCTATGCCCAATCAGACCATCAAGACCCCCTGCGTCGGCCTCTGCTCCACCGTTTACGGTGACCTGGTGTGCCGTGGCTGCAAGCGTTTCCACCACGAAGTGATCCACTGGAACGGTTACAACGAGGAAGAAAAGCGCGCGGTATGGCTGCGTCTTGAGCAGTTGCTGTCCCAGGTGATGGCCGCCAAGGTGGAAATTTTCGATCCGGCGCTGCTCAGAATGCAGCTGGAGCAACGCAAGATCCGCTTCGTGCCCCATCAGTCGGAATATTGCTGGGCCTATCAGTTGATTGCGCGAGGCGCGCGGGTGATCAACAACCTGGAAGCCTACGGGATGGTGCTGCTGCCGGAGTTTCGTGAGTGGAACCTGCCGGAATTGCGCGACGCCATTGATCGGGAATTTTTCCTGCTCTCCGAAGCCCATTACCAGCGCTACATTGCGCCGGGGTTCCTGAAAGATGCCTTTGGTGGGTAGCCCTTAAAAGCATCGCGAGCAAGCTCGCTCCCACAGGGGATCTGTATCGTTCACAAATCCTCTGTGGGAGCGAGCTTGCTCGCGATGGCGTCCGGCCAAACAGCAAAGATCTCAATGCTTGTCGGTAATCTCCTCAAGATGATCCGCCACTTCCATCGGCTTGAGCACCAGCACGTCGCTCTCGACCGAATCGAGCACCACTTCCGCCGTATTGCCGATCAGTGCCCCTGATAACCCGCTACGTGCCACGGTACCGATCACTGTCACCGCCGCCTGCAGCTTGTGCACCATGAACGGAATCAACACGTCCGCCGGGCCTTCCTCGATGTGCAGGTGATCATCGTCGATGTCGAATTCCGCCTGGAACGCCTTGCACTGTTCGCGATAGCGCGCCTGGATGGTTTCGCTGAGTTGAAACGTCGGGTCGGCCGCCGACAGCATGGGCGACGGGTGGGCGCTGATCACGTGCAAGTGGGCCTTGGCCAGGGTGGCGATGTCATAGCCATGATCAATGATGGTGTCGTGCAAGTGGCGGTGTTCGAGATCGGTGTTGCCGACGTCGACGGCTGCCAGAATCACTTTGTCTTTCCATGAACCGGCGGTTTTCACCAGCAGCACCGGAGTCGGGCAGGACCGCAACAGTTTCCAGTCCTCTGGGGTCAGCAGGGCTTTTTTCAACGGGCTGTCGGGGAAGTGCTGCTTGACCACCAGACCGCAGCCTTCGGCTTGCTGCACATCAATGATGGTTTCGTGCAGGCTCTCGTTCCAGGCCTGCTCGGTGGTGACGACGTAGCCGTCCTCCGTTAATGCGGCCTTGAGCACACCCAGCATGCCACTGTGATCATGCTTGCGGTCGCACACCAGCAGATGCAACTGTGCCTGGGTCACGCTGGCAATCAGTTTGGCCCGTTTGAGCGCCAGGCTTTCCGAGTGCTCGGGTTCGATGACCACCAGAATGCTGCGAATGGCTTGCATGTGCGGGATCTCCTGAAAATAAAAAAGCACGGCGTTGCACAACTATAGTTGCTGTCTGCGATTCGGGGACTTGATGCATATCAACGGTTGGCGACTGGTGGTCTGCGGGCAGGCCGGTATAATCGGCGCCCTTCGTTTTGAACCTATTTTTCCGTGAGCCCCATGATCCTTCCCGAAATTCACGAGTTCCTTGGCTGCCGCACCCCCGACGGCTGGATCCAGGCCGCGCTGGCCGATCAGGAAACCCTGCTGATCGACCACAAGAACTGCGAATTCAAGGCCGCGAGCACCGCGTTGAGCCTGATCGCCAAGTATCACTCTCACGTCGATCTGATCAACATGATGTCGCGCCTGGCCCGGGAAGAGCTGGTGCACCACGAACAGGTCATGCGCCTGATGAAACGGCGCAAGATCGAACTGCGCCAGCTGTCCGCCGGGCGTTACGCGTCGGGGCTGCGCAAGGTGGTACGCAGTCACGAGCCGGTGAAGCTGGTTGACACATTGGTGGTGGGCGCGTTCATCGAGGCCCGCAGTTGTGAGCGTTTCGAAGCGCTGGTGCCGCATCTGGACGAAGAACTGGGCAAGTTCTATTTCGGCTTGCTCAAGAGCGAAGCCAGGCATTTCCAGGGTTACCTGAAGCTGGCTTATCAATATGGAGACGCCAAGGACATCGCCCAGGTGATCGACAGGGTCCGCGCCGCCGAGCAGGAACTGATCGAGTCGCCGGACGTGGAATTCCGTTTTCATAGTGGTGTGCCGGCGGCGGCCTGATTATTCGGTGTTGTTCTGGCGGACGCCTTCGCGAGCAAGTCGAAGGGGCCATCAGCAACGCAGACCCAAGCGTTCATGCCACTGCGCGATGGACTCTTCGGGGTACAGATCGAACTGTAGATCTCCAGGCTGCGCCTGGACCTCTACCCACGGCGCCTTCGAACCCAGCATCAGGTGCGTGTGTTCCGGCGGCACCGGCAACGGTGTATCGATGGCCGAGGCGAACGGGTGAATCAACTCCGGCCACTGCGGACTGAACAACCACAGGCCCGAGCCGCAGACCGAGCAGAAATGCCGCTCGGCGGTGCTGCTGTGGGCGCGCTTGTCGCCTTCTTCCTTGAGTCGCGCATGGTAAATCGCGATGTGTTTGCGTCCGCGAACCTTGAGGCTGGCGGCATCGCCACCGAGGTTGATCGCATAACCGCCGCCGCCCTGGGTCTTGCGGCAGATCGAGCAGTAGCAGCGCTGGTAAGGGTAGGGGTGGACGCTGGTCAAACTGAACGACACCGCGCCGCAATGGCAGGAACCTTCGAGTTGCATGGGAGCCTCCGGCTGTCTGGAACGTACCCCGGACAGCCTAGACCGTCAGGGCTACTCGACCGGCACCAGGATCGCGTCGCCGGTCGCCACCAGTTTCAGTTGATCACCGGTTTGCGCGAACACCTGCTTCTTGCCGGCCCAGCGGTTGAGGGTTCAACATGCGCCGGGTGCGGGTGGATGTCATGGTCCATAAGGGAAGGTGATGGGCAGGTGGGTTGGTGGTGAATGGGCTGGCCCTTTCACGAGCAAGTCGAAGAACGATAACGCGGTCCCGCTGGACAGCCACCGCCAGCCAATCCAGCATGTCCCCCTCGAAACCGGGACATGACCTGATGCGACGTTTACCTTCCCTGGCCGCCCTGCGAACCTTCGAATGCGCCGCCCGCCACGCCCATTTCGGTCGGGCGGCGGCTGAGTTGTGCGTCACCGACAGCGCGGTCAGCCACCAGATTCGCCAGCTCGAAGAGCAACTCGGCGTGCCGCTGTTCGTGCGCGAGGGTCGGCAGATTCGCCCGACCCTGGCTGCCGGGCGCCTGATGCAGAGCTTGCAGCAGGCTTTCGAACTGATCGGCGATGCCTGCGATGAACTGCGCGACCCTTCATCCCTGGCGGTATTGCGTCTGGCGGTCACCGCCGAGCTTGCGCAAAAGTGGCTGATGAGCCGGCTCACGGATTTCTACGCGCGCTACCCGCACATCACCTTGCATCTGTACGAACAGCCGATCGACGCCACGGCGCCCGGAGAAGATATCGACCTGGCGATCACCTACGGCACCGGCCCGGTGGACAGCTCCGCGTATTTCGTCCGGCCGCTGCCGGCGTTGCAGTTCTTCCCGGTGTGCAGTCCCGGCCTGTTCAACCAGGGCACCTTGAAAACCCCGAAGGACCTGGCTCGCCACTGTCTGCTGCACGACGACCAGGACGGCAAGACCTGGACCGCGTGGCTCACCAGCCATGCCGGTGACCAGCGCCCCGACCGGCAACTGTATTTCGCCCACGCCGGGCTGGCACTGGAGGCCGCGGCCCAAGGGCAGGGCGTGGCCATGGGCGACAACCTCACAGCCCAGGAAGATTTGCTCAGTGGGCGGCTGGTACGGCCGTTTACGTCGAGCATGACTGCGCTGGGGCAATACGCACTGGTGTGCGAGCGGCTGCGGCTGGAGCGCCCGGCGGTGGCGCAGATGCTGGAGTGGTTCAACGATCAGTTGCTCGATTGATGAGTTAGATTCAAGTATTCCGAAATAATCATCGTTGGCGAGCCAGTCGCCAACGCCCTTAGCCTGTGGTCATTCCAATCCCCGTTGAAGAGGTTTGACCATGGCCCGCTTGCTCGACACCACTCCCAAACAGGACGGTTTCCGTCTGCCCGGCGAATTCGAAACCAAGTCCGGTTGCTGGCTCGGCTGGCCGGAGCGCACCGACGTCTGGCGCAACGGGGCCAAGCCTGCGCAGAAAGTCTGGGTGCAGATCGTCACCGCCATTTCCATGAGCGAACCGGTCACCGTCTGCGCCTCGGCGGCTCAGTTCGCCACCGCCCGTCGCCAACTGCCGCCGCAAGTGCGCGTGGTGGAAATGACCTGCAACGACACCTGGTTCCGCGACAGCGGCCCATGCTTCGTGGTCAATGACCAGAGCGGCGAAGTGCGCGGCGTCGACTTCGAATTCAACGCGTATGGTGGCCTCGATGGCGGCTTGTACTACCCGTGGGACAAGGACGACCAGATCGCGAGCAAGATCCTCGAAATCGAGCGCTTCGACCGCTATCGCGCGCCGTTGATCGCCGAACTGGGCGGTATCCAGAGCGACGGCCAGGGCAGCATCCTGACCACCGAGCAATGCCTGCTCAACCGCAACCGCAACCAGCACCTGGGCAAGGACGAAGTCACCCGTCGCCTGACCGATTACCTCGGCGCCGAGCAGGTGATCTGGCTGCCACGGGGCTGCAAGTTCGACGAAACCGACGGCCATGTCGACGACCTCGCGTGCTTCGTGCGCCCCGGTGAAGTGGTGCTGCAATGGACCGACAACCGCGACGACCCGCAGTGGGAAATCTATCAGGAGGCCTACGACATCCTGCGCAGCACCCGCGACAGTCGCGGCCGCGAATTGATCGTGCACAAGCTGCCGCAGCCGGATGTGCTGGAGTGGACCGCCGAAGAAGCCGAAGGCCTGGACCAGCAGGACAGCACCCATACCCGCCAGGCCGGGACGAAGATCTGCGCGTCGTACATCAACTACTACGCCGGCAACAGTTCGATCGTGGTGCCGCTGTTCGGTGATCGCAACGACAAGGTGGCGCTGGCGACCCTGGCCGAGCTGTTCCCGAAACACAGCATCGTCGGCATCGAAAACTCCCGGGAAATCCTTCTCGGTGGCGGCAACGTCGCGTGCATCACCATGCCGCAGTACGCCGCCCCCCACTCCAACAAGAAAGGAGCGTGACCGTGGGCCTGCACAAACTGACTCAAGCAATACTGCTGGTGCTTGCACCCCTGTGTGTGCAGGCCGCCGACACCGCCAAACCGGTGGTCAACCTGTACATCTGGGGCGAGTACCTGGCCCCGGACACCTTGAAGAATTTTGAAGCGAAAACCGGCATCCATGTGGTGGTCGACCACTTCGACTCCCTGGAAACCGTCGAGACCAAGCTGCTGACCGGTCGTAGTGGCTACGACCTGGTGCTGACGGCGGGGCAGCATCTGTCCCGGGCCATCGAGAGTGGCGCGGTGCAGCCGGTCGACAAGCAGCAACTGCCGCATTTCGCCGGGGTCGGCGAGGAGTTCCGCCAGCACATGGCGGTGTTCGATCCGGGCAACCGCCATGCCGGGATCTACGCCTGGGGCACCACGGGCGTGGGTTATCAGGAGCAGGCGGTCAAACAGCGGCTGCCCGACGCGCCGACCGACAGTTGGGCGATGCTGTTCGACCCGGCCGTGGTGTCGAAATTCGCCGATTGCGGGGTCAGCCTGCTCAACGATCCCAACGAAGTGTTTGCGGCGGTCATGAAGTACATGGGCCTGGACATCAACCGCCAGAACCTCGATGACCTGAAGCTGGCCGAGCAGCAACTGGCGAAGATTCGGCCGTACATTCGCTATTTCGACAACGACCTGAACATCAGCGACCTGGCCAACGGCAACACCTGCGTGGCGATGTCGTGGAACGGCAACGTGGCCATCGCGGCGGGCCAGGCCGAGGCGGCGGGCAAGCCGTATTCGCTCAAGTACCGCATTCCGAAGGAGGGCACGTTGATCTGGTTCGATGCCATGGTCATTCCCAAGGATGCGCCGCACCCGAAGGCCGGCCTGGCATTGATGGACTACCTGATGATCCCGCAAGTGATCGCGCCGATCACCGACACTATCCATTACGCCAATGCGATCACGGCGGCGGACGCCCTGGTCGACCCGGCGATTCGCAACGATCCGGGGACGTATCCGCCGGCGGCGGTCAGGGCTTCGCTGTACAGCAAGAATGACAATGGCAAGGCGTTCAACCGGGCGTTGATCCGGGCGTTCAGTCGGTTGAAGTCGGGGTTGTGAGGTCAAGCCGACCCCTGTAGGAGCTGCCGAAGGCTGCGATCTTTTGATTTTGTTTTTCAGGATCAAGATCAAAAGATCGCAGCCTTCGGCAGCTCCTACAGGGACCGCGATGTGGTCTAACGGTTGGGCACCCGCCACAAATACCAGGAGGCCACCGTCCGGTAGGGACTCCACGCCAACCCGATCTCGATCATCTGCTTGCGCGTCGGCTGCATCTCCAGGCCCTTGAGTCGTCGATAACCCTCGCGCACACCAAAATCATCGGCCGGCAGGATATCCGGCCGCTCCAGGCTGTAGATCAGCAGCATCTCCACGGTCCAGCGACCCACGCCGCGCAGGGTGATCAAGCGCTCGATTAGCGCTTCATCGTCCATGGCCAGCGCCGTGGCGTAATCCGGCACCACGCCGTCCAGCGACGCCTGTGCGATGCCCTGGATAGTCGCGATCTTGCTCGCGGAAAACCCGCAACTGCGCAGTCGGTCGAAATCAGTGGCGACGATCTGTTCCGGCCTGGGAAACGAACCCGAACCGAACAGCGCCAGCAACCGGCCGACAATCGCATCCCCAGCCTTGGCATGCAGTTGCTGATAGGCAATCGCCCGCACCAGCGACTCATACGGATCATGTGCCGCATGCGGCTGGTGCAGGCACGGGCCGATGGCGTCGATGTGGCGGCGCCAGTCATCATCGATGGCCGCCAGGAACGCACTGGCCGCCTGATAGCCGTCGACCATGGGCTCAGGCTTTCCCGGACGGTTGCAGCAGGGCGTTCACTTCGCCGTAGGTCAAGGCCTTCAGGTCGTGGCTATCGAACTTGCCGGTTTGCAGAAAGCTTTTGGCGATGCCGGCCATGGCACCGTAGAGGAATTCGGCGATGCCTGAACCCGCGGTCAGGCGGCGTACACCGAGTGCCTCAAGCGCTTCGGGGGACGGCAGGCCGGGGAACCCCAGCACATTCAGTGGCAGCGAGGTTCCTTGGCACAACGCCTTGATCTCGTACTCTGCAGTAACGCCGGCGGCAAACAGGCCATTGGCACCGGCGGCCTGATACAGCGCGGCGCGCCTGAGGGTTTCGGCGACGCGATCTTCGGCGGGCACCAGGCCCCGCAGGTAAACATCGGTGCGCGCATTGATAAACAGGTTCACGTTGCGCCGGTCGGCCACCTGGCGCGCGATTTCGATCTTGCGTACCAGCAACTCCGGCGGTGAGGAACCGTCTTCGATGTTGATCCCGACAGCGCCGGCGGCGATCACCGCATCAACCACCTGGGTCACCCGTTCCAGGTCATCGGAATAACCGGCCTCGATGTCCACGGTCAGCGGTACCGAAATGACCCGGGCAATCGACTCGACCGTCGAGACCAGGCGCTCAAGGGGCAGGGTGTTGCCGTCCGGATAACCATGCACCCAGGCCACTGCCGCGCTGCTGGTGGCTACGGCCTTGTTGCCCAGTTGTTCTACCAACCGCGCCCCGGCGGCATCGGCGACGTTGGTGAGGATCAGCAAACCCTCGTGATGCAGTTGGTGCAATTGATTGTCGAGCCTGTCCATCGGGTTTCCTTCCTTTTGAAAAAGTCGTGGGGATCAGAACGCCAGTTGCTCCGTGAGCTGCACCGCCGCGTTCTCCAGCCTGAGCAAAAACGCCTTGCGTGGCTGGCCTCCAGCGTAGCCGGTCAACGAGCCGTCGGCGCCGATCACCCGGTGGCAGGGCACGACAATCGATAAGCGGTTATGCCCGTTGGCCAGACCCACCGCCCGGCTGGCACCTGGCTTGCCCAGGCTCGCCGCGATGGCGCCGTAGGTGGTGGTCCGGCCGTAGGGGATCTTCGCCAGTTCGGCCCAGACCCGGCGGGAGAACTCGCTGCCGGGCATGTGCAAGGCCACGCTGAACTCAGTGAGCGTGCCGGCGAAATACGCGGACAATTGTTCTTCGATCTGCTGCAAATGCGCGTTGTGCCCCGGTGCCACGGCATAACCGAAACGGTTTTGCAGCGCTTCGACCGCTGGGTTCAGCGAGGCCTGGCCGAGAAACTCCAGCAGCACCAGTCCACGCCGCTCGGCCATGGCGATCATCGGTCCCAGCGGCGTGGTCAGGCGCGTGAACAGCAGCGGCTCGCTGTTGGCCGCGCGGCCCGGGGTGATGTGAAACGATTTCTGGAAGGCATCGCGAAATCCGCTCAGGGACTCGTAGCCCGAATCGAACGCGACGTCGTCGATGGAGTCGCCCTGTCTGATCCCGCCCAACGCCATGCCCAGGCGTCGGGCGCGCAGCCAGGCGTGGAAGGTCATGCCGAAATGCTGCTTGAACCAACGGCGCAGTTTCAGTGGTTCGATGCCTTGGGCCAGTAGTTGGGCGTCGGTCCAGCGCTGCTCCGGGTCGGCGTCTAGCGATTTGAACAGTGTCTGCACCCAGTCCGGCGCGCTGGCGGCGGTGTCCAGCGGTTTGCAGCGCAGGCAGGCGCGATAGCCCGCCGCCAGGCATTGTTCGGCGTTGGCAAAGAACTCGACATTCTCAGGCTTCGGGCTGCGGGCGGTGCAGCCGGGGCGGCAGAAGATGCCTGTGGTCTTGACCGCCGTGAAGAACACCCCCTCGTAGGAGGTGTCTCGCTCGAGCATGGCGCGAACCATCTCGGCACGGGGTGGAAGCAGCGTTTTCTGTAGGTTCATGGGCGCAGCATAGATCGCGTCATGGGCGACCTCCACCGGAGAATCGACAGTGAATTTCGCTCCTTTGATCACTGCGAGTCAATGTGGGAGCGAGCAAGCGCGCTCACATGGGGAAAATATCGACTTCAGGCGCGTCTGGCCATCAGAAGCACCGAAGCTGCCGCCGACAGTAACCCCGCACAGCAACGGTTGAACATCCGCTTGCCCGACGGCCTGGCGAACCAACGGCGCATGTGCAGGCCCATGTAGGCGTAGGCGCCGATGGCGATCCATTCCAGCACCAGAAACAGCGCGCCCAACACCACGAATTGCGGCCCGATGGCGTGGGTCGAGTCGACGAATTGCGGCAGGAACGCGGTGAAGATCAGGATGGCCTTGGGGTTGCCGGCCGCCACCAGGAACTCCTGCCGGGCCAGCGCCAGCGTGCCCACGGGGGCTGAGGCCACGACGTTTTCTACGCCCGGATCGGCGCGCCACAATTGCCAGGCGAGGTAGAACAGGTAGGCCGCGCCGAGGATCTTGATCGCGTAGAACAGCAGCTCGGAGGTTTGCAACACCACCGCCAGCCCCGCCGAGGCCAGGGCAATCATCCCGGCGAACGCCAGTAGCCGGCCGATCCCCGCCACACACGCGGTGCGGTAGCCATAGCGGGTCGAATTACTGACCGACAGCAGGTTGTTGGGGCCGGGTGCCATGTTGAGGGCGAAGCAGGCCGGCAGGAACAGGGTGAGGGTGGCGAGGTCCATGGTGGGCTCCTGTAGCAAGAGCGCTATTTTTATCACGGCTCAGCGGTGGCCAGACCCATACAGTCATGGGCGCAAACCACCGTACACAGGGCTATCTGGCGAACTTTTTCGCCCCGGCGACGCAGAGGATCACGGCGACGGTGACACCCAGCATGCCGATGCTGACATGTTCATGCAGCAGGGTGGCGGCCAGCGTCAGCCCGAAAAACGGCTGGAGCAGCTGCAATTGCCCGACGGCGGCGATGCCCCCCTGGGCCAGGCCGCGATACCAGAACACGAAACCGATCAGCATGCTGAACAGCGAGACGTAAGCCAGGCTGAACCAGGCCGGCGTGCTGATGCCGCTGAACGAGGCCGGCATGCGCATCCAGCTGAGCACCGCCACGACCGGCAGCGACAGCACCAGCGCCCAGCTGATCACCTGCCAGCCACCGAGGGTGCGCGACAGCTTCGCGCCTTCGGCATAACCCAGGCCGCAGGCGAGGATGGCCAGCAGCATCAGGATGTCGCCCTGGGGGGAAGCGGTCAGCCCCTGGGACAGGGCAAACCCGACCACCAGCAAGCTGCCCAGCACCGAGAAAATCCAGAACGCCGCCCGTGGCCGCTCGCCGCCGCGCAGGACGCCGAACACCGCTGTCGCCAGGGGCAGCAGGCCGACGAAGACGATCGAGTGCGCGGACGTCACGTATTGCAGCGCCAGCGCGGTCAACAGGGGAAAGCCGATGACCACGCCCAGGGCAACGATGAGCAGCGGTATCAGTTGCTGGCGCGCCGGGCGTTTTTCCTTGAACAGCCACAGCAGGCACAGCGCCAGGACCGCTGCGATGGTCGCGCGTGCGACGGTCAGGAACACCGGGTCAAACTCCAGCACCGCCACCCGTGTCGCCGGCAGCGAGCCGCTGAAGATCACCACGCCGATCAGGCCGTTGATCCAGCCGCTGGTGCTGTTTTCCAGCGTCCGGTGTTGCAGGTTCGAAGTCCGTTCCATTTGGCTCACGCTCATTGTCTGATTGCACGAAACTCATCCTATGAGCGACTATCGATACAATCAAAAAATTGTCATGGATACATCTCGACATGCCTCGATCCCGCTACAAAACCCTGGTGGATGCCTTTGCCGCCGACATCCGCTCCGGGCGTCTGCCGCCCGGCACGCGCCTGCCGACTCACCGGCAACTGGCCACCGAGCACGGTCTGGCGCTGGTCACCGCCAGCCGGGTGTATGCCGAGCTGGAGGGCATGGGCCTGGTCAGCGGCGAAACCGGGCGCGGTACCTTTGTCAGGGAAACCTCGCTGCCGCCGGGGCAGGGCATCTCGCAGCACGTGGTGGCGGCGGGGATGATCGACCTGAATTTCAACTACCCGTCATTGCCCGGTCAGGCCGACTTGTTGCGCATGGCCTTGCGTCAGCTGGCGTTGTCCGGGGACCTGGAATCGCTCCTGCGCTATCAGCCCCACGCGGGACGCCTGCATGAGCGGGCCTCGGTCGCGCGTCATCTGCTTGACCGCGGGCTGAGCGTGCCGGCCGAGCAGGTGTTGATCGTCAGCGGTGCCCAGCATGGCCTGGCGGTGGCGATGATGACGCTGCTCAAGCCCGGCGATGTAATTGCCGCCGATGCGTTGACCTATCCCGGTTTCAAGACCTTGGCCGAAACCCTGCATCTGGAAGTCTTGCCGATTCCGGTCACCGATACCGGGCCTGATTTGCCTGCCCTGGAAAAACTCTGCCGCAGCCGATCGGTACGGGCCGTGTACTCGATGCCGACCTTGCATAACCCGCTGGGCTGGGTGATGGATCTGGATCAGCGCGAGCAGTTGGTAGCGATTGCGCGTCGGCATGAGTTGACGATCATCGAGGACGCTGCCTACGCGTTCCTGGCCGAAGACGTACCGCCACCGCTGGCCGAGCTGGCACCGGAGAGAACGGTGTACGTGTCCGGCCTGTCGAAGAATGTCGCCACCGGGCTGCGCGTCGGTTTCATCGCCGCACCCGCGCAATGGGTCGCCGCCTTCGAGCGCACGATCATGGCGACCACCTGGAACACCCCGGGCGTGATGACCGCCATCGCCACGGCCTGGCTCGACGACGGCACCGTCAGCCAGTTGGAGGCGCAAAAACGCGCGGATGCCCGGGCCCGGCAAACCCTGGCCCGCGAGGTGCTGGCCGGGCTCAGGACCGTCAGCCACCCGAACTCTTATTTCATCTGGCTGCCGTTGGCGGAAGACGCCCGGGCCGACCAGATCGCCATGGCGCTGATGCGCGAGCAGGTGTCGGTGTCGCCGGCCGAGCCCTTTGCGATTTCGGCCTATGTACCGCACGCGATACGCCTGGCCCTGGGTTCGGTAGACATGGACTCGCTGCGTATTGCCCTGGGCAAGGTTGAAAAGATCGTTGGCTATTACTCATAGCGCTGCAGGGCAGTTTTCTTCAATACGCGAGCCGCTGGGCTCTTTACCTTGGGGCCTTGTTCAATCCGATGGAAGAAGGTGTGCAATGAATCTGATGATGTCCATGGCGGCGTTTGCGCTGGTCGCTTCCATCACGCCGGGGCCGGTCAACATTGTGGCGTTGAGCTCCGGCGCACGCTTTGGTTTCCGGGCCAGCCAGCGTCACGTGGCCGGGGCGACGCTGGGGTTTGTCTTGCTGTTGGTGCTGATGGGGTTGGGCCTGCATGAGGTGTTGCAACGCTGGCCGGCACTGACCCAGGTGGTGCAATGGGCGGGGGTGGCCTTTCTGTTGTACATGGCCTACAAGCTGGCGGCCGACAATGGGCAGGTGCAGGCCAGTGAGTCGGCCCAGTCGCCATCGATGCTGTATGGCGCCATCATGCAATGGCTCAACCCGAAGGCCTGGCTGGCCTGCGTGGCCGGCATGGGCGCGTTCGTCGCCGATGGCGAGGCGCGCCTGGTCTGGCAGTTCGCCGCGATCTATCTGGTGATCTGTTATGTGTCGGTCGGTTGCTGGGCGTATGCCGGGACGTTTTTACGCGGCTTCCTGAACAACCCGGCGGGTATGCGCCTGTTCAATCGCGCCATGGCGTTGTTGCTGGTGGTGAGTGCGGTGTATCTGGTGTTGCCGTAACGGCAGTCACCACGGTTTTGTGGCGAAGTTACAGCTTTTGTGGCGAGGGAGCTTGCTCCCGCTGGGCTGCGAAGCGGCCCCGCTTTCCTTCAGACAAATCTTGCATGCCGGTTTTGCGACGGCTTTGCCGCCGAGCGGGAGCAAGCTCCCTCGCCGCAGGTTCAACCAAATCACAGGTTCTGTAAGGCCACAGACTCATACAACGCTTCACCCCCGATACTGCCCCGGCGTAGCCGCCAGATGCTGTTTGAAGGCCCGTTGAAAATGCGCCTGATCGGCGAACCCCGCTTCCAGTGCCACGTCCGCGATCAGCTTGCCGCTGCGCAATTGATCCTGGGCGAACTGGATGCGCCGGTTCACCAGGAACGCGTGGGGCGTCATGCCGTAATGCTGTTTGAAGGCGCGGATCAGGTAGGACGGTGACAGTTGCGCCGCCTCGCATATGTCTTCGAGCCTGAGGGTTTGCGTGCAGTGGTCGCGGATGTAATCGGCTGCGCGTTCCAGCTTGAAATTGGGTTCGCGCAGCGGCGGGTTGGCCGGGTTGAGTCGTAGCTGAACCTCGGTAAAGAACTCCACGGCCACGCTGTGTTTGCGCAGCACGTCCTGCTGGGGATCGACCAGCACCTCATGCAAGCCCGCGAGGCCGGCAAACAGTTGGGCGTCCCGGGTGTGGGTCAGCGAGAAGCGGCGAAACGCCGCGTCATCGCTGAAGCCGAGCTGATGCTGCAAATCGGTCAGCCATGGCGTATCGACGTACAGCATCAGGTACGACCAGGGTTGGTCTTCGATCGGGTTGCAGGCGTGGACGTCGCCGGGGTTCATCAGCACCACCGTGCCGACGCCGACCTCGAACGCCGACTGCTCATGCAGATAAGTACTGCGCCCGGCGGTGATCGCCCCGATGGAAAAGTGCTCGTGGGCGTGCCGGGTGTAGCAGACTTCGCGCCCGTCGGCGATGGAGCGGGCTTCGATGAAGGGCAGGGCATCATCACGCCAGAAGCGCGGGGCCTTGTCGGCGTTCTTGGCAACGGCGTGCTTCATGCTCACTCCTCGGCAGGTCAGCGCCCGAGTGTATTAGCTCTCGCCGTCAAAGGCTCGTTGCAGTGTGGCGATATCGAGTTTTTTCATCTGCATCATCGCCTGCATGGCCCGCTGGGATTTCTTCGTGTCGGGGTCCTTGATCATGTCCATCATCGCGACGGGGACGATCTGCCACGACAGCCCGAACTTGTCCTTGAGCCAACCGCATTGCTGGGCTTCGGGCGCGCCACCGGCCGACAGGTTGCCCCAGTAATGATCGACTTCATCCTGTGTCAGGCAATTGACCTGAAACGAAACCGCTTCGCTGAACTTGAATAAAGGCCCGCCGTTGAGGCCGGTGAAACTCTGCCCGTCGAGCTCGAAGCTGACGGTCATGACCGAACCCACGGGCCGGCCGTGGAACTCGAATCCGGCGTGGCCGTAATGGGTGATGGCAGTGATTTTCGAGTGGTCGAAGATCGAGCAATAGAATTTCGCCGCCTCTTCGGCCTGATCGTCGAACCACAGGCAGGGCGTGAGTTTTTGTACGCGTAGCATGGCGCCAGCTCCTCTGCAGGTAACGCATGTTCCGGACTTTCAGCGTAGTCAGCCTCTGGTCGTCTGGCCGTACCGTAGATCGAGAAAATTGCCGCAGGGTAGCGTGACGGTAGTCAAAATGACTTTAAGTGGAGTCAAACAGACTATTTTTGCCGTGGGTCGTTATGACTCGTATATGCGCAAGTGCCTGGATTTAAAGGGGCAAAAAGCTGGCACGGGACTTGAAGAGGTAAAGGTGCAACTGAACGCCTTCAGGAGTACGCACAATGTTCAACTTCTTCAGCAACCCTCGGAACGTTCTTCAATGGTCGAGCCGTATGCTCGGCGCGTATCGCCTGAGCCAGTTCCCGGCTCGAGTGGTGGCTTGATGCGTCGGCTTGCCGTTGCACCAGTCTTCAGCCTGGGCTTTCGCCCCTTCTTTCTGGCGGGGGCCGGGTTCGCGGCCCTCGCCATCGCGATCTGGGCCTTGTGGCTGTACGGCCGCTTGCCCGGTGCGCAGCCGGTGGGCGGCATGCTCGCCTGGCACCGACATGAAATGCCTTTCGGATTTGCCACGGCCATCATTGCCGGGTTCCTGCTCACGGCGGTGCCCAACTGGACCGGCCGGCCAGGGCTCAAGGGTTGGCCGCTGATCGGCCTGGTGCTGGTGTGGCTGCTGGCACGGCTGGCCTGGTGCCTGCCGATACCTGCGCCCTGGCTGCTGGCCTTGCAGGTTCCGTTTCTGCCGTTGCTGGCGTGGGCGTTGGGGCGCGATCTGCTGGCGGCGGGCAAACGCGAGAATTATCCGATTCTGTTGATGGTGACGCTGCTGGCCGGGTGTCAGGCGTTGACGTTGCTGGGGCTCGCCCTTGAAGACGCCAATCTGCAACGTCATGGCGTGCTGGCTGCCTTGTGGCTGGTGGGCGCGCTGATGAGCGTGATCGGCGGACGGGTGATTCCGTTTTTTATCCCGCGCGGCTTGAACCGTCCCGCAACGCCTGCTGCCCATCCATTGCCGGGCAAGGTGTTGCTGATCAGCGCCATGCTGGCAGCGGTGTCCTTTGCCGTCGGTTTGAATGACGTCCCACGGGTGTGGCTGGCGCTGATGTTTGCGTTGATCAGCGGTTTGCATCTGCTGCGATTGTGGCGCTGGCATGATCGCGGCCTGTGGCGCGTGCCGCTGCTGTGGTCGCTGTACCTGGCTTACGCCTGGCTAGCGGTGGCGACGCTGGCCATGGCGCTGTGGCACCTGGGCTGGATGCCGCAACAAAGCCTGGCCACCCATGCGCTGGCCGTCGGCGGCATCGGCGGGCTGGTTCTGGCGATGATCGCCCGGGTCAGCCTGGGGCATACCGGGCGCTTGTTGCAGCCGTCCAAAGCGATCGTCGCGGGGTTTTCCCTGTTGCTGCTGGCGGGTGTACTTCGAGTGTGGTTGGTGCCGTTTTCCAGTCATGGCCTGGCGCTGTCGGCGTTGCTGTGGTGTAGCGCTTTCGGTGTTTTTGTCTGGCGCTACACCGGCATTTTATTGGGGCCGAGGCTCTAGCCAAGACCTTCAGGGCCGCCTTTCGAGGCGGCTTTTTCATGACCGGTGGTCGATGCGCCACGGCCTGCCGGCAAATTTGCGCTTAGCTGAAGGGATAGCCTGAGGCGCGCGCAGGTTTTACAAGGCCGCAGCGACGCCCCTTCAGATCACCCTGAGTCTGAGGAACTGCGCCATGCTGACCCTGAACATCAATGGCCAGGATCAGGAGCTGGATGTCCCCGCCGACATGCCGCTGCTCTGGGTCTTGCGCGATGTTGCCCACCTCACCGGCACCAAGTTCGGCTGTGGCATCGCCCAATGCGGGGCTTGCACCGTACACGTCGATGGCGCGCCGCTGCGCTCGTGCATCACACCGGCCACGGCCGTGGCCCATGGGCAAAAAATTCTCACCATCGAAGGCCTTTCCGCGGACGGCTCGCACCCGGTGCAACAGGCCTGGGCGGAGCTTGACGTGGTTCAGTGTGGTTACTGCCAGTCCGGGCAGATCATGTCGGCGGCGGCATTGCTGGCGAAGATTCCGAAGCCAACCGACAACGACATCGATCAGGCGCTGTCCGGCAACATCTGCCGTTGCGGCACTTACCCGCGGATCCGTGCGGCGGTCAAACGCGCCGCCGAGCTGGGTTGAGGTGGCCATGAACATCATCAATGCATTATCCCGTCGTGGTTTTCTCAAGGGCAGTGCCGTGCTGGGCGGTGGACTGGTGGTCGCGTTTGCCATGCCCGGTGCGCACCGTTTCGCCATGGGCGCGGAGAACCAGGGCAACGTGTTTGCGCCCAACGCCTTCCTGCGCATTGGCAACGACAACAGTGTCACCGTGTTGCTCGGCCACTCGGAAATGGGCCAGGGCATCTGGACCGGCCTGACCATGCTGATCGCTGAAGAACTGGACGCCGACTGGACGAAAATCCGCGTCGAGCATTCCCCGGCCTCGGCCGCCGACTACGGCCTGCCAGGCTTTGGCGGGATGCAAATCACCGGCGGCTCGACGTCCACCTGGATGGAGTTCGACCGCTATCGCCAGGCCGGCGCGGCGGCGCGCTTGATGTTGATCGAAGCGGCGGCCAAGCGTTTCAACGTCGCGCCATCCGAGATTCATACCGAATCGGGGGTGGTTATTGCCGGTGAACACCGTGCCACCTATGGCGAATTGGCCGATGACGCCGGGCAGTTGCCACGGCCAGATCCGGCTTCGATCAAGCTCAAGGACGCGAAAGACTGGCGGCTGATCGGCAAGCCCACCAAGCGTCTGGACACACCGGAAAAAATCACTGGCCGTGCGAAATTCGGCATGGACGTGCAGTTTGACGGGCTGATGACTGCGATGGTCGCCCGCTCACCCACCTTCGGCGGCAGCGTCAAATCCTTTGAGGGCGCCGAAGCGCTGGCGATTCCGGGGGTGCACAAAGTGGTGCAAGTACCGACGGGTATTGCGGTGATTGCCGATCATTTCTGGGCGGCGAAGCTGGGGCGCGATGCGCTGAAAATCGAGTGGGATCCGGGACCGAACGCCGGGCTCAATAGCCAGGCGCTGCTGGAAAGCTTCCGCAAACTCGCCACCACCTCAGGCACCAACGCCGGTCAGGCGGGGGATACCCAGGCTGCGCTGGCGAAAGCGACCAGGAGGATCGACGTTGAATACAGTGTGCCGTATCTGGCCCACGCGCCGATGGAACCGCTGAACTGCACGGTGAGCATTACCCAGGACAAATGCGAAATCTGGACCGGCACCCAGTTCCAGACCCTGGACCAGATAGTCGCCGGGAAAATCACCGGTCTCAAACCGGAACAGGTGGTGATCCATACCGAGTTTCTCGGCGGCGGCTTCGGGCGCCGGGCCAATCCGACGTCGGATTTCGTCAGTGAAGCGGTGTATGTCGCCAAGGCCGCCGGTGCGCCGGTGAAAACCGTGTGGGCGCGGGAGGACGACATCCGGGGCGGCTATTACCGCTCGGCGTTCCTGCACCATGCGCTTATCGGGGTGGGCGCCGACGGTCTGCCACTGGCCTGGAAACATGTGATGGTCGGACAGTCGATCATGGCCGGGACCTCGCTTGAAGCGACCATGGTCAAGGACGGGATCGACAAGACCTCCGTCGAAGGCGTGGCCGACAGCCCTTACTTCGAAGGACTGGCCAATCACCAGATCGAACTGCACTCCCCGCAAACCGGCATCAGCGTGTTGTGGCTGCGTTCGGTGGGGCACACCCATACCGCGTTTGTCATGGAGTCGCTGATCGATGAGCTGGCCACGGCGGCCGGCAAGGATCCGGTGGAATATCGGCGCACCTTGCTCAAGGACCATCCGCGCCACCTCGGTGTGCTGAACCTCGCGGTGGAGAAGGCCAACTGGACGGCGCCACTGCCGGACGGCCACGCCCTGGGTGTGGCGGTGCATGAGTCGTTCGGCAGCTACGTGGCCCAGGTGGCCGAGGTGTCCCAGGACAACCTCGCCATCCGCGTGCACCGGGTGGTCTGTGCGGTGGACTGCGGTATTGCGGTCAATCCGCAGAGCATCGCCGCGCAGATGGAGTCGTGCATTACCTTTGGCCTGAGCTTCGCCTTGCACAGCAAGCTGACGCTCAAGGACGGGCAGGTGGTGCAGTCCAACTATCACGACTATCAGGTGCTGCGGCTCAACGAAATGCCTGTGGTCGAAGTGCATATCGTGCCCAGCAGCGACAAACCCGGGGGTATCGGCGAGGCCGGTGTGCCACCCATGGCGCCGGCGGTGGCCAACGCGGTGTTTGCCTTGACCGGGCAGCGCCTGCGGGAGCTGCCCTTGCAGCTGTCGGGGGTGTGAGATGAAACGACATCACTGGTTGCTTGGGACGGTGATCCTGATCGTTCTCGTCGCCTACGCCTCCCACGTGTTCGCCGATGACCGCGAGGCCTTGCAGGCGTTCGATACTGTGCAGAAGGTCTTCCAGAGCCCCCGTTGCCAGAACTGCCACATTCCCGGGGAATCGCCGCTGCAATTCGATGCCGGCGTTCCCCATGCCATGAATGTCGTGCGGGGCATGGACGGCAAGGGCTCGGCCGGGTTGCCTTGTGCCACATGTCATGCCGAAAGCAATCCACCGGCCAGTTACGGACCTCACGCGCCACCGGGTGCGCCGCACTGGAGTTTGCCTGCGGCCGCGCACCGCATGGCCTGGATCGGCCTGCCCGCCGACCGGCTGTGCGCGATGATCAAGGATCGCTCCAGCAACGGCGATCGGGATTTTGCCGCGCTGATCAAGCACGTCAGCGACGACAAGCTGGTGCTGTGGGGCTGGAACCCCGGCGGCAATCGCGCGCCGGTGCCGGTTCCTCACGATATTTTCGTCACCCGGTTCAAGCGCTGGGCCGATGCGGGAGGACCGTGTCCGGTGGCGGGTAGCTGACCAGCGGCACGCTTACAGGGAGTCAATGTGGGTATGGGCGACTCTAACGTACATACCCGCCAAGGGAGTGAACGATGTTGATCTCAGGTAAAACAGGCAAATCGGGCCGACCAGCCAACCCGCTGCTCACGCCACAGCAAGAGCGTGAACGCTTGCGCGAACTGGCTCGCCAGGCAGAACAAGAACTGGCAGGGGTGCAGATGGCGAGCATGGACGAGTTGACGCTGCTGTCCAATCGCCATGGTTTCATCGCTCTGGCCCAACTCGGGCTGGACGTCTGTCGACATCTGGAGACCCCGGCGACGCTGCTGTACTTCAGCCTCGATGAATTCAAGCTCATCTGCTATCTGTATGGCCGGGACAAAGGTGACGACGCACTCAGGACGTTCGCCGATGTCCTGCGGATCGGCTTTCGTGAAAACGATGTGGTCGGCCGACTCGACGGCGACCGGTTCGTGGCGCTGCTGACCGGGTCCAGCGCCGTGGAGATTGCGGCGATCAAGGCACGGCTCGCTGAGATGCTCGATGAGCGCAACGCCACGGCGCATCGCAGTTATGACATTCGGTTCAGCGTTACCCAGGTCGAATATGACCCCATTGTTCATGACTCAATCGAGGAGCTGCTTGAGGAGGCCGAGCGGGTGATGAGCCGTTAGGGCGGTGTTGTATTAGCGGGCCTCTTCGCGAGCAGGCTCGCTCCCACACAGGCCAGTATTGTTCACTCAATCCCTGTGGGAGCGGGCTTGCCCGCGAAGAGGCCCGAACAGGCACCACAACTTTCACTTGGCAAACAACTGCCCAATGTCCTTGAACGCCTTGAACTCCAGCGCATTCCCGCAAGGATCAAACAGAAACATCGTCGCCTGTTCGCCCACCAGCCCCTGAAAACGAATCCCCGGTTCGATCACGAAGCGCGTCCCCAGTGACTTCAACCGCTCGGCCAGCACCTCCCACTCGGCCATCCCGAGCACCACGCCAAAATGCGGCACCGGTATATCGTGACCATCCACGGCATTGGTGTGCGCGGCTTCTTGCGCGGGGTTTTTCGGTGCCAGGTGAATCACCAGTTGATGGCCGAAAAAATTGAAATCCACCCAATGCTCGCTTGAACGACCTTCTTCCAGGCCAAACACTGAACCATAGAATTGTCGGGCGGCCGCCAAGTCGTAGACCGGGATGGCCAAGTGAAAAGGGGACAGTTGCATCAGGCTTACCTCGGTGTGGCTGGGAATGTGTCGAGTTTAGTCCTGTGATTCTTGATTGAAAGACGATAATTTTTGCATCGAGCTCAAATTATTTCGATCAATCGAGGTCGCCATGCTGCGAGAACTGAAAACCTTTATCGCCGTGGCGCGTTACGGAACCTTCGCCGCCGCCGGCATGCACATCGGCCTGACACAGTCGGCGGTGAGCGCGCAGATTCGCAACCTGGAACAGGCTCTCGGCATCCGTCTGTTCGACCGCACCGGCCGCCAGGCGCTGCTCAATGCGGCGGGGCAGCGAGCGTTGCCGATGGCCAGGGAAATGCTCGAGACCTTCAGCCGCATGGCCGTCAGTGACGATGTCAGCGAGTACCGTGGCGAACTGAAAATCGGTGCAGTGGCCACCGCCCAGACCGGGCTCCTGCCCCAGGTGATCCGCTGCAACTGCTCGCCGAGCACCCTCATGTGCGCTACGACCGCAATTCATTCGACGGGCGGCTGGTGACGCGGTTTCTGCGGGAGCGGCAGATCGAGGTAAAGGTGGCGCTGGAACTGGATGAACTGGAGGCCATCGTGAAAATGGTCGAGTGTGGCTTGGGGGTTTCCCTGTTGCCGGAGGCCGGGTTGTGGCTTGAGCATGGGGCGAAGGTCAGGGTGATCCGATTGGGCGAGCTGACCTTCTTTCGAGAGATTGTCTTGTTGCAGCGTTACAGCCAGCGTAATCAGCCTATTCAGCGGTTGTTTGCGAACTGCTTGCTCTGAAGGTCAAAAGATCGCAGCCTTCGGCAGCTCCTACAGAGATCTGTGTAGGAGCTGCCGAAGGCTGCGATCTTTTGATTGTGGTGCCCATAAAAAACCCGCCAAAACAGGCGGGTTTTTTATGGGCTGACCGAAGATTACTCTTCGATGCTGCCCATGGCCGTGGTGTTGAAACCACCGTCCACGTACATGATTTCACCGCTGATGCCGGACGCCAGGTCCGAGCACAGGAAGGCGCCGGCGTTGCCGACTTCTTCGATGGTGACGTTGCGGCGCAGTGGGGTTTGCGCTTCGTTGGCGGCCAGCATCTTGCGGAAGTTCTTGATGCCGGAAGCGGCGAGGGTGCGGATCGGACCTGCCGATACGCAGTTGACGCGAGTACCGTCCGGGCCCAGGGAGCCGGCCAGGTAGCGTACGCCAGCTTCCAGGGAAGCCTTGGCCATGCCCATGACGTTGTAGTTCGGCATGGTGCGCTCGGCGCCCAGGTACGACAGGGTCAGCAGGCTGCCGTTGCGGCCTTTCATCATTTCGCGGCCGGCCTTGGCCAGGGCCACGAAGCTGTAGGCGCTGATGTCGTGAGCGATGCGGAAACCTTCGCGGGTGGTGGCTTCGGTGAAGTCGCCGTCCAGTTGGTCGCCCGGGGCGAAGCCGACGGAGTGCACGATGCAGTCCAGGCCGTCCCACTTCTTGCTCAGTGCTTCGAAGACCTTGGCGATTTCTTCATCGCTGGCCACGTCGCACGGGAAGCACAGCTCAGGGTTCGAACCCCAGCCTTGTGCGAACTCTTCGACACGACCCTTGAGTTTGTCGTTCTGATAAGTGAAGGCAAGCTCAGCGCCCTCGCGATGCATGGCGGCAGCGATGCCGGATGCGATGGACAGCTTGCTGGCGACACCGACGATCAGTACGCGCTTACCGGCGAGAAAACCCATGTGTTGCTCCTCTTTCAGGTTATTGCGCAGTGGCCGGAGCCAAAAAAGCGGCTTCCAGCAACTGCTGTGTATACGGATGTTGGGGGGCGGCAAAAATGCTTTGCGCGTCTCCCTGTTCGACCACTTGGCCATGCTTGACCACCATCAACTGGTGGCTCAGCGCTTTCACCACAGCCAGGTCATGGCTGATAAACAGATACGTCAGGTTGTACTTGCTTTGCAGTGAACGCAAAAGCTCCACTACCTGGCGTTGTACCGTGCGGTCGAGGGCCGAAGTCGGCTCGTCCAGCAAAATCAACGCCGGTTTTAACACCAATGCCCGGGCAATGGCGATTCTCTGCCGTTGCCCGCCGGAAAATTCGTGGGGGTAGCGGTGCCGGGTTTCCGGATCCAGACCTACCTCCTTGAGTGCCGCAATAATCGCTTGTTCCTGTTGCGCCTCGGTGCCCATCTTGTGGATCCGCAGGCCCTCGCCAACGATCTGGCTCACGCACATCCGCGGGCTCAGGCTGCCGAACGGGTCCTGAAACACCACTTGCATCTCCCGCCGCAGCGGCCGTACCTGTTGCTGCGTCAGGCAGTCTAGCGGCTGGCCTTCAAAGCGGATGGCGCCTTTGCTGGCGATCAACCGCAAAATCGCCAGGCCCAGGGTCGATTTGCCGGAACCGCTTTCTCCCACGATCCCCAGGGTCTGGCCCTGGGGCAGGCTGAAATTGATGCCGTCGACCGCCTTGACGTAATCCACCGTGCGCTTGAACAGGCCTTTCTTGATCGGAAACCAGACTTTCAGGTCTTCGACCGCCAGCAAGGGCGGGCCGATCACGTTGCTTGCAGGCTTGCCGTCGGGCTCCGCTGCCAGCAGTTCCCGAGTGTACGGATGCTGCGGCGCGCGGAACAGTTCTTCGCACGATGCCTGTTCGACGATGCAACCTTGCTGCATGACACATACGCGATGCGCAATTCTTCGCACAAGGTTCAAATCATGGCTGATCAGTAGCAGCGCCATGCCCAAACGGGCCTGCAATTGCTTGAGCAATTCGAGGATTTTCAGCTGGACGGTCACGTCCAGCGCGGTGGTCGGCTCGTCGGCAATCAGCAGTTCCGGCTCGTTGGCCAGGGCCATGGCGATCATCACCCGTTGGCGCTGGCCGCCGGACAATTCGTGGGGCAGGGCCTTGAGGCGCTTGTGCGGCTCGGGGATGCCGACCATCTCCAGCAGTTCCAGGGTGCGCTTGGTCGCGACCTTGCCGGTCAGGCCCTTGTGGATGCCCAGCACCTCGTTGATCTGCTTCTCGATCGAGTGCAGCGGGTTGAGCGAGGTCATCGGCTCCTGGAAGATCATCGCAATCCGGTTGCCGCGAATGTGGCGGATGGTTTTTTCTTTCAGGTCCAGCAGGTTCTGCCCGGAATATTCGATGGTGCCGGACGGATGCCGGGCGAGCGGGTAGGGCAGCAGGCGCAGGATCGAGTGTGCGGTGACCGACTTGCCGGAACCGCTCTCGCCGACCAGGGCCAGGGTTTCGCCGCGCTTGATGTCGAAGCTGACGCCTTCTACCGCCCGTTGGCAGCGATTGCCGACGACGAATTCGACGGACAGGTCGCGCACTTCGATCAGATTGTCCTGATTCATTTCACTTCCTCGGGTCGAAGGCATCGCGAGCGGACTCGCCGATGAACACCAGCAGACTCAACATCAAGGCCAGCACAGCAAAGGCGCTGATACCCAGCCACGGCGCCTGCAGGTTGGATTTGCCCTGGGCCACCAGTTCACCCAAAGACGGGCTGCCCGCCGGCAAACCGAAGCCAAGGAAGTCCAGGGCGGTCAGTGTACCGATGGCGCCGGTGAGGATGAACGGCATGAAGGTCATGGTCGAGACCATCGCGTTGGGCAAAATGTGGCGGAACATGATCGCGCCGTTTTGCATGCCCAGGGCGCGGGCGGCGCGCACGTATTCCAGGTTGCGCCCGCGCAGGAACTCGGCGCGCACCACGTCCACCAGGCTCATCCACGAGAACAGCAGCATGATCCCCAGCAACCACCAGAAGTTGGGCTGCACGAAACTGGCAAGGATGATCAGCAGGTACAGCACCGGTAGTCCGGACCAGATCTCCAGGAAGCGCTGTCCGGCCAGGTCCACCCAGCCCCCGTAGAAGCCCTGCAAGGCGCCGGCGATCACGCCGATGATCGAGCTGAACACGGTCAGGGTCAGGGCGAACAGCACCGAAATGCGGAAGCCGTAGATCACCCGGGCCAACACGTCGCGGCCCTGATCGTCGGTGCCCAGCAGATTGTCCGCCGAGGGCGGGGCCGGGGCCGGGACTTTCAGGTCGTAGTTGATGCTCTGGTAGCTGTAGGGGATCGGCGCCCACAGCACCCAGGCGTCCTTGGCCTTGAGCAGTTCGCGGATGTACGGGCTCTTGTAATTGGCCTCCAGCGGAAATTCGCCGCCGAAGGTGGTTTCCGGGTAGCGCTTGAGCGCCGGGAAGTACCAGTTGTTGTCGTAGTGCACCACCAGCGGCTTGTCGTTGGCGATCAACTCGGCGCCCAGGCTGGCGCCGAACAGGACCAGGAACAGCCACAGCGACCACCAGCCACGCTTGTTGGCCTTGAACAGTTCGAAGCGTCGGCGATTGAGAGGGGACAGGTTCATCTCAATGCTCCCGGCTTTCGAAGTCGATGCGCGGATCGACAAAGGTGTAGGTGAGGTCGCCGATCAGTTTTACCACCAGCCCGAGCAGGGTGAAGATGAACAGCGTGCCGAACACCACCGGGTAATCGCGGTTGATCGCTGCCTCGAAACTCATCAGGCCGAGGCCGTCGAGGGAGAAGATCACCTCCACCAGCAACGAGCCGGTGAAAAATATGCCGATGAAGGCCGAGGGAAATCCGGCGATCACCAGCAGCATGGCATTGCGGAACACGTGGCCGTACAGCACGCGGTGGTTGGTCAGGCCTTTGGCCCGGGCGGTAATCACGTACTGCTTGTTGATTTCGTCGAGGAAGCTGTTCTTGGTCAGCAGGGTCATGGTCGCGAAGTTGCCGATCACCAGCGCGGTCACCGGCAGCGCCAGGTGCCAGAAGTAATCGAGGATCTTGCCGCCCATGCTCAGTTCATCGAAGTTGTTCGAGGTCAGCCCGCGCAAGGGGAACCAGTCCAGATAACTGCCACCGGCGAATACCACGATCAAAAGGATGGCGAACAGGAACGCCGGGATCGCGTAGCCGACGATGATCGCCGAACTGGTCCAGACGTCGAAGTGGCTGCCGT
The DNA here is from genome assembly GCF_949767825.1 of Pseudomonas sp. IT-P258. NCBI lineage: Bacteria > Pseudomonadati > Pseudomonadota > Gammaproteobacteria > Pseudomonadales > Pseudomonadaceae > Pseudomonas > Pseudomonas sp. IT-P258. The sequence continues at coordinate 228,476 of NZ_CATKPU010000109.1, read as the reverse complement.
GTCGCGTGGCCTTGGCGATCCCCAGCGGGATCGACACCAGGTACATGATCAGCGTGCTCCACAGCCCGAGAGAGATCGACACCGGCATCTTTTCCTTGATCAGGTCGATGACCTTGGCGTCGCGGAAGAAGCTGTCGCCGAAATCCAGGGACGCATAGTTCTTGACCATGATCCACAAGCGTTCCGGCGCCGATTTGTCGAAGCCGTACATGTGCTCGATTTCCTTGATCAGCGCCGGGTCCAGGCCTTGGGCGCCGCGATAGGCCGAGCCTGCCACCGAGACTTCGGCACCCCCGCCGGCGATGCGGCTGGTGGCGCCTTCGAAGCCTTCGAGCTTGGCGATCATCTGCTCCACCGGCCCGCCCGGGGCGGCCTGGATGATCACGAAGTTGATCAGCAAAATGCCGAACAGGGTCGGAATGATCAGCAACAGTCGCCGAAAAATGTACGCCAGCATCTGATTACTCCGTGCCCGCAGGATCGGCCTGCAGTGTGGTTTCGACTTCTATTGCCGGCTTGATATCGGGCTTGACCCACCAGGTGGCCGTGCCGATGTCGTACTTGGGCGAGACCTTGGGATGGCCGATGTGGTTCCAGTACGCCACGCGCCAGGTCTTGATGTGCCAGTTGGGTATTACGTAATAGCCCCATTGCAGCACCCGGTCCAGCGCACGGGCGTGGGCCACCAGGCTGTTGCGCGAATCGGCGTTGATCAGTTGCTCGACCAGTTGATCGACCACCGGATCCTTCAGGCCCATGGAGTTGCGGCTGCCGGGCTTGTCGGCGGCGTCCGACATCCAGAATTCCCGCTGTTCGTTACCCGGCGAATTGGACTGCGGGAAGCTGCCGACGATCATGTCGAAGTCCCGGGAACGCACGCGGTTGATGTACTGCGAGACGTCGACCCGGCGGATCACCAGGTCGATGCCCAGGTCGCTCAGGTTACGCTTGAACGGCAGCAGCACCCGTTCGAATTCGGTCTGGGCCAACAGGAACTCGATGACCACGGGCTTGCCGGTGGCGTCGACCATCTTGTCATCGACGATGCGCCAGCCGGCCTCCTGCAACAGTTGATAGGCTTGCCGTTGCTGGGCGCGGATCATACCGCTGCCGTCGGTGGTCGGGTTCTGGAACGCTTCGTTGAACACTTGCGGCGCCAGCTTGGCGCGCAACGGTTCGAGGATCGCCAGTTGATCGGCGTCAGGCAGTCCGGTGGCGGCCATTTCCGAGTTCTCGAAGTAACTGCGGGTGCGCGCGTAGGCACCGTTGAACAGTTGCTTGTTGGTCCATTCGAAATCCAGCAACAGTGACAGGGCCTGGCGCACACGCACATCCTGGAACACCGGGCGGCGCATGTTGAACACGAAGCCTTGCATGCCGGTGGGATTGCCGTTGGGAATCTGTTCCTTGACCAGTCGTCCTTCAGTGACCGCCGCAACGTTGTAGGCATTGGCCCAGTTCTTCGCGGTCATTTCCAGCCAGTAGTCGAACTGTCCGGCCTTGAGTGCTTCCAGGGCCACGGTGTTGTCGCGGTAGTAATCGGTGGTCATCACGTCGAAGTTGTAGAAGCCCCGATTGACCGGCAGGTCCTTGCCCCAGTAGTCCTTGACCCGTTCGTAACGCACCGAGCGTCCGGCCTTCACTTCGCTGACCTTGTACGGGCCGCTGCCCAGCGGAATTTCCAGATTGCCCTTGTTGAAGTCGCGGTCGGCCCACCAGTGCTTGGGCAGCACCGGCAACTGGCCGAGGATCAGCGGCAGCTCGCGGTTGTTGGTGTGCTTGAACTTGAACAGTACGGTCAGCGGGTCTTCGGCGACCACTTCGGCCACGTCGTTGTAGTAGCCGCGGTACATCGGCGCGCCGTCCTTGGTCAGCATCTGGAAGCTGAACACCACGTCTTCGGCGCGAATCGGATGGCCGTCATGGAAGCGTGCCTCCGGGCGCAGGTAGAAGCGCACCCAGGCGTTGTCCGGAGCTTTCTCGATCAGGCGGGCGATCAAGCCGTACTCGGTAAACGGCTCGTCCAGGCCTTGTTTGGCCAGGGTGTCGTAGATGTTGCCGATATCGTCCGCGGGCACGCCTTTGCTGATGAAAGGGTTGAGACTGTCGAAGCCACCGAAACCGGCTTGACGGAAAATCCCGCCCTTGGGCGCGTCCGGATTCACGTAGTCGAAGTGTTTGAAATCGGCCGGGTATTTCGGCGGCTCGTTGTACAGGGTCACGGCATGTTGCGGGGCGGCGCAGGCCAGCCCGGCGAACAGCAGGCCGCTGGCCTGCAGGAGCAGGGCACGGATGGGTCTCATTGATCTTTCTCCGAAGATTTCAGCCACCACGCGTTCAGACCCAGGGTGTAGGGCGGCGTGGTGACGAAGGCGAGCCGATTGCGGTACGCCAGACGGTGATAATTGAGGTACCAGTTGGGAACGATGTAGTGCTGCCACAGCAGCACGCGGTCGAGGGCCTTGCCGGCGGCGACTTGCTCATCGCGGGTCCGGGCGGCCAGCAACTGCTCGAGCAAGTGGTCGACCACCGGGTTGGATATGCCGGCGAAGTTCTTGCTGCCCTTGACCCCGGCCTGGCTGGAGTGAAAGTACTGCCATTGTTCCAGGCCGGGGCTGAGCGTCTGGTTGAGGGTCATCAGAATCATGTCGAAATCGAACTGGTCGAGGCGCTGCTTGTATTGCGCACGGTCGACTGTGCGCAGCCGCGCATCGATACCGATACTGGCCAGGGTCTCGACGTAAGGCTGGAGGATGCGTTCCAGGTTCGGGTTGACCAGCAGCAGCTCCAGTCGCAACGGCTGTCCTGCGGCGTTTTGCAGATGCTGGCCATTGAGCTTCCAGCCGGCTTCGGCGAGCAAACCGAGGGCCTTGCGCAAGGTCTCCCGGGGGATGCTGCGGCCGTCGGTCTGCGGCAGGCTGAACGGTTCGGTAAAGAGCCTGGCCGGCAGTTGCTCGCGATAGGGCTTGAGTAACAGCCATTCATGCCCGACCGGCAAACCGCTGGCCGAGAACTCGCTATTGGGGTAGTAGCTCATGGCGCGTTGGTAGGCGCCGCCGAACAGCGTGCGGTTGGTCCACTCAAAGTTGAACATCAGCCCCAGGGCTTCGCGGACCTTGGCGTCCGAGAAAGCCGGACGGCGACTGTTCATGAACAAGCCTTGGGTCTGGGTCGGGATCTGATGGGGAATCTGTGCCTTGATCACCTCGCCGCGGCGTATGGCGGGGAAGTTGTAGCCGCTGCCCCAGTTCTTCGCCTGATGCTCGATATAGATATCGAATTCACCGGCCTTGAATGCCTCGAACGCGACGTCGCTGTCGCGGTAGAACTCGACCTCCATGCGGTCGAAGTTGTACTTGCCGCGATTGACCGGCAGGTCCTTGCCCCAGTAATCCTTCACCCGTTCAAAGGCGATCTGCCGCCCTGGCGTGACCGAGGTGATGCGATACGGCCCGCTGCCCAGCGGCGGCTCGAAGGTGGTGGCCTTGAAATCGCGGCCTTTCCAGTAATGCTGCGCCAGCACCGGCATTTCACCCAGGCGCAGGATCAGCAGCGGATTGCCGGCACGCTTGAACACGAAACGGATGCGCCGGGGGGTGAGGATGTCGACCCGCGACACTTCCTGAAGGCTGGTGCGGTACAGCGGATGGCCCTCCTTGAGCAGCACGCGATAGGAGAACGCGACGTCGTAGGCGGTGATCGGCGTGCCATCATGGAAGCGTGCTTCGGGACGCAGGTTGAACACCACCCAACTGCGGTTCTCGTTGTACTCCACCGACTGGGCGATCAGGCCATAGCTGGACGCGGGCTCGTCGCCCGACGGCGCGTATTGCCCGGTGCCGACCATCAGCGGCTCGTTGAGTTCGTTGATGCCGTATTGCAGGAAACTCGGTGTGGTGACCGGGCTGGTGCCCTTGAAGGTGTAGGGGTTGAGTGTATCGAAGGTGCCGAACGCCATGACCCGCAACGTACCGCCCTTGGGCGCTTGCGGGTTGACCCAGTCGAAGTGGGTAAATCGGGCCGGGTACTTGAGCGTGCCGAACTGCGCATAACCATGGCTTTCGCTGATCGTCGCGCTTGCGGTGGAGCTCAAGGCCAGGCTGATCAGGAAGAGGAGGGGACGCTTCAAATAGGGGATCCGATCCAGGCGGCTTGGGCTTTGTGGACCGTACAGTAACAGCTTGTATGGACAGGAAAAAGACGGGGGCTTAATGCGCAGTATTGGCCAAGCAACAATCCCCACAGGTTTTTGTGCTGCCCACAAAACTGTGAAGGTATGAAAAAGCCCCTGGATTGAGGGGCTGTTTTTTTAATGCGGATTGGCCACCGTCAACATCTGACCAGGCTTGAGCGCCTGGCCGACACGCGGGTTCCAGCGCTTGAGGTGCTGCATCTCAACGTTGAAGCGCTTGGCCACGATGTACAACGAGTCGCCTTGCTGGACCTTGTACTTGGTCTGCTGCTTCTTGGTATTGGCTGCAACCACGGTGTTGACGCGCCCGGAGTTGCGCTTGCTGGTGTCCTGCATGACCAGGGTCTGGCCGGGCTTGAGGTTCTTGCCGGTCAGTTTGTTCCAGCGTTGCAGGTCCTTCACGTCGACGTTGTTGGCCTTGGCGATGGAGCCCAGGTTGTCACCCCGCTTGACCCGGTAGGAACGCTTGACGCTGGCGACCTGGGGAGCGTCGGCGCCTTCGAAGACCGGCTTGAGCGATTTCTTGCTGATCAGTTCTTCAGGGCGCATGGTCTGCAGGCTGCTGGTCAGCAGTTGCGCCTTGGAGGTCGGGACCAGCAGGTGTTGCGGGCCGTCGATGGTGGTGCGTTGCTTGAAGGCCGGGTTGAGCTGGAACAGTTCGTCTTCGTCGATGTTGGCAACTTCAGCAACCTTGGACAGGTCCATGCGCTGGTTGATTTCGACGACCTTGAAATAAGGTTCGTTGGCGATCGGATTGAGGTTCACGCCATAGGCATCCGGCGCCATCACCACCTGCGACAGTGCCAGCAACTTGGGCACGTAGGCCTGGGTTTCGGCGGGCAGCGGCAGGTTCCAGTAGTCGGTTGGCAGGCCGAGGCGCTCGTTGCGCTCGATGGCCCGGCTGACGGTGCCTTCGCCGGCGTTGTAGGCCGCCAGGGCAAGCATCCAGTCGCCGTTGAACATGTCGTGCAGGCGGGTCAGGTAATCCAGCGCTGCGGTGGTCGACGCGGTGATATCGCGACGACCATCATAGAAACGGGTTTGACGCAGGTTGAAGTAACGCCCGGTGGATGGGATGAACTGCCAAAGACCCACCGCGTTGGCCCGGGAATAGGCCATCGGGTTGTAGGCACTTTCAATCACTGGCAGCAGGGCCAGTTCCAGCGGCATGTTGCGTTCTTCAAGGCGCTCGACGATGTAGTGAATGTAGAGGCTGCCACGCTCGCCAGCGTTTTCGAGGAAAGATGGATTGCTGGCGAACCACAGGCGCTGTTGCTCGATGCGCGGGTTGACGCCCAGTCCGTCCTGCAGCTGGAAGCCCTGGCGCATGCGCTCCCAGACGTCCTGGGGAATTTGCGGGCTGGGTTTTTCGCTGAGCCAGATCGGCTTCTGCTTGGCGCGCGCGGCGATGTTCTGCGCGTGCGCCGCATCGGTCTGCGGCGCATGGCTGGAACAGCCCGCCAGGGTGGCGGACACAGCCACCGCTATGGCTTGAGCCAAGCGGGTCAATGCGTCTGAACTGATGGCTTTGCGAATAGGTGACGACATTGGCTGGAAGTAAGTTCCGGGCAAAAATGTCGGGCGATTCTAGAAAGCGCACCCTGTGCGGTCAACCTTTCAGAATTGTTGCAATCTCGAGAAGCCCCTTTAGAACCTGTCTTTCCACGCTCGAAGCGCAGCAAAAACCATATCGGGCGCCGAGTTATCGGTGCTGGTCCGTTCGTCCGCTTTTTCTTTAACGGATGTTTCGCCAGAGCGCAAAAACGGGTTTGTGAGCTTTTCCAGTGCCAGTGTCGAGGGCAGCGTCATGATCCCTGATTCCCGTTGGCGGGTGACTTTGGCCAGGCGCTCGGCGGTGTCCGGGTTGTTCGGTTCGACGGCCGCTGCAAACTTCAGGTTGCCGAGGGTGTATTCGTGGGTGCAGTAGACCAGCGTGTCGTCAGGCAAGCCGGCAAGGCGTGTCAGCGAGCTGTACATTTGCTGTGGCGTGCCTTCGAACAAGCGTCCGCAGCCGGCGGCAAACAGTGTGTCGCCGCAGAACAGCAAGCCGTGATGGTAATAGGCGATGTGCCCCAGGGTGTGACCAGGGACCGCGAGGACGTCGAAGTCCCAGCCGAGCACGCTGACCTTGTCGTTGTCCTTGAGTGCAACGTCCCGCGCCGGGATCGTTTCGCTGGCCGGACCAAAGACTTTCGCGTCCGTCGCTTTTTTCAGCTGTTCGACGCCGCCGACGTGGTCATGATGGTGATGAGTGATCAAAATATCACTCAGTACCCAGCCCGGATTGGCCGCGAGCCAGGCTTGCACGGGGGCGGCATCACCCGGGTCGACGACCGCGCAGCGCTTGCTGCCGTGGTCTTGTAACAACCAGATGTAGTTGTCGGTGAAGGCGGGCAGGGCAGTGATCTGTATCATCGTCGGATTCGCCAAGCGGAAAACATTGGCGCATCTTAGAACTTCCTGGCGCGTTGGAGAATGCAATGACTGATAAAGCGTTCGCACAAGCCGATCCTGACTGGCTGGCGTTGATCAGCGCGGCCCGCGAGTGGCTGGCCGGTCCCCTCGGGCAATTTCTGCTGGACGAAGAGCGGCGCATGCTCGAAGACGAGCTCGGGCGGTTCTTTGGTGGCTATCTGGTGCATTACGGTCCCTCGGCCCAGACCCCGCCGTCGGCCCCGCAGGTGCAGCGCAATGTGCGCCTTGGCGCGCCGTTGCCGGGGGTCGAGATCGTTTGTGAGGAACAGGCCTGGCCATTGAGCGAGCATGCCGCCGATGTGGTGGTGCTGCAACATGGCCTGGATTTCTGCCTGTCGCCCCACGGCCTGCTGCGCGAGGCGGCCAGCAGCGTACGCCCTGGCGGGCATTTGCTGATCATTGGCATCAATCCCTGGAGCAGTTGGGGACTGCGGCATGTGTTTGCCCAGGATGCGCTGCGCAAGGCGCGCTGCATTTCGCCGTCACGGGTCGCGGACTGGCTTAACCTGCTGGGCTTCGCACTGGAGAAACGCCGCTTCGGGTGCTATCGTCCGCCGCTTGCGTCGCCGGCGTGGCAGACCCGTCTGGCCGGTTGGGAGCGCAAGGCCGGTGACTGGCAACTGTCGGGCGGCGGCTTCTATTTATTGGTGGCGCGCAAGATCGTGGTGGGCCTGCGACCTGTCCGCCAGGAGCGGCGCGAACCGATGGGCAAGCTGATCCCGTTGCCGATGGCCAAGGTCAACCGGCGCAACATCGAACCGTAATACACACTTTTCATTTGCAGCCGGGCCTGTCCCGGCTTCGGGCGTCGTCGATCAGCGATCGGCGGGCCAGCGCATTTTCCTGGATAGATTGGCATGAGCGATAGCGTAGAACTGTTCACCGACGGCGCCTGCAAAGGCAACCCGGGCCCTGGCGGCTGGGGCGCACTGCTGGTATGCAAGGGCGTCGAAAAGGAACTCTGGGGCGGCGAAGCCAACACCACCAACAACCGCATGGAACTGATGGGCGCGATTCGTGGCCTGGAAGAGCTCAAGCGTCCCTGCGAGGTGCTGCTGGTGACCGACTCCCAGTACGTGATGAAAGGCATCAACGAGTGGATGGACAACTGGAAGAAGCGCGGCTGGAAAACCGCGGCGAAGGAACCGGTGAAAAACGCTGACCTGTGGAAGCTGCTCGACGAGCAGGTCAACCGCCACAAGGTCACCTGGAAATGGGTGCGCGGACACATTGGCCATCACGGTAACGAACGGGCCGACCAGTTGGCCAACCGTGGCGTGGATGAAGTGCGTGGGTACAAGCAGGGCTGATCAACCTCATGTAGGAGCTGCCGAAGGCTCGGGCCGCGATTGGACGATCTTTTGATCTTGATCTTTTTTAGGCCGCAGAAAATCAAAAGCCAGCTCAAAAGATCGCAGCCTGCGGCAGCTCCTACAGGGACCGTGTTAACATCGCCGCTTTTGCACGATTGACCGATTGAGAGCTGAGCACTGATGGCCACCAGATCCGTTGTACTCGACACCGAAACCACCGGCATGCCGGTGACCGACGGCCACCGGATTATCGAAATCGGTTGTGTCGAGTTGATCGGCCGACGCCTGACGGGCCGGCACTTTCACGTGTACCTGCAACCGGATCGCGAAAGTGACGAAGGCGCCATCGGCGTCCACGGCATCACCAACGAATTCCTCGTGGGCAAGCCGCGTTTTGCCGAGGTGGCCGAAGAGTTCTTCGAGTTCATCAAGGGCGCGCAGCTGATCATCCATAACGCGGCGTTCGACGTTGGCTTCATCAACAACGAATTCGCTCTGATGGGCCAGCAGGACCGCGCGGACATCACGCAGCACTGCTCGATCCTCGACACCCTGATGATGGCCCGGGAACGTCACCCGGGGCAGCGCAACAGCCTCGATGCCCTGTGCAAGCGCTATGGCGTCGACAACTCCGGCCGTGAACTGCACGGCGCCTTGCTCGACTCCGAGATTCTCGCCGACGTCTACCTGACCATGACCGGGGGGCAGACCAGTCTGTCCCTGGCCGGCAACGCCTCCGATGGCAATGGCTCCGGTGAAGGGGCGGACAACTCGGCTACCGAGATTCGCCGTTTGCCGGCGAACCGCCAGCCGACGCGCGTCATCCGCGCCAGCGAAGACGACCTGGCCCGCCACGCGGCCCGCCTGGAAGTCATCGGCAAATCCGCGGGTGCCCCGGCGTTGTGGGTGCAACTGGCCGAGGCTGAAGCGCAGGCGTAATCCCACATTTTCAAACGCGCACTCTTTGTGGCGAGGGAGCTTGCTCCCGCTCGGCGGCGAAGCCGACGTGAAACCTGCATGCAAAGTATGTCTGAAAGTACGCCGGGGGCCGCTTCGCGACCCAGCGGGAGCAAGCTCCCTCGCCACAGGGAAGCTCTCCGTTGCCACAGAATGGTGCGTGCGGTGACCGAACATGGGCATCACACTCGCCACATTCTCTGCAACACTCTACCCTGAGGTGATTGGCAGGCTCTGGTCTGCCGCCTCGGGACACTGAGCCTCATGTACAAAGACTTGAAATTCCCGGTGCTGATTGTCCATCGCGACATCAAGGCCGACAGCGTCGCCGGCGACCGCGTGCGGGGGATTGCCCGGGAGCTGGAGCAGGAAGGGTTCAGCGTCGTTTCGGCGGTGGACTACACCGAAGGACGTTTGGTGGCATCGACTTACCATGGCCTGTCCTGCATGTTGATTGCCTCCGAGGACGCCAGTACCCACTCCCATTTGTTACAAAACATGGCCGAACTGATCGGTCTGGCGCGGGTGCGTGCGCCGGATCTGCCGATCTTCGCCTTGGGCGAAAAGGTGACCCTGGAAAACGCGCCCGCCGATGCAATGGCCGAGCTCAATCAGTTGCGCGGCATTCTTTATCTGTTTGAGGACACCGTGCCCTTTCTCGCCCGGCAGGTGGCCCGCGCCGCGCGCAAATACCTCGATGGCTTGCTGCCGCCGTTTTTCAAGGCGCTGGTGCAACACACGGCCGATTCCAATTACTCCTGGCACACCCCCGGTCACGGCGGTGGCGTGGCGTATCACAAAAGTCCGGTCGGGCAGGCGTTTCACCAGTTTTTCGGGGAAAACACCCTGCGCTCGGATCTTTCAGTGTCGGTGCCGGAGCTCGGCTCTTTGCTCGATCACACGGGTCCCCTGGCTGAAGCCGAGGCCCGCGCGGCACGCAATTTTGGCGCCGATCACACCTTTTTCGTGATCAATGGCACCTCCACGGCCAACAAGATTGTCTGGCACTCGGTGGTCGCCCGCGATGACCTGGTGCTGGTGGATCGCAATTGCCACAAGTCGGTGCTGCACTCGATCATCATGACCGGCGCGATCCCGCTGTACCTGTGTCCGGAGCGTAATGAACTGGGGATCATCGGCCCGATTCCCCTGAGTGAGTTCAGTCGCGAATCGATCCAGGCCAAGATCGACGCCAGCCCGCTGACCAAGGGCCGTTCACCGAAGGTCAAGCTCGCGGTGGTGACCAATTCGACCTATGACGGCCTCTGCTACAACGCCGAGCTGATCAGGCAGCAACTGGGCAATAGCGTTGAGGTGTTGCACTTCGACGAGGCCTGGTACGCCTATGCGGCGTTTCATGAGTTCTTTGCCGGGCGCTACGGTATGGGCACCTCCCGTGATGAGGACAGCCCACTGGTGTTCACCACCCATTCGACCCACAAGTTGCTGGCGGCCTTCAGCCAGGCATCGATGATTCACGTGCGCGATGGCGGTGCGCGGCAACTGGACCGGGATCGCTTCAACGAAGCGTTCATGATGCACATCTCGACCTCGCCGCAGTACGGCATCATCGCCTCGCTGGATGTGGCGTCGGCGATGATGGAAGGGCCGGCCGGGCGTTCGCTGTTGCAGGAAATGTTCGACGAAGCCCTGAGTTTTCGCCGGGCGCTGGCCAATTTGCGCCAGCACATTGCCGCGGATGACTGGTGGTTCTCGATCTGGCAACCGCCGACGGCGCAAGGCATCGAGCGGGTCGTCACCGAGGACTGGCTGCTGCAACCCGATGCCGACTGGCACGGCTTTGGCGGCGTGACCGACGATTATGTGCTGCTCGACCCGATCAAGGTCACGCTGGTGATGCCGGGGTTGACCGCCGGTGGCGCCCTCAGCGAGCGCGGGATTCCGGCGGCGGTGGTCAGCAAGTTCCTTTGGGAGCGCGGCCTGGTGGTCGAGAAGACCGGGCTGTATTCGTTCCTGGTGTTGTTCTCCATGGGCATCACCAAGGGCAAGTGGAGTACGCTGCTCACCGAGCTGCTGGAGTTCAAGCGCAGCTACGACGCCAACGTCAGTCTGGCCAACTGCCTGCCCTGCGTGGCGCAAGAGAATGTCGCTCGCTATCAGGGCATGGGGCTGCGTGATCTGTGTGATCAGTTGCATGCCTGTTATCGCAGCAATGCCACCGCCAGGCACCTCAAGCGCATGTACACCGTACTGCCGGAAGTCGCGATGAAGCCGGCGGACGCCTATGATCAATTGGTGCGAGGTGAAGTCGAAGCCGTGTCGATCGATGCGCTGGACGGGCGGATCGCCGCGGTGATGCTGGTGCCGTACCCGCCCGGCATTCCGCTGATCATGCCGGGCGAGCGTTTTACCGAGTCGACCCGCTCGATCATCGATTACCTGGCGTTTGCCCGCACGTTTGATAGCAGTTTTCCGGGGTTCGTCGCTGATGTGCACGGATTGCAACATGAAGATCAGGGCAGTGGACGGTGCTACACCGTCGATTGCATCAAGGAATGAGGACCTTTCCCAGTATGCAACCGGTAATAAATCCGAATTATCCAGGGTTGTCGGTACGGGTTGCCGACGAAGGTTTTGCCGCCTATATCTGGGGCAGTGATTTCAGTTTTGAAGTCGCGGCCTACGGTGCGGCACAAATAGGAGCGCCGGTGGCCCAGTGGCAGGTCACCCCGATCACGCCTTATCGCAAGTGCTACGGCATCGATCCCGAGGAATTCAGCAGCTATCGCGATGCCGCCGATAGCGCGATTTTCATGGCGTATCTGGATGACCAGCCCGTGGGGCACCTGGTGGTCAGTACCAACTGGAACGGCTTTGCCCATATCGACGAACTGGCGGTGCACGCACCGGCCCGGCGACATGGTGTGGCCAAGGCCCTGCTGGATGTGGCGCAATTCTGGAGCCGCAAGAAGAAACTCCCGGGCATCATGCTCGAAACCCAGAACAACAACCTGGGGGCCTGCAGGCTCTATGAGCGCTGCGGTTACGTGATCGGCGGGATCGACCACCTGCGCTATCGCGGCATCGATCCGAACACCGCCGAAGTGGCGCTGTTCTGGTATCGATTGTTCGAAAATCCGCTGGAAAACCCGTTCAGTTCGTCAGCATCGCCGCGGCTTGTTCCGTGACGATGGCCAACAGTGCCTGAACCGCCGGAGAGGGTTCGGCGTTTTTCAGGGTCAGGGCGTAGAGACTGACCGGGATCGCTGGTGCCAGCGGGCAGGCGTCCAGGCCCGAGGCTTTGGCGCCGAGGGCGGTGAAGGGGTCGACGATGGCCAGCCCTTCGCCGGCCTCGACCATACTGCGCATCATCTGATGCGTCTGGACCCGGGTCTGGATCACCGGGGCAGGCCGCAAGCCATGCAGTTTGTTTTCCAGCGCCGGGCTCAACGGGTCGTGCCCCTCCAGGCCAATCATCGATTGACCGGCCAGATCCTGCAGTGAAATGTATTTCTGTTTCGGTTGCAGCCAGCCATGGGGGGCGAGCAGCTGGAGTTTGCCTTGGGCAATCACCTGGCAATCGAGGTCGGCGTGATCGGGGTCATGCAGGCTCAGGCCCAGATCGCTTTCACGCAGCAGCAGGCTTCTGACGATGTCGCGGGTGGGCTGGCTCAGCAGAGTGCAAGGCGCGTCGGGCAGGCGTCGGCGCAGGGCTGCGATACTGTGTGGCAGCAATTGGTTGGCCAGGGGCGGGGTGCAGATGATGCGCAGCGGCGGCGCCAGGTATTGCCTGAGGCTGTTGGCCAGGCGCTGCACCGGTTCGAGCGCGTCGTAGACCCGGACAATTTCCACCTGCAGTTCCCGTGCTTCGCGGGTGGCCTGCAATCGCCCGCGCACGCTGGCGAACAGCATGAAACCCAACTGATCCTCGGCGTCGCGCAGCAAGCGCTCGACTTCGGCCACTGGCAACTGCAGCCATTCGGCGGCGGTGCCCAGGTGACCGGTCTGCAAGAGCGCCTGGATCACTTCGATATGGCGTAAGCGCATGCGTGAAGTCCATGTTCAGCAGGTGGAGGAGTCAGTGGCTGAATCCTACCCCAAGTCCGCGCATATGACTTCTGCTCATAACGACGGGTTATGAAACGCTGACGGTTTGTGGTTCGCGGGTAATGGTCACGCCGGTTTGCACCAGCATGAATTCATTGTCGTCGACCTTGTTGACACGGTCGCCAATGGCCAGCTTGTAGGTGGTGACAGGGCCTGAACCGTCTACCGCCGGGGTGGAGTCCTGGAACTCGTGCACCGAATAAATACGGCCTTGCGCGTCTCTTGCATGGAACTGACCGACGAGTACTGCTGCCATCTGCTTAGAACCTCTGGAGATAAATCACTCAATTTGCGGGACTGTAGACCGTGCTTGGGCGAGGTAAGTTTTCCTACGGGAAAAAAATAGTCAGGGACGGTGTTTTCGCTCGCCCGCTGCTTGAATCGTCATCTATAACTACAAGCTCTTCCTATCGGACAGTCGAGAAACTCTTATGAGCAACGTCTATACGATCGCCGTCGTGGTCGGCAGCTTGAGAAAGGAATCGATCAACCGCAAGGTCGCACGGGCCCTGATAGAGCTGGCGCCGGCCAACCTCAAGCTCAACATCGTCGAAATTGGCGATCTGCCGCTCTATAACGAAGACATCGATGGCGCTTCACCGCCGGCAGCCTACAGCACTTTCCGACAACAGGTGAGCTCATCCGACGCGGTGTTGTTCGTGACCCCGGAATACAACCGTTCGGTACCGGCGCCGTTGAAAAATGCGATTGACGTCGGTTCTCGCCCTTATGGCAAGAGTTCGTGGAGTGGCAAGCCCGGCGCCGTTATCAGTGTTTCGCCGGGGGCCGTCGGCGGGTTTGGTGCCAATCACAACCTGCGTCAATCCATGGTGTTTCTGAATGTGCCGATGATGCAGCAGCCGGAAGCCTATCTGGGTGGCGCCGGTTCGGCGTTCGATGAGGCGGGCAAGTTGTCCGAATCAGTCAAGCCGTTCTTGCAAAGTTTCATCAATGCCTATGGGCAATGGGTCGAGCAGCACAAGAAAGTCTGATGGTCATTGGCCGGCGCTTTGTCCTGCGAAGCGCCGGGTGGTTATCTCTTTAGGTCGGGTTGGGCCCTTCGCGAGCAAGCCCGCTCCCACAGGGATCTTCGGTGGATACAAGACTTGTGTTCGACTGGGGCCCAAATGTGGGAGCGGGCTTGCTCGCGAAGAGGCCGGATCAGGCAATGCATGACTCAACCCTGTCCCGGCACATTCGGCCAAAGGTCCGCTACCAGAAACAGACGTTCAGCCTCTTCCCAGTCGCCGCTGGCATTCTCGGTCAGGCGCACCAGCAACTGTGCTGGCGCCAAGGGGTCCAGTTCATCCAGCCACGCCTGCATCTGTCCGGGGTTCCAGGTGTGCTCGGCCGAATAATGCGCTGGCGCCAGCCAGGCGTGGCGGGGCAGGGGTTGCCAGCGACCGGGCGGACTCTGGGCCAACAACGCCGGCCAATCCTTTTGATGCAACCAGCGACCGCGCAAATGCTGCGGATGGGCACCCGATGGCGGGGCGGCCTGACCGGGCCACGGATACAGCAAGTACCCGCCCAGCCACAAATGCGCACTGAAGGCCTGGATATCCAGCGCCGCCAGCACTTCACGGCTCTCGGGGCGCGCGGAAATCGGCAATTGATGCTGGCTCAGGTGGGCCAGTTTGCGGTCGAGCCGGTCGTGGCAGCCCGGGCCCAGCCATTGGGAGGTGTCGTGTCCGTCGCCGGATTGCGGGCCGAGGTAGAGCTTGATCGCAAGTTCCAGGTGGTGCACGCCGTCGCGGTCGCGCAGCAGCATGTCCAGTTCACCCAGGGTGTGCCCCTCGCGGCGAATCGGCAGGTTGGCGGCAATCAGTTCAATGCCTGGAGCATGCTCCACGGCGAATTGCCAGAGGCGTTCGTAGTACAGGCCCAGGCGCCGGGTTCGGGCCTGGGCGAGCCAGTGCAGCAGGCCATAACTGTCCCGGTCCAGCTGCCGCAGCCAATGTTCCAGCCGATCCGGAGCCTGCACCCAGTCGCTGCCGGCCAGCGGGTGGCGCTGCGGCCACGGGGTATCGTCCAGCATGGGCGGCGCGAGGATGACCCACGCCAGGTCACGCACTTCGGGATGGCGTAACTGATGGGGCAGGTGGAGCAAATCGGGAAATAGCATCATCTTGCGAGCATAGCCCGAAACCCGGGCACACCCTTGAAGCTGAAAGGATTTTGTCTACGGGCGGCTTTCGCCCATAATCGTGGTTTTCGCCGCCACGCAGATCCCCGCAGGAGCCCCATGGAGCAATTTCGCAATATCGGCATCATCGGTCGCCTGGGCAGTTCCCAGGTGCTGGATACCGTCCGCCGACTGAAACGGTTTCTGCTCGATCGTCATCTGCACGTGATCCTCGAAGACACCATCGCCGAAGTGCTGCCAGGGCACGGCTTGCAAACTTCGTCGCGCAAGATGCTCGGCGAAGTCTGCGACATGGTCATTGTGGTCGGTGGTGACGGCAGCCTGCTCGGTGCCGCCCGTGCGCTGGCCAAGCACAATATTCCGGTGCTCGGTATCAACCGCGGCAGCCTGGGCTTTCTCACCGACATCCGTCCCGATGAGCTGGAAACCAAGGTCGCCGAAGTGCTGGACGGCCACTATCTGGTGGAAAACCGCTTCCTGTTGCAGGCCGAAGTCCGGCGCCATGGCGAGGCCATCGGCCAGGGCGATGCACTCAATGATGTGGTGCTGCACCCAGGTAAATCCACGCGAATGATCGAATTCGAACTGTACATCGACGGCCAGTTCGTCTGCAGCCAGAAGGCCGACGGCCTGATCGTTGCCACGCCGACCGGTTCCACCGCCTATGCGTTGTCCGCCGGCGGGCCGATCATGCATCCCAAGCTCGACGCTATTGTGATTGTGCCGATGTACCCCCATACCTTGTCGGGTAGACCGATCGTGGTCGATGGCAACAGTGAGCTGAAAATCGTCGTGTCCAAGGATATGCAGATTTACCCGCAAGTCTCGTGCGACGGGCAGAACCACTTCACCTGCGCGCCGGGCGACACCATCACCGTCAGCAAGAAAGCCCAGAAACTGCGGCTGATTCACCCGCTGGACCACAATTACTACGAAGTCTGCCGGACCAAGCTCGGCTGGGGCAGCAAGTTGGGGGGTGGAGGCGACTGATGCTCGATCCCGCGCGTAGCTACGACCTGATCGGTGACGTGCACGGTTGCGCCCTGACCCTGGAGCACTTGCTCGACCGACTCGGTTATCACAAACAGGGTGGCGTCTGGCGGCATGCCTCGCGCATGGCGGTGTTCGTCGGCGATATCATCGACCGCGGCCCGCGGATTCGCGAGGCACTGCACATCGTCCACGACATGGTCGAGGCCGGTCAGGCGCTGTGCATCATGGGCAACCACGAGTTCAATGCGCTGGGCTGGGCGACGCCGGCGTTGCCCGGCAGCGGCAAGCAGTTCGTGCGCGAGCACACGCCGCGCCATGCCCGCTTGCTGCACGAAACCCTGACCCAGTTCGAAAACCATCCGGGCGACTGGCACGACTTCCAGCAATGGTTCTACCAGTTGCCATTGTTCGTCGATGCCGGGCGTTTTCGCGTGGTCCACGCCTGCTGGGACGCCGGGTTGATCGAGCCGCTGCGGGCATTGTTCCCCAACGGTTGCGTCGACGAGCATTTTGTCCAGGCGTCGGCGGAGTCGGGCTCTTTTGCCTGCACCGTATTCGACCGGCTGTTGCGCGGTACGGACATGCGCTTGCCCCATGGCCTGACCATGACCAGCGGCGACGGCCTGGTGCGCTCGTTCTTCCGGACCAAGTTCTGGGAAGACGATCCGAAAACCTACGGCGATATCGTGTTCCAGCCGGATGCACTGCCCGAACCCGTGGCCCGGACCCCGTTGACGTCCACTGAAAAGAACAGTTTGCTGCGCTACGGCATCGATGAGCCGCTGTTGTTCGTCGGCCATTACTGGCGCAGCGGCAAGCCGGCACCGATCCGGCCGAACCTGGCCTGCCTGGATTACAGCGCGGTGCTGTACGGCAAACTGGTTGCCTACCGACTGGATCAGGAAACCCGCCTGGATCCGCAAAAATTCGTCTGGGTCGATGTCGAGCGGCCGGAGGTGCTGCAATGAGTGCTGTAGCGGTATTGCGTCTGCCCCTGGCGGTGGACTTGAGCGGGTTCGTCACCCTGCTCAAGCGCATGCAAGTGCCCCACCGGGTCAGCGAAGAAGCTGGCGAGCAGGTGCTGTGGGTGCCGGACAACATCAGCGAAGACGTGCGTGCGTTGTACGAACGTTTTCCGGCGGGCGATCCCGACCAGCAACTGGACATTCCGGTGGCGCAAACCGTCAAGCGCCCGGGCTTCGTCGAGCAGTTGAAATACGCCAGGGCCACTGCGCTGGTATTGCTGCTGAGCATGATCGTCGGCGCGGTCACCTTGCTCGGCGACAACCTTGAAACGCTGCGCTGGCTGACCTTCCTCGAATTCCGCGTGGTCGGCGAGTACATCCATTTCACGCCACTGGCCGACAGCCTGGCGGCGGGGCAATGGTGGCGCCTGGTCACGCCGATGCTGATCCACTTCGGCATCCTGCACCTGGCGATGAACGGCATGTGGTACTGGGAACTGGGGCGGCGCATCGAGTCGCGCCAGGGCAGTATCAACCTGATCGGCCTGACCTTGCTGTTCAGCCTGGTGTCCAACTTCGCCCAGTATTTGTTCAGCGGCCCGACCCTGTTCGGCGGTTTGTCCGGCGTACTGTACGGCCTGCTCGGGCATTGCTGGATCTTCCAGCTGCTGGCGCCGAACCCGGCCTATCGCCTGCCGCGTGGCGTGCTGGTGATGATGCTGGTGTGGTTGCTGCTGTGCCTGTCCGGGCTGGTGTCGATGATCGGCTTCGGCGAAATCGCCAACGCGGCCCACGTCAGCGGGTTACTCATCGGATGCTTCACCGGTTTGTTGGGCGGTTTGTATAACCGCCGTAAACTGGCCGCCTAATTTAAGAACATGCAATAAAGAGACGGAGACCCAATGTCCTCTTTTAACGAAATGATCAACAACATCACTCCCGATATCTACGAGAGCCTGAAACTGGCCGTGGAAATCGGCAAATGGTCCGACGGTGGCAAGCTCACCGCCGAACAACGCGAGCTGTCGCTGCAGGCGATGATCGCCTGGGAAATCCAGAACCTGCCCGAGGACCAGCGCACCGGTTACATGGGCCCGCAGGAATGCAGCTCGAAGTCGATTCAAGTGCCCAATATCCTGTTCAAGTCGGATGCCATCCATTGATCGAGATTGGCCGCGGTGCAATCAGCAAAATGTCGGCGCGCCTGGACGGGCCGAACGTGCAATACGCTTTCCGTCTGGGCGAAACCGAGGTTCCGGTCAATCCGTTGATCGGCACCACGGTGCGCCTGGAATACCTGGGGGCGATCCACTGCACCCATTGCGGACGCAAGACCAAGACCAGTTTCAGCCAGGGTTACTGCTACCCGTGCATGACCAAGCTGGCCCAGTGCGACGTGTGCATCATGAGCCCGGAGCGCTGCCACTTCGAGGCCGGCACTTGCCGGGAACCTGAGTGGGGCGAGAAGTTCTGCATGACCGATCACGTGGTGTACCTGGCCAACTCGTCGGGGGTGAAAGTCGGGATTACCCGCGCCACCCAGTTGCCGACCCGCTGGCTCGACCAGGGTGCGAGCCAGGCCTTGCCGATCATGCGCGTCTCGACCCGCCAGCAGTCCGGCTTCGTCGAAGACCTGTTCCGCAGTCAGGTGGCCGACAAGACCAACTGGCGTGCTTTGCTCAAGGGCGATGCGGCGGCGGTGAACCTGGCCGAAGTCCGCGATCGACTGTTCGAGAGCTGCGCTGAAGGCTTGCTCGGGTTGCAGCAGCGATTTGGCTTGCAAGCGATCCAGCCGGTGACCGACGTCGAACCGTTGGAAATCCGCTACCCGGTCGAGCAGTACCCGGCGAAGATCGTCAGCTTCAACCTGGACAAGAACCCGATTGCCGAAGGCACGCTGATGGGGGTCAAGGGCCAATACCTGATCTTCGATACCGGCGTGATCAACATTCGTAAATACACGGCTTACCAGCTCGCCGTGCATCAGTAAGGACTCCAGCATGCGCACCGAACAACCGAAGATGATCTACCTCAAGGACTATCAGGCGCCCGAGTACCTGATCGACGAAACACACCTGACCTTCGAGTTGTACGAGGACCACAGCCTGGTCCATGCGCAACTGGTGATGCGCCGCAACCCCGAGCGTGGTCCGGGCCTGCCGCCGCTGGTGCTGGACGGCCAGCAGCTGGAACTGCTGTCGGTCACCCTGGCCGACCAGGCGCTTTCAGAGGCGCAGTATCAGCTGACCGAGAATCACCTGACCCTGCACCCGACCAGCACCACTTTCACGGTCGACACCAGCGTCCGGATCCACCCGGAAACCAACACTGCGCTCGAAGGCCTGTACAAGTCCGGCACGATGTTCTGCACCCAGTGCGAGGCCGAAGGCTTTCGCAAGATCACCTATTACCTCGACCGCCCGGACGTGATGAGCACCTTCACCACCACGGTCGTCGCCGAACAACACAGCTATCCGGTGCTGCTGTCCAACGGCAACCCGATCGCTTCCGGTCCCGGTGAAGAAGGCCGGCACTGGGCGACCTGGGAAGACCCGTTCAAGAAGCCGGCGTACCTGTTCGCGCTGGTGGCCGGTGACCTGTGGTGCGTCGAAGACAGCTTCACCACCATGAGCGAGCGTAATGTGGCGCTGCGCATTTATGTCGAGCCGGAAAACATCGACAAGTGCCAGCACGCCATGAACAGCCTGAAGAAGTCCATGCGCTGGGACGAAGAGGTCTACGGTCGCGAGTACGACCTGGATATCTTCATGATCGTCGCTGTGAATGACTTCAACATGGGTGCCATGGAGAACAAGGGCCTCAACATCTTCAACTCCAGCGCCGTGCTGGCCAAGGCGGAAACCGCTACCGATGCCGCGCACCAGCGGGTCGAGGCGATCGTCGCCCACGAATACTTTCACAACTGGTCGGGCAACCGCGTGACCTGCCGCGACTGGTTCCAGTTGTCGCTCAAGGAAGGCTTCACGGTGTTCCGCGATGCCGGTTTCTCCTCGGACATGAACTCGGCCACGGTCAAGCGCATCCAGGACGTGGCGTACCTGCGCACCCACCAGTTCGCCGAAGACGCCGGCCCCATGGCCCACGCCGTGCGCCCGGACAGCTTTATCGAGATTTCCAACTTCTACACCCTGACCGTGTACGAAAAGGGCTCGGAAGTGGTCGGCATGATCCACACCTTGCTCGACGCCGAAGGCTTTCGCAAAGGCAGCGACCTGTACTTCGAACGTCACGACGGCCAGGCCGTGACCTGCGATGACTTCATCAAGGCCATGGAAGATGCCAATGGCGTTGACCTGTCCCAGTTCAAGCGTTGGTACAGCCAGGCCGGTACACCGCGGCTGGCGGTAACCGAGTCCTACGACGCCGCCGCGAAAACCTACAGCCTGACGTTCCGCCAGAGCTGTCCGCAAACCCCGGACAAGGTTGAAAAACTGCCGTTCGTGATCCCGGTCGAACTGGGCCTGCTGGATTCCAAAGGCGCGGCTATTGCCCTGCGTCTGTCCGGTGAAGCTACCGCCCAAGGCACCTCGCGGGTCATTTCGGTGACTGAAGCCGAGCAGACCTTCACCTTCGTCGACATCGCCGGACAACCGCTACCGTCGTTGCTGCGCGGCTTCTCGGCACCGGTGAAGCTGAGCTTCCCGTACAACCGCGACCAGTTGATGTTCCTGATGCAGCACGACAGCGACGGCTTCAACCGCTGGGATGCTGGCCAGCAATTGTCGGTGCAGGTGCTGCAAGAGTTGATCGGCCAGCAGCAGAAGGGCGAAGCGCTGGTACTCGATCAGCGTCTGGTGTCGGCGCTGCGCACGGTGCTCTCTGACGAGTCGCTGGATCAGGCCATGGTCGCCGAAATGCTCTCGCTGCCAAGCGAAGCCTACTTGACCGAAATCAGCGACGTGGCGGACGTCGAAGCGATTCACACCGCCCGCGAGTTTGCCCGCAAGCAATTGGCCGATGCGTTGTTCGAAGGCCTGTGGCTGCGTTACCAGGCCAACCGCGAGTTGTCGAAGCAGACTCCGTACGTGGCCGAGGCCGAGCACTTCGCTCGCCGCGCGTTGCAGAACATCGCATTGTCCTACCTGATGCTCAGCGGCAAGCCGGAAGTTCTGGCGGCAACCCTGGAGCAGTTCGATGCGTGCGACAACATGACCGAGCGCCTGACCGCGCTGGCCGTGCTGGTCAACTCACCCTTTGAAGCCGAGAAGGCCAAGGCGCTGGCCAGCTTCGCCGAGCACTTCAAGGACAACCCGCTGGTCATGGATCAGTGGTTCAGCGTGCAGGCCGGCAGTGTATTGCCGGGCGGTCTGGAGCGTGTGAAAGCGCTGATGCAGCACCCGGCGTTCAACATCAAGAACCCGAACAAGGTGCGGGCGCTGGTCGGTGCGTTTGCCGGGCAGAACCTGATCAACTTCCACGCGGCCGACGGTTCGGGGTATCGCTTCCTGGCGGATCTGGTGATCGAGTTGAATGGCTTTAATCCGCAGATTGCTTCTCGGCAGTTGGTGCCTTTGACTCGCTGGCGCAAGTACGACAGTGCTCGTCAGGCTTTGATGAAGGGGGAGTTGGAGCGGATTCGGGCTTCGGGGCAGTTGTCCAGTGATGTGTTTGAAGTGGTCAGCAAGAGTTTGGCCTGAGTCTGCTGTTGACCTTGGCGGCCTTTGGGCCGACCAGGGTCATGGGTTGATTGAGTACATATCCGTTTCTTCGGTAGCGGCGGCTGGCGGTTTCGCCCTTACGGCGAGTCCCTTTTGGCAAACGCCCCAAAAGGAACCAAAAGGTCTCGCCCCTTACGTACGGCCCCTCGCTGGGGCTCGGGGTTCCTTCGCTGCGGTATTCATCCGGGGGCATTGCCCTCCGGTCGGCTTCGCTTCGACCTACATGCAATGAGTTCGACTGCGTCGAACGGCGCTGCGCGCCAATCCCCGGATAAACACCTGCGCTCAGCCTTCCGAGGGGGCGGGTGGATCAAGATCAAAAGCTGCAGGCGAGCTAACGCTCGGCCTGATGAGTGGTGAAGAGCGGCGCGGTGTACGCGCTCTGCCTTTGCTCTTCTGTGGGAGCGAGCCTGCTCGCGATGGCGGCCTGTCAGCCGACCAATTTCTTCCGAATGTACCCAGCCCAACTGCAGAAGCGAGCCTGCTCGCGAAGGCGGCCCGACAGTCGACCGAAACCTTGCAGATGTACTGAGTACCTGTGGGAGCGAGCTTGCTCGCGATGGCGGCCTGCCAGCCGACCGAGTCCCATCTGCTTGCACCGGGATTTTCAGAGATCCATAGCTGCTTTGGCTTTGGCTTTGGCTTTGGCTTTGGCTTTGGCTTTGGCTTTTGATCTTGATCTTGATCTGGTTTTTGATCTTTTGCCCCTTCGGCAGGCCGAGCGTAGGTGTTCATCAGGGGGTAGGCGCGCAGCGCCGTTCGACGAAGTCGAACACATCGAGAGGAGGTCGTCGCGAAGCAGACCGGAGGCGATGCCCCCTGATGGACACCGTAGCGAGGGAACACCGAGCCTTGGCGAGGTGCCGTACGTCGGGGCAAAGCCTTTTGCTTACTTTTCGGCGTTTGGAAAAGTGAGTCGCTGTAAGAGCGAAACCGTCAGCAGCCGTTACCGCAGCAACGGATATGTACACCGATTGGATAAGTAGCCGTTACGACAGCAACGGATATGTACTCCGAACATCAAACATCAAACCCCAAACCCCAAACCCCAAACCCCAAAACCGCAATCACCCCACCTGATACCCAACCATTCAGAACAACCCCCCATCCCCCCGGTTAACAAAACATAACGTGGCGTCGATTGTCAGACATGAAAAAACACCGATAGGATAAGCCAGCTTCCGAAGGGGCTCTGGATTGCGGGTTTCAGGACTATGCTCTGAAACAGCCGGTCCAGACACGCACCCTTGCGGCGCCCAGAAAGGTTGAACGACCTAACAATAATAATGGGAGAAGGTCTATGAGTGAGCCTGTCATGGGTGTGGGTATCTGCCGCCCGCCGGCACTACGCAAATTCGCGTTGCTGGCCACAGCGCTCTCGCTGTTGGGCTCTGCCATGCTGTCGGCGCCTGCGCTGGCCGCGGCGGCGCCAGCATCCGATGTTGTTTATTCCATTGAATCCGCCAAGGCTGCCAAAAGCCTGATGCTCGATGTCGTCCACGCCGGCAAGCGCCTGGTGGCGGTCGGGGATCGTGGGCACATCCTGTATTCCGATGACCAGGGCGCTACCTGGACCCAGGCCAAGGTCCCGACCCGGGCCCTGCTGACGTCGGTGTTTTTCGTCGATGACAAGCACGGCTGGGCCGTCGGTCATGACGCGCAGATCCTCGCCAGCGAGGACGGCGGCGCGACCTGGACCAAGCAATTCGAAGATCTGACACGCGAATCGCCGCTGCTCGATGTCTGGTTCAAGGACGTTGACAGTGGCTTTGCCGTGGGCGCCTACGGCTCTCTGATGGAAACCACCGACGGTGGCAAGCATTGGGAAGACGCCAGCGATCGCCTGGACAACGAAGACCAGTACCACCTGAATTCGATCGCTGCGGTCAAGGACGCCGGGCTGTTCATCGTCGGCGAGCAGGGCAGCATGTTCCGTTCCGCGGACTGGGGCCAGACCTGGGAGAAACTCGAAGGTCCGTACGAAGGCTCGCTGTTCGGCGTGATCGGCACGGCGCAGCCCAATACGCTGCTGGCCTACGGTCTGCGCGGTAACCTTTACCGTTCCACGGACTTTGGCAGCAACTGGGAGCAGGTCGAGCTCAAGGCTGAACGTGGCGACCTGGAGTTCGGGCTGTCCGGCGGTACGCTGCTCGACGACGGTTCCATCGTGATCGTCGGCAACGGCGGCTCGGTGATTCGCAGCAGCGACAATGGCGAAACCTTCAAGGTGGTCAACCGTCCGGACCGTATTTCGGTTTCGGCAGTGACGGCGGCAGGCAATGGCAATCTGGTTCTGGCCGGGCAGGGCGGCGTTCGCGTCACCTCGCCAAGCGGCACCGAGCTTGGCAAATAAAAAGCGGGCAAATGAGTCGAGCTAATAATAACAAGGCGGGCGTATGACCTCTTTAAGTACTCATCACCAGGACAAGGCGACGTTCCTCGAGCGCCTGATCTTCAACAACCGCCCGGCAGTGATCACGATCTGCCTGCTGGTCAGTATTTTCCTGTTCTGGCAGGCGACGCTGATCCGTCCGTCCACCAGCTTCGAAAAAATGATCCCGCTGGAGCATCCCTTCATCCAGAAGATGATGGAGCACCGCAACGATCTGGCGAACCTGGGCAACACCGTGCGGATCTCGGTGGAAGCCACCGATGGCGACATCTTCTCCAAGGAGTACATGGAGACCTTGCGTCAGATCAACGACGAAGTGTTCTACATCTCCGGTGTCGACCGTTCCGGCCTCAAGTCGCTGTGGAGCCCGAGCATTCGCTGGACCGAAGTGACTGAAGAGGGCTTCGCCGGCGGTGAAGTGATTCCGCAGAGCTACAATGGCTCCCAGGCCAGCCTCGACTTGCTGCGCAACAACGTGCTCAAGTCCGGTCAGGTCGGACGGTTGGTGTCCAACGATTTCAAGTCGAGCATCGTCGACATTCCATTGCTGGAGTCCTACCCGGACCCGCAGGACCAGGGCAAGCTGCTGGCGCTGGACTATCGCCAGTTCTCTCACGAGCTTGAAGACAAGATCCGCACCAAGTTCGAAGCACAGAACCCGAACGTGAAGATCCACATTGTCGGTTTTGCCAAGAAAGTCGGTGACCTGATCGATGGCCTGGTGATGGTGGTCATGTTCTTCGGCATCGCCTTCGTCATCACCCTGATCCTCCTGCTGTGGTTCACCAACTGCCTGCGCAGTACCGTCGCCGTGTTGAGCACGACGCTGGTGGCAGTGGTCTGGCAACTGGGCTTGATGCACTTCTTCGGCTTCGGGCTCGACCCCTATTCGATGCTGGTGCCGTTCCTGATTTTCGCCATCGGTATTTCCCACGGCGTACAGAAGATCAACGGGATCGCCCTGCAATCGAGCGAGGCGGACAACGCCCTCACGGCGGCGCGCCGTACGTTCCGTCAATTGTTCCTGCCGGGGATGATCGCGATCCTCGCCGATGCCGTGGGTTTCATCACGCTGTTGATCATCGATATCGGTGTGATCCGTGAACTGGCCATCGGCGCATCCATCGGTGTGGCGGTGATCGTGTTCACCAACCTGATCCTGCTGCCGGTGGCGATTTCCTATGTCGGCATCAGCAAGCGTGCGGTCGAGCGCAGCAAGAAAGACGCGGTGCGCGAGCATCCGTTCTGGCGCCTGCTGTCGAACTTCGCCAGCGCCAAGGTTGCCCCGGTTTCCATTCTGCTGGCATTGATCGCCTTTGGCGGCGGCCTGTGGTACAGCCAGAACCTGAAAATCGGCGACCTCGACCAGGGTGCACCGGAACTGCGTCCGGACTCGCGCTACAACAAGGACAACAACTTCATCATCAACAACTACTCCACCAGCTCCGATGTGTTGGTGGTGATGGTCAAGACCAAGTCCGAAGGCTGCTCGCGCTATGAAGCCATGGCGCCGATCGACGAGCTGATGTGGAAGATGCAGAACACCGAGGGCGTGCAGTCGGCGATTTCCCTGGTGACCGTGTCCAAGCAAATGATCAAGGGCATGAACGAGGGCAACCTGAAATGGGAAACCCTGTCGCGCAATCCTGATGTGCTGAACAACTCCATTGCCCGCGCCGACGGCCTGTACAACAACAGCTGTTCCCTGGCGCCGGTGCTGGTGTTCCTCAACGATCACAAGGCCGAGACCCTGGATCGCGCGGTGCATGCGGTGCAGGAGTTCGCCAAGGAAAACAACAAGGAAGGCCTGGAGTTCATCCTCGCCGCCGGTAACGCCGGGATCGAGGCGGCCACCAACGAGGTAATCAAGAAGTCCGAGCTGACCATCCTGATCCTGGTGTACATCTGTGTGGCGGTCATGTGCATGATCACCTTCCGTTCGTGGGCGGCGACATTGTGCATCGTGCTGCCGCTGGTGCTGACCTCGGTACTCGGCAACGCCCTGATGGCCTTCATGGGCATCGGCGTGAAAGTCGCGACCCTGCCGGTCGTGGCGCTCGGGGTGGGGATTGGCGTGGACTACGGCATCTACATCTACAGTCGCCTGGAAAGCTTCCTGCGTGCCGGCCTGCCGCTGCAAGAGGCGTACTACCAGACGCTGAAGTCCACCGGTAAGGCGGTGCTGTTCACCGGCCTGTGCCTGGCCATCGGCGTGTGCACCTGGATCTTCTCGGCCATCAAGTTCCAGGCCGACATGGGCCTGATGCTGACCTTCATGTTGCTGTGGAACATGTTCGGTGCGCTGTGGCTGTTGCCGGCACTGGCGCGATTCCTGATCAAGCCCGAGAAACTGGCGGGGCAGAAGGGCAATTCGTTGTTTGCCCACTGATCCATGCTGAAATGAAAAAGCCGCAACCTCAGGGTTGCGGCTTTTTTATTTGGGCGAAGATCAAAAGATCGCAGCCTTCGGCAGCTCCTACATTGATCGAATACACCCACAATTAATCGGTGTAGGCAATCCCACGTAGGAGCTGCCGAAGGCTGCGATCTTTTGACTTTGCCATTACGAAGGATCGCTACCCAAAACCACATTCAACGCACTGCGCGCATCATCGAGTTGCACCAGCGTCGCATGCCGCGCGCCTAGGGCATCGCGGTTTTCGATGGCGGTCAGGATCGCCTTGTGCCGGGGCAGCGCCAGTTCATGCAGGTTCGGCCGCTGGTTGGAATGCTTCAAGGCTTCGGCGATGGCCACCGAGAGCATGTTGCACAGGTTGGCCAGCAGGTCGTTGTGCGTGGCATCGGCGATGCGACTGTGGAAGTCCAGGTCCGGCTGCAACAGAGCCTCCGGCGTCGGCGCGGCTTCCATGCGCTGGTAGGCCTCACCGATGGAGGCAATGTCCGCTTCCGTGGCGAATTGCGCGGCGAGGGCGGCAGCGGCCGGTTCGATGATGCTGCGCACGCTGGTCAGCAGGTCGAAAAACTGATTCTGCGGACTGCTTTGCATCAACCAGTGCAGCACGTCCGGATCGAGCATGTGCCAGTCCTTGCGCGGCTTGACCACGGTGCCGACCCGCGGGCGGGAATACACCAGGCCCTTGGCGACCAGGACCCGGGTGGCCTCACGCAACACCGGTCGGCTGACCGCATATTCTTCGCACAACAGCGCTTCGGCGGGCAGCTTGTCGTCCGGCAGGAAACGTCCCGAGACGATCTGCATGCCCAGCTCCTGGACGATGCGCGAGTGCATGCTTTTGCGGTCGGAGGGTTTGCGGTAATCCATGGGAAACGGCGCGGTCCTGTGCGAATAGGTGTCGCGCATGATAGCAGGCGCGGACGGTAGGCGATCCAGCCCTTGAAAAGATCGCAGCCTTCGGCAGCTCCTACAGAGATCCGGTTCACCACAATGAATGTGTCTGACCTGAATCCCGTAGGAGCTGCCGGAGGCTGCGATCTTTTTTTTAGTGGGAATGACGCGGCACTTCAGCCCCGCGGCAACCGACCAGGAAGTCGAAGTCGCAGCCCTGGTCCGCTTGCAGCACGTGGTCGATGTAGAGCTGACGATAGCCACCGACGATCAGGTTCTGCGGCGGTTGCAGGTCAGCCATGCGCGCGGCCAGTTCGGCGTCCGGGATGTCCAGGTGCAAACGGCCGCTGGCGCAATCGAGTTCGATCCAGTCGCCTTCTTTCACGGCGGCCAGCGGTCCGCCGGCAGCGGCTTCCGGGGCGACGTGCAGGACAACAGTGCCGTACGCGGTGCCGCTCATGCGCGCGTCGGAAATACGTACCATGTCGGTCACGCCCTGGGCCAGCAGCTTGGCCGGCAGGCCCATGTTGCCGACCTCGGCCATGCCCGGATAACCCTTCGGCCCGCAGTTCTTCATCACCAGTATCGAGTTGGCA
Organism: Pseudomonas sp. IT-P258; assembly: GCF_949767825.1. Lineage (NCBI taxonomy): Bacteria > Pseudomonadati > Pseudomonadota > Gammaproteobacteria > Pseudomonadales > Pseudomonadaceae > Pseudomonas > Pseudomonas sp. IT-P258. The sequence continues at coordinate 200,393 of NZ_CATKPU010000109.1, read as the reverse complement.
TCCACGTCCAGTTCCGGATCGTTGATCCGCGCCTTGTACATGTCGAAGTTCTCGAATACCACTGCGCGGCCGCGATGCTGCATCAGTTCGGGCGTGGCGGCGGACGGCTTTAGCACGGCGCCCAGCGGTGCCAGGTTGCCGCGCAAGACACAGATGCCGCCGTCGGCGCGGATCGGGTTGTCGAGGGTGCGGATCACTTCGTCTTCGCCATAGATCGGCGTGTCCCTGGTGTTCTCGCCGATGGACTTGCCATTGACGGTCAAGGCATTCGGGTTCGGGATCAGGTTGGCTTCACCGAGGCGACGCAGCACGGCGGGCAAGCCACCGGCGTAATAGAACTCTTCCATCAGGAAGCGCCCGGACGGTTGCAGGTCGACGATGGTCGGCATGCCGCGACCGATACGGGTCCAGTCATCCAGATCCAACTCCACGCCAATGCGCCCGGCAATGGCTTTCAGGTGGATCACTGCGTTGGTCGAACCGCCGATGGCGGCATTGACGCGAATGGCGTTTTCGAAGGCTTCCTTGGTGAGGATCTTCGATAGCTTCAAGTCTTCGCGCACCATCTCCACGGCACGCATGCCGGACATGTGCGCCAACACATAACGGCGCGCATCTACCGCTGGAATCGCCGCGTTGTGGGGCAGGGAGGTACCCAGTGCTTCGGCCATGCAGGCCATGGTCGAGGCCGTGCCCATGGTGTTGCAGGTGCCGGCCGAGCGGGACATGCCGCCCTCGGCCGCGAGGAAATCGTCGATGCTGATGGTGCCGGCCTTGACCTGTTCGCTGAGCTGCCAGACCACGGTGCCGGAGCCGATGTCCTTGCCCTTGTGCTTGCCGTTGAGCATTGGCCCGCCGGTGACAACGATGGCTGGCACGTCGCAACTGGCGGCGCCCATCAGCAAGGCCGGGGTGGTTTTGTCGCAGCCGGTCAGCAGCACCACGCCATCGATCGGGTTGCCGCGAATGGCTTCTTCGACATCCATGCTCGCCAGGTTGCGGGTGAGCATGGCGGTGGGGCGCAGGTTCGATTCGCCGTTGGAGAACACCGGAAACTCCACCGGGAAGCCGCCGGCCTCGATCACACCGCGTTTGACGTGCTCGGCAATCTGGCGGAAATGCGCGTTGCACGGGGTCAGTTCCGACCAGGTGTTGCAGATGCCGATGATCGGCTTGCCATGGAACTGGTGGTCGGCGATGCCCTGATTCTTCATCCAGCTGCGGTACATGAAGCCGTTCTTGTCGGCGGTGCCAAACCATTGGGCGGAACGCAGGGTGGGTTTCTTATCAGACATGATCGGTTCTCTTATTGTATGACTATATTGTTCGAGCTGAGGCGTAACATAAGCGCAAATTCTGCGCTTTGGAAGTGTTGTTGCATAAATAGTATTACTATATAGTCCGATCAAACGGAGGGATGGCCCTGGCGAATTGTTCGCGAGAGGCGTCCCCCGAGGTTCTATAACAACAACAATCGGAGACCGATCTCATGAGCCAGGAACTGCGGCTTATCCGTCGCATCACGCTGAAACTGATTCCTTTCCTGATCCTGCTGTACCTGATCGCCTATGTGGACCGCTCCGCGGTGGGCTTCGCCAAACTGCACATGGGCGCCGACATTGGCCTGGGTGATGCGGCCTACGGCCTTGGCGCAGGGTTGTTCTTCATTGGCTACTTCCTGCTGGAAATCCCCAGCAACCTGATGCTCGACCGCTTCGGCGCACGACGCTGGTTTGCGCGGATCATGGTCACCTGGGGCGCCATCACCATCGGCATGGCCTTCGTCCAGGGGCCGAACAGCTTCTATGTGATGCGCTTTCTGCTCGGCGCCGCCGAGGCCGGGTTCTTCCCGGGCGTTCTGTACTACATCACCCAATGGTTCCCGGTTCGCCATCGCGGCAAGATCCTCGGGCTGTTCATCCTGTCGCAACCCATTGCCATGATGATCACCGGCCCCGTGTCTGGCGGCTTGCTGGGCATGGACGGCGTGCTCGGCCTGCACGGCTGGCAGTGGTTGTTCATCGTCATCGGCACCCCGGCGATCCTGCTGACCTGGCCGGTGTTGCGCTGGTTGCCCGACGGCCCGCAGCAAGTGAAGTGGATGGACCAGGCGGAAAAAGACTGGCTGAGCGGCGAGCTGAAAAAGGACCTCGAAGCCTACGGCCAGACCCGCCACGGCAATCCCTTGCATGCGCTCAAGGACAAGCGCGTCCTGCTGCTGGCGCTGTTCTACCTGCCGGTGACCCTGAGCATCTATGGCCTGGGTCTTTGGCTGCCGACCCTGATCAAGCAGTTCGGCGGCAGCGATCTGGTGACCGGGTTCGTGTCTTCGGTGCCCTACATTTTCGGGATCGTCGGTCTGTTGATCATTCCGCGCAGCTCTGACCGTTTGAATGATCGTTACGGCCATCTGGCAGTGCTTTATGTATTGGGCGCCATCGGTTTGTTCCTGAGTGCCTGGCTGTCGGTGCCGGTGCTGCAGCTGGCCGCACTGTGTCTGGTGGCGTTCGCACTGTTTTCCTGCACGGCGGTGTTCTGGACGTTGCCGGGCCGTTTCTTTGCCGGTGCCAGTGCGGCGGCGGGAATTGCGCTGATCAACTCGGTGGGCAACCTCGGCGGCTACATCGGTCCGTTCGTGATCGGTGCGCTCAAGGAATACACCGGCAACCTGGCGTCGGGCCTGTACTTCCTGTCGGGGGTGATGGTGTTCGGCCTGATTCTGACAGGCATCGTCTATCGCCTGCTGGAACGCAAGCACGTCCTGCCAGCCGATCAATTTGCAGCAAGTGCACGTGGGGCTTCCCGAACCTGATTTTGAGGGTTCACACCGACCAAATGTGGGAGCGGGCTTGCTCGCGAAAGCGGAGTGTCAGTCACCGATGATGTCGGGTATGACGGCCTCTTCGCGAGCAAGCCCGCTCCCACATTGGTTCTGAGGTGTTTTGAAGAATTGTTAACAGGAGAAAAATTCATGCGTTTGGTTCAGTTCGAATTGAGTAACGGCGTACGCCGTGTCGGCGTGGTCGAGGCAGGCCTGGTCCGTGAAGTGCAGGACGCGCGCACCGTTCGCGATCTGGCATTGGCGGCGATCGAGGCGGGCGCAAGCCTTGAGCAACAGGTGCAAAGCCTGGGGCTGGGCATCAGCCACGACTATGCCGAACTGCTGACGCAACGGCGCATCCTGCCGCCGCTGGACCATGCGGACCCGGCGCACATGCTGGTCAGCGGTACGGGCCTGACCCATCTGGGCAGTGCGTCGGCCCGGGACAAGATGCATCAGCAGAGCGGCGACGAATCCGCGCTGACCGACACCATGCGCATCTTCAAGTGGGGCGTCGAGGGCGGTAAGCCAGCAGTGGATGAAGCCGGTGTGCAACCGGAGTGGTTCTACAAAGGCGATGGCAGCATCGTCGTCAGACCCGGCCAGCCGTTTCCCCTGCCACCGTTTGCCGAAGATGCCGGTGAAGAGCCGGAGATCGCCGGCCTGTACGTGATTGGTCAGGACGGCAAGCCGTATCGCCTGGGGTTTGCCGTGGGCAACGAGTTCTCCGATCACGTCATGGAGCGCAAGAACTACCTGTACCTGGCTCACTCGAAACTGCGCAGCTGCAGCTATGGCCCGGAACTGCGGGTCGGCGAACTGCCGCAGCATCTGGCGGGCACCAGCCGCATCCTGCGGGACGGCGAAGTGCTGTGGCAGAACGAGTTTCTCAGTGGCGAGGCGAACATGTGCCACAGCCTCGCCAACCTCGAATTCCATCATTTCAAATACAGCCAGTTCCTGCGACCGGGGGATGTGCACATTCACTTCTTCGGCACGGCGACCCTGTCCTTTGCCGACGGCGTTCGCACGCAACCGGGTGACGTGTTCGAGATCACCCAGGCCGAATTCGGCGCGCCATTGATCAATGGCATCGCTCCGGTCGCAGCGGCTTTTGAACCCGGCACCGTCGGCACACTTTGAGGAGTTACCCATGACCCGGATTCTTGGACATAACTACATCGGCGGCCAACGCAGCGCCGCCGGCAGCGTCAAATTGCAGAGTGTCGATGCCACCACCGGTGAGGCATTGCCCCATGATTTCTATCAGGCGACCCCGCAGGAAGTCGATGCGGCGGCCAGCGCGGCGGCGGCCGCGTATCCGGCCTATCGCAGCCTGAGCGCGGAGCGGCGGGCGCAGTTTCTCGAGGCCATCGCCGATGAACTGGATGCCCTCGGTGATGATTTTGTCGCAGTGGTCTGCCGCGAAACGGCGCTGCCGGCCGGCCGGATTCAAGGCGAGCGTGGACGCACCAGCGGGCAGATGCGTCTGTTTGCCAAAGTACTGCGTCGCGGTGACTTCTACGGTGCACGGATCGACCGGGCATTGCCGGAGCGTCAACCGTTGCCGCGCCCGGACCTGCGTCAATACCGGATCGGTCTGGGACCAGTGGCCGTGTTCGGTGCCAGCAACTTTCCGCTGGCGTTCTCCACCGCCGGCGGCGATACCGCCTCGGCGCTGGCCGCCGGGTGCCCGGTGGTGTTCAAGGCCCACAGCGGTCACATGGCCACCGCTGAATGGGTGGCTGACGCGATCATCCGCGCCGCCGAGAAAACCGGGATGCCGGCCGGCGTGTTCAACATGATCCATGGCGGGGGCGTCGGCGCGGCACTGGTCAAGCATCCGGCGATTCAGGCGGTGGGCTTCACCGGTTCGCTCAAGGGCGGTCGTGCCTTGTGCGACATGGCCGCGGCCCGTGCGCAACCGATACCGGTGTTCGCCGAAATGTCGAGCATCAACCCGGTGATCGTCTTGCCCCAGGCGTTGCAGGCGCGGGCCGATACCGTTGCTCGGGAACTCACGGTGTCGGTGGTCCAGGGCTGCGGCCAGTTCTGCACCAATCCGGGTCTGGTGATCGGCATTCGCTCAGCGCCATTCAGTGCCTTTGTGCAGCAAGTGGCCGGGTTGATGGGTGACCAGCCGGCGCAAACCATGCTCAATGCCGGAACCCTGAGCAGCTATGGCCAGGGCTTGCAAAAACTGCTCGCGCATCCGGGGATCGAGCACCTGGCCGGCAATCCGCAGCAGGGCAATCAGGCGCAACCGCAGCTGTTCAAGGCCGATGTCAGCCTGCTGCTCGATGGCGATGAAGTGTTGCAGGAGGAAGTGTTCGGCCCGACCACGGTGGTGGTTGAAGTGGCCGATCATACGCAGTTGATGGCGGCCTTGAACGGCCTGCACGGCCAGTTGACCGCTACCGTCATTGGCGAGCCGGAAGACTTCGAGCAGTTCGCCGGGCTGACGGCATTGCTGGAACAGAAAGTCGGACGCATCCTGCTCAATGGTTATCCGACGGGCGTGGAAGTCTGCGATTCGATGGTTCACGGCGGGCCTTACCCGGCAACGTCCGATGCGCGCGGTACGTCGGTGGGCACACTGGCCATCGATCGTTTCCTGCGCCCGGTGTGCTTCCAGAACTACCCGGACAGCTTGCTGCCGGATGCGCTGAAGAACGGCAATCCATTGCGCATCCAGCGACTGGTGGATGGGCAGTCGTCCCGCGAGGCACTTTAACTGCCAGTCACAATCCCTGTGGGAGCGAGCTAGCTCCTACAGGGGAGGTGGTGCATGAGCTATCATTGCGTCTTTCCCATTCAAAGACTGATTGCCATGACTGCCCCAACCGACACCTTGCTCAATGCCCTCGAACACTGCGGAATGGTGGAGATCGACGGGCTGCATGCCTTCGAATTCGCCCTCGACGAGGATGATAACCTGCACATTGAATGCATGGATGGCCGTGCGGCCAAACACTGGGAGTTCACCCCGGCGCAGATCCAGGCCGCGACCTTCGATACCTCGCTGCAAAGCTGGTTGATCACCGGTGACTCGGGTGAACACCGTTTGGTGTGCCTGGGCGATGTCGTCAGCGGTGACAACGAAGATGACGACCAAGGCGATGCGTAACCTCTGGCCATTGTTGATGGCCGGCAGCATCGGCGCCATGGGCGTCCAGGTGGCATCCGCCGATGACTATCAGCTGCTGGTGGGCTCCTACACTGCAGGTCAAAGCCAGGGCATCTACCGCCTGGTGTTCGACAGCGGCACCGGGCAGATCGATGCCAGCCCACTGCAAGTGATCAAGAGCGAAAACCCGTCGTGGCTGACCCTGTCGAAGGATCGGCGACACCTGTTCGTGGTCAATGAAAACGGCCCGGGCCAAACCGATCCGGTAGGGCGCGTCAGCAGTTTTGCGATTGATCCCAAGACCCACGCGCTGAGCCTGATCAGCCAGGTGCAAAGCCTGGGCAGCGAGCCAACCCATTCCAGTCTCAGCATCGATGGCAGCCATCTGTTTGTCAGCAATTACTCGGTGGCCGAAGATCCGGGCGGCACCCTGGCGGTATTGCCAGTGACGGCCGACGGCAAGCTCAAACCGGTGGTGCAGATGAGCAGCCACCCGGCGAGCCGGGTCAATCCCGAGCGCCAGGCCTCGGCCCATGTGCATTCGACCATCCCGTCACCGGACGGCAAATACGTGTTCGCCAATGACCTGGGCGCCGACAAGGTGTTTGCCTACCGCTTCGACCCCAGGGCCAATCCGGAACTGCCGTTGATCCCGGCCACCCCGGCATTCGTGCAGCTGCCGCCGGGTAGCGGGCCGCGCCACCTGCTGTTCAGCGCCGATGGCAAACACGCCTGGCTGACCATGGAAATGAGCGCGCAAGTGGCGGTGTTCGACTACCACGAAGGCCAACTCGAACAGACGCAAATGGTCGATCTGGCTGCCGGACAGCCAGTTTCAGACAAGGCTGCGGCGGCGTTGCATGCCTCGGCTGACGGCAAGTTCCTCTACGTCAGCAACCGTGGCACCGCCAATCAACTGTTGGTGTTTGCCATCGATCCGGCGACCGGTCACCTCAGTGAACTGCAACGCCGGGCGGTGGAGGGCGATCATCCGCGGGAATTCAGCCTCGATCCGAGCGGCAAATTCCTGTTGATCGCCAATCAGAAGAGCAACCAGATTGTCGTCGTCGAACGCGACGCCAGGACCGGTCTGCTGGGCAAGACCGTGCAAAAACTACCGATGGACGCCCCGAGCGACCTCAGGTTTCTGCTGCGTCAATAAGCCGCAGGCCCCGGTTGATGGGGCCTGCCCGCTTTTATCAATGACGCTGATATCTGGTACTGCTACAAAGCATTTCAAGGCACGAACCCTCGAGGGTTAAGTTTGCTTCACGGCCCCACCGGGCAAGCAAGCCAACTGAATCCGAGGAATACCGCCATGAACTTCAACATCTTCTCTGTCATCGCCGCTTCCGCCATTTCCGCCACCGTTGCGTTGCCAGCCAGCGCCAACGTTGAAATCAGCGACAAAAAAGCCCACACCCAGAGCTACACCCAGAAATACCTGCAACAGAGCGCCAACTTCTACGCCGCGCTGGATCACAAAACCCAAGCCTGAACGTTTAGCCCTGCCTTTATGCAGGAGCGAAGTCACTGATGATCGAGGCGCCTGATGTTGAATAGCAGGTGTTGAAAACGATCAGAGTGGTGTCGCTCCTGCATAACGCATGCTGCCCGCGAATCCCCTGATTAGTTCTATTGAAGGCTGAAATAGCCTGGCTTAATGATCAATGAAGCTGATGGTCACTATGGATAACCCTGAGTGGTTACCCAGGATTTTTTGATCGATTCTGTAGGCATTGAAACATGCCCGCGGAGAACATCATGGCCAGCGCAATTCTCACTTCTGCCAAACACGGCGCCTATGTGGCGATCAGTCTTTACCTTGCCATGGTGCTGGTGGTCAGTCTTTCAGCGCAGTCGCAAGTCACCTTCGAAGCGCCGATCCAGGTCGCTCATCCCGGCATCCAGTTTGAACACCGTGGGCAAAACGCGAGCGTTGATCAGGCGGAACTCGCGGGAGTCGTCGGCGCATGAAAGGGCACAGACTCTGGGTCATCGCCTTCCTGGCGTTCATGACCAACGGATCCTCCCTGTTGGGGATCGGCCAGGGCTCGGCGGGCTCGGTGGCACGGGCCATCGAAGCCAATCACAACATTGCCCGCAACATCGAAAACGCCAGTGCCCAGGGCATGCTGGCCGGCAATCCACCGATCAGGAATGAAGGTGTGGTGTTCGGGCCGTTCCAGGTTGATTGCTCGGCGATCGGGATGTGTGAGGTGTTGGCCTGAAGCTCTCTCGCTACAGTATCGGTGTTCTTACTTGCGTATCACACCGGTAAACAGCGATCCGGCCGGATGAGGTCACGTTGCGCGTCAGGACTCACGACGATTCCGATCACGTGTCGGTTAGGTAATCATGTCGTCTGTCAGCTTGGTGTGTAGCACACACGTCAACGCGTAGATGGAAAACGATCGCTCGGCCGAGGTCAACATACCGGTCTGGATGTCGAGCGTTGCTTCCAGCCGGCTGAAGACCTGCTCCCAATCGCGTGTATTCAGTTCAACCCTGTCGAGGGCCGTAACCTCTTCAGGCGGCGCGCCAATCACATTGCAGATTGTGTGAATGACAAGTTGGCGAATGAAGGTGGGTTTCATGAGTGTGGTCACTTTTTAATTGATCATCAGTTATATCCGCGCATTACATCGAATCAACTGTAGTCGCGTAGTTGCCCTCTCTGGGAGTAGTGCGATCCTGGCAAACATTGCACTTGGATAATTGCTGAATAACAACTAATTGCCATCGATAAGAGATGCCTTCTGTTCGTCCAAGTTGAATTACCGTAGCAGAGAAACTGAGCTCTGAAAATTTAAAACTTTAAATATTGTTTGTGTAAGGATTGGATGTAGTACGCTTCCCAGGACTTTGTAGTGCTTTTCAGATATTGCATATTGAATAAAAAATTTTGATGGAATAGCAGCCATGGTCGCGAATTATATTCGCAGTGTTCACGCTTTGTTCGGTACGACGCACAAGATACCGTTGTATCCCGTAGCCGTGTTGGCCGTGGGAGTATCGAAAAGCGCCAACTTGTTAGCAGCGCTATTGCATACCTTGTTTCAGAGCAGGGCCTCAAGCTATCACTTGATTAGCGATAAAAAAGTCAGTCAATTGCATGCGGACGTATTGTACGAGCAGCTTTCAACTCAAGTTCTTGCCAACCTATGGGGCGGAGGTTCGTGTACCGCATAGTGAAATTGTCGGCCTCGGAATGATCGTGGCGGCGGAAGTTGCCAGTCGCCTAGGGCGACTGAGTGGAGCAGATCAGAATCTTCATCATCGGCTGCTTAGACTGCTGGCCCAGCTACATGCCGCACCACCACAATCATCGGATCTTGCGTGCTAAACCATGACTACAGACGAAGAACAACTCTACGGACCCAAGGCGGATCGGCTCCTGCGCATCCGGAAGATCGAATCCCTGGGGAATCTTGTCCTGCCTATCTTTCCGATTGCCCCATTGCCAACCGCAGTGGCGGGCGGCCTGGCACAGGCGGATGAAGCGGTAGCGATCTACGCAGCCGCTTTGGAGGAGGCTTTTCCGCTGCTGGCGCGAAGCGTGGAGGACGTTTGTGGTTCAGCGCCCTGGATCGTGCGTAGTGCAGGTAACGAGGACCTGACGGATCACGTCAATGCCGGCGGCTACGAAAGCCTGATATGTCCCGAGCCACAAGCGCTGATACGGTGTATTGCCACTGTGGCCATGAGTGGATCGACCGAGCATGCACGACGCCAACTTGCGCTCTCGGGGCGTTACGATCATGTCGAGGCAATTCCATGCTTTGTGCAACAGCTACTGAAGATCGATGTCTGTGGCGATGTCGGTCGCGATCATTCGCCGTATCTGGACACAGCTGTTCTTGATCACATGGAGGCGGTATGTAATGAACTGATGCAGACGTTCGACTTCATTGCGATCGATTGCGAATGGGGCCTGGAGACGACACTTGGCTTCGTGTCCGTGACCACCGTCATGCCGCGAAACCCACAACTGATGAACGTCGCGCATACGATCGGTTTCGGTTTCGCCAGCGCTCAGAATACCGGCTCGCAGGCGACGGCCTTGGTGCTGCGTCCTGCTTGCTCAGACCTGAGGTTATGGCGCGCACGCCATCTGCGCGCGACGACGGTGCAACGGTTGCATCTGCTGCAGGCGCGGCCGGCGTATTCTGATGATGCCTTTCGCGATCGTGATGTGTTGACCGATGCATGCCGTGAAACATTGATCGGTCGCTACGATGTCGTGGAAGCCGGCTTGTTGATGCTGGGTGCACAATCTTCGGGCCGCGCATTGGTGGCACCTGATCTCATGAGCGCCTGGCGCCGATATCTTGCACTCAACGCGCACGAGCAGGCCGACGTGGCGGTGGTATTAGTAGACGAAGGCAGTGCGGAGGAGCACGCGGGTATCATGTTCCGCCAGCAGAAAACTACATGCGTCAGAATGGACACTCGACGCATGTCAGCCGGAGCAGACTGCGTTGTATTTGACCGCGGCACCTGCATTTTCGGTGACTCGACGCTGCTGCGATCAATTCAGAGTGAGCGTCGCCGAGAGTTGGTGTTGCCCGACGACTGCGCTCTTGTTTTCACCGATGAGGTGCTGGCACCTGGCGGCGAGCTGACGCGAGACTGCGTCGAAGTCCTTTCCCAGCTGCGTCGTTTGCCGGTCGCGCGTGAAGTCAAGGAGCGGCTGTTCGCACGTAGCGAGCAGCCGATGTCGGCGAGCTGGATGCAACGCGACGACGGAGTAGTGGAGTCACCCTCACTGCTCGCGGCAATCTGGCGGTCAAAGAATCCAGGGTATGCCGGCGAATGCTGCGCGCTCACTGAATTTGCGAGGGACTACGAACGTGCGTTCCGGGTGTCACGGAATGAGCCGCAGGGCGAACTGCGCACGCTGTTCGCGCTGTCGTCCGTGACACGCACGTTGGTCGCGAGTGGTGACCTTCGAATTGTCCTGGCACTGCTCGACTGTGAGGCGGCGACGTCCTGGCTACCGTCGCAAACGTTGCGGCGCCTGGTCGATTCGGCTGCCGTGCATTTGAAGGCGCTTCAGCGCGATAACGCCGTGTTGATTCTTGAAAGCGTGGCCTTCGTCAGGACGGAATGTAAGCGACTGCCGGTTTATGAGCCGGACGACGCCGTCTCCTACCTCGATGCACTGGCACACGATCTTGAAGATGGCTTGTTTGTCGAATCGATGGTATCCATCCGCTCTTTGGAGTTGCCGATCGCAAGTGGGATCCTGCTTGCGCGGCAGGCTCTCGTTAATCCCGCCGTCCTCGAACCAGTGGACGCATTCCGACAGTCAGTAGCGTTGTTTAGAGCTATGGTGTCGGGTGGCAGCACGACCGCGCGGCTTCCTCTGCAGCTCAACGATACTTACTTGACACTCCGGGGTGCGCTGTACGAAGCCGGTCTGGAAAACGTCGCTGAGCAGATTAGAGGATCGCTGGTCGAAGCGTATGACGCCTCATTGAAAGGGCTGCTATGGCGCTCGGTGGAGGAGGGCGACGCTGGCAGCTACCGCCGCTACCTCATAGTGATGCAATGGTGGATCGAATTCCTGAACATAGGATCGCTGTCTGAGCGCGATGCCGCAGTGCTTCAGCGCTTTCAAATTTGGCTGCGTCAATGGGCTGATGACGAGATGCCCGAGTCATTCGAGATACAGGACCGCAATTGGCGATTCGAGTTTGACGCCATTGTGGTTTCCCATGAAACACCGCTGCGGTACGAGAATCCGCACGTTCTTCACAATCTCCTTCATCAATACTCCCTGGCGGGGCTGCGGCTTGACGCGCAGGGGCTACCACGGCGCGTACAAGCGCTAGAACACTTCTGTTCGACGTTCAGCAGTCGCTCGACGAAGGTTCTGCGTTTCGAGCGAGAGTTGCTCGAGATTCAGATTCCGATGGGAACGCACAAGGCGAGCTACGTGTTCACGCCGCGGCAGATCTCGGTAGAGTGGACGGAGCCGCCTGATTGCCCCGGGGGCGAAATCGCGAGGATCCTGGCGTTTGAGGTATTTCTGGATCGTTTCCAAATTTGGATGTTCCCGGCACTGACGGTCCGGCGCGAGCAAGTGCTGGGTACCTGGACACTGTTCATCCGCCTTAACGCGCAAGGATCAGATCCCTGGGATTACGAGCATCTCTGGCACTTTGTGGTCGCTACGCGCTTTCTATTCGACGCCTCTTACGATTTTTCGTATGTCGCCAACGAAGCCGTGGACGGCTTCGCCGAACGTTTCGACGGATTGGAATGGAAGGAGATATTTACCACACTGATACGGTATCGAGCGGTGATCGAGGACAGGGCGCAGTACGTCGCCTTGCACGCCCTGCCAATGTCGTCGACGGTCGCCGCGATGGCGTGCAGCCGAATCGTTCGCGGTCTGCTGTTACGTTGTCTGCGCAGGGGATTCGATTATTGTCGGACCTTGATTGACGGGTATGCGCACTGGCTGAATGAGGAGGCCGAGGACAACGGACGGTGGTTCGGTCGCTATGAATCGCTCCGGCAGGCCACCCTTTTCCTGGCGGCCAAGTGGCCAAAGGAGGCGCTTTCGGAACTCGCCGGGCGGGGCGTCTTCAATGTCGGCGATGACCTGATCGCAGCCTGCCTATTCAAACGCTCGGACCTGGCGGATGACTTGCGGCAAGTCGCGGCGGCGGGATCAATGCTATCGGGAATGCCGGGGATGATCGTGCGGCATGCACCCGAAATTGCTATGGCGGCCCATGGCGCATCGCACTTGGCTGCGCAACTGGTCGGCACCGGAATGCGATTTCGCCGCGCGAAACACCTTTTGGTCGCTCGATTCGGCGACTGCCTTGATCAGGATATATTGACGGGACTCCTACGGGACTTGGACACTGTTCCGTGGGGATGTACCGCTGACGCTGAGCAGGCCATCCAGACGCAGATTTTGATGAGCCGCCCCGTCTGTCGATTTGAACTAAAAAAAGGCATCGATTGGACGTCGTTAGATTCGTGGCCGACTCTGGGGCAGAGGCGTCCCGTTTCCTTGGGGTCGACCGAGTGTTGAGTTATCGTGCGGACCCGAGAGCCTGTGCCCGGAATTCGTCTTGATCTGAAAAGAAGCTGGAGAGAGTACACGTCTGGCGATACAAGAATCGACTGAAAGCCACGCGTCAGAATTGCGAAAACGCCAGTGCCCAGGGCATGCTGGCCGGCAATCCACCGATCAGGAATGAAAACGTGGCTTTCGGCCCGTTCCAGGTTGATTGCTCGGCGATCGGGATGTGTGAGGTGTTGGCCTGAAGCCTGCTGTCGATGAAGGGCTTTTGTGGTGAGGGGGTTTGCCCTAATGCCGATCAGTTAACGTTTCGAACACCACACCCCCTGTGGGAGCGAGCTTGCTCCGGGCGGCGTTCCGACGATGACGATCGCATAGTCAACATCTGCGTTGCCTGACAGTCCGCTATCGCGAGCAAGCTCGCTCCCACAGGTTTTGCTCCTTGACTGACTGGCATTAGGGCAAGCCCTTCGCCACAGTGTGCGGTGGCTTACTTGCGCATCACACCGGTAAACAAATCCGACTCCAGAAACCGCTGCAACCAGTCCTGCAAACGCCGATAGGGCGTCTGCGCGAACCAGTCGCGGTCGACGTGGGCGAACTGGCGCACGAAGGGCATCAACGCCACATCGGCCAGGCTTGGATGGTTGGCGAGCAAGTAGTCGCGTTCCTCCAGCAACGTCTCCAGCCTTTGCAAAAACACCTCGCCCTCGCCGCGATAAACCTCCATCGGCTGCTCGGGATAACGCTCGGCGTACTTGTAGCGATTCAAGTGCACCTTGAACACCTGATCGTTCTGTTCGATCAGGGGGGCGATTTGCGCCGCTGCGTCAGGATCGTCCTTGAGCAGCCAGTCCTGGGGATCGTTCTGTGCCAGGGCCCAGCGCATGATGTCGAGGCTTTCGTCGATCACCCGGCCATCGGCGCTCAGCACCGGCACCGTGCCTTTGCCCGACAGCGCGAGCATTTCGGCGGGCTTGGCCTTCAGGCTGACTTCGACGATGTCCACGGCCACGCCCGAGTAGCGCAGGGCCATGCGTGCGCGCATGGCGTACGGGCAGCGGCGGAAGGAATACAGGGTGTTCATTTCACCTCCAGGGTGCTCAGGCCGTTGCCCTGGCGCTGGACTTGAATCTGCACCGGAATCCGTTCATGCATTTCCTGTACGTGGGAAATCACCGCGACCTTGCGGCCCTGGGCCTGCAAGCCATCGAGGGCGTCCATGGCCAGTTGCAGGGATTCGGGATCGAGGCTGCCGAAGCCTTCGTCGATGAACAGCGACTCGATTTTCAGCGTGCTCGAGGCCATCGACGCCAGACCGAGGGCCAGTGCCAGCGAGACCAGGAAGGTCTCGCCACCGGACAGCGAATGCACCGAACGCAGTTCGTCGCCCATTTCGGTGTCCATCACCAGCAACCCGAGCATGCTGCCGCCGCGCTTGAGGCGGTAGCGGCGCACCAGTTGGCGCAATTGCACGTTGGCGTGGTGTACCAGCAGGTCAAGGTTGTAGGCCTGGGCGATCTTGCGGAAGGTGTCGCCGGTGGCGGAGCCGATCAACGCATTGAGGCGCGCCCAGCGTTGATACTCGTTGTAGGCGTCGGCAATCTGCTGCGCCAGGGCCTGATTGGCGTTCTGCCGGCGTTGGTCCTCGGCCTGCTCGGCGCGCAGTTCGGCGCAGTGTTGCTCGCTGGTGGCAGCGAGGTTTTGCAGGTCGATCAGCGCACTGGCCAACTGCTCGGCGTCGAGGTTGCCGTTGTGTTGCGTCTGGTGATCGATCAAGCGCTTGTCGCGCTCCTGCACCAGGACGCGGGCCTGTTCGATGGCTTTTTCGCTGTGCTGCAAGCGCTGGCGCAGTTCGCTGACCTGAGTGTCGTCGACGCGCAGCAGGTCTTCGAGGCCGCCGTCATCCAGTTCGGGATGGCGGGCGCGCCAGTCACCGATCTTGCCGGCGAGCTCGCGTTCTTCGCCTTCCAGTGCGTGCAAGCGCTCCTGCTGGGCCTTGAGTTCGGCGGCGAGTTGCACTGATTGCGTGAGAACGCTTTGCAGCGTCTGCGCAGTGCTGGCTTCGGCGCTGCGGGCCTGTTCCACGGCCTGTTCCAGTTGCTGTTGCCAATGCTCGGCGCTGCTGTGTTCGCCGAGTAATTGCCCGAGCGTGTGCTGGCTCGCCTGTTGCTGCTCGGCCAGCCCGCTGAATTGCTGTTCGGCGGCCTGCAATTGCTGCATGCGGCTTTGCTGGCGATCCTGTTCCTTCTCCAGGTTTTGCTGGCGCTGTTGCTGCTCGGCCAGTTCTTCCTTTTGTTGCTCGAGTTGCGCCAGTCGCTCGGCGATCTGCCGGTCGAGCTGCATGAAGGTCGCGGCCGGTTCGTCGCGCAGCGCTTGCAGGGTCTCGGCCGGCAGCAGGCTGGCGAATGCCTTGAGTTCTTCGTCCAGGCGCTGGCGGTCGTTGTCCAGTTCGCGCTGTTGATTGCTCAGGTGCTGGGCCGCCTGCTGGTGCGCGGTTTCGGCGTGACGCAGTTGCTGGGTCAGGCGCGCGGCATCCTGTTGCAGGGTGAGCAGCGCGCTCTGCCGTTGCTCGTCCTGGCTGATGCTCTGGTTGAGCTGACTGTTTTGCTGAACGAGCCAGGCATCGCGTTTGGCGGCATCCTGGTTCAGCAGTTGGGTCGCCAACGGATGCGCTTCCAGGCTCGGGGCGAGGGCTTGCTGCTGGGTCGCCAGTTGCTCCTGCTGTTGCAGCAGTTCTTTTTGCTGGGCGATCAGCCCGCCGACTTCGGCGCGCAAGTCAGTGAGTTTTTCCTTGAGCAGGTCGACGGCCTTCTGCGCATTGGCCTGTTCGCTTTCATCAAAACGACCGAGGCTCTGCAGCAAGGCTTCCGGCTGATGATAGGGATGTTCGTTGCTGCCGCAGACCGGGCATGGCTGATCGTCCTGCAACTGCGCGCGCAGCTCTTCGACACTGGCACTGCGCGCCAGACGCTGACGCTCCAGCAGCTCGCGCGTGACGTTGAGGGTCTGTTCGGCAACGCTCAGGTCAGCCTTGGCCTTGACCCCGTCCTGGGTCAGGCGTTCACGTTCCTGCTGTGCGCTGAGCTGGCGTTGTTGCAGCTCGGCACCGCGCTTGTCCAGCTCCTGCTGGCTGGCCCACAGGCGCGCAAGGTCTTCGACGGCGCGCAGTTGCTTGCGGTTGTCCTGCAACAGGCTGCCCAGAATGCCGATCTGCTCGGCGACGGCATCCGGTTCGGCGCCGGCCTCCTTGAACAGTACCTCCAGTTGTTGCTTCTGCGTGGTGAGCGCTTGTTCGGTGCTCGCGGCGTTTTGTTCGAGGCTGGCCAGTTCGGCCTGGCCCTGATTCAACCGGTTGCCGATCAACATCAACTGTTGCAGGCGATCGCGGTAGGCATTCCAGGCATCGCTCAACGGAGCCAGATGGGTGCTTTGCTCCAGCTCGGTGGCGATGCGTTGCAAGTCCGCGGCGCCACGGGCTTGCTGATCGAGCAAGGTCTGAATCGTGCCCTGGCCCTGGGTGCAGGCCTGTTGCGCCTGTTGCCTGGCTTCGGCGCTGAGGGCGGTGTCCTTGGCCAGGCGGGCGAGGGTGCTTTGGGCTTCGAAGGCCTGACGCAGCAACGGTGTGCTGTCGGTTTGTCGTTGTTGGGTTTCGCTCAAGGCGATCCGCGCGCTGCCGAGCTGTTGCTCAAGCTGCATCTGACGCTCGCCGAGTTCGCCATGCTGCTGCGTGTGCAAGGCAATTTGCGCCGCCAAGGGTGTCAGCAGCGCATCGACCTCGGCTTTACGGGCGAACTGGTGCCGTTGCGGGGCCAGCTGTTCGAGGCGGGTGAACCTCAAGCGCTCACTGGCCAAGGCCTCCCAGTGGGTCTGCGCCGATTGCAGTTGTTCGCTGGCGGCCAGATGTTCGTCCTGCAAGCGACGCAGGTCCTTGAGCCAGGTGTCCTGCAGTTCAAGTTGTTTGAGCTGCGCCTGTTGGGTCTTGAGTCGCTGCTGCGCCTGGTTGAAGCGCCCGTCCAGTTCCGCGCGGGCTTCGGGCGACAGTGGCGTCACACCGCTGGCCTGATCCTGCAGCAGCTTGTGCGCCTCGCGGGCTTCCTTGGTCTTGTCGAAGGCGCGACGGCCGAGGCGGGTGTAGAGCGCCGTGTCGGTGAGTTTTTCCAGCAGTTCGCTGCGGTCATTGTCGTCGGCCTTGAGGAAGGCGCTGAACTCGCTTTGCGCCAACATCACCGCGCGGGTGAACTGTTCGAAATTCAGCCCCAGCGCGGCTTCGAGCTGAGTCTTGTATTCGCCTTTCTGGCTGGCGAGCAATTGATCCTGATCGATGTCACGCAAGCTCTGGCGGCTGGCCTGCAGCTTGCCGGCGGCCTTGTCCCGGGCGCGATTGGCTTCCCAGCGGGCGCGGTAACGGCGGCCGTCGACACCGACGAAATCCACTTCCGCATAGCCTTCGCCCGTGCCGCGACGCAGCAGGGTGCGCGGGTCGCCGGTAGCGATTTCGCCGTCGGCATCCGGCACCTTGGCGTCGCGGCCGGTGTTGTTCAGGCGCGGCACAGCGCCAAACAGCGCCAGGCACAGGGCATCGAGCAAGGTGCTTTTACCGGCGCCGGTGGGGCCGGTGATGGCGAATAGTCCAGCACTGGCCAGGGGTTCGGCGGTGAAGTCGATTTCAAACGGCCCGGCCAGGGAGGCAAGGTTTTTCAGGCGGATCGCGAGGATTTTCATGGCTGTTCGCTCTCCATCTGCACGTCCTGCAACAGCTCGGCAAAGTCCTTGAGGGTCTGCTCGTCGACTTCGCTGCCGTAGTTGTCCTGCCAGGCGCGGCTGAACAGTTCCTGAGGCGTGAGCTGGTCCAGTTCGATCAGCGTGCTGCCTTCGTCGGCACCGTCACGGCCGCCGTTGCCGGCGTACTCGGCGGCGATGCGCACCAGGCGCACGGCCTTGCCTTGCAGGGCGGTTTCCACTTGATTGCGCAGGTCGGGCTGTGGCTCGTCGAGGCGCACCCGCACCTCCAGCCATGGCTGGCGCTGGATCTCGGCCAACAGGTCGATGTTCGGCAGGTCCGCCAGTTGCAGCAGGATCTCGCTCAATGGCGCCGGGCCGATGCGCTGCAGGTTGACCGCGCGGGGGATCAGTTTCGGCTCGACGCTGAGCAGGGTTTCGCCGTCGAGCTTGATGTCGAGAATCTGGTGCTGATAGCTGATCTCGGAGAACGACAGCGGAATCGGCGAGCCGCTATAGCGGATGCGCTCCTCGCCGTTGACCTTCTGCGGCTTGTGCAAGTGGCCGAGGGCCACGTAGCTGATGCTCGGCCCGAACAGGCTGGCGGGCAGGGCTTCGGCGTTGCCGATGATCAGGCTGCGCTCGGAGTCTTCCGACACCGAGCCGCCGGCCATGTGCGCGTGGCTGATGGCGATCAGTGCCTGACCCGGCTGGCGCTTGGCGTTGGCCGCTTCGATCAGCCACTCGTGCACCTGGCCGATCCCGCGCAGGTAGTTGTCGCCCAAATGCGCGCCGGTGACTTCCGCCGGACGCAGGAATGGCAGCGCCAGGCACCAGCCGGCGACTTCACCACTGGCATCGGGCAACGGCAGCAACAGGCGCTCGGCGTCCAGTTGACCGTCGTCGAGCCACAGCACGCGGCCCAGCGCATGAGTGCGCAAGCGGCGCATCAAGGGGGCGGGCAGTTCAATCCGCGAGCCGGAATCGTGGTTGCCGGCAATCATCACGATGGTCAGCAACGGCTGCTGTTCGTGGGCGCTGACGATGAAGTCGTAGAGGCGTTCCTGGGCTTTGACCGGCGGATTGACCGTGTCGAAGATATCGCCGGCGATCAACAGCACATCCGGTTGATCCAGTTTCAGCTGGCGCAACAGCCACTCGAGAAAACAGCCGTGTTCGAAATCGCGATCCTGGCCGTGCAGGTTCTGCCCGAGGTGCCAGTCGGAGGTGTGAAACAAGCGCAAGGCGGACTCCGCTACAAAATAGGTAATGGCCGCGTGAAAAATGAAGGCGGCGAAAGGGGAGAGAGTTTACTGGCAAAAGGTCGGGAATGCAGAGGGCAAAAAAAACAGCCTGCGACATCTCCTACAGGGTATGCACATATCCAATGTAGGAGCTGCCGCAGGCTGCGATCTTTCGATCTTGTTGTTGGTAGAAGGGGCGCGCCTGATCGAGATACATTGGCCTTCGGGACGTCTGGTGTTGAGGGTGACACAAGATCTCTCGACGTCGATCAGGGCCGGCATGCTGTTCGAAGGTCATTTTCAAATGTGGGCAGGCGCCGTGTTCACGGTCATTGCCCATCCGCCGGGTGCTGTTGCGCACCATCAGGGAGTGGTTCAGTGCCTATCCGGCCGAATGAAAAGGAAGTGTCATGACTCAACGGTTACTGCAACTTGATCATGTGTCGCTCAACCTGTCCGACGGGCGCGTGCTGTTCGATCACTTGAACCACACCTTCAGTACCAGGGCCACCGGCATCGTGGGTGCCAATGGCTGTGGCAAGTCCTTGCTTGGCCGGCTCCTCACTGGCGAGCAACTACCCGCCAGCGGCATCGTCCGTCGCGAAGGGCGGGTTTACGCCGTGGCG
Organism: Pseudomonas sp. IT-P258; assembly: GCF_949767825.1. NCBI lineage: Bacteria > Pseudomonadati > Pseudomonadota > Gammaproteobacteria > Pseudomonadales > Pseudomonadaceae > Pseudomonas > Pseudomonas sp. IT-P258. The sequence continues at coordinate 180,808 of NZ_CATKPU010000109.1, read as the reverse complement.
CAGTTACTGGAACCCGTGCACTACCCCAGCGTTGCCGCGCTGGCCGGGGTCGACCATATTCTGGCGGCGCTTGCGCGCATTGCCCAAGGCAGCGTCGAAGATGACGACCATGCGCTGGCGGTCGACCAATGGGATTGCGCCACACGCCTTGAGGCGGAACTGCAGCAGATCGGCCTCGGTCACTTGAGTGCCAACGCGCGCACCGACGCACTCAGTGGTGGCGAACGGCAACGGGTGGCGCTGTTGGGGGCGTGGTTATCCAGGGCCGACTGGCTGATTCTCGATGAGCCCAGCAACCACCTGGATATTGATCAGCAACACAAGCTTGCGCAGCAGATCGAGCGCTGGCCCAACGGTCTGGTGTTGATCAGCCACGACCGGGGCCTTCTGGAACACGTGAACGAAATTGTCGATCTTTCGCCCTTGGGGCTGGCGGTTTATGGCGGCAACTACAGTCAGTATGCGGCGACGCGCGAGCAAGAACAGCAGTCGTTCCAGTCGGCATTGCAAGGGGAGAGGGCGCAGGCCAAGCGCGAGCAACGTGAGATGGCCGTGCAGATGGCGCGTCAGCAACGGCGTAATGCGCGCGGCGACCGTCAGGCCCGCGACGGTAATCAGACCAAGCTGATCACCAACGCCCAGAAAGAGCGCAGTGAAAACAGTCAGGGAAAATTGCGCCTCAATCAACAGGTGGCACGGGAGCAGCAACAACAACGTATCGCCGAGGCCCGTGCGCGGTGCGCGCCGGACATTCAACGCATGATGTTGTCTCCGGAAAGCGTAGTGCCCAATGGCAAGCTGATTGTGCAGCTCAACGACGTCATTCTCCCGTTCGGTTACGCGGCGCCGGTCAATCTGACGCTGACGGGGCCTATGCGCATGGCGATCCTGGGCGCCAACGGCAGCGGCAAGTCGACCCTGTTGCGAGTAATCGCCGGCCAACTGCCGGTGCGCGAAGGCGAACTCATCCGCAGTTGCCATGTTGGCTGGCTGGATCAACACGCCGGATTGCAGTATCCCGAACGCACCGCGGTGCAATGGCTCTACGAGAGCAATCCCGAATTGCCCGAAGCCGAGGCACGCACCCGCTTGGCGCAGATGGGGATTGATGCTGACCGTGCGATGCTCAAGACGTACCAGTTGAGTGGCGGCGAACGCCTGAAAATAGCGCTCGCTGCGCAGTTGTATGCACGGCGGCCACCACAATTGCTGTTGCTGGACGAACCGGATAACCATTTGGATCTGCCCAGTCGAATAGCACTGGAGCAGATGCTTAATCAATACCAAGGGGCATTGATCGTGGTTTCTCACGATTGTGCTTTTTTACACGCTATTCATCTAGATGTTGAGTTTCATCTCAAAAACTAAAAACAATCACTTCGGATAAAGCGGCGGTAATCCACTGTCACCGACCGGGTCCTGCACCCGTTCAGCCATCGGGATCGCCTTGATCACCCGCCACAACTCGTCACCTTGCCAGTGTTGGCCGGTTTCGCTGTACAGCGCGCCGTTCAGGCCGTCGAGGGCGTCGGACAGTGGCACGAAGCGGGCGGCCATGTCGGCCAGGGTTTCCGGCTGTTGGCGGGCCCAGGCGTCGAGGGCCTGGCGGGTGGCGTGGGAATCGTTGGCCTGGCAGGCGCGCTTGAGGTCGTCTAGAACGGTGCGCGGGCTCGGGCCGGTTTGAGCGACACGCGCCACCGCCGGTTGCCAGCGGCCACGCCACCAGAGGCCGAAGCCGAGCAGGGTGGTGCAGGCCAGGATCAGGGTACTGAGCTTCCAGCGCCAGAGCGCTTCGCTGTCGGCGCCGGCATCGACCGGTGAGGCGTCGGCCGGGGTGTCGGCCATCAGACTCGGATTGGCCGCCACGTGCAGCGTGCGGGCGGGCAGGCTGCTGTGTTCCAGATGATCTTCGAAGGTGTTCCACCAGACCACGTCGACGGTGGGCAACTCGATGGCGCCGGTCCGTGTCGGCACCAGGGCCTCGCGGTCTTCACGGCTGCCGACCAGGCCACGTTCGCTGTTCTGGTTACCGAGCACCGGTTGATCCGGGTAGCGCCGCAGGCCGCCGACGTCGGTGCCGGGCAGCGGAGGCAGTTGGGTGCTGGACAAGCCTTCGGCCTTCACTGTCAGGCTGCGGGTCAGCGAATCGCCGACCTGGGTGTGATCCGGCTCCGGGCTCCAGCTTTCGCTCAGGGTCAGGCTACGCGCAGGCAGCCAGGGGGCATCGGCCGGATAGGTGATGGGTTTGGCCTTGACCGTCAACAGCAACTCGACCGAGGTGACGCGCATCAGCTTGCCGGCTTTGGGCCCTTGGGCTGCGTCCTGTACCGGTTGTGGGTCGACCAGCGCGGCGTTGAAGACCTGTGCCGGAATGATCAGTTCGCCACTGTGTTGCGGGTAGATCGCGTAGCGCATTTCGATCACGCCGTGGCGCAGGCCGTCGATGTCCTTTTCGTAGGTGCGCGATTCGCCCAGTTGTTCGATGCGTGCGTCAGGTATCTGCAAGGGCGGCAGGCTGCTGTCGTCGTACAGCGACACCGAATGGTAGATGCGCAGGGTCAGGACCGCCTGGGCCTGCACGTAGACGCTGGTTTGGTCGAGGCTGGCGTCAATGAACACCGCGGCCCGCTTGTCCGGGTTGTCCTGTGTTTCGCTCTCGACCACTTGCAGGGTAATTGGCTGGCTCTGCAGTTCGCCCAGTTGCAGTGACGGAATCACTACGCTGCCGTTTTGCCGGGGCAGGAGGGTGACGATCCAGCGGGTGGTGGCCTGGTTTTCACCGCTCAGGGTGTTCAACTGGTTGACCTGGCGTGTGCCGCGCACTTCGAACAACGGCTCCAGCGCTGTCAGGTCAGGTTTGCCGAACTGGGTGACATCGCTGGATTCCAGGGTCAGTTCGACCGTCTCGCCCGAGCTCAGGCGACTGCGATCAACACTGGCGACCAGTTCTGCTGCCTGTGCCTGAGCCGTGCAGAACAACAGGCAATGCAGCAGCGCGAGCAATAAAACGGTGAAGCGGGTCATCGAGTTTCTTCCTGATCCTGATGTTGTTGCTGTTCGTACCAGAATTTGCGCCTGAGCAGTTCGCCGGGGTCATCCGGGATCTGCCGCAGCCACTGCTCCAGTGCCTGGCGCTGTTCACCTTCGATGCTGTCGGTGACCGGGCGCAAGGGTGGTGTGGTGTGTTGTTCGTCACCCAGTTCGCTGCCCGGTACCTCGTTGGCCCCCGGCTTCGGCGGGGTGGTGGGCGGTTGTTCCTCACCCGGGCGGGGCGGTTGCCCCTCGGTTTTCGGTTCGCCGCTGCTCGAGGGCTGGGCAGCGGCACCGGGCGGTGGCTCCGTCGGTTCGGTTTCGGGCCGGGCGTTGCTGGCTGCGTCTGGCTCAGGAGGGGGTGGCGTGTTTTTCTCCTTGAGCAGACGTTCGACCAGCGCCTTGTTGGTCAGTGCCGGACGCAGATCCGGTTGACGCTCCAGTGCCTGTTCGTAAGCGTCCAGGGCTGCCTCCAGCTCACCGCTTTTGGCCAGGGCATTGCCTCGATTGTAGTGGGCGTGGGCATCGTCGCCTTCGGCAAACCGCTCGGCGGCGCCCGCGTAGTCGCCGGCCTCATAGAGCGCCACGCCTTGCCACTGATGGTTTTCGAAGCGTCGGGAAGCCTGCGCAGGGCGCTTCTGCTTGAGTAAATGCAGGCCTTGTTGATCAGGGCGCAGCCAAAGGTCCGCGAGGTCGAAGGCGTAGCTCGGTTGAGGCAGCGCCAATAGCAGCGGCAGGCACAACAGCCAGCCCCGACGTCCCGCGCAGGCCGCGAGCAGCAACAGTGGCAGCAGCAACCAGTAACCCTGATCGGCCCAGGTGTCCAGGCGCAAGGTCTGACCGTCGTTGCGCAAGTGACGTGGACCGTCGAGCAGGCCAAGGGCGTGCAGGTCGCTATCGTCAAGACGCGCCTGGCGATAGCGGCCATCCAGGTCGTTGGTAAAGTTTTTCAAGCCGGGTTCGTCCAGGCGCGGCACGAGAATGGCGCCTTGTTCATCCTTGAGGAAGCTGCCGTCCTCCTGGGTGATCGGCGAGCCTTCGGCGGTGCCGATGCCGAGCATCAGCAATTGAGTCGATTTACCGCTCAGCGCGCGACGGATGCCCAGCCGCTCCTGGTCGGTCAGGGACGAGCCAATCAGCAGGATCCGCCCGTCGCCCAAAGCCGCCTGGTCGAGCAGCGCCAAGGCCTTGAGCACCGCCAGATCGGCGCGATGACCGGCCTCTGGCATCAACGACGGTTTCAGTGCATCCAGCAGATTGCGGCTGGTGGAAAGATCATCCGACAGCGGCACCAGGGTGTGGGCACTGCCGGCGTAGACGACGATGGCGGTTTGCGCGTCGCTGCGAATCTGCAGCAGATCAAGCAGCTTGCGTCGCGCCTGTTCCAGTCGGTTGGGCGTAACGTCGGTGGCGAGCATTTCCGGGGTCAGTTCGAGAATCACCACCAGCGGGTCGGCGGGCTTTTGACTGGTCTGCTCGACACGCTGCCAACTCGGTCCCAGCAGGGCGAGCACAGTCAACAGCCAGGCGAGACCGAGGGCGATCCAGGGCAGTTTACTGTCGCGACCACTGCCACCGCTGAGCAGCGCTGCGTGAAAGGCCGGCGGCAGGATCATCTGCCAGCGCCCGGCGCGCTTCTTGCGGTGCCAGAGTTGCCAGAGCAACCAGCCAAGCACCGGCAGCAACAACAGCCACCAGGGGCGGAACCAGTAGGGCCACAGCACGCTCATCGGCGCCTCCGCAGGCGCAGGCGTTTGAGCCGTTGGCGCCAGTCGGGCAGCAATTGGGTTTGCAGGAACAGATCCTTGGTAAACAGGCGTTGCAAGGGGTTGTCCGGCCAAAGTACGGGTGCCAGCAGCAGCATGCTCAACCACAGCGCCAGGGCCAGTGGCCAGTGATACAAGGCTTGGGCCGGGCGGGCCTGGGTCGGTTGCTGGGCCACGGGCTCCAGTTGATCGAGGGTGTCCTTGAACGATTGCAGTTCCTTGCCATCGTGGGCGCGGAAATACTGGCCGCCGGTGGCTTCGGCGATGGCTTTGAGGGACGGTTCGTCAAGGTCCAGGCTCGGATTGACGCCGAGAAAGCCGACTGTTCCACTTTGCTCCGGATCGGCACCGATGCCGATCGGGTAGATTTTCACCCCTTCCCTGGCCGCCAGTCGCGCAGCGGTGAGCGGGTCGATTTCACCGCCATTGTTGGCGCCGTCGGTGACCAGGATCAGCACGCGGCTAGTTGCCGGACGCGAGCGCAGACGCTTGAGGGCCAGGCCGATGGCATCACCGATGGCGGTGTTTTTGCCGGCAATGCCGATGCGCGCTTCGTCGAGCCAGACGCGTACGGTGTGGCGGTCGAAGGTCAGTGGGGCTTGAAGGTAGGCCTGGCTACCGAACAGGATCAGGCCGACCCGGTCACCTTCGCGGCTTTCGAGAAAATCGCCGAGCAGGTGCTGGACCAGCGCCAGTCGGCTCACTTCTTCGTCCTGCCACTGCATGTCAGGGAAGTCCATGGAGCCGGAAACGTCCACCGCCACCAGCAAGTCACGGCCACTGGCGGCAATCGGCAGGGGTTCGCCGAGCCATTGCGGGCGCGCCGCCGAGATCAGCAGCAACACCCACAGCAGTATGAAAGGTGCCTGCTGGCGCCATGCCGGCAGGTTGGCCCGGGCGCGACGCCCGGCAAGGCCTTCCAGGTCGCTGAGGTAGCTGACCTTGAGCGCCGGTTCGCCACTGTCGGCCACCGGCAATACGATGCGCATCAGCCACGGCAAGGGCAACAGGGCGAAGATCCACGGCCAGGCGAACTCAAACATGCTTGCGAATCCAGGTGTCGACAGCCTGGGTCAGGCCGGCGATGGCCTTGTCGTCGAGCTTGCACTCAGGTTTGTAGGCGCCTTCGACCAGCACCATCCAGCGGGTCAGCCCGGCTGCCGGGCAGCGGTTATCGAGGAACGCCAGCCACTTGCGGCCGTTGAGGGTGTGACTCTGGCTGTAGGGATAGTGGTTGCGGCACAGGCGCTTGAGCAAGCCGTTGAGTTGCTGCAGCCAGGCACCGGCCGGCGCACCGTCGTAGGGTTTGGGCATCATTGCCAATTCGGCCAGTGCGGCCAGGCGCACCGGGTCAAGCGGCTGCTCGGCACGTACCACGGGACGTTTGCGTGGAATGAAGTGCCGCAGCTTCCACAGGCCTAAACCGATCAATGGCACCAATAGAAGCAGTAACCACCAGCCCGGTGCCGGAGGCCAGAATTCCACCGGTGGCGGTGATATCAGTGGTTGCAGTTGATCAAGGCTGTTCATCGACCTTTCCCCGGTTTCTGTGGGTTCAGGTATTCGCGCAATTGCTCGACCATCTCGCTCTGGGTGCTCAAAGGCATCATCAGCACCCGTAGTTTTTGTGCGAGCAGTTCCCAGCGGGCGATGCGTGCTTCGGCCTGGGCCCGGTAAGCCTGGCGCAGGTCGAAATTCAGCGTATCGAGTTCCAATTGCGCGCCACGCTCGGCGAAACGTAAAAGGCCAGCGGCGGGCAGGGCATGATCCAGCGGATCGGACACCGGTAGCAGCAGCAGGTCGCAATGACGCGATAACAGGCTCAGCTGTTGCTCGGCGCTTTCCGATAGCGCGCGTTCATCGCAAATCACAATGACAAGGCTGCCAGGACGCGACACCTCCCGCGCCCGGCGCAAGGCAATGCCAAAGGCGTCACGGTCCGGCTCGCCTTCGGTGGTCAGCGACTGATTGACCCGCACCAGCCGGTTGAGCAACTGCAGCAGGCTTTGCTTGCTGCGCCGGGGCTTGATCTCGTAGTGCTCATTGTCGCCATACACCAGCCCGCCGACCCGGTCGTTGTGGCCCAGGGCCGCCCAGCCGATCAGGCTCGCGGCCTGGGCGGCGAGCACTGACTTGAACATCAGGCCCGAGCCGAAAAACAGCCGGCGGCTTTGTTCGACCATGATGAAAATCGGCCGCTCACGTTCTTCGTGGAACAGCTTGGTGTGCGGCTCCTGGGTGCGCGCAGTCACACGCCAGTCAATGGTGCGCACATCGTCGCCGGCCTGATAGACCCGCACCTGATCGAAGTCGACGCCACGCCCGCGCAATTTGGAATGGTGCAGGCCGATCAGCGGGCTGCGTTGGCTCGGCGTGGAAAACAGCTGCACTTCGCGCACGCGATGGCGCATCTCGATCAGGTCGGCGAGGCTGACACGGATGCCCGGCTCGGGCGGCAGGCTGGCGTTCATCGAGGTCAAGCGACGGCTACGACGTCGAGAATCCGCTGGACCACCCGGTCCTGATCGATGCCAGCGGCTTCGGCTTCAAAGGACAGAATGATGCGATGGCGCAGCACGTCGAACAGCACGGCCTGGATGTCTTCCGGGCTGACGAAGTCACGCCCGGCCAGCCAGGCGTGGGCGCGGGCGCAGCGGTCCAGGGCAATCGAACCGCGGGGGCTGGCGCCGTAGGCGATCCACTCGGCCATTTCCGGATCGAACTTGGCCGGGGTTCGGGTGGCCATCACCAGTTGTACCAGGTATTCCTCCACGGCATCGGCCATGTACAGACCGAGGATTTCCTTGCGCGCGACAAAAATCGTCTGTTGAGTCACCCGGCGCTCAGGCTTCGCTTCGCCGTTAAGCGCTTCGCCACGGGCCTGTTGCAGGATCTTGCGTTCAACCGTCGCGTCGGGGAAGCCGATCTTTACGTGCATCAGGAAGCGGTCGAGCTGGGCTTCCGGCAGCGGGTAGGTGCCTTCCTGCTCGATCGGGTTCTGCGTGGCCATCACCAGGAACAGCGGCGACAGCTCATAGGTGCTGCGCCCGACACTGACTTGCCGCTCGCCCATGGCTTCGAGCAAGGCCGACTGGACCTTGGCCGGGGCACGGTTGATTTCGTCCGCCAGTACCAGGTTGTGGAAGATCGGACCTTGCTGGAACACGAAGCTGCCGGTTTCCGGGCGGTAGATTTCTGTACCGGTTATGTCGGCCGGCAACAGGTCGGGAGTGAACTGAATGCGGTGGAACTGGGCTTCGATGCCTTCGGCAAGTTCTTTGATGGCCTTGGTCTTGGCCAGGCCAGGAGCACCCTCGACCAGCATGTGGCCGTCGGCGAGCAGGGCGATGAGCAAGCGCTCGATGAGTTTTTCCTGGCCGAGAATCTGCGTTGAAAGAAAGGTTCGCAGCGCCAGCAGCGCTTCACGATGTTCCATCGATGACTGTTCCTGCAAAAGGGTGGCCGAGGACGTAGGAAATACGCCAGGGCTGGGGGCGTTACTTTAATCCATCGCGGGGGGCGCCGACTAACGGCATTTTGCGCAAAGTGCGGGAAATGGTTAGCAATAGTTGTAGGAATTTTCTTCGGGTCGCAGGTGGCGGTGCTCTCTCGGGCCTCTTCGCGAGCAAGCCCGCTCCCACAGAGAGCCGCGTCGTCACTGACGCATGCGATCAAATGTGGGAGCGGGCTTGCTCGCGAAGGCGTCAGTAAGTGCGCTGATATTTAGAGTTGGCTGATATAGGTGCCAGTGCCATCAAGAATATTCTTCAAGGTCAGCTCAACTTCAGCCAAATCCACCATCTCCGGGTCGAAGGTGATTTCCAGCACATCATCCCCATTCAGCGCATCGGCATCGGCGGCTGCAATTTCGATCTTCAGCAGGGAAGGGCTCAGGGTAACTTTCACGCCATCAAGGGTCGAAGGTTCGCCATCGAGGGTGATTTCCAGCTCGTCTTCATCCGGGTAGCGGCTCATCAGGAACATTTCGCCCTGTTCGCTGTGGCAGCACAGCATGGCCATGTTGTCTTCTTCGTCGTCGCAAGGGTTGACGATCAAGAGGGCGGTTTTCATTTTCATGGGAAATTCCTGGCTCGACGGGCGTGGTTAACGCAGCAAAAGGGCGATTCTGCCAGCCCGCGCACATTTCTGCTCGTCCGGGTGTCAGGGGGATGTGTCGTGACCGAGCAAAGTGTTGCTGGTCATTTCTGGTACGGATGTCCCGTAAAACCGGACGGAAAACCGCCATTTTTCTGTGCGAATGCTAGTGTTGTTCGAGGCGCATGCCTTGAGCTGCGTACCGTTGACCGAATATGTCGCAGCACCGCAAGCACGGGCCTTGCCGCACTGGTTAAGCTGCGCAACGGATGAGCACCCGTAAAGACATTGCGCTGCACGCAGCCCAGTCGTTTTTGCAGATGCCCATTCACGGAAGGTGAATGTGACCTGAGTGTCTCGTCCAGCTTCACCCACCTGTCACCCTGTTTCCTCTGCCCGAGAATCAGGAACGGGGTGACGGGTAGCCCCGAACAGGGGCTTTGCACGCGACGCTTCCATCAATAACAAGCCCAAGCGGAGTACCACAGATGGCGTTCTTCACCGCAGCCAGCAAAGCCGACTTCCAGCACCAACTGCAAGCGGCACTGGCGCAGCACATCAGTGAACAGGCACTGCCACAAGTGGCGCTGTTCGCTGAACAATTCTTCGGCATCATTTCCCTTGACGAGCTGACCCAGCGTCGGTTGTCCGACCTCGCTGGCTGCACCCTTTCTGCATGGCGCCTGCTTGAGCGCTTTGATCACGCGCAGCCGCAAGTGCGCGTCTACAACCCCGATTACGAACGCCACGGCTGGCAGTCGACCCACACCGCGGTCGAAGTGCTGCACCACGACCTGCCTTTCCTGGTGGACTCGGTGCGTACCGAGCTGAACCGCCGCGGCTACAGCATCCATACCCTGCAAACCACCGTGCTGAGCGTGCGTCGTGGCAGCAAGGGCGAGTTGCTGGAAATCCTGCCTAAAGGCACCCAGGGCGACGATATTCAGCAAGAATCGTTGATGTACCTGGAAATCGACCGCTGCGCCAACACCGCCGAGCTCAATGTGTTGAGCAAAGAGCTGGAGCAGGTGCTCGGTGAAGTCCGCGTGGCCGTCGGCGATTTCGAGCCGATGAAGGCCAAGGTCCAGGACATCCTGACCAAGCTGGACAACAGCCAGTTCGCCGTCGATGGCGACGAGAAGAATGAAATCAAGAGCTTCCTGGAATGGCTGGTGGGCAACCACTTCACCTTCCTCGGTTATGAAGAGTTCGTGGTCAGCGATGAAGCCGATGGCGGCCATATCGTCTACGACAAGGATTCCTTCCTCGGCCTGACCAAGCTGCTGCGTGCCGGCCTGACCTACGATGACCTGCGCATCGAAGACTACGCCGTGAACTACCTGCGCGAACCGACCCTGCTGTCGTTCGCCAAGGCCGCGCACCCAAGCCGCGTACACCGTCCGGCTTACCCGGACTACGTGTCGATCCGCGAGATCGACGCCAACGGCAAGGTCATCAAGGAATGCCGTTTCATGGGCCTGTACACCTCGTCGGTGTATGGCGAGAGCGTGCGGGTGATCCCGTACATCCGCCGCAAGGTCGAGGAAATCGAACACCGTTCCGGCTTCCAGGCCAAGGCTCACCTGGGCAAGGAACTGGCACAGGTGCTCGAAGTGCTGCCGCGCGACGATCTGTTCCAGACCCCGGTGGACGAACTGTTCAGCACCGTGATGTCGATCGTGCAGATCCAGGAACGCAACAAGATTCGCGTGTTCCTGCGCAAAGACCCGTACGGCCGTTTCTGCTACTGCCTGGCCTACGTGCCGCGTGACATCTATTCCACCGAAGTGCGCCAGAAGATCCAGCAAGTGCTGATGGATCGCCTGAAAGCCTCGGACTGCGAGTTCTGGACCTTCTTCTCCGAGTCCGTGCTGGCCCGAGTGCAGTTGATCCTGCGCGTCGACCCGAAAAACCGCCTCGACATCGACCCGCTGCTGCTGGAAAAAGAAGTGGTGCAGGCCTGCCGCAGCTGGCAGGACGACTATGCCGCCCTGACCGTTGAAAGCTTCGGTGAAGCCCACGGCACCAACGTGCTGGCCGATTTCCCGAAAGGCTTCCCGGCCGGTTACCGCGAGCGTTTCGCAGCCCACTCGGCTGTGGTCGACATGCAGCACTTGCTGAGCCTCAACGAAAAAAATCCGCTGGTGATGAGCTTCTATCAGCCGCTGGGCCAGGTCTCCGGCCAGCGCATGCTGCACTGCAAGCTGTACCACGCCGATACTCCGCTGGCGCTGTCCGACGTCCTGCCGATCCTGGAAAACCTCGGTCTGCGCGTGCTGGGTGAGTTCCCGTACCGCCTGCGCCACAACAGTGGCCGCGAGTTCTGGATTCACGATTTCGCCTTCACCGCCGCCGAAGGCCTGGAACTCGACATCCAGCAACTCAACGACACCCTGCAGGACGCCTTCGTCCACATCGTGCGTGGCGAAGCCGAGAACGACGCGTTCAACCGTCTGGTACTGACCGCCGGCCTGCCATGGCGCGACGTTGCACTGCTGCGTGCCTACGCCCGCTACATGAAGCAGATCCGTCTGGGCTTCGACCTGGGCTACATCGCCAGCACCCTGAACAACCACACCGACATCGCTCGCGAGCTGACCCGGTTGTTCAAGACCCGTTTCTACCTGGCGCGCAAGCTGACCGGCGACGATCTGGATGACAAGCAGCAACGCCTGGAACACGCGATCCTCAGCGCCCTGGATGACGTCCAGGTACTGAACGAAGACCGCATCCTGCGTCGCTACCTGGACCTGATCAAGGCCACCCTGCGCACCAACTTCTACCAGACCGATGCCAACGGCCATAACAAGTCGTACTTCAGCTTCAAGTTCAACCCGCACTTGATCCCTGAACTGCCGAAGCCTGTACCGAAGTTCGAAATCTTCGTTTACTCGCCGCGCGTCGAAGGCGTGCACCTGCGCTTCGGCAACGTGGCCCGTGGTGGCCTGCGCTGGTCCGACCGTGAAGAAGACTTCCGTACCGAAGTCCTGGGCCTGGTAAAAGCCCAGCAAGTGAAGAACTCGGTGATCGTGCCGGTGGGTGCGAAGGGCGGCTTCCTGCCGCGTCGCCTGCCACTGGGCGGCAGCCGTGACGAGATCGCGGCCGAGGGCATCGCCTGCTACCGCATCTTCATTTCGGGCCTGTTGGACATCACCGACAACCTGAAGGACGGCGCGCTGGTTCCGCCGGCCAACGTCGTGCGTCATGACCACGATGACCCGTACCTGGTAGTGGCCGCGGACAAAGGTACTGCGACCTTCTCCGACATCGCCAACGGCATCGCCATCGACTACGGCTTCTGGCTCGGTGACGCGTTTGCGTCCGGTGGTTCGGCCGGTTACGACCACAAGAAGATGGGCATCACCGCCAAGGGCGCGTGGGTCGGCGTACAGCGTCACTTCCGCGAGCGCGGCATCAATGTCCAGGAAGACAACATCACTGTTGTGGGCGTCGGCGATATGGCCGGTGACGTGTTCGGCAACGGCTTGCTGATGTCCGACAAGCTGCAACTGGTCGCGGCCTTCAACCACCTGCACATCTTCATCGATCCGAACCCGGAGCCGGCGTCGAGCTTCGCCGAGCGTCAGCGTCTGTTCGACCTGCCGCGTTCGGCCTGGTCGGACTACGACACCAGCCTCATGTCCGAAGGTGGCGGCATCTTCTCCCGTAGCGCCAAGAGCATTGCGATTTCCCCGCAAATGCAGGAACGCTTCGACATCCAGGCCGACAAGCTGACCCCGACCGAACTGCTGAACGCCTTGCTCAAGGCGCCGGTGGATCTGCTGTGGAACGGCGGTATCGGTACTTACGTGAAAGCCAGCAGCGAAAGCCACGCCGATGTCGGCGACAAGGCCAACGATGCACTGCGCGTGAACGGCAACGAACTGCGCTGCAAAGTCGTGGGCGAGGGCGGTAACCTGGGCATGACCCAACTGGGTCGCGTCGAGTTCGGCCTCAATGGCGGCGGTTCCAACACCGACTTCATCGATAACGCCGGTGGCGTGGATTGCTCCGACCACGAAGTGAACATCAAGATCCTGCTGAACGAAGTGGTTCAGGCCGGCGACATGACCGACAAGCAGCGTAATGAGTTGCTGGCGAGCATGACCGACGAAGTCGGTGGTCTGGTGCTGGGTAACAACTACAAGCAGACTCAGGCCCTGTCCCTGGCAGCCCGTCGCGCCTTGCCGCGGATTGCCGAGTACAAGCGCCTGATGAATGACCTGGAAGGCCGTGGCAAGCTGGATCGCGCCATCGAGTTCCTGCCGGCCGAAGATGCAATCAACGAGCGCATCGCCGAAGGCCATGGCCTGACCCGTGCCGAGCTGTCGGTGCTGATCTCGTACAGCAAGATCGACCTCAAGGAGCAGTTGCTGGGCTCCCTGGTGCCGGACGACGACTACCTGACCCGCGACATGGAAACCGCTTTCCCGCCGACCCTGGTGAGCAAGTTCTCCTCGGCGATGCGTCGTCACCGCCTGAAGCGTGAAATCGTCAGCACCCAGATCGCCAACGATCTGGTCAACCATATGGGCATCACCTTCGTTCAACGACTCAAAGAGTCGACCGGCATGAGCCCGGCGAACGTGGCTGGCGCTTATGTGATCGTGCGTGACATTTTCCATCTCCCGCACTGGTTCCGTCAGATCGAAGCCCTGGACTACCAGGTCTCCGCCGACGTGCAACTGGAGCTGATGGACGAGCTGATGCGTTTGGGCCGTCGCGCTACGCGCTGGTTCCTGCGTGCCCGTCGCAACGAGCAGAACGCTGCCCGTGACGTCGCGCACTTCGGTCCGCATCTGAAGGAGTTGGGCCTCAAGCTCGACGAACTGCTGATCGGCCCGATCCGCGAAACCTGGCAGGCGCGTTATCAGGCCTACGTCGAAGCCGGTGTGCCGGAGCTGTTGGCGCGCATGGTGGCTGGCACCTCGCACCTGTACACCCTGTTGCCGATCATCGAGGCCTCCGACGTGACCGGCCAGGACCCGGCGGACGTAGCCAAGGCGTACTTCGCCGTGGGCAGCGCGCTGGACATCACCTGGTACCTGGCGCAGATCAGCGCTCTGCCGGTTGAAAACAACTGGCAGGCCCTGGCCCGTGAAGCGTTCCGCGATGATGTCGACTGGCAGCAACGTGCGATCACCATCTCGGTCCTGCAACAGGGCGACGGCACCCAGGACGTGGAAGCACGGCTCTCCCTGTGGATGGCTCAGAACGAGAGCATGATCGAGCGCTGGCGTGCCATGCTGGTGGAAATCCGTGCCGCCAGCGGCACTGACTACGCCATGTACGCGGTGGCCAACCGCGAACTGCTGGACCTGGCATTGAGCGGTCAAGCGGTAGTGCCTGCCGCTGTCGCCGTCGAGCTGGAACCGGCTGCCTGATCAGGCGTTGAATGAAAAACCCCGCATTGAAAGATGCGGGGTTTTTTTTATTCAAGAGCTTGTGATTGGCTTAAATATAAATCGATGCGTCAAGGATAAGTGTCGCGAGCTTAGTTTAGAACGCATGCCTTTTCAGTATGGTTAAATTGAATTTCACAATATCGCCCACACGATCGTGGAAAAAGGAATGGCGTTCTGGATGTTCATGTATTGATTTTCTGATTATTCTCGCATTGCGTGCTTTCAAGTAGACCGTTGGCGTGTCAGTGCTCAAATCATCCAGTGTGATGATGTTGTGGTCGGCATCCAGCAAGTTGAATGATGTAGTATCCCCTCCGGCGGCTGGAAAAGCACCCAGACAGCCTTCGTCGTTCTTGCTGACATACATGTAGCTATAGGGGGTGCTGAGGACTTGCATGTTGTAATAGTCGTCATAACACCAGAAGTGCACAACTAAGGGGTCTATATTTCCAAAAGAAAAACCAAGGTTTTCCATTCTTTTTGTTATAGGGTTGTACGCTTTCGTGATTTTTGGTGAATAGTCACGTTGAACCGTGAGAATATTTTTCGGCACGGCTGCATCTTCGAGGAAGTTACTACGCAGAACTTCCTGGAGAAAAGTAATGGTGTCGCCGTTGCAGGATACGCGGGCTGTAAATGATCGTTCTTCGTTCTTGTTCATAAATAGTCCATTATTTAAGGTGTGGTGTTCCCCTGTACGGGTGCCCAGAATAATGCCAGTTGCATTTGTGGCGTGGTTGGTAATTGTTTCTTGTGGTTTCGCAGTAGAGTCCGGTTGTCCGGCTTGTGTGTTGTGCAATCTTTATTTAAATGGCTGATGTCCGAATTTTTTAGCGGTCAACAGTTTTGTTTGGTTTAAGAGTTTGCGGTTAATTACGTCGGGAAATTAAAAAGGCCCGAATTCGCGATTCGAGCCGTTTTATTTATAGCCGTACGTTCAGCCATCAGTCAACGGAGAAAAAATGATGGTGAGGGAGCAAGCGCCCTCACCACAGGAAATGATTAAACGATCGGAAAACTGTTGAAGTCCACGGCATTGGCCAGTTGGCTATCGATCAGGCTGATGAAGCCCTGGACTTCCGGGCAATTGAAATGCGATCGCATGGCCGCTTCGGATTGCCAGTGGGCGCTGACGGTCCAGCGATTGGTGTCCTCGGGGCAGCGGTCGACCATATAGGATTCGCAGCCGGGCAATTCACGCAGGGTTTCGACAATCTTCTGCAATTGCTTGCCCAGTTCATCCGAGCGGCCGGCGGCGGCCTGCACCTGTACGGTATTGATCACTTCATGGGACATTGCTCACACTCCTGAATCAGGCCGGACGAATCCTGCTCATTGAGGGATAACGCCTATGCAGGATAGGCCGGGCCCCCGGGACCGCCAATAGCCAATCGCCGGATAAAACCGCATGCCAATCCGTCAGGCCACCTGCTGCAGGATGTCGCGCAAACGGTCCAGGGCGATGTCGATGTCGAGGGTTTCGATGGCGCCAAAACCGAAGAAAAGCCCGGCCCTTGGGGCTTGCTGATAGAAAAAGCTGTCGATGGCATAGAGCCCGACTTCGACTTTTTTCGCCAGTTCGATCACCAATGCAATATCCATCGGCACTTTGCACATCACCACCATGTGGAATCCGGCGGTGGACGGCACCGCCTCCAGCCAGGGCGAAAGATCGCCCGCCATACGCGTCAGGATCCGCTCGCGGCGTCCGGCATAGACCGTATGGCAGCGCCGGATGTGCTTGAGCAGGCAGCCTTCGGCGATGAACTTGGCCAGCGCCCATTGCGGCAGGGTCGAGGTGTGCAGGTCGGTGAGCTGTTTGGCGCGCACCACCGCCTCGAGGATCGCTGGCGGCAGGATGGCATAACCGAGCCGCAGTTCCGGCAACAGGGTTTTGGAGAATGTCCCGACGTACGCGACGATCCCCCGTTCATCCATGCTCTGCAGGGAATCGGTGGGGCGGCCTTCATAGCGGAACTCGCTGTCGTAATCGTCCTCGATGATGATCGCGCCCAACTCATGGGCCTTGGCCAGCAGCGCTTCCCTGCGCGCCTGGCTCATGGGCATGCCCAGCGGGAACTGGTGCGACGGGGTGACATGGATCAGGCGCGTGCCGCGAGGAATCCGGTCCACCACAATGCCTTCGGCGTCCACCGGCACACCAATCACCGTAGCGCCGTGGGTGCCGAACAGCAGGCGCGCCGGCGGGTAGCCGGGGTCCTCCATGGCGACCAGGCTGCCCGGACTGATCAGCACCCGGGCAATCAGGTCCAGCGCCTGCTGCGCGCCGTTGCACACCACCACATCCTCATCCTGACAATTGACCCCGCGGGAGAACGCAATGTGCTGCGCAATGGCGTTACGCAGCGCCGGCAAGCCCTCGGGCAAGCTGTACAAGCCCTTGGAGCCGGCAATCTGGCGCAGTGCGTGAGCGGTGCAGCGCCGCCAGTCATCCTGGGGGAACTGGCCCTTGCTGGTGGCGCCACCAATGAAGTCGTAGCGCAGCGAGCCTTCCAGGGTCGGATGACGCAGAAACACCGGCAGGTTGCGCCAGGACTCGATCACCTCGAAGCCGCCAAGCTCGGTGTGGCTCCGTTTACGCTGCACCTTGGACGAGCGTGCGTTGACGTAGGTGCCTTTGCCGACCACCCCGGTGAGGAAGTTTTCGTAGGTCAGCTGGGCGTAGGTATCGGAAATGGTCTTGCGCGAAATACCCAGTTGTTCGGCCAGCAAACGGCTGGGCGGCAGTTGCGTCCCGGCAGTCAGGCGACCGGACTCGATGGCGCTGCGCAGTTGGTTGTACAGCTGGCCGGCCAGGTCCTTGCGGCCGTTGATGACAACATGTAGTTCCATACCGGCGAGGCTCCGGGGCTGTTGAGGCGCGTGTGCGTCGCGCAAGATTACCCCTATCCGCTTGTGGTACAGAAGTTGCGCAGTGGAAAAACCGTCGATTGGCCTGGCGGCGGTGGTCCCCGGGAAAATCGCCTGATTGGATCTGTCATGCCTGTGCGCCAGCGACTACCGTGAAGATCACTTCAGGGTTGCACGAGATCGCTCCATGACCCCCCGACTGGATTACTACAGCGCGTCCCCCAAGGCGATGAAAGCCATGATTGCCATGGAGGCCTTGAGCAGCAGCCTGAGCATTGAGCAGGCGCTGCTGCACCTGATCAAGATTCGTGCTTCGCAGCTCAATGGCTGTGCCTTTTGCACCGATATGCACTCGGTGGATGCACGGCGCCTGGGCGAAAGCGACCGGCGTCTGTATTCCCTTGTGGTCTGGCGCGACAGCAACTTTTTCAATCCCCGGGAAAGAGCCGCGCTCGCCTGGACCGAGGCGGTCACCTTGCTCTGCGAAAGCCATGTGCCGGACGATGTCTATGCCCAGACCCGGGAGCAGTTCAGTGAAAGCGAAATGGTCGACCTGACCATCGCCGTTACCACCATCAACAGCTGGAATCGCCTGGCCGTGAGCTTCCGGCAGACACCCAGCGCCTGAGTCATTGTCACAGCAGGTTCATGAAGGATCCGCAGGATGCAATTGTCAGTGTCAGATCGACAGGGAGTCCTCGATGTCATTCATGCAAACCAGCGCCCGCCAGGGAGCTGCCGAGTATCGCGTAGCCATTGATAAAAACGCGTCCTGGCGCCAGCTGGCAGCGGGTATCGACCCGGAACTGGCGCTGTGTTTCACCGTCAGTGCCCGTTGCGGTTGCTTCATGCAGGCCGCCCGCAGTCTCAATATCAAGGCCACCCGCCTGCGCAGGCAACTGGTGCTGCTGGAATCGCAGCTGCAGTGTTCGCTGTTCAGCCATTCCGGCAATGGTTTCAGCCTCAGCCGCGATGGCTTGCGCTTGCACGCACAATTGATCGCCCTGGCCCATGAGCGCGATTTGCCGGTGATCGAGCAGCCGTTGATTCGCCTGGCGGTGGCGGATTCGATACTGCATGACATTCTTGGTCGTGACCTGGTTGCACTGCTGCGGCGCAACGCCAGTGTGCGGCTGGACATCATGACCCTCGACAGCGAGTTGGCCTTGCAGGCGGTCAGCGCCGACGTGGTGGTGTGGCTGGGCGAGAGCGGATCGCCGTTACCGGGGCCGAGCTTTGCCATCACCGAACCCCGGCGCCTGGCAGAACTCGATTACCTGCCGCACATTGCCAAGCGCTATTGCCGGGTTGCATCCAGGCCGGAATGCCTGGATGACCTGGCCGATTTTCTCCTGGTGCAATGGCGGCAGGACAGCCAGGTTCAAAGCTTCAGGCCATGGAATGCACTGGTGGATCAGCGCTTGGCCGGGTCGGTGCACTTGCAATCCTGGGAACTGATGCTGGAGATGATTCGTTGCAGTGCCTGCATCGGCCTGCTGCCGCACTACATGAGCCACTTCGACCGCGGGCTGATTGCCTTGCCGGGCCTGTTCGACCAGCCGATGCGGCGTCAGGTGTGGATGGCGGTCAACGCCCATTCCGGGGGCGACGCGCAGGTGCGGATGATCGTCGAATTGATCGAAAACACCTTCAACGAGCGCCGGGAGTGGTTCCAAAGCTGAGCGCTCCCACATTGGTTCTCGCCACAGCCGAAGGTAGCGTTATAGAGTGAACGGCCATGTCTGCTTCAAGGATGATTCACCATGCCAACCACCGAACCTGTCATCACCCTCGAACGTTTCAACGAATCCCATATCGAAGGCATCACGGCGCTGTACAACGATCCGGCAATCGCCCGTCAAACCCTGCAGATGCCGTTTCAGTCCACCGAACTCTGGCGCAGTCGCCTGGCGCTGGATAACGAACGCCTGGTGAAAGTGGTGGCTTTGCATCAAGGGACGGTCATCGGCAACATTGGCCTGGAGCAGTTCTCACGCATTCGTCGCAGCCATGCCGGCAGTTTCGGCATGGGTGTTGCGGTGGCGTGGCAGGGCAAGGGCGTAGGGTCGAAGCTGCTCGTGACTGCGCTGGATATCGCCGACAACTGGATGAATCTGCAGCGTGTCGAACTGTCGGTGTATGCCGACAACGAAGCGGCCATTGCCCTGTACCGCAAGTTCGGCTTCGAAACCGAGGGTCTGTTCCGTGATTACGCCGTGCGCGACGGCGTATTTGTGGACACCTTGAGCATGGCGCGCCTGCGTCGCACGCCCAAGGCCGGTTGAATCAGTCGCCCAGGGCAAACCCCAGACGTACCTCCTGGCTGTTAGTCGCACACCGGCTTCACGCTTCTGCCATGCTCAATATCCGTAGTACCGCTGCAACCAAAGGAACACCGCAATGGACGATGTACAGCAACTGGGTGAAATGCTGCGCCACTACGCAGAAAGCGAAGCGCACAAGAAACAACTGTTCGAGTCCCAGTCCGCGGATTGGGCTGCGCGTATTGGTGAGCTGTTCGATCAGATCGGGCAATGGCTGGAGCCGGTGCAGGCGCCGCACCTGCTGGAGGTGAGCCGCGAAGCCTATGTCGCCTCGGGCCCTAGCGTTCCTGTCGAGACATCGACATTCAAGACCGAGAAGCTGTCCATTGTGATTGCTGGCAGAGCAGTGGAGTTTGTCCCGGAAGTGATGGGGGCGGGGGGGCAGATTTCATTGGCGGTGATGGGTTTGACCGCTGCGCGTTTCGGCAGTGTCTCGCTGGTTTGCCAGCCACCTTCCAATAGCTGGCAATGGCGCAAGACCAACGGTTTGAAGGACCCGGATGTGTTTCCCTTCGATGCGAACTTTCTGGCGCAGCAGTTGCAGGGTTTGATTCCCCGGGATCGCGGTTGAGCCTTTGATCAACGACACATGACCCTGTAGCTGGCTTGCCTGCGATGGCGGAGAGTCAGGCGATATTGATGCTGAATGGACCGGCCTCATCGCGAGCAAGCTCGCTCCCACAGGGTTTGTGTCGTACCCAAATGTTGTGGTCGACACCGAACCTGTGGGAGCGGGCTTGCCCGCGAAGACGTCAGTGTTGCCGATAGAAAGCACTGATCAGACAGCGCTTTCAGCCCGGTTTCATTTCAACGCCGGATCCCCCATGTTCATTTTCTTCCAGCCCTGCAACAGCACCTGCGCCTTTGGCTCCTGGCCGTTGTCCAGGTAGTACTGGATCAACGACAAGCGGGCATTGCGGTTGGACGGTTGTTCTTTCAACAGCCGTTCCAGTTCTGCGCACGCCTGGTCAATCTTGCCGCTGTCATGCAGGGCCACCGCCAGCACATAGCCGAATTGTCCGCTCTGTGGTTCCAGTTGCGCGGCCTTGCGCAGGTACGGCATGGCCTGGGCGGCCTGGCCCGCACGAATCAGCGCCAGGCCCTGGGTGTGTTGCAGCAGGCCTGAGTCGGGGTGGTCCTTGAGGCTTTGCGCCAGCAGGGCATGGGCTTCCTGGCTGCGACCGTTGGCCTCCAGCCACTGCACCAGGGTGACCAGCGCCGGGTAGAAGTCCGGATCGCGCCGCAGGGCTGTACGCAGCAAAGCTTCGACTTCGGCGCTGCGGCCATCGGCCTGATAGAGCATGGCCAGGTTCAGGTTGGCCTCTGCACGCTCGGCCAGGTTCTTTTGCACCGCCTCGTATTCGGCAATGGCGGCATTCCAGCTGTCCTGGGCGCTGCCCAGGCCATTGCGTGCCACGCTGAGCAGGTCCCGGGCGACGGCGATGCGCACGGCCCGCACCGGGTCGCTCAACAACGGGGTCAGCAATGGCGCACGCTCTGCTGGCGGCAGGAACGCGCTGATCGCTCGCACCGCGCTCTCGCGGACTTGCGGCGCCGGATTACCCAGGTCCTTGGTGGCCAGTTTCAACGCCTGTTCGCTGGGGTACGCCGGCAGTTCGGCCAGCAGTGTCGCGCGCTGGATCGCCGGCAGGTTGCTGCGTTGCAATTGCTCGAACAAGGCCTCGGCAGCGCCGGCCTGACCGTTGCGAATCAGCCACAGGCTTTCGTCGTAGCGAGGGGCCTGTACCGCGCTGGCGTTGGCGGTGTTCCACAGCTTGAACTGCTCGGTGACCTTGTCGCCGGCCTTGCCTTGGTGGCAGGTCAGGCAGGCGTCAGGCGTCCCCAGTTTTTTCGCCCGTTCGGGGTTGGGGATGCTGAAGCTGTGGTCATGTCGGAAGTCGTTGCCCATGTAGAACTTGCCGGGCATGTGGCAATCCACGCACTGCGAACCCGGCTGGCCCATGGTGTGGCGAGTGTGTTCGATGGAATCGTAGTTTTTTGCTTGCAGGCCCTTGCCATCGACACCCTCCACAGTGGTGTTGCCGGCGGTGTTGTGGCATTGCAGGCACACACCGTTGCCAGGCGCTTTCAACTGCGTGCTGTGGGGGTTGTGGCAGTTGCTGCAACGCACGCCCTTATCGAACATTTTGCTCTGGGCAAAGGAGCCGTGTTCGAACACTTCATCCTTGATCTTGCCGTCCAGCGCGTACAACTCGCGGGTCAGGACGCTCGGCAGGTAGTCGTCCATCAACCGCTTGCCGACCGTGTAGCCATCGTCCAGGGGCGCGCGGCGCGAGTGGCAGCGGGCGCAGGTTTCGTTTTCGACGGTGGCGTTCTTGTCCTTGAGATCGACGGCAAACCCGGCATGGATCAGGTCGGTTTTCTTCGCGGTCCATTCCAGGTGACTGGACGCCGGGCCATGGCAAGCCTGGCAGCCGACGCCGAGGCTGTTCCAGTGGCTGTCGAAGGTGTTTGTCGCCGCATCGAAATTGCGCTTGTAACCGGTGGTGTGGCACTCGACGCACATGAAGTTGGCGTTCTGGCTCGGTTTACTCCAGTGCAGCGGGTTCTTGAAGGTCACGCCCTGGCCCGGATAGAGGTGGAACCAGCGGTGCTTCTCGGTATCCCAGGCCACGGCGAGGGCCTGCAAGCGGCCTTCGCCGACCTCGATCAGGTATTGTTGCAAGGGGGCGATGCCAAAGGTATAGGCCACCTTGAAATCGGCATTCTTGCCATCGATACCCGGCGTGTTGACCCAGAATTCGTCGCCTTTGCGCGAGAACACCGTGGTCTCCTTTTCGGCCTTGAAGGTGACGTTGTTGAAGTCGCCGAGCAGAGTGTCCGCGTTGGCTTGCTGCATCGCCAGTTGGTGATGGGAGCCTTGCCAGTCCTTGACCTGCTCGCCGTGGCAGCCCTGGCATTGTTGCTCGTCGACCATTTTCGCAGGTGCGACGGCGACCGGTTGCGGTTTGGCCGGTTGCACGGCAGGGGCGCTGACCGGGACTGGCTTGAGCTGCGTCGGTGAGTTGTCCAGCAAAAACCAGCCAATACCCGCCACAGCCAGCAGCAGGATGCCGATGGTGACAGGGAACAGGTAACGGTTGATCAGGGTCGGTTGCGAATCAGGGTTTGGGGTTGCAGCTTTATTTTTATGGTTCGGCATTACGACTTCCATGGTCCAGGTGCGATTGCCGTCAGGGCGCGTTCAGGCTGGGTGCAGCTTTGCCGGATGGCCGGTGTGTGTCAAATGACATTGTTTCGAGGCTGATGGCCTCTTCGTCGGAACGCCGCCCGGAGCAAGCCCGCTCCCACAGGGTTTGGTGTTGTTCACAGCAATTGAGTACGACACAACACCTTGTGGGAGCGGGCTTGCTCGCGAAGGCGGCCGCCAAGGCGCCACATCACTCCCCGACAAACCACCGGTAATACGGATTCCCGGAATCCCCGCGCATCACCTCGCGCATCTCCCGGGCCCAGGCGTCACGATTTCCGTTGTAGGCATGCAGGCTCGCCCGATAGAACTGCATCAGGCGTTGTTGCTGGGTGTTCATGCGCTCGATGAACCCGGCGTCGGCGTTCAACACGGCTGGCGGCTGGTGCAAGTCGAGCAGGGCGGGCAATACGCGGCTGATCTCTTTCGAGCGAACCCAGGGCGCATATTCAATCTTCGGCTGATCGTCCGTCACCGGTTGCGCATCGCCAGCGAAGCGTTCCAGCCCCGCGCGGTCAGTCACCCAGGTGGCAAGCAACGCCGCGGCCGAGCCGACGCCGACATCCTGCAAGGCGCTGCGAACGCTGTCCTGCTGGAAGCGTGCGCTGATCTTCGCCGCATCCAGTTCAATCGGCTCCATCGAACCCACCAGCAGCATCTCGTGGAATTCGCTGGTCCACAGGGTCGCGTACGGGAACACGTCGAGGAAGCTGCGCACCAGTGAGCGCGAGTCGTCGATGTTCTGCGTTGGCAGCGGCAGCCATTGGGCAACCAGGCCTTGTTTGTGCAAACGGCTGGCGGCCAGTTGGTAGAAGTCCCGGGAGTACAGGTTGACCACGCCGGCAGCGGAAGGGGGTGGCGGCTCGAGGGTGATCAGGTCGTAGTGCTGCGGATTGCGCAGCAGTTCCTGGCGACCGTCACGCAAGCGCACATCGACCCCCGGATCGGCCGCGGCATTGAAATTGCCCTTGAACAAGGGGGCCGCCTTGACCACCGAAGGCAGCAGTTCGGCGACCACGCGATGTTCCAGGCCGGGGTAGCGGGTCAGGGCGCCCGCGGTGATGCCGGTACCGAAACCGATCACCAGTGCCGAGCGCGGCTCACCGTTGTGGATCAACAGGGGCAGCAGCGCCTGGATCCGCATGTAGCGCAGGGACGGCATGGTGTCGCCGGTATTGGACACGCCCTGGATGTACAAACGCTGGAACGCTCTTTCGCCCTTGCCCTGGGTGACCACGGCGACGGTGCCGCCACGGCCTTCTTCGTAGAACGTCAGCGTGCCATTGCGCGCCCCCGGCAGCAGGCTTGCGAGCTTGTTGACCGGCGTGAACACGGCAAGTGCCAGCGACACCAGGCCAATGGCAACCACCGCCTGACGCCTGCCTTTTTTCACGCCATGGCCCTTGCGCACGGCGAGGCAGGCGATAGCGGCGGCGACCATCGCCAGCAGTCCCAGGGTTCGCACCAGACCCAGCATCGGGATCAGGACAAAGCCGCAGAGCATCACGCCGACAATCCCGCCAAGGGTATTGAACGCGACGACTTCGCCGACATTACGCCCCACCTGTTCGCCGCCGACGCTCAAGCGCAGGGCCAACGGGAACGCCGCGCCCAGCAACAGGGTCGGTACAAACACGATGCTCAAGGCAGCCACGGCAAAGCGCGTGCTCATGCCCGCCAGTTCACTGCCGCCCAGTGACAATACCCAGCTTTCCGCCAGGGTTTGTGCAATCACCAGCCAACGTCCGAGCAACGCTACTTCCAGCAAGGCAATCGCGCCGGCTGCGGCAATCAGCAGACCGAACACCCCCCAAGGATCGCGCAGGCGATCGACCCGACGGGCCAGCAGCATGCTGCCCAGGAACAAGCCGGCGAGGTAGGTCGCCAGCACCACGGCAAAGGCATAGGTGCGGGTGCTCATGAATTGCACGATCGATTGCGACCACACCACTTCGTAGCCCAGGGCCACACCGCCGGCAATGGAATACAGCCACAGGGCCAGGCGGTCGGGGGCTTTTTCACTGTGATGTTTCACCGGGGCATCGACGGGGGCCACGCGCTGGCGCTGGAACCACAAAGCCCCTGCGGCGGCCAGCAGGTTCAGCATGGCGGCGGCCAGTGCGCTGCCGCGCACACCAAGGGTGGCAATCAGCACGAACGCGGCGAGCAGGGTACCGGCGATGGCCCCGGCGGTGTTCGCCGCATACAGTTGTCCGCCGGCCTTGCCCAGGTGTTGCGGTTCAGTGGCCAGGGAGCGAACCAGCACCGGCAGGGTGCCGCCCATCAGCAGCGCAGGAATGCCCACCAGCGCGAACGGCAGCACCCAGGCCAGCAAACCCAAGTGTGCTTCCAGCCAGGCAAACGGGCTGGCCGCCAGGCTCATGGCAAAGGTCGCAGAGACACCGAGCACCGCCACCAGCACTTCCAGCCCGGCGTAGAGCACAACCGGTTGCTGCATCCGGTCCGCCCAGCGGCCGAACAGCAAGCCGCCCAGGGCCAGCCCGGCAAAAAAAGCGCTGATCCCGGTGGTGATGGCATAGACCTCGACGCCCACCACCAGCGACAGCTGCTTGATCCACAGCACCTGGTACACCAGCGCGGCGGCGCCGGAGACAAACAGCAACAGGGCGGGGATCAACAGCGCCGGGGAGGCGACTTGAGGGGCAGGTATGGCCGACGACTTGCTGGCGACACGTGAGGTCATTGCGGATTGCCTTGTTCCAATTCGAAATAGCCTGTGACCGCACCGGCCCTTCGCGAGCAGGCCCGCTCCCACATTTGCAATGCAGCCCCTGTGGGAGCGAGCCTGCTCGCGAATGAAGTCGATGCGGTCCCAGATCGAAAATAAGTCCGCTCGCCAATGAAGGCGAGCGGCGGTCCAGCGGTCTTACTGTGCAGCTTTCATTTTTTCAGCGATTTTGGCGTCTACCGCAGCACGGATCTGGTCGATGCTGAAGCTGGCCGGTCTCTGGCTAGGTGGATACTCGATGAAGGTCTGCAGGAACGTCGCCGATTTTTCGACGGCTACAGCCGCCAGGTAGACGTTCTTGGTTTGCCAGTCGTAATACTGATCGGACACCACGTCGGCACGTTCATACGGGTCCATACGCAGGTTGAAGATCTTTGGTACGCGCAAGCATACGAAGGGTTCGCTCCAGACCTTGAAGCCGCCGGGTGCGCGCTGTTCGCAGAACACGGCTTTCCAGTTGTCGAAACGCATCGACACCAGCACGCCGTCATCGTTGAAGTAGTAAAACTCCTTGCGCTCACCCTTGGGCGCCTGGCCGGTCAGGTAGGGCAACTGGTTGTAACCGTCCAGATGCACCTTGAAGTTGGTGCCGCCGGAAGTCGGTGCCCAACCCTTGAGCAGCTTGGTTTTCACGTCGGCATCGCCAGCGGCGGCCAGCAAGGTCGGGAACCAGTCCATGCCCGAGAACATCTCGTTGGACACTTCGCCCGGCTTGATCTTGCCCGGCCAACGCACAATCGCCGGTACCCGGTAGGCGCCTTCCCAGTTGGAGTTCTTCTCGTTACGGAACGGCGTGGTTGCCGCGTCCGGCCAGGAGAACTGGTTCGGGCCGTTGTCGGTGGTGTAGACGACGATGGTGTTGTCGGTGATTTTCAGGTCATCGAGGGTTTTCAGCAGTTTGCCGACGTCGCCGTCGTGCTCGATCATGCCGTCGGCGTAATCGTTGCCGGGCATGCCGCTCTGGCCCTTCATCGACTCGCGCACGTGGGTGAACAAGTGCATGCGGGTGGTGTTCATCCAGACGAAGAACGGCTTGTCCGCCTTGGCCTGCTTCTCGATGAACGCTTGCGCCGCGGCGGTGGTTTCGTCGTCGATGGTTTCCATGCGCTTGGTGTTCAGCGGGCCGGTGTCTTCGATCTTGCCATCGGCAAAGCTGTGGATCACGCCGCGCGGCGAGTAGGCCTTGACGAATGCGGGGTCGTCCTTGGGCCAGTACGGACGCTCGGGTTCTTCTTCGGCGTTGAGGTGATACAGGTTGCCGAAGAATTCGTCGAAACCGTGGTTGGTCGGCAGGTATTCATCCTTGTCGCCCAAGTGGTTCTTGCCGAACTGACCGGTCGCATAGCCCTGGGACTTCAGCGCCTGGGCAATGGTGATGTCGCGTTTTTGCAGGCCGACCGGGGCACCCGGCATCCCGACTTTCGACAGCCCGGTACGTAGCGCCGACTGTCCGGTGATGAATGTCGATCGGCCGGCGGTGCAACTGTTCTCCGCATAGTAGTCGGTGAACATCATGCCTTCTTTGGCAATCCGGTCGATGTTTGGGGTCTTGTAGCCGACCACGCCCATCGAATAGGCGCTGATATTGGTCTGGCCGATATCATCGCCGAAGATCACCAGAATGTTGGGCTTCTCAGCGGCCCCGACGGTTGCCGAAAAGGCCATGACCGTTGTCGCCACCAGGGCGAGTTTCGGTATCCACTTACGTATGCGAGTCATCTGACTGGCTCCTTATGCTTACTTGCGTCGCGTACTGCGACAAACGTTTATTGCGGTCCTGCGTTACGTCTTCTTTTTATTGCGCTTGCTCGGGTGTGGCGGCATCGAACGGGTAGATCCGGGCCCATTCGGATGCCATGTCGACGACTGTCCAGCCACGTTTGTTCGCTTCGTCCAGGGCTTTGTCCAGGCGACCGATCTGTGACTGCCGGTCGTATGCCCATTCGCGCTTGGCGTCGGTGTGATGCACCAGGCCCATGAAGCGTTTGCCGGGACCGGCGGCGGTCCACTGAAGCATTTGCTGGTCGCCGTCGGAGTTGCCAAAGGCGAGGATTGGCCGACGACCGATCACCGCATCGATGCTGACCGGTTTGCCCGGACCATCGTCGTTGTGGGCCAGTTTCGGCGTGCGCAGGATCGAGGCCTTGCCATCCTTGTAGTCAAACGTTGTGACGAATGTAGTGCCGATGACCTGCTCGGGAGGAATGCCATAGACCTTCTCGGCGAAGGCACGCATGAACCCGGTGTCCCCGCCGGAGACGATGTAGGTCTTGAAGTCCTTGCCGCGCAGGTAGTCGAGCATTTCCAGCATCGGCTGGAAGACCATCTCGGTGTACAGCTTGCCGGTTTTCGGATGACGGGCCTGGGTCAGCCAGGTCTTGGCGTCGTCATCGAAGGCTTCGGTGGTCATCCCGGTGTGGGTGGCTCCGAAAATTTTCATCATGCCTTCAAGGCCACTGGCGGCCAGGGCCTTGTGATCGTTTTCCAGCACGGCCTTGAACGGCTGGGTGGTTTTCCACTCAGGGTGTTGCGCCGCTGTACGCTTGACTTCCTCGAGGGCGAACAGCAATTCGAAGTACATCGGCTGCTCGCTCCACAAGGTGCCGTCGTTATCGAACACGGCAATGCGCTCCTCGGGCTTGACGAAGTCCTTGCTGCTTTGATCGGTGACTGTCTGCACGAATTCGATGATCTGCTTTTTCGACGGCCCGTCGTTCCACGAGGGTAGCGGCTCGGCCGCTTGCACCAGCAGCGGCAGGCTCAAGGCCAGGGTCAGCAGGAAACCGAAGGCGCGATGATGGCGTAGCGATGTCGAATTCGTCATGGAAAGTCCTTCTCGTAAACGGGGTTGAGCGGATGCAGTGCACAAGAGACTGATTCTCTGTTGCGTCCCGCCTGACTATGCAGCGTAGACAAGGATTCCCCGATTTGGCGCAAGGCTTGCTCTTTGTCCGGTTCGCGGCCATAACAGGCGCGCAGGAAGGTTTGCAGGCGCGGGCCGAGGCCGGTCAGTTTCAGGCCGTGGCGGCTGCGCCGGGTCCACAGGTACAGGGCGCTGAGTTGCGCCGGTTTGCCCTCGATTTGTGCCGGGATCTGCCGCCACGCGTAATCGGGGGACTCGAGCCAGGCGGTGTGGCGGGCGCGGCGTCGGGCTTGCCATTTGAGGTGTGCGCGGCGTACGAGCGGGCGACTGAACCAACCGAACGCCACCCCCGCCAACACCAGTGCCAATAGCCCGAACCAGTGCCCGGAAAGGTGCAGGCGATTGTGCTGGCCGAGTTTTTTCAGGTCTTCGGTGATGGAAAATACCGGCTTGTAAGCGCTGTTGGCCGCCGCGTCGAAGGTCACGGCAGGCACCGTGGCCGTGCGGGTTTGCTGACTGCTGGCATCCCACCATTTCAGTTCGACGGAGGGCAGGCTGTAGTGACCTTCGGTGTCGATTCGATAAGTCACGCTGTCGATGCGCTGGCCGCCATTGAAGTTGCCGCGACCGTCATCCAGATTGCGGATTTGCGGTGCTTTCGGGTAGAGGCTCAAGCCCTTGATGTTGTCCAGCGTCGGTGTCGGCAGTGACATGGCCAGGGCACCGTCGGCCTGCAAGGTCAGCTCCCGGGTGATGCTGTCGCCGACCTTGAGCGGCGTGGCCGAATGGATGGTCTTCTGGGTAAACCGCAGCCCTTGGGCCACCAGCACCGACTCGCCGGGCTGGAACCCCGGAGGTTGTGCGGCGTTGAAATGCAAGGGCAGGCTTTGGGCACTGAGTTCATGGCTGGCCTGACCCGGTGTGGCTTGTACCGTCAGTGCCGGAATGTCGAAGCCCTGGGCCAGGTTCGGGGTGATCAGGTAGCTGTAGCGCATGCCGCTGAAGGATTGACCGTCGAAGGTCTGGTTGATGTGCTCGGCATGGCCGTCCGGTGGCATCACCAAGGCGCCGGGCAGTTTCAGGTCGGGCAGGGTGGGGGCGCTGGTGAACCAGGAGTCGGTGAAGACATCGAGTTGCAACTTGACCAGGCTGCCGACCATGACGGGATCGGCGGGTTGCAGGCTGGCCTGGACTTTCAGTTGAGGGTCGGCGGCGAATGTGTTGAGGCTGATCAGGCCGATGAGCAGGGCGCCGAGTTTTGTGGTGATTGATCGGGCCCTTTCGCGAGCAAGCCCGCTCCCACACTGGATTTGTGTGCACCACCGCCCCCCTGTGGGAGCGGGCTTGTCTCCGGGCGGCGATCCGACGAAGGCCGCGACACGGTCTACCAGACTGTATGTCATGGTTTGACCCCCGCCTGATCCTGCAAGCTGAATTTCTGCTTGAGAAATTTCGCCGGCGATGTGGTGAGGTTCTGCAGCCATTGCTCATCCGAGGCCGCTTGCCGGGTTTCCACTTTTTTGCTTTGGCCTTTACCCGGCGCCTTGTCCATCTTGATTTCGTCGGGTTTGACCTCTGGCGTGTTTTTCTCGGCGCTTTCAGTGTCCTTTTCCAAGGCTATGGCCAGCGCCAGGTTGGCTGTGGCTTCCGGGAATTGCGGCTGCAATTTCAGCGCTTGGGTATAGGACGCAATGGCCTGATCGAACTTGAAGCGGCGCACGTAGATGTTGCCCAGGTAGAAATACGCCTGCGGTGTGTCGAGCCGCGCGAAGCTGGCCAGTGCCAGGTCGAAATCGGCCGCGTTATAGGCGGCCACGCCTTTCCAGTACGGATCGACGAACAGCGCCGCCGCCTGAGGATAGTGCTCATGTTCGAAGGCCCAGCGACCTTGCTGGTCGCGGGTGAAAAAGGCATCGGTCAGCGCGTAGGCCTGGGCCGGCGCCGGTTGCAGGCCCAAACCCACCGCCAGCAGTAGTGCGGCCATCCAGTTCAGGCTCCAGCCCCTACGCACGCTGAAGAAGGCGATCAGCAACAGCGGCCAGCACAGCCAGTAACCGGCGTCTTTCCAGTGCAGTTCGCGCTGTTCGTCACTGGCTGCCTGGAAGTGTTGCTCGGCGTGCAGTTCGATCCAGTCCAGATCGTCATCGTTGAGGGTCAGGCTGCCCAGCGGTGCATCCAGCGTTGAGGCAAGCTGCTTGAGGGCGTCCTGATCGAAACTGCCGAGTTGCGGACGACCGTTACTGTCGGTGCGTGGCTGGCCGCTGGCATCGCGGATGATCCCGACGTCGCTGCTGCCAGCGGCCAATATCAGCACTTGCAGCGCACTGTCCGCCAGTTGCTTGTCCAGCCCGGCCAGCGCCGAGGTGTCGGCGCCATCGGTGATCAGCAGCAGGGTGCCGGGGGTTTTCTCGGCGGCGAGCAGGCGCTTGGCCTGATCGATGACCGCGCTGACATTTTTCCCTGGTTTGTTGATCAAGTCGGTGCTCAGGGCCTGAATGAACGTATCGAGCAGCGCCGGGTCGTCGGTGGCGGGCAACACCAGGTGGGCACTTCCGGCGTAGGCAATCAGCGCATTGCGCGAACCGGCGCGGCGCTGGATCAAGTCGTGGAGCTTGTGCTTGACCGCTTCCAGGCGACTGGGTGGAACATCGCTGGCGTCCATGGAGGGCGAGAGGTCGACGGCGATGATCAGCGGCGCACGGTTTTCCAGAAAGTCCGGCCGATCCTGTTCCCAGGTCGGCCCGGCGGCGGCGATGGCGCCCAGTACCAGCAGCGCACACACCAGATGCACCGGACGCAGGCGTTGCCGGTCCTGCGGGGTGATCAGCAGATGGGGCAGCAGGTGCGCGGCGATGTTGCTGCGCAAGCGCCGTTGCAGGTCCTGGTTGCGCCGCCACAGCATCGGCAGCAATGCGCCGAACACCGCGAGCAACAGCCACAGGGGGCGCAGGAAATGGAAATCGCCGAGGTTGATGTCCATGTCAGGCCTCCTGCCGTTGACGGGCGAGCATCAGCCGTGGAAGCAACAGGGCGCCCAGGTGGTATAGCGCCAGCAGTGCGATGGCCGCGCCCAGCGGCCACCAGAACAGATCACGTTTTGGCTGATGGCTGAGGGTTTTCACCTGATGCGGGGTGAGTTTGTCGAGGGTGCTGTAGACCTGATCCAGGGCGTTGCGGTCTTCGGCGCGGAAGAAGCGTCCGCCCGTGGCCTGGGCAATGTCCTGCAAGCCTTGCAGGTTGACCTTGGCTTCACCCTCCGCATTCGGGTCGCCGATGCCAATGGTGTGAATCACCACGCCTTTGGCCGCAGCCATGGCGGCCGCGTGATCAGGGGTGATGGCGCTGCTGGTGTCGTTGCCGTCGGTAAGCAGGATCAGCACTTTTTCCTGCTCGTGGGCCTGGTCCAGCAGTTTCAGGCTCAGGCCGATGGCGTCGCCGATGGCGGTGTTGGGGCCGGCCATGCCGATGCCGGTGTCGTCCAGCAGCAGTGACAGGCTGGGGTGGTCCAGGGTCAACGGCGCCTGTGGATAGGCACCGGTGCCGAATACGATCAGTCCGATTCGATCGTCTTTACGTTTGTCGATGAACCCGTGCACCACTTCCTTGACCGCGGCCAGGCGATTGATTTTCTGGCCATTGGCGTCGGTGAAATCGGTGGTTTCCATCGACTGGGAAATGTCGATGGCCAACATCAGGTCGCGCACCGGCTGCTGGCGTTCGATGGGTTTTTCCACCAACACCGGCCGACTCGCCGCCACCAGCAGCAGCGTCCAGACCAGCAGGTTCAGGAGCAACTGCCAGCGGTTGCTGCGGGTGCCAGCCTGGCTCGGTGCCTGGCCGACAGCACGGCTCATCGCCCCGAAAAACGGCACTCGCACGGCACTTCGCGCCTCACGGTAATCGGGCAGGTAGCGATAGGCGAGCCACGGCAGCGGCAGCAGGATCAACAGCCAGGGGTAATCAAGCTGCCACATGATGTCGCTCCACCCAGGTTTTGCAGGCACTGAACAGCTGCAGGCGCTGTTCAGTGGGCATGGCCCGCAATGTTGCGTCGGGGGCGTAGGCCAGCAGCGAGAGTTGTTGGCTGAAGTCGGCGGGTAGGGGCTGTTTACTGTGCCGCTGCAAAAACGCCTGCCAGTCTTCGTTCCCCAACGCCGCAGGAGACCCCTGTGGGAGCGAGCTTGCTCGCGAAGAGGCCATTGCATTCAATATTGATGTCGACTGACAGGACGCCTTCGCGAGCAAGCCCGCTCCCACAGGTTTCGCGTTCGGCATAGAGATCGCGACCCGCTTGAGCAACTCCGGAAGCTCGCGCAATGCACTCAGGTCATTGCTGCGCTGCTGCAGTTCCTCCAGGCGCATTAACGCCTCGCGCCGATAGCGATCGCGCCGCCATTGCCAGTAGCGCCGCGCACCAAGCACCACCAGTGTAACGATCAACAGCGCCAGCAACGCCCACCAACCCCAGGTTTGCGGTGCGTAACTGACCGGCGCCGGCAGTGCCATTTCCTTGAGTTGGTCGATGCTCGGGATGGCGGGGTTCATCGGCGCCCTCCGGTAAACTTGCCCAGCTCGGCTCGCAGTTGTTCGTGGGCTGGTGTAGCCGTGCTGAACATCATCAACGGCACCTGGCTGCGGCGCAGCAAGGTCGCGACGTCCTTGAGCCGCCCGCCGAGAAAGTCCCCGAGGGGTTGATGCACTTGTTGCCGATCCACCGCCAGCTCCACCTGTAATTGCCCCTGGGTGACCAGCACGCGGCCGTTTTTCGGCAGGTTCAGCGCCAGCGGGTCGTATACCTGCATGGCAATCACATCGTTGTGCGCAGCCAGTTGCCGCATCAGTTTTAAGGTGCGTTCGCCGGCTCCGGCGAAGTCGCTGACGATGCAGATCAGGTGATCGTGACCGGCCACGGCCAGGCAATGCTGCAGGACCTTGTCGAGCTGGTCTTCGCCTTCGGCGTCCGGGTTGGCGGCGTTGAGTGCCTGGTTTTGCTGGGCGATGCGGCTGCACAGCGCTTCGATCCGTTTGCGGCTGCGCAGCGGGGCGATGCTGTCGATGCGTTGATCGTTGAAGACCAGTCCACCGACGCGGTCGCCGGCGTTGAACACCATCCATGCCGCCAGGGCGCCGAGTTCGGCGGCGACGGCGGATTTGAAGCTGCGTTGCGAGCCAAAGAACATCGACATGCGCTGGTCTACGAGGATCAGGGCCGGGCGGTCACGCTCTTCGGTGAATGTCCGCACCACCGGTTTGCCGGTGCGCAGGGACGCGCGCCAGTCGAGGTGGCGCAAATCGTCCCCCGGCTGATAGCGGCGCAGTTCATCGAAGTTCAGGCCCCGGCCACGCAAACGCGAAGCGTGGTTACCGGCCAGGATGCTGCCCTGGGGCTGACGCGCCAGAAAACTCAGGTCACGGGCCTTGAACTCCAGGGCCATCAACTGTGCCAGAGAGACATACACCAGGCCGTCGGCGCGGTTCATGGACATCAGGCTGGAATCGCCACTTTATCGAGCAGGCGGTCGAGCACCTGATCGGCGCTCACGCCGTCGGCCACCGCGTCGTAGCTCAGTTGCAGACGATGGCGTAGCACCGGGTGCACCACGGCGCGGACGTTGTCCGGAGAAACGAAATCCTGGCCCTGCAACCAGGCGTCGGCCCGGGCACAGCGGTCCAGACCGATGCCGCCACGAGGGCTGGCGCCGATGCTGATCCAGCGCCCGAGGTCGGCGTCGTAATCGGCCGGGTGGCGAGTGGCATTGATCAGGTCGATCAGGTAGCGGTCGATGGCCGGGGAGACGTGCACGGCGCTGACTTCACGGCGCGCGGCGAACACCACGTCCTGGGACAGGGAGAAGCCCTGCACGGCAGCGGTCTTGGCGCCCAGGGCCTGTTCTTCTTCGCGCAGCAGGCGCAGTACCTGGCTTTCGTTTTCCGCGCTCGGGTAATCGAGCAGCACTTTCATCAGGAAGCGGTCCATCTGCGCTTCCGGCAGCGGATACGTGCCTTCCTGTTCGATCGGGTTCTGGGTGGCGACCACGATGAACAGGTCCGGCAGCGCATGGCTGTTGCCGGCCACGGTGATCTGGCGTTCTTCCATGGCTTCGAGCAACGCCGCCTGGACCTTGGCCGGCGCACGGTTGATTTCATCGGCGAGTATCAGGTTGCCGAACAGGGGGCCTGGCTGGAAGCGGATTTCGTTCTTGCCTTCGACCTGATGCAGCACCTCGGCGCCGGTGATGTCCGATGGCAGCAAGTCCGGGGTGAACTGGATGCGGCTCATCTTCGCGTCCAGGTGTCTGGCCAGTGACTTGACCGTGCGGGTCTTGGCCAGGCCGGGCAGGCTTTCGAGGAGCAGGTGCCCGTTGGCCAGCAAGCCGACGAGCATCTGTCGGATCACCTGGTCCTGGCCGAGCACCGCTTCGGCGATACTGGCTTGCAGGGCATTGAGGTCGTTGAGTGCGCTCATGGGGTCTCCTAGAAAAACGCCAGGGTCATGTTGACGCTGAATCCATTGCCTTCAGGGCGGTTTTTGGTGTCGAACTCCGGCACCCAGCGCGCATTGAAGTTGGCCTGGGCGTCGGCGAATTTGCCGGTCCAGCCCACTGTCGGGCCCGCACCCACGGAACGTCCGCGGAAGCCGCTGTCGGCACCCGACCCCGAGTCATCGGTGATCTGCTGGATGTAACCGGCGGCGATACCGGCGTTCCAGCCGTTGCCAAAACCGTGGGTCCACAGCGCATCGAGGGTGTAGATATCGCCGTTGCGATAATCGGTGGCGTCGTTCTCGGTGTAGAACTCCAGGCCGCTCGACAGCGTGAATTCGCCGCCCTTGCCATCCAGATGCGTGAACGCCACGGTCGGCATGAAGGTGTAGTTGTTCTGCCCGGGGTTGGCCAGGCGGTCGTCGTTGTAGGCACCGGTGGGCACGTAGATCGGCAGCGAGAACGCGATGTGGTTGAGCTCGTCGAAGTGATAGCCGGCGGCAATCGGCGTCACCAGCATGTCGGCGAACTGGGTGCCTGAGTCGGAGGAGCCCAGCGTTCGGCCGCGGGGCCCGGTGATGTTGGCCGAGATGTCGGTGTACTGCACCGGAACGCCAACGGCCGATGCGTAGTTCCAGCGACCCTTGCCGGTGTCCCAGACATGGGTGAAGTTGGCCATGGTGTAGGACACCTTCATGTCCAGCCCGGTACTGGCGGCCCCCACCAAAGGCACCTGGGTGCTGCCCTTGAGGTCGCCGTCGTACCAGATGCTGGTCAGGGACATGACCCAGCCCGGCTCCGGCGGCACGATCCCGGCATTGGAGAACACTTGCTGGCCGGTAATCGGCCGTCCGACACCACCTTCAGCCGCCAGTACCAACGGGCTGCCGCTGACCATGCATAGCGCCAACAACAGGGGGCGCACTACAAAAGGCCTGATCATCACTGACTCCACTTATTGCTTTTGATTGACGGGGTTCAACAGCGGCATTTTCCATTCGCCGTTGCGGACTTCCGGTTTTGGCAAATACAGCCGCAATATCCCGTAGAAGGGGCCGTTCGGAGCCGGTAGCCAATTGCTTTGCAGGTCTTTGACCGGTGCCTTGTGCTGCACGTACAGCGTCAGGCCGCCATCGGCATCGAGCTTGAGGTCAGGCAGCATGCGCGAGTTGATCAGGTAGCGATTGAGCGGGTTGGCCACCAGCAGCTTGTTCTTGCCGTCGTACAGGGTCAGGGACCAGAACGCATCGGCCGGGGGCAGGGCGCCTTTGTCGAAATGCAGGGTGTAGTCATTTTTCGAGGCGTCGACCGGTTTACCATCCTTGTCGACGAAATAACCGATGTAGTTCGCCTCTTCGGCGGAGTTACCGAAGATCCCCATGTTGGCGCCGGCATAGCGGTACAGGTAGTTGCCCTTGAGGTGATCGCGGGTGCCGAAGAAATCACCGCTGCTGACCTCGTGGGTATCGACCTTGGTTTTCTTGAATTCGGCAAACCCGGCCTTGGCGTCGCTGATGCCGTCCTCCAGTGCTTTGCGCTGCTCGGTGCTGAGTGTGTTGACGTTGAAAGGCTTGCCGGCCTCAATGCCGATTTTCGCGAAGCGCGCCAGCAGCTCTTTTTCCACGTCCTGGGCCGGGGCGAACGCCAGCATGAAGTTCAGGTAGCGGAACAGGTCCGGGGTTTCGCTCATGGTCGGCGTGGGTTTTGGCCAGTCGATCTTCGGTGCGGCGGTTGGCGCCTTTTGTTTGTCGTAATGACTCAGGGTTTCGACCTTGTAACCCTTCTGGATCTGCTTGACCTTGGCCAGATCCTTCTCATCGAACAGTTGTGTGCGATACAGCGCATAGGCGATGTTGCTTTCACTGCGCAGCAGACGGTCGATGTTCAGCGGTTGCTGGCCCTGCCAGTTGGGTCCGGCGATCATGAAATGCCCGCCGTTGTTGCCGGTGCTGCGGGTGCCCAGGTAGGCAAAGTTCTGCGTATAGGCGTCGATCAGTTGCACCGAGTAATAACGATGTTCTTCGATGGGCGGCAGGGTCAGTACCAGCGGCTCGGCGCGTAAATCCATCCAGACAAAGGAGTAGGGCGTGTCGGCGTTCGGCGTGACAAACGCGGTGTCCTTGGCGGTGAAGGCCTTGGCGGTGTTGCCGATCTGGTTGAACGGTGCCTTGAAGTTCGGGCTCTTCTTGTCCACGGCCTGGGTGTAGAGCGTCTTGTACATCTCTACTACCGGGAATCCATACAAATAGGCTTCCTTGGCGATGGCCCGGGCTTCGTCGGGGGTGGCAGTGAAGTCGGCCCAGGTGCTGGTACTCAGCGCAATCAGGCTGAAGCCGGTTGCGCGAAGGGCAACGTTCATGGATTGGTCCTTATGGCCTGAGCTGCTCGTGCGGCAGTCGTGCGGTGAACACTTTGAGGGAGTCGTGGGCGCTCAATCCGGACGGAGTGGAGCGCAGGAAAGAAAGGCGTGTCAGCCGAGCATCTTTCGGCGGGCGGCAGGTTGGACGGAGTGTTGGGGTGTGCCCGGGTATAAAGGCAAGGCGTGTGCAGACTCGCCAAAAGAAAGGCGCGCATCTCCATATTTTTCGACATGATTCCCCCGATTCCCTGGTGGCTCATTGGATACTCGGCCTTGTTTTTGGCCGTTACTCCGTAATCCGTTTCTGAACGAGCCGTAGGACGCGTCAGATAGAGTTAAGCATCTAAACATGAGTTAGCCAGTCGAATGGGTTAATTCTTTCGTTTTGTGTGCAGGTTCTCGGTGTTTTTTGTGTACTAAGAAGTTAATACGAAACAAGGGGTTGCCGCTTTGAGGTGATAAGGAGGGGGAGGATGCAGGCTTGCGGGTGGGTGCGAATCCGGTGGGAGCGAGCAGGCTCGCTCCCACCGGGAGGTTCAGTTTTTCTTCGCCTGCTCCCAAACCCGCTCTTCCTGCTCGCGCAGTTCCGGTGTGAACTCGGCACCAAAATCTTCGGCTTCAAACACCTGGCGAATCTCGATCTCGGCCTCGGTGCCCGGCATCGGGTTGGGGCAGCGCTTGACCCATTCGATGGCTTCTTCTTTTGACTTCACTTTCCACAACCAGAAACCGGCGATCAGTTCCTTGGTTTCGATGAAGGGGCCGTCGATCACCGTGTGTTTGCCACCGGAAAACTTTACCCGTGCGCCTTTACTGCTCGGGTGCAGGCCTTCGCCCGCTAGCATGATACCGGCCTTGACCAGTTCTTCGTTGTAGTTGCCCATGGCCGTCAGCAGTTCCTGGCTGGGCATGACGCCGGCTTCGGAATCCTGGCTGGCCTTGATGATGATCATGAATCGCATGGTGTCGTCTCCGTTGCAGTTGAGTGGCTCGATTTATAGTCGAACGACGGTGGAGCAATTCGACAGAGTGTTAACAAAAGTTTTCGCCGATGACCTGTGCCTTTCGTCATGAGCCGAGGGAGACGGCGGGCGAAGGCGTACTCTGTACTTTTGCCGGCTTGTTCGGTTAACACAGGGTTGTGGGTTGTATCCAGTTTTATGCCCTGTTACATGACAATTTATGTTTGGCCATAGGTCGTAGGACAATTTCATGGTTAACTTCGGCCTCGCCAAAATTCTCCACCACAACGTTCAGAAGGACTCCGTTCATGGCTCAAGTCACCCTTAAAGGCAATCCGGTTCAAGTCAACGGCCAACTGCCACAAGCCGGTTCCAAGGCGCCAGCCTTTTCCCTGGTTGCCGGCAATCTGTCCGACGTCACCCTGAAAGACTTTGCCGGCAAGCGCAAAGTGCTGAACATCTTCCCAAGCGTCGATACCCCGACCTGCGCCACTTCCGTGCGCCAGTTCAACGCCAAGGCCAGCGACGTGGCCAACACTGTCGTACTGTGCATCTCCGCTGACCTGCCGTTCGCCCAGGCCCGTTTCTGCGGCGCCGAAGGCCTGGAAAACGTACAGAACCTGTCGACCCTGCGCGGTGCCGAGTTCATCGAGAACTACGGCGTGGCCATCGCCGACGGCCCGCTCAAAGGCCTGACCGCCCGTGCCGTGGTGGTTCTGGACGAAAACGACAACGTGCTGCACAGCGAACTGGTTGGCGAAATCGCCGACGAGCCGAACTATGAAGCGGCACTTGCTGTTCTGAAATAAGCGTAGCTTTACACTTATTAACGGCCTGGCTCTGTCCAGGCCGTTTTCATTTGTGTTTCAGTGTCTTGGATAAATCTCCTGCTACGTAAGCCAAAGGTAAATTGCCGGTAAAGGCGCTTTGCTTAAGACACGCCAGTGCTTATCGTTCAGCCTCATGTAAAAAAGCCCACGCGCCCAATGGTTGATCACTCAATGCAATCCTCCGCTTCCCGTAGTCCTCGTCGCTGGCTGTTCGGCCTGCTTGTCTTGTTGGTCATCGCTGGCCTGTGCTGGAAATTCTGGCCCGGCAGCGCTGCACCCAAAGAGGCTGCGGGACAGAAAGCCGTCGCCGGGCATACCGGCAGGTCGGGCGGGATGCGCCCTGGATTCGGTGGCGCGTCCGGGCCGGTACCGGTGCGCGTGGCGCAAGCGGTCAAGGGTGATTTCCCGCTGTATTTCAAGGCGCTGGGCACAGTCACGGCGCTGAACACCATCAATGTGCGCAGCCGCGTCGGCGGTGAACTGGTCAAGATCTATTTCGAAGAAGGGCAGATGGTCAAGGCCGGCGACCTGCTGGCCGAAATCGACCCGCGCCCTTACCAGAATGCCTTGCTCCAGGCCGAAGGCACCTTGCTGCAGAATCAGGCGCAGCTGAAAAACGCCCAGGTCGACGTCGAGCGCTATCGCGGCCTGTACCGCGAAGACAGTA
Source organism: Pseudomonas sp. IT-P258 (assembly GCF_949767825.1). Taxonomy (NCBI): domain Bacteria; kingdom Pseudomonadati; phylum Pseudomonadota; class Gammaproteobacteria; order Pseudomonadales; family Pseudomonadaceae; genus Pseudomonas; species Pseudomonas sp. IT-P258. The sequence goes on along the minus strand of NZ_CATKPU010000109.1, from coordinate 141,194 downwards.
TTGCCAAGCAGACCCTGGACACCGCCGAAGCGCTGGTCGGTCAGTTCCAGGGCACGGTCAAGACCAATCAGGCGGCGGTCAACGATGCCAAGCTCAACCTCGAATTCACCCGGATCCGCGCACCGATCACCGGTCGCGTTGGTCTGCGTCAACTGGACGTCGGCAACCTGGTCGCGGCCAACGACACCACCGCACTGGCGATCATCACCCAGACCCAGCCGATCAGCGTGGCCTTCACCCTCCCGGAAAACAGCCTGGACACCGTGCTGGCCCGTTATCGCAGCGGCGCCAAACTGTCGGCTGAAGCCTGGGATCGTGGCGATACCAAACTGCAGGCCACTGGCGTATTGCAGAGCCTGGACAACCAGATCGACGTCACCACCGGCACCCTGAAATTCAAGGCCCGTTTCGAGAACCGCGATCAGTCGCTGTTCCCCAACCAGTTCGTCAATGTACGCCTGCTGGCCGACACCCTCAAAGACGTAGTGCTGGCGCCTTCGGCCGCGATCCAGTTCGGCACCAACGGCACGTTCGCCTATGCCATGGACGGTGACAAGAAGGTCAAGATCCGTCAGTTGAAAGTCGGCGCCAGTGACGGCGTGAACACCGTGGTCACCGAAGGCCTGTCGGCGGGCGACCGGGTCGTATTGGAAGGCACCGACCGCCTGAAGGACGGCAGCGACGTGGAGGTGGTCAACGACAGCCAGGACGTGCCGACCACGCCAACCGAACACCTGCAAGGCAAGTCGGCGGTCAACGCGGCAACGCCCGCGACCACCGACAAGGCGAAAAAGGGCGGCGCATGAATCTCTCGCGGCTGTTCATCCTTCGCCCGGTAGCCACCACCCTGAGCATGCTGGCCATTATCCTGGCCGGCGTCATCGCCTATCGGCTGCTGCCGGTGTCGGCGCTGCCCCAGGTCGATTACCCGACCATTCGCGTTATGACCCTGTACCCCGGCGCCAGCCCGGATGTCATGACCAGCGCAGTGACCGCGCCACTTGAGCGTCAGTTCGGGCAGATGCCCGGCCTGACGCAAATGGCCTCCACCAGCTCCGGTGGCGCGTCGGTGCTGACCCTGCGTTTCAGCCTCGACATCAACATGGACGTGGCCGAGCAACAAGTGCAGGCGGCGATCAACGCCGCGACCAACCTGTTGCCCAAGGATCTGCCGGCGCCGCCGGTGTACAACAAGGTCAACCCGGCCGATACGCCGGTGCTGACCCTGGCCATCACCTCAAAGACCATGTTGCTGCCCAAGCTCAATGACCTGGTCGACACCCGCATGGCGCAAAAGATTGCCCAGATCAGCGGCGTCGGCATGGTCAGCATTGCCGGTGGCCAACGCCAGGCCGTGCGCATCAAGGTCAATCCGGAAGCCCTGGCCGCCAATGGTTTGAACCTGTCGGACGTGCGCACCCTGATAGGCGCCTCCAACGTCAACCAGCCCAAGGGCAACTTCGACGGCCCGACCCGGGTCTCGATGCTCGATGCAAACGATCAACTGACGTCGCCCAAGGACTACGCCAACCTGATCCTGGCCTACGCCAATGGCGCACCGTTGCGCCTCAAGGACGTGGCGGAAATCGTCGACGGCGCCGAGAACGAGCGCCTCGCTGCGTGGGCTAACGAGAACCAGGCCGTATTGCTGAACATCCAGCGTCAACCCGGTGCCAACGTGATCGAGGTAGTGGACCGGATCAAGGCCCTGCTGCCAAGCATCACCGACAACCTGCCGGCCGGCCTCGACGTGATGGTGCTGACCGACCGCACCCAGACCATCCGCGCCTCGGTCAAGGACGTGCAACACGAATTGCTGATCGCCATCGCCCTGGTGGTCATGGTCACCTTCCTGTTCCTGCGTCGCGCCAGCGCCACGATCATTCCGTCGGTGGCCGTGCCGCTGTCGCTGATCGGTACGTTCGGCGTGATGTATCTGGCGGGCTTCTCGGTCAACAACCTGACCCTGATGGCCCTGACCATCGCCACCGGTTTCGTGGTGGACGATGCGATCGTCATGCTGGAGAACATTTCCCGATTCATCGAAGAAGGCGACAGCCCGCTGAACGCGGCGCTAAAGGGCGCCAAACAGATCGGTTTCACCCTGATCTCACTGACATTGTCGCTGATCGCCGTGCTGATCCCGCTGCTGTTCATGGCGGACGTGGTCGGGCGCTTGTTCCGAGAGTTCGCCATCACCCTGGCGGTGGCGATCCTGATTTCCCTGGTGGTTTCCCTGACCCTGACGCCGATGATGTGCGCGCGGTTGCTCAAGCGTGAGCCCAAGGAAGCCGAGCAGGGCCGTTTCTACCGTGCCAGCGGCGCGTTCATCGACTGGATGATCGCCGCCTACGGACGCAAGTTGCAGTGGGTGCTCAAGCACCAGCCGCTGACCCTGATGGTGGCCATCGGCACTTTGGCGCTGACGGTATTCCTCTACATGGTGGTGCCCAAGGGCTTCTTCCCGGTGCAGGACACTGGCGTCATCCAGGGCATTTCCGAAGCACCGCAATCGATTTCCTTCGCCGCCATGAGCGAGCGCCAGCAGGAACTGGCCAAGGTGATCCTGGCCGACCCGGCGGTCGAGAGCCTCTCTTCCTACATTGGCGTTGATGGCGATAACTCGACCCTCAACAGCGGCCGGTTGCTGATCAACCTCAAATCGCATCGCGACCGCGACCTGAGCGCCACGCAAGTGATTGCCCGGCTGCAACCGGAGCTGGACAAACTGGTCGGTATCCGCCTGTTCATGCAGCCGGTGCAGGACCTGACCATCGAAGACCGGGTCAGCCGCACGCAGTACCAGTTCAGCATGTCGTCGCCGGACTCTGAGTTGCTGAGCCTGTGGAGCGGGCGCCTGGTCGAGGCCCTGGCCGACCGACCGGAATTGACCGACGTTGCCAGCGATTTGCAGGACAAGGGCTTGCAGGTCTACCTGGTGATCGACCGCGATGCGGCTTCGCGGGTCGGGGTGTCGGTGTCGAACATCACCGATGCGCTGTACGACGCCTTTGGTCAGCGGCAGATTTCCACGATCTACACCCAGGCCAGTCAGTACCGCGTGGTGCTGCAATCGCAGTCCGGGGAGAAGATCGGCCCGCAGGCGCTGGAGCAGATTCACGTCAAGACCACCGATGGCGGGCAGGTGCGCCTGTCCAGCCTGGCGCGCATCGAAGAGCGCCAGGCGCAACTGGCGATCACCCACATCGGCCAGTTCCCGGCGGTGATGATGTCTTTCAACCTGGCGCCCGGCGTGGCGCTGGGGCATGCGGTCGAGATCATCGAGCAGGTGCAGAAGGACATCGGCATGCCGATTGGCGTGCAGACCCAGTTCCAGGGCGCGGCCGAGGCGTTCCAGGCTTCGTTGTCGAGCACCTTGCTGCTGATTCTGGCGGCGGTGGTGACCATGTACATCGTGCTGGGCGTGCTCTACGAGAGCTACATCCACCCGATTACCATTCTATCGACCCTGCCGTCGGCGGCGGTGGGCGCCTTGCTGGCGTTGATCCTGAGCGGCAACGACCTGGGCATGATCGCGATCATCGGCATCATTCTGCTGATCGGCATCGTGAAGAAGAACGCGATCATGATGATCGACTTCGCCCTCGACGCCGAGCGCAACCAGGGCATGGACCCGCAAACGGCGATCTATCAGGCGGCCTTGCTGCGTTTCCGGCCGATCCTGATGACCACCCTGGCCGCGCTGTTCGGTGCCGTACCGTTGATGCTGGCCACCGGTTCCGGCGCGGAACTGCGCCAGCCGCTGGGTCTGGTGATGGTCGGCGGCCTGTTGCTGAGTCAGATTCTGACCTTGTTCACCACGCCTGTGATCTACCTGTACTTCGATCGTCTCGGTCGTCGTTTTGGCAAGGCCGACGCTCAGGAGACGACGGTATGACGCCCCGCAGAACCTGTGGGAGCGGGCTTGCTCGCGAAGGCGTCCGGTCAGTCGACAGGAATGTTGAATGCAAGGCCCTCTTCGCGAGCAAGCCCGCTCCCACAGGGGGGCAGCAGGGCTCGTGGGTTGGTGCGGGGGGCAATCATCGATGAACCTTTCGGGACCTTTCATCAAGCGCCCGGTCGCGACCATGTTGCTGAGCCTGGCGATCATGCTGCTGGGCGGTGTGAGCTTCGGTTTGCTGCCCGTGTCGCCGCTGCCGCAAATGGACTTTCCGGTGATCGTGGTCCAGGCCAGCCTGCCCGGGGCCAGCCCCGAGGTGATGGCATCGACCGTGGCCACGCCTCTGGAGCGCTCCTTCGGCAGCATTGCCGGGGTCAACACCATGAGCAGCCGCTCCAGCCAGGGTTCGACCCGGGTGATCCTGCAATTCGACCTGGACCGCGACATCAATGGCGCGGCGCGGGAAGTGCAGGCGGCGATCAACGCCTCGCGCACACTGCTGCCGAGCGGGATGCGCAGCATGCCGACCTACAAGAAGGTCAACCCGTCCCAGGCGCCGATCATGGTGCTGTCGCTGACGTCGGATGTGCTGGAAAAAGGTCAGCTCTATGACCTGGCCTCGACGATCCTGTCCCAGAGCCTGTCCCAGGTGCAGGGCGTCGGCGAGGTGCAGATCGGTGGCAGCTCGCTGCCGGCGGTACGTATCGAACTCGAACCGCAGTCGTTGAACCAGTACGGCGTGGCGCTGGACGATGTGCGCAACACCATCGCCAACGCCAACGTGCGCCGGCCCAAGGGCTCGGTGGAAGACGATCAACGGCTGTGGCAGGTCCAGGCCAACGACCAGCTGGAAAAAGCCAAGGACTACGAATCGCTGATCATCCACTACAACGGCGGCGCGGCCCTGCGCCTGAAGGATGTGGCCAAGGTCAGCGATGGCGTCGAGGACCGCTACAACAGCGGTTTCTTCAACGATGACGCGGCGGTGCTGCTGGTGATCAACCGGCAGGCCGGCGCCAACATCATCGAGACGGTCAACGAGATCAAGGCGCAGTTGCCGGCTTTGCAGGCGGTGCTGCCGGCCAGCGTCAAGCTGAACCTGGCCATGGACCGCTCGCCGGTGATCAAGGCCACGCTGCACGAGGCGGAAATGACCCTGCTGATCGCCGTGGCGCTGGTGATCCTGGTGGTGTTCCTGTTCCTCGGCAACTTCCGCGCTTCGCTGATCCCGACCCTGGCGGTGCCGGTGTCGCTGGTCGGCACCTTTGCCGTGATGTACCTCTACGGCTTTTCGTTGAACAACCTGTCGCTGATGGCGTTGATCCTGGCCACAGGGCTGGTGGTGGACGATGCCATCGTGGTGCTGGAGAACATTTCCCGGCACATCGACGAAGGCGTGCGGCCGATGCGCGCGGCGTACCTGGGTGCCCAGGAAGTCGGCTTTACCTTGCTGTCGATGAACGTGTCGCTGGTGGCGGTTTTCCTGTCGATCCTGTTCATGGGCGGGATCATTGAAAGCCTGTTCCGCGAATTCTCCATCACTCTGGCGGCGGCCATCGTGGTCTCGCTGGTGGTGTCGTTGACCCTGACCCCGATGCTCTGCGCCCGCTGGCTCAAGCCGCACACGCCGGGGCAGGAGAACCGCCTGCAACGCTGGAGTCGGCGGGCCAACGACTGGATGGTCGGCAAATACGCCACCAGCCTCGACTGGGTGCTGCGCCACAAGCGCCTGACCTTGCTCAGTCTGTTTGTGACAATCGGCGTGAACATTGCGCTGTATGTAGTTGTTCCTAAAACATTTATGCCGCAACAGGATACCGGCCAGCTGATCGGTTTCGTGCGCGGCGACGACGGCCTGTCGTTCAGTGTGATGCAGCCGAAGATGGAGATTTTCCGCCGGGCGGTGTTGAAGGATGAGGCCGTAGAAAGCGTCGCCGGGTTCATTGGCGGCACCAACGGCACCAACAACGCCTTCATGCTGGTGCGCCTGAAGCCGATCAAGGAACGCAACATTTCCGCGCAGAAAGTCATCGAACGCCTGCGCAAGGAAATGCCCAAGGTGCCCGGCGCGCAACTGATGCTCATGGCGGACCAGGACCTGCAATTCGGTGGCGGCCGGGAGCAGACCACCTCGCAATACTCGTACATCCTGCAGAGCGGGGATCTCGGGGCATTGCGCGAGTGGTATCCGAAAGTCGTCACCGCGCTCAGGGCCTTGCCGGAGCTGACGGCGATCGACGCACGCGAAGGCCGGGGCGCCCGGCAAGTGACCCTGATCGTCGACCGCGATCAGGCCAAGCGCCTGGGTGTCGACATGGACATGGTCACGGCGGTGCTGAACAACGCCTACAGCCAGCGGCAGATTTCGACCATCTACGACAGCCTCAACCAGTATCAGGTGGTGATGGAGGTCAATCCGAAATACGCCCAGGACCCGATCACCCTCAAGCAGGTCCAGGTCATTACCGCCGACGGCGCGCGGATTCCGTTGTCGACCATCGCCCATTACGAAAACAGCCTGGAAGACGATCGGGTCAGCCACGAGGGCCAGTTTGCCTCGGAGAGCATTTCTTTCGACATGGCCGAAGGCGTGACCGTGGAGCAGGGCGGTGCCGCCATCGAGCGGGCGATTGCCAAGGTCGGCCTGCCGGAAGACGTGATCGCTAAAATGGCCGGCACAGCCGACGCTTTCGCGGCGACTCAAAAAAGTCAGCCGTGGATGATTTTGGGGGCGCTGGTGGCGGTGTATCTGGTCTTGGGTGTGTTGTATGAAAGCTACATTCACCCGCTGACGATTCTCTCGACCCTGCCGTCGGCCGGGGTCGGTGCCTTGCTGTCGATCTACGCGCTGGGCGGCGAGTTCAGCCTGATTTCGTTGCTGGGGCTGTTTCTGCTGATCGGCGTGGTGAAGAAAAACGCGATCCTGATGATCGACCTGGCGTTGCAACTGGAACGAAGCCAGGGCATGGCACCGCTGGAGTCGATCCGCAGCGCCTGCCTGCAACGTTTGCGGCCTATCCTGATGACCACCCTGGCGGCGATCCTCGGTGCCTTGCCTTTGCTGATGAGCCGCGCCGAAGGGGCGGAAATGCGCCAGCCCCTGGGCCTGACCATCATCGGCGGGCTGATCTTCAGCCAGGTGCTGACGCTTTACACCACCCCGGTGGTTTACCTCTATCTCGACAGACTGCGCCATCGCTTCAATAAATGGCGCGGGGTGCGTACCGATGCTGCTCTGGAAACTCCGCTATGACTGACCGTTCGCTTTTCAACCTGGCTGCACCGCTGCTCACGGCCCGAGGCTCGCGCCTGTTGAGCCTGTCACTGTGCGTGGCGATGCTCAGTGCCTGCGCCGTCGGCCCGGATTACCAGCGCCCGCAAACAGCGGAGCCTGCGCAGTACAAGGCCGCAGAGGGCTGGCGGCAGGCCAACCCCAGCGATGCCCTGGCGCGCGGCGCGTGGTGGGAGTTGTATGGCGACCGGCAGCTCAACGAGCTGATCGAAAAACTCAACAGCGCCAACCAGACCGTCGCCCAGTCCGAGGCGCAGTACCGCCAGGCCCAGGCCTTGGTGCGTAGCGCACGGGGGGCGTTTTTCCCGACGGTGGACCTGAACGTCAGCAAGAACCGTTCTAGCCAGGGCACCGGTAGCAGCAGCTCCAGCCTGAGCAGTTCGTCCAGCGGTATTCGCGACACGTACTCGGCCCAGGCGGGCGTCAGTTGGGAAGCGGATGTGTGGGGCAAGCTGCGCCGAGGCCTCGAAGCCGACACTGCGAATGCCCAGGCAAGCTTTGCCGACCTGGCGGCCATGCGCCTGAGTCAACAGTCGGAGCTGGTGCAGAATTACCTGCAACTGCGGGTGATCGATGGCCAGAAACGCTTGCTCCAGGACACGGTCGAGGCTTATCGGCGTTCGTTGAAGATGACCGAGAACCAGTACCGCGCCGGTGTTTCGGGCAAGGACGCGGTGGCCCAGGCCCAGACACAGCTCAAAGGCACCGAAGCCGATATGATCGACCTGATCTGGCAGCGCGCCCAGTTCGAGAACGCCATTGCCGTGCTGATCGGCCTGCCGCCAGCGCAATTCAGCCTGGCGGAAAGCCAGGACATCCCGCAGTTGCCGCAAGTACCGCTGGCACTGCCTTCGCAGCTGCTGGAACGTCGCCCGGACATCGCGTCGGCCGAGCGCTCGGTGATGGCCGCCAACGCCAACATCGGCGTGGCCAAGGCCGCCTATTACCCCGACCTGACCCTGAGCATGAACGGCGGTTACAGCAGCAGCACTTATTCCAACTGGATCAGCCTGCCGAACCGCTTCTGGTCGGTCGGACCGCAATTGGCCATGACCCTGTTCGACGGCGGCCAGCGCTCGGCGGAAGTCGACCGCAGTGAAGCGGCCTATGACGAAACGGTGGCCAAATATCGCCAGACCGTGCTGGACGGCTTTCGCGAAGTGGAAAACTTCCTGGTGCAGCTCAAGGTGCTGCAGGACGAAGCTGTCGTGCGCCAACAGGCACTGGATGCGGCCCGGGAATCGTTGCGCCTGACCCAGAACCAGTACAAGGCCGGCTTGATCGCGTATATCGATGTGGTGGTGACCCAGGCGGCGGCGCTGAACAATGAGCGCAGCAACCTCGATCTGCTGCAAAGCCGCTTGTTAGCCAGCGTGCAGTTGATTGCAGCGTTGGGAGGTGGCTGGGACGGGCAGCTTGAGGTGAGCGAAAACCGATAGCGTAATCCCTGTGGGAGCGAGCTTGCTCGCGATGGCTGCGTCACATTCAGCATGGACGTTGCCTGACCCACCGCTATCGCGAGCAAGCTCGCTCCCACAGGTTTTGTCAGGTGCCGGCAGCTTGAAACAAGTTAATGTAAAACCTTAAAACAAGCGTTTCATCGGACTGATGGCCCTTTGCTCATTTTGTGAGTGCGTTCTCATTTGGAATCAGTACAATCGCCGCATTTTCCCCCTGCGAGAATCAATACCAATAAGGGGGGCATTCGCGAGAAGTCTCCATGCTCATCGGCAGCTATTCCCCCACCCTGGTCATCATTTCGCTCTGTGTAGCGATTCTCGCCTCATACACCGCACTCGACCTGACCGGACGCATTGCCACCGCCAAAGGTCGCGCCGTGCATTTGTGGACCGCTGGCGGAGCCGTTGCCATGGGCATCGGCATCTGGTCGATGCACTTTATCGGCATGCTCGCGTTCAAGTTGCCGATCGACCTTGGGTACGACGGCGCCATCACTCTGTTGTCGCTGCTGATCGGCGTGCTCTCCAGCGGTTTCGCGCTGTGGCTGGTCAGCCAGCCGCAATTGCCGGCCTGGCAGCTGGCCTTTGGCGCATTGGTCATGGGGGCCGGCATCAGCGCGATGCACTACACCGGCATGGCCGCCATGCGCATGCAGCCGGGCATCGACTACGACCCGACGTTGTTCGGCGTCTCGCTGCTGATCGCGGTCGGTGCTTCGGGCGCGGCATTGTGGATCGCTTTCCATCTGCGCCAGCACACGCCTCACGTCCGTCTGATCCGTGGCGGTGCCGCCGTGGTCATGGGTATCGCCATCGTCGGCATGCACTACACCGGGATGGCCGCCGCACGCTTTGCCGACGGCAGTTTTTGTGGCGCGGCGGTCAATGGATTGAGCGGTAACGGCCTGGACAACCTGGTGCTGATCACCACGTTGGCGGTGCTGAGCATTGCCTTGCTGACCTCGATCCTCGATGCACGCCTGGAGGCGCGCACCGCGAGCCTGGCCCGATCGCTGACCGAGGCCAACCGTGAGCTGACCCAACTGGCCCTGCACGACACACTCACCGGGTTGCCGAACCGGACGCTGCTCGCCGATCGAATCGATCAGGCCATGTCCCGGGTCCAGGAGGACGGGGGGTGCTTTGCCCTGATGTTCATCGACCTGGATGGCTTCAAACCGGTCAACGATGCCTTCGGCCACCACATGGGCGATCTGCTGTTGCGCGAAGTGGCCGTGCGCCTGCGCGAAGAGTTGCGCAGCCAGGACACCCTGGCGCGGATCGGCGGCGATGAGTTCGTGTTGCTGGTGCAATTGAGCGAACAGAACGACGCCTTGAACCTGGCAGCCCGTCAGGTCGGGCTGATCGCGCGCGCGTTCCGGGTTGCCGAACATGATTTGCACATTTCCGCCAGCGTCGGCATCGCGCTTTACCCGGGTAACGGCCAGTCCGCCCATGAATTGCTGATGAATGCCGACGCGGCGATGTATCACGCCAAAGGCGCGGGTAAAAACGGCTACAGCTTTTTCGATGCCTCGATGAACAGCAACGCTCGCAAACAGCTGCAATTGCTGCAGGACCTGCGCAATGCCGTGGAACAGCAGGAATTCAGCCTGCATTACCAGCCCAAGTTCGATGCCGCCAATGGCCGGCCAGTGGGCGCCGAGGCCTTGTTGCGCTGGGAGCACCCGACGCAAGGGATGCTGCTGCCGGACAAATTCATTGAAATGGCGGAAAAAACCGGGCTGATCATTCCGATCGGCGAGTGGGTGCTCAACGAAGCGTGCCGCCAGATGCGCGAGTGGTACGTGCTGGGCTACACCGACTGGCGCATCGCGGTGAACCTGTCGGCCATTCAGTTTTGCCATGCCGGGCTGGTCCAGAGCGTCGCCAAGGCGCTGGCGACGCACCATCTGCCGGCCAACAGCCTGACCCTGGAAATCACCGAAACCACCGCCATGAGCGATGCCGACGCGAGCATGACGGTGCTGCAAGAGCTGTCGGAAATGGGCGTTGACCTGTCCATCGATGACTTTGGTACCGGCTATTCGAGCTTGATGTACCTCAAGCGCCTGCCAGCCAACGAACTGAAGATCGATCGTGGTTTCGTCCGGGACCTGGAGCACGACAGCGACGACGCTGCCATCGTTTCGGCCATCGTCGCCCTCGGCCAGGCGCTGGGGTTGCGCATCGTCGCCGAAGGCGTGGAAACCGGCGTGCAGCAGGACTTCCTGACTCAACTCGGCTGTGATTCGTTGCAGGGTTACCTGCTGGGGCATCCGCTGCCCGCCGCAGGATTCATGGTGGAAATCCATCGCGGGGAGCAATTGGTCGAGCAATTGAAAGCCAGTGCCGAGCGCGAGATGTCGATGACATGACAACCGACATGACAGCTGATGTGAAGCAATGCAAAAACCGCCAATGGCAGTTATTCTTGCCCCCGACCGCTTAAGCTTTGATTGGGGGGAAAGCTCGCATGGACAAAGTCATCGTCATCACCGGCGGTAGCCGCGGCATTGGTGCCGCCACCGCGCTGTTGGCCGCCGCGCAGGGCTATCGGATCTGCATCAATTATCAGGCGGACGAACAGGCCGCACTCGGCGTGCTGGAGCAAGTCCGCGCCCTCGGTGCGCAAGCCATTGCGGTACGGGCCGACGTCAGTATCGAAGACGAAGTCATCGCCCTGTTCAATCGGGTAGACAGTGAGCTGGGCCGGGTCACCGCGCTGGTGAACAACGCCGGCACCGTCGGGCAGAAGTCCCGGGTCGACGAAATGTCCGAGTTCCGCATTCTGAAAATCATGAAAACCAACGTCCTGGCGCCGATCCTCTGCGCCAAGCACGCGATCCTGCGCATGTCGCCCAGGCACGGCGGGCAGGGCGGGAGCATCGTCAACGTCTCGTCGGTCGCCTCGCGCTTGGGATCGCCCAACGAGTACGTGGATTACGCCGCATCCAAGGGCGCGCTGGACACCTTCACCATCGGCCTGTCCAAGGAAGTGGCGGGTGAGGGGATTCGGGTCAACGCCGTGCGTCCGGGATACATCTATACCGATTTCCATGCCTTGAGCGGTGACCCGGATCGGGTCAGCAAGCTGGAGTCGGCGATCCCGATGGCCCGTGGCGGGCGCCCGGATGAAGTGGCGGAGGCGATTGTCTGGTTGCTGTCGGACAAGGCTTCTTATGCGACCGGGACTTTTGTTGATCTTGGTGGTGGGCGTTAACTCCTGAAACCGGCGTTGTTTGCGCTGGCCTCATCGCGAGCAAGCTCGCTCCCACAGTGGATCTCCAGTGTTCACAGATATTGTGTACACCGATAAACCCTTGTGGGAGCGGGCTTGCTCGCGAAGGCGATAGTGCAGGCAACATCCAACCATCAGAACGACCGCACAATCCGCCCCAACGTCTCCATCGCCTTCTCCGATTCCTCGGTCCACGGGCTGCCGTAGTTCAGCCGAATACAATTCCTGAAGCGCTGCGCCGGCGAAAAGATCGGCCCCGGTGCAATGCTGATGCCTTGGGCCAATGCCATCTGGAACAACTTCAACGAATCCATCTGCTCCGGCAATTCAAGCCACAAGAAGTACCCGCCCGCCGGTTGGCTGACCCGCGTCTGCGCCGGGAAATAGCGGGCGATGGCGGCGAGCATGGCGCTTTGCTGGTCTTCCAGGGCATGGCGCAATTTACGCAGGTGCCGGTCGTAGCCGCCGTGTTGCAGGTAATCGGCGATGGCGGCCTGGGCCGGCATCGAGGCGCACAGCGAGGTCATGAGTTTCAGCCGTTCGATTTTCTGCGCGTAACGCCCGGCGGCGACCCAGCCGATGCGGTAGCCGGGGGCCAGGCTCTTGGCGAACGAACCGCAGTGCATCACCAGGCCTTCGGTATCAAAGGCCTTCGCCGGTTTCGGTGCTTGCTGGCCGTAATACAGTTCGGCGTAGACATCGTCTTCGATCAGCGGCACCTGGTGGTGCCGTAACAATTCCACAAGCTGCTGTTTCCTGGCCTCGGGCACGGTCGCGCCCATGGGGTTCTGGAAACTGGTCATGCACCAGCAGGCCTTGATCGGATGGCGCTCAAGGGTTTGCTCGAGCACGCCGAGGTCGATGCCATCGCGTGGGTGTACGGGAATTTCCACCGCCTTTAGTTTCAGGCGTTCGAGCACTTGCAGGCAGGCGTAGAACGCCGGGGCCTCGATGGCCACCAGATCGCCAGGTTGGGTCACCGCTTGCAGGCACAGGTTGAGGGCTTCGAGGGCGCCGTTGGTGATCAGCAACTCTTCCATGGGCAACATCAGCCCGCCGACCATGTAGCGCAGGGCGATTTGCCGGCGCAGCTGCGGGTTGCCCGGCGACATGTCGGTGACCACCATGCGCGGATCCATCTCGCGGCTGGCGCTGGCCAGGGAACGGGACAGGCGTTGCAGGGGAAACAGCGTCGGGCTGGGGAACGCCGAGCCGAAGGGCACGGTGTTCGGGTCCTTGATCGAGTCGAGCACCGAGAACACCAGTTCGCTGACGTCGACTGCCGTCGACTCGTTGACCTCATTGCTGATCACCGGCTCGGAAAACGGCCGTGGCGCATGGGCGTTGACGAAGTAGCCGGAGCGCGGGCGGGCGCGGATCAGGCCGCGACGTTCCAGCAGGTAATAGGCCTGGAACACCGTGGACGGGCTAACCCCGTAGGTCTGGCTGGCGTAACGCACTGACGGTACCCGCTGGCCGGGACCCAGGACGCCGTTGCGGATCAGTTCTGCGATGTCGTCGGCGAATTTTTCGTAGCGTTTCATCAAAAGCCCGGTTGGGTGTCATTTGGACAAAGGGACGGTCGTACCGCGAAGATCGCAGCCTTCGCCAGCTCCTGCAATGGATCGGCCTGCGTGCGTAGGAGCTGCCGAAGGCTGCGATCTTTAAAGCTCTGCATCTTAAAGGCTCAGCGATTCATCGGCGCAACAAACCGGCTCTTCGCCACGCTGTAGACGCCGGGCTCATCGCTGTCGACCACCTTGAAGCCGATGCTCTGCGAACTGCTGGCCGGACGCTCCGTGAGCATCGCCACCGACACTGGCACATCGACAATCTCCCCCGGCGCCAGGGTGAATTCGGTCCTGCCCTGCAACTGGAAATCATCGGCATCCACCAGGCTCAATTGATAGTCCTGACGCTGCTGGGTCTTGTTGATCACCTTCAGACTGTAGATGTTTTCGATCTGCCCCTGGCTGTTCTCGCGGAACAGGCCCCGGTCCTTGCTGACGTCGAGGGACACCATCGGCCGTTGCACCAATGCCATCACCAAGGCGGCAACCATCACCAGCAGCACGGCGGTGTAGCCGATCAGGCGCGGACGCAGCAGGTGTGTCTTGCCACCCTGCAATTGATGCTCGGACGTGTAGCTGATCAATCCTGGGGCGTAGCCCATTTTGTCCATGATCGAGTCGCAGGCGTCGATGCACGCGGCGCAACCGATGCATTCCATCTGCAAGCCATCGCGAATGTCGATGCCGGTCGGGCAGACCTGTACGCACAGCTGGCAATCGATGCAATCGCCCAGACCGACCTCGGCGGGTTTCACCTCGCGTTTGCGCGGGCCACGGTTTTCGCCCCGGGCCACGTCGTAGGAAATGGTCAGGGTGTCCTTGTCGAACATCACGCTCTGGAACCGCGCGTAGGGGCACATGTGCATGCACACCGCTTCACGCAGCCAACCGGCGTTGATGTAGGTGGCGCCGGTAAAAAACAGCACCCAGAACAGGCTGACCCCACTCATCTGGAAGCTCAGCAGCTCTTCGGCCAACGGCCGGATCGGCGTGAAATAGCCGACGAAGGTCAGGCCGGTCAGCAGGCTGATGGCCAGCCACAAGGTGTGCTTGGCCGAGCGACGCATCAGTTTGTTCAGGCCCCACGGCGCGGCTTGCAACTTGATCCGCTGGTTGCGTTCGCCTTCGGTGATCTTCTCGCACCACATGAAGATCCAGGTCCACGAGCTTTGCGGGCAGGTGTAGCCACACCAGACCCGGCCCGCGAACACGGTAATCGCAAACAGGCCAAACGCGGCAATGATCAACAGCGCCGAGAGCAGGATGAAATCCTGCGGCCAGAAGGTCGCGCCGAAGATATGGAACTTGCTTTCGGAAAGGTCCCAGAGCACTGCCTGGCGGCCGCCCCAGTTCAGCCACACGGTGCCGAAAAACAGCAAGAACAGAAAACCGGCGCCGCTGATGCGCAGGTTGCGGAACAGCCCGGTGAAGCTGCGGGTGTGGATCAGATTGTCGCTGGATTTGGCCTTCATCTTCAGACGCGAAGGCTCGAATGTTTCTACGGTTCGGACGGGGATTCTTTCGCTCATGGTCTTTCGCTCATCAGCCTCCATCAGGCATGAGCACTATGAGCGGCGAACTGTTTGCATAACAGACTCAGGTATTGCGTTAAAAAGCAGATCAGATGGTCGTGTTTGCACGGCCTGCGACAACTTGAAGCAGCCGTCACTGCCGGGCTCAGTAGCCCTCGCAAAGCAGCAGCGGCAGGTGCGGATCAAACCCGATCAAATCACCGAACCACTGTCGGTGGCTTTCAAGTGCCGGCGTCCATCCACCGCGCCTGCGACGGTCAAGGCGTCAGCCTCGGCTTCAGTGATGTAGATGCGCTCGCCTTCGATGTCCACTGCCGACATGGCCTTGGCACCGTCGGTGACGATGGTCACGTCGGGACACAGACGAATGAGTTCGCCATTTTCAGTGGTGAAAAAGCAGGTCTGGTTCTCGATGCGCACAGTCATGACGGGATCCTTTTTTCAGTGGAGTCTATAGTTTCAGGCCGCAACCACCGGTCATCGTTCTGTGCAACCGATTAGTGGTCGCTGCGGTCCACCCTCCATGGCCTCTCTCAAGGACAACCCCATGAACGCCTGGTGGCACGAAGTCTGGGTGACCCTGCAAGGCGAGTTCGTCGACATCGGCGATGCCTCGCAGCTGACGCGAGTGACCGTGCGCCTGTTGATGGCTGCGGTGCTGGGCGGGATTCTCGGGTTCGAGCGTGAACACCAGGGCAAGGCCGCTGGCGTGCGTACCCACATGCTGGTAGCGATGGGGGCGGCGCTATTCGTGTTGGTGCCGCAGATGTCCGGTTCGCAGGCCGATGCCATGAGCCGGGTAGTGCAGGGCGTGATTGCCGGGATCGGCTTCCTGGGGGCTGGCACCATCCTGAAAAACCACGACGGCGATGAGAGCCACGTCAAAGGCCTGACCACCGCCGCCGGCCTGTGGATGACCGCCGCCATCGGTGTCGCGGCCGGACTGGGCCGGGAGGCGACGGCGGTGCTCAGTACGCTGCTGGCGCTGGGGGTTTTCAGTGTGATGCCGGGGATTGTGAAGCTGATCGATAAGGATCACCCATGAGATCGTTCCCCCGGCCAGCATGGGGGAACGATCAACTGTCGTCATTCAGGGTTCACAATCACCGGTGGCATCGTCGTTGGCGGTTCTTCCCTTGGCGGCGGGTTCTTTTCGGGCGGATCCTGTTCGGGTACCGGCTGCGGATCGCTCGGCGGTATCACCGGGTTGTCGATGTTGGGGTCGGGGGTTTCAGCCGGGAAAGGATTGTTCATTGTTCAAGCCTCCGGTGGCACATGGCGTGAGTCGTGCTTAAGTAGGTGGACTGGTTGGTTGACCGCAGCGCGTAGGACTTGATTCCGGAAATTGTCGATGAAACTTTCCCGGCGGCTGTCGCTCGGAACCTAAGTGACTTCATCCCGGGGCGGATTGCCCGGCGGGGTGGCGACCAGACACAAGCGCGTCCATGGGGCGTAAGGAGAGAGGCTCGATGACGGCTGAAAAACCGACTGAGTTGAGCTACAACCCGCACATGCCGCTGTCGCAGGCGTTGTTGCTGCCGCGTATCGTCATTGAAAACATCATGCCGACCCTTGAAGGCGGGCAGTTCGCGGTCAAGTCCGTGGTGGGGCAGGACGTGGTGGTGACGGCCAAGGTCTTCGCCGACGGGCATGACAAGCTGGCGGTTCGCGTGCGCTGGCGGGCCGAAGATGGGGACGCCTGGCAAAGCGCGGCCATGAAGGACCTGGGCAATAACGGCTGGCAAGGGCAGTTCCGGGTCAACAGCCAGGGCCGTTATCTGTTCTGTATCGAAGCCTGGATCGATCAATTCGCCAGTTTTTGTTATGAGCTGGAAAAGAAGCATGCGGCGGCGGTGCCCGTCAGCCTGGAACTGCAGGAAGGGCGGATTCATGTCCAGCAGGCCGCCGAACGCAGCGAAGGGCTACTCAGCGAGCAACTGGCGGCCTTGCACCATGAACTGTCAGGGCTGCTTGAAACCGAGCAGATTGCACTGTTTTTGCACCCGCGTAGCGCCGACCTCATGGCTCGCGTCGATCATCGCGCCTACTTGAGCCTGAGCCCGGAGTACCCGGTGGATGTGGAGCGAGAACTGGCGCAGTTTGCCAGTTGGTACGAGTTGTTCCCGCGTTCGATCACCGACAGCCCGGAGCGCCATGGCACCTTCAATGACGTGCATTCGCGGTTGGCGATGATTCAGGACATGGGTTTCGATGTGCTGTATTTCCCGCCGATCCATCCGATCGGGCGTAGTTACCGCAAGGGTCCGAACAACTCCCTGACGGCGGGCCCCGATGATCCGGGCAGCCCCTATGCGATTGGCAGCGAGGAGGGCGGGCACGAAGCGATTCACGCGCAATTGGGTACCCGCGAAGACTTCCGCCGACTGGTGGCGGCCGCCGCGGCCCATGGCCTGGAAATCGCCCTGGATTTTGCCATCCAGTGCTCCCAGGACCATCCGTGGCTCAAGCAACACCCGGGCTGGTTCAACTGGCGGCCGGACGGCACGATCAAGTACGCGGAAAACCCGCCGAAGAAATACCAGGACATCGTCAATGTCGACTTCTATGCCCCGGAGGCGATTCCGAGCTTGTGGGTGGAGTTGCGGGATATCGTGGTGGGCTGGGTCGAGGAGGGCGTGAAGATCTTCCGCGTCGATAACCCGCACACCAAGCCGTTGCCGTTCTGGCAGTGGCTGATCGCCGATGTACGGGCGCTGTACCCCGAGGTGATCTTCCTCGCCGAAGCCTTTACCACCCCCGCCATGATGGCGCGCCTGGGCAAGGTCGGTTACTCCCAGAGCTACACCTATTTCACCTGGCGCAACACCAAGACTGAACTGGCGACCTATTTCACCGAACTCAACGAATCGCCGTGGCGCGAATGCTACCGGCCGAATTTTTTCGTCAATACGCCGGACATCAACCCGGTGTTCCTCCACGAATCCGGGCGCCCCGGGTTTCTCATCCGCGCCGTGCTGGCGACCATGGGCTCGGGCCTGTGGGGCATGTACTCGGGTTTCGAGTTGTGCGAGTCGGCACCGGTGCCAGGCAAGGAGGAGTACCTCGATTCCGAGAAGTACGAAATCCGCCCCAGGGACTTCAACGCGCCCGGCAACATCATTGCCGAGATCGCCCAGCTCAACCGCATCCGGCGGCAGAACCCGGCGTTGCACACGCACCTGGGCCTGAAGGTCTACAACGCCTGGAACGACAACATCCTGTACTTCGGCAAACGCAGCCTGGACGGCAGCAATTTCATTCTGGTGGCGGTCAGCCTCGATCCGCACAACGTGCAGGAGGCGAACTTCGAGTTGCCGTTGTGGGAAATGGGCTTGCCGGACTACGCCAGCACTCATGGCGAAGACCTGATGAATGGCCATCGCTGGACCTGGCATGGCAAACAGCAATTCATGCGGATCGACCCGGCGTACCAGCCGTTCGGGATTTGGAGAATTACCGCCTCTTGAGAACACCACAGGGGATACTCCGCCTGTGGCCAAGATGAATTCACCAGGAGTTTCACATGGCGAAGAAACCCAAGGCAGCCACGTTCATCAAGGACCCGCTCTGGTACAAGGACGCGGTGATCTATCAAGTCCACGTCAAATCGTATTTCGACTCCAACAACGACGGGATTGGCGACTTTCCCGGTTTAATTGCCAAGCTCGACTACATCGCCGACCTGGGCGTCAACACCATCTGGCTGTTGCCGTTCTATCCCTCGCCACGGCGCGACGACGGTTATGACATTGCCGAGTACCGTGGTGTGCACAGCGACTACGGCACCATGGCCGATGCCAGGCGGTTCATTGCCGAGGCGCACAAGCGCGGCCTGCGGGTGATCACCGAGCTGGTCATCAACCACACCTCCGACCAGCACCCGTGGTTCCAGCGGGCGCGCAAGGCCAAACCCGGATCGGCGGCGCGGGACTTCTATGTGTGGTCTGATGACGATCAGAAATACGACGGCACCCGCATCATTTTCCTCGACACCGAAAAATCCAACTGGACCTGGGACCCGGTCGCCGGCCAATACTTCTGGCACCGTTTCTACTCCCACCAGCCGGACCTGAATTTCGATAACCCGCAAGTGATGAAAGCGGTGCTGTCGGTGATGCGTTACTGGCTCGACATGGGCATCGACGGCTTGCGCCTGGACGCCATTCCCTACCTGATCGAGCGCGACGGTACCAATAACGAGAACCTGCCGGAAACCCACGACGTCCTGAAGAAGATCCGCGCGGAAATCGACGCCAATTACCCAGACCGCATGCTGCTGGCCGAGGCCAATCAGTGGCCGGAAGACACCCAGTTGTACTTCGGCGACACCGACAAGAAAGGCCTGAACGGCGACGAATGCCACATGGCCTTTCACTTCCCGTTGATGCCGCGCATGTACATGGCGCTGGCCCAGGAAGATCGCTTCCCGATTACCGACATTCTGCGCCAGACCCCGGATATACCCGCCAACTGCCAATGGGCAATCTTCCTGCGCAACCACGATGAACTGACCCTGGAGATGGTCACCGACAAGGAACGCGACTATCTGTGGAATTACTACGCCGCCGACCGCCGGGCGCGGATCAACCTGGGGATTCGCCGTCGCCTGGCGCCGCTGATGGAGCGAGACCGCCGCCGGATCGAGCTGCTCAACAGCCTGCTGCTGTCCATGCCCGGCACGCCGACCCTGTATTACGGTGATGAGATTGGCATGGGCGACAACATCTACCTCGGCGACCGCGACGGTGTGCGCACGCCGATGCAATGGTCCATCGACCGCAACGGCGGTTTTTCCCGGGCCGACCCGGCGAGCCTGGTGCTGCCGCCGATCATGGACCCGCAATATGGCTACCTGTCGGTCAACGTCGAAACCCAGGCTGGCGACCCGCATTCGCTATTGAACTGGACCCGGCGCCTGCTCGCCGTGCGCAAGCAATCCAAGGCCTTCGGGCGCGGTACGTTGAAAATGCTGTCGCCGAGCAATCGGCGGATTCTGGCCTACACCCGCGAATTCACCGGGGTGGACGGCAAGCACGAAGTCATTCTGTGCGTGGCCAACGTGTCGCGCAGCGCCCAGGCCGCCGAGCTGGATCTGTCGGCCTATGTCGGCATGGTGCCGGTGGAAATGCTCGGGGGTAACGCGTTCCCGCCCATCGGCCAGCTGAATTTTCTCCTGACGCTGGCGCCTTACGGCTTCTACTGGTTTGGGCTCGCCGCGGAAAACCAGATGCCGAGCTGGCACGTGGAGCCCGCACAAAGCTTGCCGGACTTCACCACGCTGGTGCTGAAAAAGCGCATGGAGGAATTGCTGGAGGCTCCGTCACGCACCACGCTGGAGCACAGCATCCTGCCCAACTGGCTGCAGAACCGCCGTTGGTTCGCGGGCAAGGACGCCGCCATCGAACAGGTCGACCTGGCCTATGGCGTGCGGTTCGGCGATCCGCAGCATCCGGTGCTGTTCAGTGAGATCAATGTCACCAGCGCTGGCCAGAGCAGTCGCTACCAGTTGCCGTTCGGCTTTATCTCGGAAGATCAGGTCGGTACCCCGCTGCCGCAGCAATTGGCATTGTCGCGGGTACGGCGCGGACGCCAGGTCGGTCTTATCACCGATGCCTTCAGCCTGGAGACCTTTGTGCATGCCGTCTTGCAGGGCATTCAGGCCGGCACCGTATTGGCCTCCAGCGATGGCGACATTCGTTTCGAGTCCACCGCGGAGCTGGAAAAACTCGGCCTCAATGCCGAGTCGCCGGTACGTTACCTGTCCGCCGAGCAGTCCAACAGCTCGGTGGTGATCGGCAACAGCCTGGTGCTGAAGCTGATCCGCAAGGTCGCCTGCGGTGTGCACCCGGAACTGGAAATGAGCGCGTACCTGACCGCAGCCGGGTTCAGCAATATTTCGCCATTGCTCGGGGCCGTGGTGCGCCGGGACGGGGCGGGTGAAGACAATTTGCTGATGATCGCCCAAGGCTATCTGAGCAATCAGGGCGACGCCTGGGAATGGACCCAGAACAACCTCGAACGGGCGCTGCGCGATGAGCTGGCCGACGCTGTGTCCGAGCAGGAACAACATTACAACGCGCTCGGCGAACTGAAAGATTTCGCCGCTATGCTCGGTCAGCGCCTGGGGGAAATGCACCAGGTGCTGGCGGCGCCGAGTGCCAATCCGGACTTCATGCCCCAGGTCACCACGCAGAAAGAGGCGCTGGCTTCGACCAAGGATGTTGCAGCGCAAATCGAGCACGCGCTGAGCTTGCTCAAGCAACATAAAAGTCAATTGAGCCCGGCGGACCAGACCCTGGTCGGCCGTTTACTGGACAACAAGAAGGCCATCCTCGGCCATGTACAAGCGATGGGTAAAAAGACCGTGGGCGGCTTGCGTATACGTGTGCACGGCGACCTGCATCTGGGGCAGGTGCTGGTGATCAAGGGCGATGCCTACCTGATCGACTTTGAAGGCGAACCGGCCCGGCCATTGCATGAACGACGGGGCAAACACAGCCCGTACAAGGATGTCAGCGGCGTGCTGCGCTCTTTCGACTATGCGGCGGCGATGGCGATCAATGTGCAGAGCGTCGACAACACCGCGGCAGCCGATGCTGCGCGCTTGCGGGTCACCGATCGCTACTTGAGCGAGGCGCGGCAAGCATTTGTCGACGCTTATCGGCTGGCGGCAGCTAGTCTTGCCCATGCATGGCAAGATCCCGAAGGCGAGGATGCCGCGCTGGCGTTGTTCGGCCTGGAGAAGGCGGCGTATGAAGTGGCTTATGAGGCGGAAAATCGCCCCGCGTGGTTGCCCGTGCCGTTGCACGGTTTATATGGATTATTGAGTGGGCTTAAACCCTTTTCCGATCTTGGTGGAGAGTAGTCATGAGTTTCTCGAACAAGGAACAGGGTCATCACAAAGAAGCGCTGCTACCCAGGGCGCGGGATATCGATGCATTGGTGCGTGCCGAGCATATCGATCCTTTCGCCATTCTCGGCCCCCACGCCGATGGTGCCGGCGGACAATTCATTCGTGCGTATCTGCCGGGCGCCCTGAGTGTGCAGGTACTGGCCAGGGACTCCGGCGAGGATCTGGGTCACCTTGAGGCCACGCAGACACCGGGTTTGTTCGTCGGGCATTTCGATCGAGCGCAAGCGTACCTGCTGCGCACCCGTTGGGCCGGCGGCGAGCAAACCGCAGAAGATCCGTACTGCTTTGGCCCATTGCTGGGCGAAATGGATTTGTACCTGTTTGCCGAAGGCAATCACCGCGACCTCAGCGCGTGCCTGGGCGCGCAACTGAAAACCGTGGACGGCGTCGACGGCGTGCGTTTCGCGGTGTGGGCACCGAATGCCCGGCGGGTGTCGGTGGTCGGCGATTTCAACGTCTGGGACGGGCGCCGGCACCCGATGCGCCTGCGTCATCCCACCGGAGTCTGGGAATTGTTCATCCCGCGCCTGCAAGCCGGGGACACCTACAAATACGAGATTCTCGGCGCCCATGGCATTCTGCCGTTGAAGGCCGATCCCGTGGCGCTGGCCACCAGCCTGCCGCCGGACACCGCCTCGAAAGTCGCCTCACCCTTGAGCATCGACTGGCAGGACCAGGACTGGATGATGTCCCGGGGTGACCGCCAGCGGGTGACGGCACCGTTGTCGATCTACGAATTGCACGCCGGTTCGTGGCAATGCGAGCTGGATGACCTGGGTGAAGTGGCCCGCCAGTACACCTGGCCGGAACTGACCGAGCGACTGATTCCCTATGTCAAAGACCTGGGCTTCACCCACATCGAACTGATGCCGATCATGGAGCACCCGTTCGGCGGTTCGTGGGGTTATCAGTTGCTGTCGCAATTCGCGCCGAGTGCGCGCTATGGCACGCCGGACCAGTTCGCTGCGTTCATCAACGCCTGCCACCAGGCCGAACTCGGGGTGATTCTCGATTGGGTGCCGGCGCATTTTCCCACCGACACCCATGGCCTGGCCCAGTTCGATGGCACGGCGCTGTACGAGTATGGCAACCCGCAGGAAGGGTTCCACCAGGACTGGGACACACTGATCTACAATCTGGGTCGCACCGAAGTGCACGGCTACATGCTGGCGTCGGCGCTGCACTGGCTCAAGCATTTCCATGTCGACGGCCTGCGGGTCGATGCAGTGGCCTCGATGCTGTATCGCGACTACTCGCGCAAGGCCGGCGAGTGGGTGCCGAACCGCCATGGCGGGCGGGAGAACCTGGAAGCCATCGACTTCCTGCGTCACCTCAATGACGTGGTGGCACTCGAAGCGCCCGGTGCGTTGGTGATCGCCGAGGAATCCACCGCATGGCCGGGTGTCAGCCAGGGCACGCAACAGGGCGGCCTGGGCTTCGCCTACAAATGGAACATGGGCTGGATGCACGATTCGCTGCATTACATCCAGCAGGACCCGGTGTACCGCGCCCATCACCACAACGAGCTGAGTTTCGGCCTGGTGTATGCGTGGTCCGAGCGCTTCATCCTGCCGATCTCCCACGATGAAGTGGTGCATGGCAAACACTCACTGATCGACAAGATGCCCGGCGACCGCTGGCAGAAATTCGCCAACCTGCGGGCCTACCTGAGTTTCATGTGGGCGCATCCGGGCAAGAAGCTGTTGTTCATGGGCTGCGAATTCGGCCAGTGGCGCGAGTGGAACCATGACCAGCAACTGGACTGGTACCTGTTGCAATATCCCGAGCACCAGGGTGTGCAGAAACTGGTGGCCGACCTCAACCGCTTGTACCGCGAAGCGCCGGCGCTGCATGAGCAGGACGATGTGCCGCAGGGTTTCCAGTGGCTGATCGGCGATGACGCGATCAACAGCGTTTATGCCTGGTTGCGCTGGAGCAAGGAGGGTGAGCCGGTGCTGGTGGTGGCCAACTTTACGCCGGTGCCGCGTGAGGCTTATCGCGTCGGGGTTCCGTTTGCCGGGCAGTGGAACGAGGTGCTCAACAGCGACTCCTCCATCTATGCCGGTTCCAATTACGGCAACAGTGGCGGGGCGGTGGCCGAGGAGACGCCGAGTCATGGGCAGGCGTTGTCGCTGGTGCTGAATTTGCCGCCGTTGGCGGTGTTGATGTTAAGGCCGCAGGGCTGATCCAGAGCCGCGTTGCTGCCTTTCGCGAGCAGGCTCGCTCCCACATTGGATGAATGTGGGAGCGAGCCTGCTCGCGAAGGAGCCAGCCTGGTCAAAGCATCTTTTGAAGTATTTCCTCACCAGCGCAGCCGTACACCCAGGTTACCGTAGGTTTTCCGTTGTTGGTTGCTGTCGATATTGTTGGTGTAGTCGAGTCCGGCGTACACGCTGAACGAGTCTGCAACGCTCAGCACCATGCCGATGCCCAGGTCGGCGGACGAGGTTCGTTGCTGGGTTTCGACCTGATCGAGATGGTCAAAGGTGACCGTATCGGTACCTGTGAAGGTGTGCCAGATGTTGGCCCGCAGATAAGGTTCCAGCGGCCGGCCGCCGACCTCGTAGCGACCCTTCAGGCGTGCGCCGACGCGGCCGGTCCAGGCAGTGTCGGAATCGAACGAGACATGGGAAATACCGTCGTCCTGGCTGTCGAGTCTGACTTTCTGGTAAATCGCCTGTGCCTGGGGTTCGACCACCCAGTTACCGGCCACCGGGATCGGGTATCCGACTTCTGCCGATAACGTCGTCACGTGCCCTTCATTGTCGATCTTCAGTCCACTTTCGGAGCGGTTGTCGCCGTTGAGCCGGGTGTACATGGCCACGGTATCGAGATACGCGCCGGCGCGATCGGTCAGGGTCCAGTAAACGCCAAGACTGTCGCCTTCCAACTCGACGTTGCCGGAGCGCTTGCCCGCGAAGCCCTGATTGAAACCGTCGACATCGCCTTGCAGGCGGCTGTGGCCGATGAAGAAACCGCTGCGCTGGGTTTGCCCACCCGCCCACTCTGAGCTGAACAGATCATTGCCGACCTGAAAACCGTTGAGCGAGCCGTCCAGTCTTGGGGTGACGGTGCCGGCCCAGGTCTGCTCGAGGTTCTTGCCGTAGACCCGGCCCCAACCGGCGCTCAAGACACCGGTTTCACTCAGCAGGCTCTGATCGCCCTGACGGTCATGGAAGGTGCCCAACGCGGCAAGGCTCAACTGTGCTGCAGCTGGCGGCACCACCGACCACGTAGGTACGGCCTCGCGATACAAGGGGATTGGTGCTGCGCCGGGTACGGCGGCCGGTAGCACCGGGGCTTCGACGATTGCAACGCCTTCAGCCGCGGTGGCCACAACCACCGGTGCGGCCACCGGCACTGCCACAATGGGCACCAGCGTCGGCGGCAGCGCGGGATCAGGGTTGGCGACGGCAACGACTGGCGGCGCCACCACCTGGGAGCGCAAATACCAACTGTTTTCGCTGCCCGGTGTGATACCGCCTTTGAACAGGCGGTAATCGAAGGCGCCAACCGACACCGGGGCTTTGAGGGCGAACGCGGTGCTGTCGCTGACCGCCGTGCCTTGGGCCTGTACCAGCTGGATTCCGTTTTCCCGGGTCAAGGCGCCCACGCCGCCAAGGTTGGTGACGCTGATCAGGGTGCTGCCGGTCAATGTCCCGTTGTTGACCACCAGCTTGTCACTGGGAGAACTGTCATCGCCCACGGCACTTTGCAACAACAACTGGCCACCGTTACCCACGTAATTGCCTTCAACCGTCAGGCTGTCATTGGTGCGCGAGTTGCCACGAGTGAGGTCGATGATCCCGCTGTTGTTCAAGGTAACGAGCCGACCTGCGGTCAATGGCACGATGCTGCCTTGCGCCGACGTCAGGGTGCTGCTGCCATCGAGATTGAACACGCCCGTGCCGCTGGTGCTGTCCCCCAATTGAAAGGTGCCATCGAGATCAAAGCGCGAGCTGTTAGCGAGATTGACCGTTTCCCAGTTGATATACCGGGCGGCGCCTGACGAGGTGGTGTGATCGAAGGTCTGCAGGTCATTGCCGACGCCGCCATTGATGCTCGGGGTGAGGGCGAGGGTGCTTTCGCTGAGGTTGCGCAGGGTGGCGCTGTCGTTGCCGGCCTCCAGCAGGATTTGCGAGCGGATGATCCCGTCGCCGTCCCATACCAGGGTGTCATCGCCATTGCCGGCGCGGATCTCGCCGACGATTTCCCCGCCGGTGACCGTGATGCTGTCGTTGCCATTGCTGACACTGATGTTGCCACCGATCCTCCCCCTGGAAACGATGATGGTATCGGTGCCCAAACCGGTCACCAGGTTGCGAAGTATCTGCCCACCCGACATTTCGAAGAGATTGTTATCGAGCTTCATGTCAACCCGGCCGATGGAGCCACCGGTCATCCTGGCGACGTCGCCGTCCTCGAAAGCGCCGACGATGGTGCCGCCGGTCATCAGGAAGGTATCGCGACCATCCCCTTGGGCCAGTGACTGAACAGTTCCGCCAGACATGACGAAGTCATCGATGCCATTGCCTTGGCTGAGTGCCCCGGCTACGGTGCCCGAAGCAATGGTCACGGTGTCGGCGCCGGTACCGAAGGTCACGTTACCGTTGATCCTGCCGGTGCCGTTGGCAGGAAAGGTCAGGGTGTTGTTGCCCGACAGGTCGGTCAACGGTCCACTGGTGGCGCTGTCGCAGACGAAGTTGTCGTTACCGACGGTGGGGATGAGTGTGCAGGCGGCGTCGGCAGCCTGGGGCCAGTTCGCGCATAACCAGATCGAGAACAGGCAGGCGCTTAAACGGTATTTGGGCAGATCTGTCGAAAACTCCATGGTTGCCTCCGCGATGGGATCAACGTCCGTTCCTTTGGCCGTCAGCAATGGCCAGGACCGACTGCCCTTACCGGCATCGGCAGGGCGTCACCAACGTAGCAGGCACCGCTTCAATGCGGCTACTGTCAGAAATAACAGGTGGGGGGCGTTATCACAGCGCCAGGCGCCTGATAGCCGTGATTCACAAGTGCACTTCCACCGCCAGCGGCAAATGATCGGACAGGTGCGTCCACGGCTTGTTTCCCAGTATTTGCGGCTGGTGGCTGCTGGCGTTGCGCAGGTAGACGCGATCGAGGCGCAGCAAGGGAAACCGCGCGGGGTAGGTTTTGGCCGGTCGGCCAAGGTGGCGTTCGAAGGCTTCGTGCAAGTAGTCGCGGCGGGCAAGGGTGGCATTGCCTTGCATCTGCCAGTCGTTGAAGTCGCCGGCAATGATCACCGGCGCATCATCCGGCAGGGATTCGAGGAGCTGACAGAGCAACTGCAACTGCAGTTGCCGATGGCTTTCCAGCAGGCTGAGGTGAACGCAAATGGCATGCACTTCGCGATGCCCCGGCACGTCCAGCACGCAGTGCAGCAAGCCACGGCGTTCCGGGCCGGTAATGGAAACATCCAGGTTTCGATACTCGCGGATCGGGTATTTCGACAGCAGGGCATTGCCATGGTGACCGTCGGGATAGACGGCGTTGCGCTCATAGGCGAAGTCGCTCCACATGCTGTCGGCGAGGAATTCATATTGCGAGGTTTGTGGCCAATCGTTGTAGCGGGAGGAATGGCGGTCGTGCTCGCCGACGACTTCTTGCAGAAACACCAGGTCTGCCGACGTACTGCGCACCGCTTCACGCAACTCAGGAAGGATGAAGCGCCGGTTGAGTGCAGTAAAACCCTTGTGGGTGTTGACCGTCAGCACGCGAAGCCGATGAATCGTCGGGGGCGTGTTCAAGGGTGTCGATTCGGCTGCCTGCCGTTTTGGATAACTGGCCACTTACACTCCTCTGACTCAAGGCTGCTTATGCATGCGACTGATGCAAAGGCAGGCAGTTCAGTCCGATGGACTGCACCGGGTCGATAATCGATGAGTTCATACCAACACGATTTCATAAGGCAAACGGATACGCTCCAACAGCGGCCGGGGCAGCAACGGCGCAAGGCCGATGGCCGGTTCGCCGTCCAGTTGGCTGGCGTAGGCATGGGTGGCGTGGCTCTTGCGGGCGACGGTCCAGGTATCGAGGCGCACCTTGCGGGCGCGGTGCCAGGGGATCAGTTCACGGTCTCGTGCCGGCCAGTGCCAGGCCCAGAACGGTACGTCGTTGTAGGTTGCCCCTGCGTTGGCTGCCGCCCTGGCGCTGGCGCGGCCAACGGTGTCGTGGTCGACGTTGCCGTCCTCGCGCCAGGTGCTGAACACCACATCACCGGGGCGCAGGTAGCGCGTGATGAATTGGGCGATCTGATCTTCGTGCTCCACCAGGGCGTTGTCGGTAAACCCGCCACGAATCCACTTCAGGCTGTGCATCGGCAACCCGAGCCGGCGGATGGCTTCGACGCTTTCCTGGGGACGAAACACGCTGAGGCGTTTTTCCGACCACTGCCGAGAGCCCGGATGGCTGGCGCTGCCGTCGGTGATCGAGATCAATTGCAGCGGGTGGCCGAGGTTGCTGAGCAACTGCAGCAGGCCGCCGCAGGTCACGACCTCATCGCCGGGGTGCGGGGCAATGAGCACCGCGCGTGCGCCGGTGGGTACCAGCGACTGGGTGCTGATGACCGGAATGCTGTCCAGTTGCGGGGCGCTGTTCCAGATCTGTGAAGGCAGGCTGGCATCGCTCAGGGAAACGGGTTTCATAGTCGATACGTCCTTGTTCTGCGTCGCCTTCAGTCGTGCATGGGACCAGCCCGGCAGACCCGTGAGGGCTCGTTGATAGCGGAGCGACAAGCCAAACCCTGGATTGCCGCGAATCGAGTATTGCTCATGTAACGCTATTCGTCGCGTCGCGAACCTGTCCGCAATGACTTTTCCGCTCTGCGGTGTTGCGGCCATAAACGCCTGTAGGCTTTTTTACTCTTCTTCCTCATGCTGCAACTCGAACAGCAGCAACGAGCGTCCGGTGACCGAGTACTCGTGGCCAAACTCGAAACGCTCCTGGCCGCGGATCGACGGCTGGTTGGTGTCGATCATGCATGTCCAGAAACCGCCGTCAGGCACTTCCGGCAGCCGGAAATTGACGATGTCGTGATGTGCGTTGACTACCAGCATCAACGTCGCGTCGACGCCTTTGCGGCGGATGCCGGTTTCCTGGGCGCGGCCATCGAGCAACATGCCCAGGCATCGATTGTGCGCATCGTGCCAATGTTCGGTGGTCATTTGTGTGCCGTCCGGCGCCAGCCAGGTCACGTCCTTGACGCCGATATCCTCGTTGTAATTGCCCACCAGAAAACGTCCGCGCCGCAGAACCGGGTAGGTCAGGCGCAACTTGATCAGGCGTTTGACGAACTTGAGCAGGGCCTTGCCATCTTCGCTGAGGTCCCAGTTGACCCAGCCGATCTCACTGTCCTGGCAGTACGCGTTGTTGTTGCCGTCCTGGGTGCGGGCGAACTCGTCGCCGGCCACCAGCATCGGCGTGCCTTGGGCCAGCAGCAGGGTGGCGAAGAAATTGCGCATCTGCCGATGGCGCAGCGCGTTGATCTCGGGATCGTCGGTGGGGCCTTCGGCGCCGTGGTTCCACGATAGGTTGTTGTTGCTGCCATCCTGATTGTCTTCGTCGTTTGCCTCGTTGTGCTTGTCGTTGTACGACACCAGATCGTTGAGGGTGAAGCCGTCGTGGGCGGTGACGAAATTGACCGATGAGTATGGCCGCCGACCACGTTGATTGAACATATCGCCCGAAGCGGTCAGGCGGCTGGCAAAGTCAGCCAGTTGGCCGTCGTCGCCTTTCCAGAAGGCGCGCACGGTGTCGCGGAACTTGTCGTTCCACTCGACCCAGCCCGGCGGAAAGTTGCCGACCTGATAACCGCCGGGGCCGCAGTCCCAGGGTTCGGCGATCAGTTTGACCTGGCGCAGCACCGGGTCCTGGCGGCAGGCCACGAGGAAACTGTGGCGCTCGTCGAAACCGTCGTGGTAACGCCCCAGAATGGTCGCCAGGTCGAAGCGGAAGCCGTCCACGTGCATTTCCGTGGCCCAGTAGCGCAGGGAGTCGGTGACCATTTGCAGTACGCAGGGGTGGCTCAGGTCCAGGGTGTTGCCGGTGCCGGAATCGTTGATATAGAAGCGCTTGTCATCGGGCTTGAGGCGGTAGTAGGACGCGTTGTCGATGCCGCGCATGGACAGGGTCGGGCCTTGCTCGTTGCCCTCGGCGGTGTGGTTGTAGACCACGTCGAGGATCACCTCCAGATTGGCTTCGTGCAGGTGCGCGACCATTTCCTTGAATTCGGCGATCTTGCCGCTGGCCAGGTAACGCGGATCGGGGGCGAAGAACGCAATGCTGTTGTAGCCCCAGTAATTGGTCATGCCCTTGTGCAGCAGATGCTGGTCGTTGACGAAGGCGTGGATCGGCAGTAATTCCACAGTCGACACGCCGAGCTTGCGGATGTGCTCCACCACATCATCGACCATCAACCCGGCAAAGGT
Organism: Pseudomonas sp. IT-P258; assembly: GCF_949767825.1. Classification (NCBI taxonomy): domain Bacteria; kingdom Pseudomonadati; phylum Pseudomonadota; class Gammaproteobacteria; order Pseudomonadales; family Pseudomonadaceae; genus Pseudomonas; species Pseudomonas sp. IT-P258. The sequence goes on along the minus strand of NZ_CATKPU010000109.1, from coordinate 110,834 downwards.
GCCGCGCAGGTTTTCGGGGACGGCGGGGTGGCGCATGCTGAAGCCGCGCACATGGGTTTCATAGATGATCGTCCTGTCCCACGGCACGCTGACCCGATGATCGTGGCCCCAGGTATGCGCCGGGTCGATGACCTTGCATTTGGGCACAAAGGGCGCGCTGTCCCGTTTATCGAAGCTGAGGTCAGCGTCGGGGTGGCCGATGGTGTAGCCGAACAGCGCTTCGGACCATTTCAGCTTGCCCACCAGTTGTTTGGCGTAGGGGTCGATCAGCAGTTTGTTGGGGTTGAAGCGATGGCCGTTGGCCGGGTCGTATGGACCGTAGACGCGATAGCCGTAGATCAGCCCCGGATGGGCGTCGGGCAGGTAGCCGTGGTAGATCTCGTCAGTGTATTCGGGCAGTTCGATGCGTTCGAGTTCCACCTCGCCGGCGTCGTCGAACAGGCACAGTTCAACCTTGGTGGCGTGGGCGGAAAACAGGGCGAAGTTGACTCCCAGTCCATCCCAGGTGGCACCCAGTGGAAAGGGCAGGCCTTCGCGGATTCGTGTGGTTTCGGCACGAGTGGCTGGCGCGGCGGCTTTCTTCGGACTGGTCATAGGTATTCCTTAAAGCGGCGGCAACCTGTAGGAGCAAGCCCGCTCCCACAGGGACCTGTGAGTTGCCACAGATTGCAGTTACACCACCAAACACTGTGTGAGCGGCGGTGCGGCGGTCCGACTTGCCCGCGAAGGGGCCTCAAGGCCTATTCAAACCGCTGGCGGTTTTCGCGCAGCCCGGGGCTTTTTCTCAGCGGCCTTTTCCCCCGGCGGGATCACCTTCGAAGCCGCCGCCGGTTTGGCCTTGGTTTTTGCCGCGGCGACCTTGGCATCGCCAGCCTTGCCATTGGCCGTTTTGCTGACCGGGGTTTTCGCAGCAGCCTTGACCGGCTTTTTCGGGGCCAGGGCTTCGGCTTCCGCCAGTTTGCACGCCATTTCCCAGTGACGGGCCTCCTGGCCTTCGGGTTTTCCTTCGGATTCCCAGATCTGATAGGCAAATTCGCGGATGCGTTTATCGTCGGTACTCATCGTAATGCTCCTGAACTGAATTCAAGTGTGGGCAGTTTGAAAAATGAGATTGACCGGGAAATCCCCCAGCGCGGCGCTGATCAGCAGCTCCCTGTGTTCTGTGACTGTGATGCGGGAAAAAAGTCCCTGCAGATGTTCGTCCGGGACGGTGAACGGCAGTTTGACCCGGGTATCGCCCCACAGCGGCGCGTGGACCTGTGGTTCGGCACCGTTTTCCAGCAGATCGGCACAACGTATCGGCACAATCACAATGGCGCGTTTCCCCTCCCGTTCACGGACAAATCCCAGCACTCGATGGGCCTCGCTGCCCACCACTTCCAAAGCCTGGCAGGTACCACGCCGAAACAGCTCGGCATGCTCGGCGCGCAGGCTCAGGGTGCGCGCAATCAAGGCTTGTTTGATGCGCCCGTCACGCCAGTTTTGCATCAAGTCCGGCAGGTCCACCGCTTGCTGCAGCGCCTGCTGGCGGCTGGCGTAATCCACGGGACGACGGTTGTCCGGGTCGACCAGGCTGAAGTCCCAGAACTCGTTGCCCTGATACAAGTCCGGTACACCGGGCACGGTCATGCGCAGCAAGGTTTGCGCCAATCCGTTGAGTGCGCCGGGGGCGGCAATCGAGCGGGCAGCCTTGGCCAGGGCCGTACGCAACAACTCGCCTTCGGGGCTGAGCAACAGACGCTGGATGAAGTCTTCGCTCGCTTGCTCGTAAGGGTCATTGGGCGCGTTCCAGCTACTTTGCAGTTTGGCTTCGCGCAGGGCCTTGCGTTGCCACTGCCAGAGGCGTTTTGCGTAGTCCTCAAGGGCCGGCGCATGATCGATCTCCAACGCCAGCGGCCAGCTGCCGATGATCGCCTGGTAGAGAATCAGTTCATCCCCCGTCGATGGCATTTGATCGTCGTTGCGCAAGGGCCGGGCGAGGGCGCGCCACAGGCCGATCTGGTCGGCGTACCAACTGCTGCGCTCGCTCAGTACCGCCAGCCGCGCCCGTGAATCTTCACCGCGCTTGTGGTCGTGGGTGGCGCTGGCCAGCAGATTGTCCGGGAAGGTGTCGAGGCGTTCGATACAGGCCTGATGAAAGTCGGCGACAGGTGCGCTGAACTGTTCGGTGTTGAAGCCAACGTCATTGCGCGAGAGCAGGACCGCCGAACGATAGAACGCGGTGTCTTCCACCGCTTTCGCCGCCGCCGGTGAGGTCAATTGCTGGAAACGTACGCAGGCGTGCTTCAAGCGTTTGCGCTCGCGACCGGCCGGGCGCGAACGCCAGGGTTCACCGCCGAGCCATCCGGCTAGGCAGTCGAGCACCGGCCAGTCCTCTTCACCCAGGGTTTGGCGGGCGCCGTCCATGGCCTGACGGAAAAACGCCTCGCCCTGGGCCGACCGGCCAAGGGGACTGATGTAGGTGCGGTACACCGGGAAATGCACGATCAACGCCTGCAAGGCCCGGCGAATGGCGCCGAGGGTCAGGTCGCGGGTCATGAGGTTGTCCCGGGCCACTTGCAGCAAGGCCTGGGCAACGCTTTCGAAATCTCCGGCCAGGGAGCCGCTGAGGACTTGCTGGCGGGCCAGTTGAGCTTCCTGGCCGAAATCGGCGGACCGCTCGCTGTGACGATGCCAGAGTTCGGCCAGAGTCTGCGCGCCCCGTGGATCCTGTTGCAGTAGTGACAACTGGTTCATGAATTCGTAGCCGGTGGTGCCGTCCACCGACCAGTCGCGAGGCAGGGTTTCCCCTTCGCCCAGGATCTTTTCCACATAGATGGGCAGGTGCCGGCCCGCTGACAGGCTGTCGACCCGGCGGCGCAGCTTGCGGCAATAGCCTCGCGGGTCGGCGAGGCCGTCGATGTGGTCGATGCGCAACCCGTCGATCAGCCCTTCAGCCACCAGTTGGAAAATCTTCGCGTGGGTGGCTTCGAACACGGCGGGACGCTCGACCCGCAGTCCGCCGAGTTCATTGATATCGAAGAAGCGCCGCCAGTTGATGTCATCGGCGGCGGTGCGCCAACTGGCGAGGCGATAGCTCTGGCGTTCCAGCAGGTTGTGCAGGCGCCGGAAGCCTTCGCCGGTCAGTGAGTCGTAGTTGTTCAGGTGCTGCTCGATGGCGTGGGCCAGGGCCGGATCGTTGACCAGATCGCGAAGTTCCGCTTTCAGCGGCAGAGCCAGGCTGTGGGCGTCGGTCTGGTAGCTCAGGGTGCTGAAGCGATCGGCCAGGTTTTTCAGTTGTTCGGCCTGCTGTGTATCGAGCGGTGCATCGGTCCTGAGCAGTTCCCCGTAATCGCTGGGGCAAATCGGAAAGCGATGTTCGTAGTGCTCGACATGGAAGCTGCCGTGCCAGGCATCGAAGCGCAGGGGCAGGGTGCCGTCCTGCAACGCGACGCCGTAGTCGCTGCCCAGAAACGGCAGGAGCAACTGGCCTTCCATCAACGGGTCGGGTGAATGCCACTGGATGTCGAAAAACTCGCCGTAAGGGCTCAGGCGTCCCCACTCCAGCAAATCCAGCCACCAGGGATTGTCACCGCCGCCGACCGCCATGTGGTTGGAGACGACGTCGAGGATCAACCCCATGTTGTGCTCGTGCAGGGCACTGACCAGGCTGCGCAGCGCCGCCTCTCCGCCCAGTTCCGGATTGACCCGGGTCGGGTCCACCACGTCATAACCATGCATCGACCCGGCGCGGGCGCGCAACAGCGGGGAGGCGTAGACATGGCTGATGCCAAGACGGGAGAAATACGGCACCAGTGGCACCGCATCTTCAAGCGTGAAGCCTTTGTGAAATTGCAGGCGCAAGGTGGCGCGCAGTAGACGACTCGGTACCAGGGTCATCGATCACGCTCGGCCGCCTGGAGCCGCGCACAGGCGAGCAACTCCAGGCGTCGTGCGGCATCCGCTCCGTCGAGCAGGGCTTCGCTGTAACCGGGCAAGCGCCGCGACCAGTTGGGGTGGGAGTCGATGGTGCCGGGCAGGTTGGCTTGCTGTTCGACACCAAGGGCGTCTTCCAGGGGCAGCAGCACCAAGGGGGCCCGGGTATGACCGAGGAAGCGCACGCTGGCATCGAGCACCTGGTCGGTTTCGTGGGACTCTTCACGGAAGTTCTGCGGGTCCTGGCTCAACGCCCGGCGCAGGCCTTCGCGCTCGCGTTCGCGGTGCTGGCGCCATTCGATTTCACCACTGGCATCGAGCAAGCCGAGCCGGGCGTTCCAGTCGATATCGCGGCCATGCCACCAGCCGTTGAGGGTCGGCAGGTCATGGGTGCTGGTGGTGGCCAGGGCGTTGTCCGGCCAGTCGAGGATCGGCTTGAAATGCGTGTTGTCCTGTTCGAACAGCAATACCCGCATGCCCAGCATCGAGCGGGCGATGAGTTTTTCCCGCAGGCCGTCCGGCACGGTGCCGAGGTCTTCGCCCAGGACGATGGCCTGGTGACGATGGGATTCCAGGGTCAGCAGGCGCAGCAGATCGTCCACCGGGTAATACAGGTAGGCGCCGTCCGCTGGCGGCGATCCATTGGGGATTACCCACAGACGCTGCAAGCCCATGACGTGATCGATGCGCAAGCCACCGGAGTGGGCGAAATTGGCCCGCAACATTTCGATGAAGGCCCGGAAACCATTGCGCACCAGGCCTTCAGGGGAGAATGCGGAAATCCCCCAGCCTTGGCCCGTGCGGTTGAGAATGTCCGGCGGCGCACCGACGGTGAGGGACGCGAGCAGTTCGTCCTGACGGCTCCAGGCCTGGCTGCCGCCACCATCGGCGCCAACGGCCAGGTCGGCGATCAGGCCGATACTCATGCCGCTGGCGCGGGCGGCGGTTTGCGCGCGCTCCAGGCAGCGCGTGATCAGCCACTGGCAGAAGGCGAAGAAGCCGATGCGCCCGGCATTCTCTTCGGCGAATGCCGCCAGTTCGGCGCTGCGCGGATTGCGCCAGGGTTCAGGCCACTGCCGCCAGTCGAGGTGTTCACCCCGGGCGGCGCGCGCCTCCTGGATGGCTTCGAAGCGACAGTGGTTTTCCAGCGCTTCGCCGGCGGCGTGACGAAAACTGCTGAAGTCTTCGTGCAAAGGATGTTCGCCCTGGACGAAACCTTCGTACAGCGACTGCAACAGCCGATGCTTGGCTTCGGCGGCGGCCGGCCAGTCAATCAGCGGTCGCTCTTCCAGCGCCTTGAGTTCAATGGCCAGCCCGGTTGCATCGATGGCGGTGCGCAGTGCGCGTTCGCCGAGAATGGTGCCCGGGGCGCAGTAAAGGCTGTTGAGAAATAAGCGGCTGGACGGCGAATAGGGGCTGTAGCGTTGGGTGTCACTGGAAAACATCGCATGCAGCGGGCTGATCGCCAGCGCCTCGGCGCCACGCTCGCCGGCCACCCGGGCGAGGTCCTCCAGCGCCTGGGTGTCACCAAACCCGCCATCGCCGGGGCGGCGCAATCCATACAATTGCACACTCAGGCCCCAGGCACGGGGGATGGGGTTGTCCACGGCATCGGCCACGCTGTAGCAACGGGCCGGGGCTACGGCCAGGGTGAAGCTTTGTCCGTCGATGCTGACCTGTTGATAGCCGACCGGTACCAGCCCCGGTAGCACCGCGTTGGCGTCCAGTTTCAGGTCGAGCCGCGAACCGTCTTCGAGGTGGATTTCGCAAGGGGTCCCGGGCTCGAAAAAACGCGCCAGGTCCAGGCCCTTCCCGACATCGGCGGTGATCAATGGCGGCAAGTGATGGGTCTGTTGCACCTCTTGCAGTTCCAGCAGGCTGGCGTCGATTTCCTGGGCGCTGCCGGCCGGGTGGCCAAGGCCGGTCAGCACATTGCGCAACACGGACGGCGCGACTTTTTGCGGGCGGCCGTTGGCGTCGAGCCAATCGACTGCGAGACCGGCACGGCTGGCCAGGATTTCCAGTTGCGCATCACTCATGGACGCTCTCCAAACGGGGTAGCAAAGGGGGCTGCGGCGGCGAGGCTGACGAGCGCGCAATACGGGGCAAGGGTGTTTGGGGCCGGCAGGTCGGCGCCCTGTGGCGGGTATTCGAACAAGCGCGTGGCACCGGTCTGTGAGGTGTGGACTACGGGGCTGGCGCTGAGGTTCAGGTCAATGCGCAGCTGGCTGCCATCGCCCAGGCGCCAGGTTGCACTGACCGCGGCTTCACCCAGCACATCGGTGCCCAGTGCCCGGGCGCCCGGCAGGCGCGGGATGATGTGCCGGTGACGGATCTGCAACAGTCGTCGATACAGGTCGTGCATCTCGCAATGGCCGGTCGATGACAGGACTGGGCGGGACGCTGCAAATGTCTGCGGATCGTTCGGGTCCGGAATGTGTTCGCGCAGGATCGGGTCGGCAAAGGCGCTGAGCGCCGCGAACTCATTGCGCCGGCCGTCGCGAACCTGCCTGGCCAATTCACCGTGATGGCTGGTGAAAAACAGGAAGGGTTGCTCGACGGCAAATTCGTCGCCCATGAACAGCAGCGGAATCATCGGCGACAACAGCAGCAACACCGTGGCGGCCCGCAGCGCTTGCGGGTGGGCGAGTTGATGCAGGCGCTCGCCGAAGGCCCGGTTACCGATCTGGTCATGGTTCTGCAAAAACAGGATGAATGCACTGGGCGGAAGATGTCCGCTGGGTTCGCCCCGCGCCACACCATGGCGATTGAGATGGCCCTGGAACACGAAGCCCTGGCTCAGGCAGCGCGCCAGTTGTTCGGTGGGGTTTTGCGCGTAGTCGGCGTAATAGGCGTCGGTTTCGCCGGTCAGCAACACATGCAGGGCGTTGTGGCCGTCATCGTTCCACTGCGCGTCGTAACCCTGTTCGAGCAGGCTAGCCTGGTTGTGTTCGTTCTCCACCATCAGCCACACATGCCGCGCCGGTCCCGTCTGCTGGCGCACCCGTCGTGCCAGCTCCTGGATGAAATCCGGGTCTTCGATGGCGTGCACCGCGTCCAGGCGCAAACCGTCGAAACGGTACTCCAGCAGCCACATCAAGGCGTTTTCGATGAAGAAGTCCCGTACTTCGCGACGGCGCAAGTCTATGGCCGCGCCCCACGGCGTGTGTTTGTCTTCGCGAAAAAAGCCCTTGGCATAACGATGCAGGTAATTGCCGTCCGGGCCGAAGTGGTTGTAGACCACGTCGAGGATCACCGCCAGGCCGTGGCCATGGGCGGTGTCGATTAAGTGCTTGAGCTGCTCGGGGGAGCCGTATGACGCTTGGGGCGCGTAGGGCAGGACGCCGTCATAACCCCAATTGCGTTCGCCGGGAAACTGCGCGACAGGCATCAGTTCGATCGCGGTGACGCCCAGTTCGACCAGCCGCGCCAGATGCTGCTCGACGGCGCTGAAGCCGCCGAGCGCACCGACATGCAGTTCGTAGATCACCGCTTCGTTCCACGGCCGTCCCAGCCAGGCGGCGTGTTGCCAGGCATAGGCCAGCGGATCGACCACCACGCTGTGCCGGTCGATGTCGCCGGCCTGGGCACGGGAGGCCGGGTCGGGCACTTCCAGTTCGCCGTCGATGCTGTAGCGGTAACGCGTGCCCGCCGCGCATCGGATGTTGCTCACGAACCAGCCGTCGGCCTGGGGCAGCAACGGCAAGGACTGTCCATTTTCCAGTTCGACACTGACGTAGTACGCATCTGGCGCCCACAACGCGAATCGCGTGTGCTCTGCGTCCAGCATGATTGCGCCGTGGGGCCAGGTCTCAAGGGTCCGTAACGGCATCTTCAAAGCCTCTTACTGTTTGTGCGATTTCCCCAATGCCTTGGCCACAAGCTGTTCGTAGAGCTCGGCGTAGGGTTCGACCGCCTTGCACCAGTTGAACGGCGCCGTCATGGCCCGGCAGCGCATGGCGTGCAGCAGGCCGGGAAAGGCGAACACCTTGAACGCGCGGCTCAGGGCTTCCTGATAGCTCTGCACCGTGGATTCATCGAACAGGAAACCGGTCACGCCGTTTTCGATGGTGTCGGCAAGACCGCCGGTGTTGCGTGCCACCGGCAACGAGCCGAAGCGCTGGGCGTACATCTGGCTCAGGCCGCATGGCTCGTATCGCGAAGGCATCAGCAGGAAGTCGCTGCCGGCAAACATGCGCCGGGCGTCGGTTTCGTTGAAGCCGATGCGCACGCCGATCTGCCCGGGGAAGCGCAGGGCCAGTTCACGCATGGCCTGTTCTTCTTCCGGCTCGCCGCGACCGATGATCGCGATCTGCCCGCCATTTTTGACGATGTACTCGGACACCGCCTCTGTCAGGTCCAGGCCTTTCTGATAAACCAGGCGCGAAACCACGGCGAACAGCGGTCCTTCGGAGTCTTTCAGGCCGAACAGTTCGCGGACATGGGCGGCGTTCACGGCCTTGCCATCCCAGTCGCCGATGTCGAACGGGCAGAACAGGTGCGGGTCGGTCGCCGAATCCCAGCTTTCATCGATGCCGTTGGGGATGCCACTGAGCAGGCCTTGCTGGGTCTTGGCGGCGAGGAAACCGTCCAGGCCACAGCCGAAATCCGGGGTGGTGATTTCCTGGGCGTAGGTCGCGCTGACCGTGGTGATGTGGCTCGAATAGGCCATGCCGGCCTTGAGGAACGACATTTTGCCGTAGAACTCCATGCCTTCCTGTTGCAGCGCGTGTTGGGGAATGCCCAGTTCGGGGCACGAGCCCAGGCTGGTCACACCTTGATAGGCCAGGTTGTGGATGGTGAAAAGCGTCGGTGTGCGCTGCCCACGCCAGTGCATGTAGGCAGGGGCCAGGCCGGCGGGCCAGTCGTGGGCGTGCACCAGGTCCGGGCACCAGTGGATCTGCGCGAGGTTGGCGGCAATATCAGCCGCCGCCAGGCCCAGGCGGGCGAAACGGATATGGTTATCCGGCCAGTCGCGGCCGTTGTTGGCGCCGTAGGGTGAACCTTCGCGCTCGTAGAGTTCGGGGCAGATCAACACGTAAATGACCAGGCCATCGGGCATGTCCATGCGCCCGATCTTGCACGGTGGCAACGCAGCATGGCCGCCAAGCTCACCGATGATATGAATGGGGTTCTCGCTGTGCAGCACTTGCGGGTAACCGGGGATCAACACCCGTACATCGTGCAGATGGGCCATGGCCCGCGGCAGTGCTGCGGAAACATCGCCCAGGCCACCGGTTTTCACCAGGTCGGCAATTTCCGAGGTGACGAACAGGACTTTCTTACGGTTCGGATTCTGGTTGGCTGCCGGGGTCAGCGTCCTGGTGCCTGGAACGCTGGCGGGTTGGGTGTTTGCGGCAGTTACGGCGCTCGATTCGCCGACCTGATGAGCACGCTCTCCCTGTATTTCCAAAGCCGTACTGATCATATGAATCTCCCGTGTTGTTGATCTAATTCTTAGGTCTGGCAAACGGTGTTTCATGGCCATTTCCCGTGGCCGGCGCAAACGCGCTGCGCATCAGTGAGCAAGCGCTGCCCAATGCGTCGAGTCGAAGCAAAAGGGTTGAATCAGCCGTTGCAAAGATTGCACCAGTCGCAACGCACCTTCTTGTCAGAGGACCGATCGGGATTGGAAAAAGTTTCGACTATTTTTCCATTTTGTGACCGACCGGTTTCGCCTTGAGAAAGTGAGTCTAGGCCAGAACTTAGAGCGGTAAAGGGCAGATGGCAAAATTGTTCGACAATCGGTTTGTAGCGGGACGGACGTGCCTGATCGAGGTGCAAACGCCCCGACGAAGTGCATGTTTTTTTGCGTTTTGGCCTCAAAAAGTCACTGGGCAGTCACATAAATGTGCGACGTGATATATCAGGCGTGCACTATTGTGGTGCGTGTTTTTGAGTCCCGCATTTGGCCAAACCACTGCCTTACTGCCCACCTTGATGCCTTGTTATAGTTCGGACCTCATTTTTGCCCGCAAAAGGATCATTGGCATGTCTCAGTACACTGCGTTCAACGTCGAACTGGTCGATAAAATCGCCCATGTGCAGATCAACCGCCCGGAGAAGATCAACTCGATGAACGCGGCGTTCTGGAGCGAGATCGTCGAGATCTTCCGGTGGATCGACGACACCGATGAAGTGCGGGTGGTGGTCCTCAGCGGAGCAGGCAAGCATTTCTCCTCGGGGATCGACCTGATGATGCTGGCCGGCGTGGCCAATGAACTGGGCAAGGACGTGGGACGCAACGCGCGCCTGTTGCGGCGCAAGATCCTCACCCTGCAAGCTTCGTTCAATGCCGTCGATAACTGCCGCAAACCGGTGCTTGCGGCCATTCAGGGTTACTGCCTGGGGGGCGCCATCGACCTGATCGCCGCGTGCGACATGCGTTATGCCGCCGAGGACGCACAGTTTTCGATCAAGGAAATCGACATCGGCATGGCTGCCGACGTTGGCACGCTGCAACGCTTGCCGCGAATCATCGGTGACGGCATGCTGCGCGAACTGGCTTACACTGGTCGCACTTTTGGCGCCGATGAAGCGCGGAGCATGGGCCTGGTCAATCGCGTCTACAGCGACAGCGCCAGCCTGCTAGACGGCGTCATGGGTATTGCCCGGGAAATCGCCGGCAAGTCACCGATCGCGGTCACCGGCACCAAGGAGATGATCAGCTACATGCGTGACCATCGCATCGATGACGGCCTCGAATACATCGCCACCTGGAACGCCGCCATGTTGCAATCCACCGATCTGCGCGTGGCCATGGCCGCCCATATGAGCAAACAGAAACCCGAATTTCTGGATTGATTAACCATGATTCCTCGCTGGACCACCGCAGTACTGGACACCGATCAACCCGGCGGCTGGGCCATCGCGCGCAGCCCCGAAGGCTTTCTGTTCGATGACAACGGCGCACTGTTCGCGCGCGAATGGCTGAAACGTCAGGACCTGTCGATTCTGGCCGAGCATGGCATCGGTCACCTCGATGGCGAGCCGGTCTATCTGCTGGAGTTGCGCAGCCACAGCGAAGTGCCGGGTTGCAACTGGAAAGGCCTGCGGGCGTTCATGCTCGAAGGCGATCACACGCTGTACAAGGTGCTCGGTTACGCCGCGCAGATCGGCACCTGGGCCCGGGAGCACCGCTTTTGCGGTAACTGCGGTCAGGCCATGACCCAGGTGCCGCGCGAGCGCGCGATGTATTGCCAGCCATGTGATCTGCGCAGCTACCCACGGATTTCGCCGAGCATGATTGTCCTGGTGACTCGAGGCGATGAAGTGCTGTTGGCACGTTCACCGCGTTTTGTCAGCGGTGTCTACAGCACATTGGCGGGGTTCGCCGAACCGGGCGAATCGGCCGAGGACTGCCTGATTCGCGAGGTTCGCGAAGAGGTGAGCATCGAGGTCAGGAACATCCAGTACATGGGCAGCCAGTGCTGGCCGTTCCCGCACTCGATGATGCTTGGCTTTCACGCCGAATATGCCGGTGGCGAGATCGTCTGTCAGGAAGACGAGATCGAGGACGCCCAGTGGTTCAACGTGCACGAGCTGCCGCCGTTGCCGGCGTCACGCTCGATTGCCCGTTACCTGATCGACGTCTATGTGGCGCGGCGCTTAGGCCACGCTGAACCAGTGCTGCCAGGCTAGGCGCACGGTCAGGCCCAGCACCACGGTGATGAACACCGGGCGAATGAATTTCGCGCCGCCGCTGATGGCGGTGCGAGCGCCGAAGAAGGCGCCGACCATCAACGATGAGCCCATGCACAGGCCGATGACCCAATCCACCTGACCGGAAAAGATGAAGATCGATAGTGCCGCCGCGTTGCTGACGAAGTTCATGCTGCGCGCCACGCCGCTGGCCTTCACCAGGTCGATGGGGTAGAGCAGCAGGCTGCTCACGGTCCAGAACGCACCCGTGCCGGGACCGGCCACGCCGTCATAGAAGCCGAGGCTGAAGCCTTGGGTCGACTGCCACTTTTTCTTGATCGGTGCGTTGCTATCCAGCGGCGCTTTCGGCGTACCGCCAAACAAGAGATAGACACCGCAAGCGAAAACGATCACCGGCAGCATTTTGTTCAGCCATTCCGCCGGCAGGTAATGGGCGACCACGGCACCGGTCAGCGCGCCGACCAGAGTGCCGACGATGGCGTGGACCCATTGCGCGGGGTGGAACAACTTGCGGCGGTAGAAGGTGAAACTGGCAATGGCCGAGCCGAAGGTCGAACTGAGTTTGTTGGTGCCCAGCACCAGGTGCGGCGGCAGGCCGGCGGTCAGCAAGGCAGGAGTGGTCAATAGCCCACCGCCACCGGCGATGGCGTCGATGAAACCGGCAACAAAAGCGACAAGGGCCAGGATGGCCAGGGTGGAGAGGTCAACGCTAAGTTCGAAAGGCATGGGATCGGCTTAATCGGCGGGTGCAGAAAGGGCTGCGGGGAAGGGGCGACATGTTACCCACACTAACAACACAACACCAATGTGGGAGCGGGCTTGCTCGCGAAGAGGCCGCCAGATCCAGCATAAATGTTGGCTGACACACCGCTTTCGCGAGCAAGCCCGCTCCCACAGGGTTTAGCGTGAAGCTGAATTACAAGCCCAGATCCGACAGCCCCGGATGATCGTCAGGCCGACGCCCCAGCGGCCAGTGGAACTTGCGCTCGCTTTCCTTGATCGGCATGTCGTTGATGCAGGCGAAGCGGCGGGCCATCAGGCCGTCCTCGTTGAACTCCCAGTTTTCGTTGCCGTAGGAGCGGAACCAGTTACCTGAGTCGTCGTGCCATTCATAGGCATAACGCACGGCAATGCGATTGTCGGTAAATGCCCAGAGCTCCTTGATCAGCCGGTAGTTCAGTTCCCTGGCCCATTTGCGGGTCAGGAAGCCCTTGGCCTCTTCGCGGTTGTGGGCGAACTCGGCGCGGTTGCGCCATTGGGTGTCCAGGGTGTAGGCCAGGGACACACGCTCGGGGTCGCGGGAGTTCCAGCCGTCTTCGGCCAGGCGAACTTTTTCAATGGCCGATTCACGGGTGAATGGGGGTAATGGCGGACGAACTTCGGCGTTAGACATTTCAAGTCTCCGTATCAAGTTAAAGTTCAAACAATTGTCGAACTTGATCAGGTTGCTACAGGTCCAATAACTTTCGCGCCATGCATTGCGCATTATCGGCGGCACTGTGATCACCCATTACAAGCGCCACGGTAATGGCACCGTCGATCAGGATCAGCAGCTGTCTGGCCAGCAGTTGCGGATCCTCGGCGCCATGTTCGGTACACAGCTCGCACAGGTAGTCGAGCAGCTTCTGTTTATGTTCTTTGGCGACCAGGCGCACCGGGTCTTGCGGGTCGCCGGTTTCGCCGCTGGTGTTGATGAAGGCGCAGCCGCGGAAACCTTCGCAGGCGAACCACGACTTGAGTACGGTAAACAGGTTGAGCAGTCGCTCGGCCGGGGTTTGTGCCTGGCCGACTGCGCCTCTGTACCAGTGCATCCAGCGCTGGTCGCGGCGTTGCAGGGCCGCCACAACCAGTTCGTCCTTGTTGGCGAAGTAGCGGTAGACGCTTTTTCTGGAGACGCCGGCGGTTTTCACCAGAAGATCCATGCCAGTGGCGGCTATGCCACTTTTGTAGATCAACTTTTCGGTGACATCCAGAATGATGTCGCGTGTGTCGTTGCTAGTGATTTCGTTCATGTGACAAACAGTAGAACGATCGTTCTCCATGGTCAATCGATATTTTTCTAGTGCCTGATAAATGGTCTTCGCGAGCAGGCTCGCTCCCACATGGGAATGCATTCAGCCAGTGAGAGCGAGCCTGCTCGCGAAGGGGACATTACAGACGGTAACAAGACCCGAACCTTTGCATGGTGTAAGCTCATGGGTTCTTCGGATTCGACCCATTGCGAGCCCTATGCCGTCGCTTTTCAAACGCTCCCTGCTGCCCAAGTTGCGCAGTTTTCCGCTGACGGCCGATGCCGTCAGCGTCCTCGCCGGCGCTGCCGAATTCCGTCGTTGCCTGCTGGAGAAAATTGCCAGCGCGACCCGGCGTATCTACATCGTTGCGCTGTACCTGCAACAGGATGAAGCCGGCCAGGAAATACTCGATGCCTTGCACGCGGCCAAACTGGCGCGTCCGGAACTGGACGTGGTGGTGGTCGTCGACTGGCTGCGCGCCCAGCGCGGCCTTATCGGTGCCGGCAAGCAGCCGGGAAACTCCGCGTGGTATCAGGAAGTGACCCGTACCCATGCCAGCGAAGTGCCGATCTACGGCGTCCCGGTACAAACCCGCGAGCTGTTCGGTGTGTTGCACCTTAAAGGCTTCGTGATCGATGACTGGGTGATCTACAGCGGCGCGAGCCTGAACAACGTCTATCTGCACAAGTTCGACAAGTACCGCTACGACCGCTATCACCTGTTGCACAATCGTGAACTGGCCGATTCGATGCAGCACCTGGTGCAGCACGGCCTGGTGGCGTCCAAGGCGGTGCACCGCCTCGACCTGCCGAACCTGCCGACCACCCGCAGCCTGCGCAATGACATTGGTGACCTGCGCAGCCGCCTCAAGCACGCGGCGTACGACACCACGCAGGGCACCACCGACAGGACCGGTTTGTCCGTCAGCCCGCTGCTTGGCGTCGGCAAGAACAATCCGTTGAACCGGGTGATCTGCGAACTGATCGCCAGCGCCCAGCAGCAACTGACCATTTGCACGCCGTACTTCAACCTGCCGCTGGCGATCATCCGCGAGATCAACCGCGCACTGGCCCGTGGGGTGAAGATCGACATTGTGGTCGGCGACAAGACGGCCAACGATTTCTACATTCCGCCGAGCGAACCCTTCCGGGTCATTTCGGCGCTGCCGTACCTGTACGAAATCAGCTTGCGCCGGTTTGCCAAGCGTCATCAACGCAACATAAACAGCGGGCAGTTGAACCTGCACCTGTGGCGAGATGGCGACAACACCTATCACCTCAAGGGCATGTGGATCGACCGGCGCTATACCTTGCTGACCGGCAACAACCTCAACCCGCGGGCGTTTCGACTCGATCTGGAAAACGCCTTGTTGATCGATGACCCCCATGGCGAACTGCTGGAACCGCGTGGCAAAGAGCTGGCGGAGATCTTCCAGCACACCCGGCGCATCGAGCACTTCCAGAACCTGGAAACCCTGGCCGAGTACCCGGCGGGCGTGGCCAAGTTCCTCAAGCGCGTGAGCCGTGTGCGGATAGAGCGGTTGCTTTACCGCATCCTGTAAACCCGGTGGGTCTCAGAAAAGCGATCGCGAGCAAGCTCGCTCCCACAGGGTTATTCGATCAGCGTTCAGCGGGTGGTTTCGGCTAATATGCCCCCACTCGAACAAGAACAGGGCTTGCCGCGATCCATGTCGGAAAAAGACACCATCTCCATTCAACTGGTGCGTGAAGCACTGTTGCAAAGCTGCGCGCCGGGTATCGCCACGGACGAGGTGTTGAGCAAAGTCGGCATCGACCCGCAACTGTTGGGCAGCACCGACGCCCGTGTTCCGGCCACCGCTTATGCGCGCCTGTGGCGGGTGCTGGCACGGCGCGGCGATGATGAGTTCTTTGGCATGGACTTGCGCAAACTGAAATCCGGCAGCTTCGCGTTCCTGTGTCGCGGTGCCATGCTCCAGCCCAACGTGGCGGCGGGAGTGGCCAGTGGCCTGGAGTTTCTGTCGTTGATCCTCGAGCACCTGCCGGCGCAGTTGGTGCGTCAGCAAAGCCTGGCGGAAATCGTCCTGCTGGAGGACGACAAGGACCCGCGCCGGGCCTTCACCTATTTCACTTACTGGATGATCGTGCATGGCGTTGCCTGCTGGCTGGCAGGGCGGCGGATTCCGATCCTGGCCATCGAACTGCGCTGTTCGAAACCGGATTTCTGCGATGACTATCAGGTGATGTTTTCCGAGAACCTGCGCTTCAACCGCCCACGCACGCGGATGATTTTCTCCGCCGATTGCCTGGACCTGCCCATCAAGCGCAGCCCTGAGGAACTCGAGCGATTCCTGGCCCGTGCGCCGGCGAACATTCTGGTGAAGTACCGCGATCCGCAGAGCCTGGCCAGTCGCATCAAACACGACCTGCGCCACCTGCCGGCCGAACACTGGCCGGAAACCGAAGCCCTGGCGCAACGCCTGTGCATGTCGGCCTCAACCTTGCGCCGCCGACTGGCCGAAGAAGGGCAAACCTACCAGGGCCTCAAGGACGGCGTGCGCAAGGAATTGGCGATCGTCTGGCTGGCGGAGCCGGCGATCAGCTTCAGCGAAATCGCCACGCGGCTGGGGTTCGCTGACGTCAGTTCGTTCTACAAGGCGTTTCGCAAGTGGTCGGGGTCGAATCCGGGGCATTACCGCAGCCTGATTCTCAATGATACCGAGTAAGTCAGCAGCGCAATGACCGTATATTCCCGAGCTGTTAACGGCTGCCGGTGGTAGGCCCTGGCAGATTGAGCGTGCCGCTGTCGACGAAACGCATCGTGTTGAACACCCCACCCGAGAGCTTGCCTCGCAGCACGTAGGGCATGTTGTTCAGCGTTTTCATCTGGCTGATGCCATAGGTCTGGCGGATCACCGAAAACGCCGAAACACTGACCGGCACGGTGACGATGGTGTCGGAAAAACGTCCGATCGTACCCTGCACATCGGTGACGCCAGAGGCGAAGGGCTGGCCATTGATGTCCAGGTCCAGGGCAACGCCGCTGTAGGTGAGGGTGTAGTCATTGGGGTTCTGCACGCGGATTCTCACGGCAAAGCGCACTTCCATGCCTTCGCCTTGCAGGGGGTCGACACCCACGACGTTGATTTTCAACGGGTCTCGATTGGGCAAGGAGGAGCAGGCGCCCAGACAGAGCAGGAGGGAAATCAGGACCGCATGGAGGCTGCGCATGGACGTGCTCTCATCTGAAAAAGACTGAACCGCCAGCGGCTCAGCCCTTGAGCCCGACTAGTGGTTCGACTGTGCGACCATCGCAGGCTTTGCGGGTTCATCCCTGGCGGTCACATCGGGGTTCTGCATCACCTGAAGCACGGAGGCCTCCGGATCGAATTCGTCCTCTTCCAGTTCGATGAACTCTTCGGGCAGGAAGATATTAAGAACGATAGCGCACAGCGCGCCGACGGTGATGGGCGATTCGAAAATGTTGTGCAGGGCCTTGGGCAGTTCACGCAAGACTTCCGGCACGGCGGCCACGCCCAGGCCCATGCCGATGGAAATCGCCACGATCAGCATGTTGCGCCGATGCAGGCCGGCCTCGGCGAGAATCTTGATCCCGGCCACCGCGACGGTGCCGAACATCACCAGTTCGGCGCCGCCGAGCACCGGTTTCGGCATCAGTTGCAGTACCGCGCCGATCATCGGGAACAGGCCAAGCACCACCAGCAATCCGGCAATGAAAAACGCCACGTAACGGCTGGCCACACCGGTGAGCTGGATCACCCCGTTGTTCTGGGCGAAGGTCACCATCGGCATGCTGTTGAACACCGCGGCCATGGCCGAGTTGAGGCCATCGGCGAGCAGGCCGGACTTGATCCGGCGAATGTACACTGGGCCCTTGACCGGTTGCCGGGAGATCATCGAGTTGGCCGTGAGGTCGCCCGCGGCCTCCAGCGGCGACACCAGGAAGATCACCGCCACCGGAATGAACGCCACCCAATCGAAGGAGAACCCGTACTTGAAGGGTACCGGTACGCTCATCAGCGGCACTTCAGGCAGGCTGTTGAAATCCACCTGGCCCATGAGCCATGCCACCCCGTAGCCCAGGGTCAGGCCGATGACAATCGCCCCCAGGCGCAGAAACGGCACATCCACCCGGTTCAACACCACGATGGTGCCCAGCACCAGCGCCGCCAGGGCCAGGTGACTGGCCGCCCCAAGATCCGGGGCGCCGAAGCCGCCGGCGATGTCGGTCATCGCCACCTTGATCAGCGACAAACCCATCAGCGTGATGATGGTTCCGGTCACCACCGGGGTGATCAGCATGCGCAGTTTGCCGATGAACTGGCTTAACACCACCTCGATGAACGCGGCAAAGAAGCACACGCCGAAGATGGTCGAGAGAATCTCATCGGTGCCGCCACCCCGGGCCTTGACCATGAAGCCGGCGCTGAGAATCACACTGATGAACGAGAAACTGGTGCCTTGCAGGCACAACAGGCCCGAGCCCACCGGACCGAAGCGCCGCGCCTGCACGAAGGTGCCCAGGCCGGAGACGAACAGTGCCATGCTGATCAGGTAGGGAATTTCGCTTTGCAGGCCCAGGGCGCTGCCCATGATCAGCGTCGGGGTGATGATGCCGACGAAGCTCGCCAGGACGTGTTGCAGGGCGGCAAAGACGGTGGCGGTCAGATGCGGGCGGTCATCGAGGCCGTAGATCAGATCGCTGTGGCGTGGAGCGGGGGCTTTTTCGGAGGCGGTCATGGTGGTTTGCGTGCCAGAAGGCGGGCCGGGTCAGAAAATGGAGGCGCAGGATGCCAGAACCGCCCGGCCACGGCAAAAGAACCTCCAAAACAGCGACTTACAGTCGTGGGGCGAGCACTTCGCCCACACTGCGGCGTTTGGCGTGCAGTTGGCTGGCCTGGATCAACTGTTCGAGGTCTTCGGGCGTGACGTCATAGAACGCTTCCATGTCGGCCAACGCCAGTTTCAGGTCTTCGGCGGTGATGGCCTGACGGTCGACCGGCGGATGATCGGCAGGAATCCTGGCCACCGGTTCGCTGGCGCTCTTGGGGTAACGAACACGGGTCAGGTTGTTGTAGATCAGGGCGCAGAGCAGCATCGTCGCCGCGCTGAGCATCACCGGCCCAATGGCTTTCCAGTCCATGGCAATGGTTGCCGGATCGGCCAACACCAGGGTCAGGGCCAATGCACCGGCCGGTGGATGCAGGCACCGCAGCCAGCACATCAGGATCAACGCCATGCCCGCCGCCAGGCAAGCGCTACCCAAGGTTCGTCCCAGCACATGGGCCACCAGCAGGGCAATCACCCCGGCGCTCAAGTAACCGCCGAGAATCGACCAGGGCTGGGCGAGCGCGCCCGAAGACACGGCAAACAACAGCACCGCCGAGGCCCCTAGCGGGCCGATCAGGTGCTGGGCCACCTCGATGCCGAACACCTGGCTACAGAGCCACACACTCATCAGTGTCCCCAAGGCCATGCCGACGGCGGCGCGGCTCCATTCGGTGGGGCGGGTGTTGATGGCGGCAGGCAACCAGCGAGCAAGCATTCCGAGAAAACTCCGGCAGAAAAAATCGAGGTAAAAAAAGGGCTTAGCTGGGGAACCCAGAAAGCCCTTGAAGTCGTTCCAACTGTTGGGGGAGGAACGCGCACAGTGTGCCGTTCAATTAAGTTACTGACAAATTCATATTAATGAGCTTTTAGTGCATTAATTTTGCTGTAATTTTCTCCGACGGCCGCTTATGTAGCACAACAAACCGCCCAGGGCCGCGAGTGCACTCAAGGCATAAAACATCGTCGGCGCGGGGGTGTGCATCAACATGAAGCCGCAAATCACCGGGCTCAGCGCGCCGCCAAGGGCTGCGAGGTTTTGCGCACCGTAGTAGCTGCCGCGCAGATCTTCCGGCGCCAGGGTGTCGACGAACAGAAACTCGGCCGGGTAAATGATGATTTCACCGAGGGTGAAGATGAACATCGCCACGCACCAGCTCACCAGACTGTCCGCCACGCTGAAGCCGATCAGCCCGAGGATGAACAGGCCGGTGCCGGCCACGATCCATTGGCGCAGTTGCTCACGCTTGAGAAAACGCCCGATCTGGTATTGCAGCAGGATCACGCTGATGGCGTTGCAGGCGAGCAGGGCAGCCATGATTTCCATGGTGTGTTGGGGGTCGCTGGTCACCAGCAGGTACTGCGACAGGTAAAAGGTAAACCGTCCGTGCACCACGGTGCTGAGCAGGCAACCGGCGGTGAACATGATCAGCGTGCGATCGTTTTTCAGGGTGATCAGGGTTTTGAGGAAACTCTGCGCCTGGCCGGTGACAGATGAACTCGCCGGGTCCTTTGCGATCCCGGTCATCAGGAAAATACTGAAAAAAGCGATGGCCGCCGCGATCAGGAAAGGTGCACTGGCAAAGGCCCCGGCAATCAGCACACCGAACATCGGCCCGACGGCGTAGCCGATGTTGGTCAGCGTATAGCTCAAGGAAAACGCCTTGGCGCGCTGGCCCACCGGGAGGTTGTCGCTGAGGATCGCTTTTGAACCGATGAGGAACAGCGATGAAGCGGTTTCGGTGACGATCAGGGTGATCGTGGTCAGGTAAAGGTTTTCAGCAAAGGTCAGCAACACCAGGCCGACCGCGCTGGACGCCATCGAGAGAATCAGCAACCGGCGTTTTTCGAAGCGATCGATGATGTAGCCGCCATACAGGGAGAGCAGGGTGGCGATGAACACTGCAATGCCGAGCAGCAAGCCAACATCCTGCTGGTTGAGGCCCAGCTTGTCGCTGACGAACAGTGTGAGCAACGGGCTGGTGATGGCGCGGCTGACGACGATGGTCAGCGAGCAGATCAGCAGGCGGCGAATGAGGGGGGAGTAGCGGGTCACGGCGCGAATATCCTTATTCGAGCGGGTCGGCATCAGCCCGGTCGTGAGCGCTACTTTAGCAGTCGGCCCCCCTGTCGTTGCTACGGGATTTACTTAAGGTGCAGGAGTACGAAATCATTCTTGTCGAACCGCCCGCTCAGCACTGGCGGCAATGCACCAACGGCTGTGCTTTGCAGTGTCTGGTAGGTGTTGCGGTCCATCATCAGCCACGCCGGGCCCTTGAGGGCTAAAAGCTCCGGTGGGGAGTCAGTGAAAACCGGGTGCAGGTCCTGCGGGATGTTGACCATGAACTTGATGGCCTTCGCGTCTTTGCCCATCCCGTGCATGACCAGCGGCGCCGGGTCTTTTTGCACGAGTTCAAAAGCTTCGCGACTGAAGGTCCGGGTGTCGTAGAGCTGTCGTTGAATGGGCTCGAACTGCAGGATGTAGGACGACCACAGTGCCAGGACCGCGCAGAGGGCCAGTATCTGAGCTCGCCAGCGGGACTGCCTGAGCGCTGCCAGGGCGATCGCTTGCAACACTCCGAGCAGGATGAACAGGGAAGTGAGGTGAGCCACCCCATCGGGGAATTTTTGCCGTACCACCAGCAATGCCGCGATCAGCAGCCCCGGGATCAGCAGCCACAGCCCCTGCATCAACCCCCGCAGCCAGGCAAACCATTGACCCTGCGTCGCGTAAAACGGATACGCCGCCACGATTGCCGCCATGGGCAACATCGGCAGCAGGTAGCGGGCCTTTTTCGCCTGGGGAATGGAAAGGCCGAGCATTACGATCAGTCCGGCCGCCACGCAGTAATGCATCAGGCGCAATGCCGGCCCGGTTTCCCTCGAACCGGTTAACGCAGCGGCCCCAAGCGTCAGCACGGCCAACGGCCAGGCCAGCGCGTAATTGCCCATCGAGCTGGTGAAGTAATACAACGCTCCGTTGGACCCTTCGCTACCGTCCATGCGTCCCAGGAACTGCATGCGAATCACTTCCTGCAGGAAGGCCGGGCCGCCGCTGACGCCTGCCAGCCACAACAGCAGCCCAATGCACACCGCCAGCAGTACCGATGCCAGCAATCCGAAGACCATCAGCCGTCGCCATTGGCGATCAAGCAGAAAACAGCTGCAGAGCATCCCCGCAGGAATGACCAGGCCGATGGGCCCACGAATCCAGAAGCCCAGCATCAGCAAGGCAAAGATCAGAACCCGGCGGCGCGGCGCCGCGAAATGATCGGCGGCATAGCCAAGGTAGAAAACGCTGAACGCGACGGCCGCCAGCATCAGGTCGAGGGAAACGGCATGGGTTTGCGTGATGAAGGTATTGGTCAACAGCATCAAGGCGATGCTCAACAGCGCCCAGCGCGTGGAGTAGGGTGCCAACAGGCGGTACATCAAGCTGACGATGACCGCTGCGGCGATGGCACTCGGCAGCCATGCGGTCAGGCTGCTGACCTGGCCGAACGGCAGCGAAAGCAGCCAGATGAATACCGTTGAAAGTCCCGAATAGTCGGCGTAGGGCTGGCCATAGGTCGTCGGAAAAAACGACGGTCCATTGCGCAGCATCTCCTGGGCGAACAGCACGAAGCGCGAATCGAAACCGATGACCGCTTGCTGGTAAATCCCGGCGCAGAACAACAACAGCGCCAACAGACCCAGCGCGAGGGACTGTTGGCGGATGTGAGGGAGCATGGTGTTCAGGCAACCACTGACTCGGCAAACCATTGCTGGTACGGAATCGGCAATTTGCTCGACTCACCCCGGCCGATCGGAAAGTAGGTGAAACCGATGCGTGCCAGGCGGTCCGAGTCGTAAAGGTTGCGGCCGTCGAAGATCACCGGTGCATTGAGCCGCTGCTGGATCAGCTGGAAGTCCGGCGCCTTGAACTGTTGCCATTCGGTGCAGATGATCAGTGCATCGGCACCGGACAGGACCGACTCGGGCGTGCCCATGAGCATCAGCTTCGATTCATCGGGATACAGCTTTTGGGTTTCCTGCATGGCTTCCGGGTCGAACGCACGGACATTCGCCCCGGCGGCCCACAAGGATTCGAGCAACACCCGGCTCGGCGCATCGCGCATGTCGTCGGTATTTGGCTTGAACGCCAGGCCCCACAAGGCAAACGTCTTGCCATGCAAGTCGCCCTTGTAGAACGCGTTGATGCGCTCGAACAGCTTGTATTTCTGTCGCTCGTTGATGGCTTCCACCGCTTGCAGCAGGTCGCTGGAGCAATGGGCCTGCTCGGCGCTGTGGATCAGGGCGCGCATGTCCTTGGGGAAACATGAGCCACCGTAGCCGCAACCGGGGTAGATGAAGTGATAGCCGATGCGGGAGTCGGCGCCGATGCCCAGGCGTACCGATTCGATGTCGGCACCCAGGTGTTCGGCCAGTTCTGCGATCTGGTTGATGAAGCTGATCTTGGTCGCCAGCATGCAGTTGGCGGCGTACTTGGTCAGCTCGGCGCTGCGCAGGTCCATGAACATGATGCGCTCATGGTTGCGGTTGAAGGGCGAGTACAGGTCACGCATCACGTCACGCACTTCTTCGCGTTCACAGCCGATGACGATACGGTCCGGGCGTCGGCAGTCGGCCACGGCCGAACCCTCTTTCAAGAATTCCGGATTGGAGACGATATCGAACTGCAATACGCGCCCGGCGCTGAGCAGGCATTTATCGATGTGTGCACGCAAGGCATCGCCGGTGCCGACCGGGACAGTGGATTTCTCCACCAGGATCGCCGGTTGCTCGCGATGACGGGCCACGGCGTCGCCCACCGACATCACGTAGCGCAAGTCCGCCGAGCCGTCGTCCCGGGACGGAGTACCGACTGCGATGAACAACACTTGTCCGTGCTGTACCGCGAACTTTTCGTCGCTGGTGAACTGCAACCGCCTGGCGTCCAGACCTTCGCGTACCAGGCTGGCCAGCCCGGGTTCGAATATGCTTACGTGGCCCTGTTGGAGCAGTTCGACTTTATTCTCGTCAACGTCCATGCAAACCACATCGTGGCCGACTTCCGCCAATACTGCTGCCTGCACCAGGCCGACATATCCGCTACCAAATACACTGATTTTCATGGGGCACTCCTTGATTCGGGCGCACGAGCAGGTCGAGAGTTGATGGTAATGACGCCGAGGATGACCAAGGCCACGCCAAGGCTTTTTGCAAGGCTGAACGTTTCGTTGAACAGCGGCAGGCTGGCGGCTAGCAGGTACACCAATGCGTAGCTGATGCTCAGCAACGAGTAGGCACGACCCAGGGGCAGGTCCCGCAGGGCGGCGAGCCAGCAGAGCATCGACAGGGCGTAGGCGAAGATGGCCAGGAGCACTACGGCAACCGCTGTCAGGTCGACGGGGGCGCTGAGCCATTGTTCGGGTTGTGGCAGGTGGCTCATGCTCCAGCGCATGCCCAGTTGGGCGGCGCTGACCAGCAACACACTGCCCAGTGCGAAGGTGATGCCGCGACTCAGGTTCATGCGTGTTGCCCCAGCAATGCCACGCCGCCGATCACCAGCGCCACACCGAGCCAGTGGCGGCGGTCGATGGTTTCGTGGAACACGAAACGCGCCACCAGGGTGATCAGCACGAAGTTCAGGCTCAGCATCGGGTAGGCAATCCCGACTTCCAGGCGTTGCAGCACCAGCAGCCATACCAGCAGGCCCAGGCCCAATGAGGCCAGGGCCAGCCAAAGCCAGGGCGAACGCAGTTTGTCCGCCCACCCGGAAGGTTTGCCGCGCCAGCTTTCTACCGCATATTTCTGGGCGATCTGGCCCAGGCAGGTCAGCAGGCAGGCCACCAGCAGCAATAGCAGGCTCATGGTGCCGCCTGAGGAATAATCAAAATCACCAGATTGCCTTGTTCATACCGCTTGCCCTCTTTGGGCAACAGTTCAAGTTCGCGCAGCTCTTCTTCGCCCTTGACCCGCATGACCACACCCACCGAGCCTTGCTGGCGGGCATCGTGCATCCATTGTTGCACCTGATCGGAGTCGACGCGCTGTTCAAGCGAGTCAGGATAGGCAAGGCCATATTTCAATTCGCCTATCGTGTTGAAAAAAGCCACGTCCGGCCGTTTCACCCGCCAGGACAACGCCGACGCGGCACCCAGATCGTTGCTCAATAATTTGGCACTCTGGCCAAGTTCCTCGGCGTGATCGAGGATGAATTGGTCAGGGGTTTTATTGGCGACGACGGAGTTGGGCAGTCCGGCGGGCAGCACGGCGGCGAGCAACAGGCTGCCAAAAGCCGGGGCCGCCCAGCACTGCAATGGGCGCAAGGCCTGCAGCAGGTTGGCCATGATCCAGCCGATCAAACCGATGAACACCAATACCAGGTTGTGCAGTTCATGATCGTAGATAGGCTTTTTCAGTTGCAGATAAACCAGGGTCAGCAGGGTGGCCACACCCACTGCCAGGTTCAGCAGGCCATTGATGCCCAGGGCGCGACCTTGCTCCAGCTTCAATCGGTTAGCCAGTGCATGGCCGAGCAACAATGCCAGGGGCAGCAGGCACGGCAGGATGTAGGCCGGCAACTTGCCCTTGCTCAGGCTGAAGAAGAACAACGGCATCCACAGCCACAGCAGCAGGAAACCGATATTGGTTTGGCGCCGGGTCTGCCAGGCTTGCTTGAGCGCGGGTGGCAGCATGGCAACCCACGGCATGCTGAACGCCACCAGCAGCGGCAGGTAGTACCACCATGGCGCGTCATGCTGGGCATCTTCCCCGGCAAAACGGCGGATGTGCTCGTGCCAGAAGAAGAATCGCCAGTAGTCGGGCTCCTGGGCGTGTACAGCCAGTGCCCATGGCAGGCTGACGACAATGGCGACCACGATCGCCACAGGGCCATAGACCAACAGTTCACGCCAGCGTTTTTGCCAGATCATCCAGGGCAGGGCGATCAGCACCGGCAACAGCCAGGCCAGGAAGCCCTTGGTCATGAAGCCCATGCCGCAAGCGAGGCCCAACACCGTCCACGCGATCAAGCGTTGCCCACGGCTCTTGCTGTCGAGCGCGAACCATAGCGCCGCCAGGCTCAGGTTCACCCAAAAGGTGAATTGCGGATCGAGGTTGGCGTACCCCGCCATAGCCGCAATGATGGTGAAGCTCATGAAGATCACGGCGCAGGCGAGACTCTTGCGCGGCTCGTTCCACATCCGGCGGGCGACCAGATAGCACAGCAACACACCCAAAGCGGTGCTCAGTGCCGAGGCGAAGCGCACTCCGAACAGGTTCTGGCCGAACAGCGCCTGACCGATGGCAATCATCCAGTAGCCGGCCGCGGGTTTTTCGAAATAGCGCACGTCCATGAAATGCGGCGACACCCAGTTGCCGCTCAGGAGCATGCCCTGGCTGATCTGGGCGTAGCGGGTTTCATCGGGAATCCATAAACCGTGACTGCCCAGTGGCAGCAGGTACGCCAGAGCCATCATGGTCAGCAATAACGGCAAAGCCCAGCGTTTGCTCATGCGCCTTGCACTCCCAGCCAGCCTTCGCGACCTTCGAGCGCACCGCGTACCACGCGGCCGATCGGCAAACTGTCAGGGGCCTGGGGCAACAAGTCGCCCAAGGGGTGAAAACAAATGTCTCGCTGATGTGCATCGCTCAGCAGTTGACGGAAATCGTTGGCCATCAGAATCCCTTCTACCTCGGCATGGATAGTGTAGACATCGAGCTTTTCCGGGCTGAACCGGTCCAGGATGAACCTGTTGAAGTCCTTGGCGGCGACGGTCGGGCCGACCACTTCGTCGAAGGTCGGCAGGTTCACCGGGATTTGCGGTGTGCCCAGTCGACCATTGGCCAGTTGCGGCTGGAACAGGCTCTGGCCACGACAATCACTGTTGTAGCGAAAACCGAAACCCTGCTTGGCTTCGATCACACGCTCGTCGGCACGCCAGCCGGCGGACGCCGAGCAGGTGATCTTTTCCCCGAGAATGTCGCTGAGGGTGTCCACGCCACGGCGTATCTGCTCGACCAGTTGTGCGTCGCTCCAGCGCCCGGCATTGGCCTGCCAGCCATGGTGATCCCAGGCGTGCAAACCCACCTCATGCCCGGCATCCCGGGCCTGGCGCATCAAGTGCCCCAGGTCGCGGCCGATCGGTTTCCCGGGCCATGCGGTGCCGGCCAGCAGAATGTCCCAGCCATACAGGCCGGCAGCGTTGGAGCGGAGCATTTTCCAGAGAAACTGCGGACGAATGAGACGCCACAAGTGGCGCCCCATGTTGTCCGGCCCGACACTGAAGAAGAACGTCGCCTTGACCTGAGCTTCATCAAGGATTTCCAGCAACCGGGGAACCCCTTCACGGGTGCCCCGGTAGGTGTCGACATCGATCCGAAGGCCTGCCTGCATCAGCATGATTCTTCTGTAGGGCGCTCTGCGATTTCGAGCATGGCCTCGCGCAAGAAGAAGTCCAGGGTGTTGCCGATGGTTTCGCTCATCTCAACGGTTGGCGTCCAGTCCAGCAGGCGCTTGGCGTTGGCGATGCTTGGCTTGCGGTGCGACACGTCCTGGTAACCGGTGCCGTAGAACGCCTTGCTCTCGATGTCGCGGAAACCGGCGAACGGAGGGAAGTTGGCGCGCAACGGATGAGCTTCAAACTGACGCAGCAACTCTTCGCCTAACTGACGGATGCTGGCCTCGTTGTCCGGGTTGCCGATGTTGATGATCTGGCCATTGCAGACATCGTTTTCGTTGTCGATGATCCGTGCCAGGGCTTCCACACCGTCGGCGATGTCGGTGAAGCAACGTTTCTGCTCGCCACCGTCGAACAGGCGAATCGGTGTACCTTCCACCAGGTTCAGGATCAGCTGGGTAATCGCCCGGGAACTGCCGATACGGGCCGAATCCAGGCGGTCCAGGCGTGGGCCCATCCAGTTGAACGGACGGAACAGGGTGAAGTTCAGGCCCTTCTGGCCGTAGGCCCAGATCACGCGGTCCAGCAGTTGCTTGGAGACCGAGTAGATCCAGCGTTGCTTGTTGATCGGGCCGACCACCAGGTTGGAGGTGTCTTCGTCGAAGTTGTTGTCCTGGCACATGCCATAGACTTCCGACGTCGACGGGAAGATCACGCGCTTGTTGTACTTGACGCAATAGCGAACCAGCTTCAGGTTCTCTTCGAAGTCCAGTTCGAATACACGCAGCGGGTTACGGGTGTATTCGATTGGCGTGGCGATGGCCACCAGTGGCAGCACCACGTCGCACTTCTTGATGTGGTATTCGATCCACTCGGAGTGAATGCTGATGTCGCCTTCGACGAAGTGGAAATGCGGGTGGCTGCGCAGGCGGTCAATGGCGTCCGAGCCGATATCCAGGCCATAGACTTCGTAACGGTCGTCGCTCAGCAGGCGCTCGGACAAGTGATTGCCGATGAAACCATTGACGCCGAGGATCAACACGCGGGTGCGGCGTGGCGCACGACCGGATTCGGCACCGCG
Organism: Pseudomonas sp. IT-P258; assembly: GCF_949767825.1. Taxonomy (NCBI): domain Bacteria; kingdom Pseudomonadati; phylum Pseudomonadota; class Gammaproteobacteria; order Pseudomonadales; family Pseudomonadaceae; genus Pseudomonas; species Pseudomonas sp. IT-P258. Next base: position 82,954 of record NZ_CATKPU010000109.1, on the reverse strand, counting down.
CAACACGGAACCGTCCACCAGGCCCAGTTCGTTGGCCAGTTGCGGGCCGCTCAGGTACAGACCGTTGTCGTTGCGCTGGCCGGCGTTGATGATCAGCGAGTCTTGACCGCAGGCGATGCGCAGCGGGTCGACGCTGATGACGCGACCAGGCGCAAGGCCTTCGTTGCCCTTGGCGACTTCTGCGCTCCAGACAATCAGCTTGTGCTCGCCCACCGCACAGAAGGCGCCCGGGTACGGCTGGGTAACCGCGCGAACCAGATTGAAAAGCTCTTCGGCCGGCCTGGCCCAGACCAGTTTGCCGTCGGCCGGGGTGCGGCGGCCAAACACCGTGGCTTTGGATTCGTCTTGCGGTGTTTCAGTGGCCTTGCCTTGCAGCAGGGCCGGCAAGGTGTCGCGCAGCAGGTCTGCTGCCGCCGTGCGCAATTTGCCGTGCAGGCTCAGCGCCGTGTCGCTGCGTTTTATCGCGACTTTCTGTTGGGCGACGATGGCGCCCGCATCGGCACGCTTGACCATGCGGTGCAGGGTCACGCCGGTTTCGGTTTCGCCGTTGACCAGCACCCAGTTGGCCGGTGCGCGACCACGGTAGCGCGGCAGCAGCGAACCGTGCAGGTTGAACGCGCCTCTGCGCGCAGTGGCCAGCAGTGGTTCGCTCAGCAGGTTGCGGTAGTAGAAGGAGAAAATGTAGTCGGGGTCGAGCTTGGCGATACGCTCGATCCACAGCGGATGGTTGGCGTCTTCCGGTGCATGCACGACAATGCCGTGGCGGGCGCACAGTTGCGCGACGGAGCCGTAGAACGCGTTCTCCTTCGGATCGTCGGCGTGGGTGAACACCGCCGCAATCTCGAAACCGGAGCAGAGCAGGGATTCGATGCCGGCGCAGCCAATATCGTGATAGGCGAAGACAATAGCTTTTGCACTCATGAAGGAACCTGATCTGAAGAAGTGGAAGTAAGGCCGTCGACAGTTACAACGGAAGCGGGGGCGGCGGGCTGGCTGCGCAGCACCTTTTCAACGAAGAAGCGCGGACGCGCGCGTACGTCGCTGTACATGCGGCCCAGGTATTCACCCAGCAGGCCCATGCCGATGAATTGACCACCGGTGAAGACAAACAGTACGGCAAACAGTACGAAGGTACCGCCACCGGCCCAACCGGCGCCGAACACCAGGCGCAGCAGGATCAAGGCTATGGCGAACAGGATGCCCAGCGCCGCCATGCCCACGCCGACGATGCTCAGCAGTCGCAGCGGCGTGGTCGTCATGCAGGTGACCAGGTCGAACATGAGGTTGATCAGGCGCATGGGGCTGTACTTGGAGTCGCCATGTTCACGCTCGGCGTGGGTCACGGGGATTTCCGTGGTATGGCGGGCAAAGCTGTTGGCCAGGATCGGAATGAAGGTGCTGCGTTCACGGCAGGCGAGCATGGCGTCGACAATGGTGCGTCGGTAGGCCCGCAGCATGCAGCCGTAGTCACTCATGGCCACACCGGTGGAACGTTGCACGGCAAGGTTGATCAGCTTCGATGGCCAGCGGCGCAGGGCCGAGTCCTGGCGGTTGTTGCGCACCGTCGCGACGACGTCGTAGCCAAGTTCGGCCTGCTCAATCAGTCGCGGGATTTCTTCGGGCGGGTTTTGCAGGTCGGCATCGAGGGTGATGACGACATCGCCCTTGCACTGCTCGAAACCGGCCATGATCGCCGCATGCTGGCCGTAGTTACGGTTGAGGATCACCGCCACAACAGGGCTGCCTTCGCGGGAGGCGGCGTCTTCCAGAATCTGTGCGGAGTCGTCGCGGCTGCCGTCGTCGACCAGAACGATCTCGTAGGGATGGGTCAATTGCTGACACGCTGCTTCGGTGCGACGAAGCAACTCTGGCAGGCTTTCCTGTTCGTTGTAGACCGGAATGACGATCGAAACGAAGTTGATTGGGTAGGGTCTCAAAGGCTTCTGTCCATGCAGTTTTCAATGGCGCCGACGACGCGCTCGACATCATCGGAGGTCATGTCGGGGAACAACGGGATCGAACACAGCCGCGCCGAATTCCATTCGGTGTTGGGCAGGTACAGGTTGGGGTAACGTTGTCGATAGTAGGTGTGCAGGTGCGTTGCAATGAAGTGAATGCCGGTGCCTATATTCTGTTCCTGGAGGGCTTTCATGAACGCTTCTCGATCCAGTCCGCAACGCTCGGCGTCGATACGCAGGATGAACAGGTGCCAGGCGTGTTTTTGCGAATGGGCGGGAACGGCCAGGGGTTGCACGGGCAAGCCTTCCAGGCGCTGCAAGTAGGTCTGTGCCAGTGAAGTGCGCTTGGCATTTATCTCGTCCAGGCGTTCCAGTTGCACCAGCGCGATGGCCGCGTTGATGTCAGCCAGATTGTACTTGAAACCGGGCTCGACCACTTGGGCCTGAGGCTTGCGGCCGTGGGTCAGGCGGTCGTAGGCATCAACCCCCAGCCCGTGAAACCTGAGCATGCGTACCCGTGAGGCCAAGGCTTCATCGTCGCTGACGAACATGGCGCCTTCGGCGCAGGTCATGTTCTTGATCGCGTGGAACGAAAAGATCGCAGTGCCTTTGGAGCCGACGTGACGACCTTTGTAGACAGTGCCTGCCGCGTGGGCGGCGTCTTCGATCACGGCTATGCCGTGTTTGTCGGCGAGGGCGTAGAGCGGATCGAGATCGAATGCCGCACCGGCGTAATGCACCGGGATGATGGCTTTGGTGCGCGGCGTGATCGCAGCTTCGATAGAGGCTACGTCGGTCATCAGCGTGTCGCGGTCGATATCGACGAACACTGGCGTGGCACCCAGCAGGGTGATCATGTTGGCGGTGGAAACCCAGGTCTGCGACGGCGTAATGACTTCATCGCCGGGACCGACACCCATTGCCAACAGGGTGATATGCATTCCGCCGGTGGCCGAGGAAAGTGCCACGGCATGTCGGCAACCGACGTAGTTGGCGAAGTGTTCTTCCAGCGCCTGGTTCTTCGGTCCGGTAGTGATCCATCCGGAGCGCAATACTTGCTCTACGGCAGCGATTTCTTCGTCGCCGATACTGGGACGGGAGAAAGGGAGAAACGCCTGACTCATAGGCACCTCAGGGGCTGTAAACGTAAATAGCCTTTGAGGCTAAAGGGATCCAGAAATCAGCTTAGACGCTAAATCAGAACCTGCATCAAATCAAATAGTTACCGGTTGGCGGTAAAAATCTGCATTGGTTGACTTTTTTCGCCACGGGCGGCAGGTTGGACGTCCATTCGGGTTGCGTCGAGTTTATAGAAGGTTATGCCCGATTTTGTGAAAGGAACATGAAAAAACGGTTGGGGAATCGTTTATCTGAAGGCTATTAAGCCGTTGTTCAGACTTCCGACATTTATGGTAGTTCCTAGGAAAAGTCCTACAGCGGTAATGTCTTTTACATCATCGTTATTTCACTTCTTAGTTGTTTCATTGAACTGTTTACATTCAAGGCCGTTTCGTTTGATTGACTTACCTGTTACTGATTCACGCCCGCTCCTCACCAATCCGCTGACCCTGTATCTGGCGCGATTGGCGCCGTCCAGCCAGTTGACCATGCGTTATGTGCTGCAGGATGCCGCCGACCGCCTGGGCTTCGAAGACCAGGATATCGAGGAAATCCCCTGGCACAACCTGCAGCCCGAGGACGTCATTGCGCTGGTGGCCACCTTGCGTTCGGATGGCTATGCACCGAACACGTCGTCGCTCTATGTCAACGCGGTGCGCGGGGTGATGAACGAAGCGTGGCGCATGAGCCTGATCTCTCAGGATCATCTGTTGAAGATGCGATCGGTGAAGGGCATGGCCGGTACACGGCTGTCCCAGGGGCGCAATCTCAGGCGCACGCTGATCCAGGAGCTGATGGCGGTTTGCGCCGCCGATCCGCGGCCGCAAGGCCTGCGGGACGCAGCAATCATCGGGATTCTGTACGGTTCGGGAATGCGCAAATCCGAATCGGTGAACCTGGAGCTGAACCAGGTCGATTTCACCGAGCGCAGCCTGCGGGTGACGGCCAAGGGCAACAAACAGTTGATCAAGTACGCCCCGGCCTGGGCCTTCGCCAAGCTTGAAGCCTGGCTTGAGCTACGTCGGTCGATGCTCAAGGACGGTGAGTCGGACGACCCGTTTCTGTTCAACCGCATCCGCCGTGGCAGTCACATCACCCGCGAACGCATCACCAAGCACGCGATTTACTACATCGCACGGCAACGGGGCGCACAGGTCGGGGTGAAAATCATGCCCCACGACTTCCGGCGTTCATTCATCACCCGGGTGATCGAAGAGCATGACTTGTCGATTGCGCAGAAGCTGGCGCACCACAGCAATATCCAGACCACGGCCAACTACGATGTGCGCGATGACAACGAGCGGCGTCGGGCGGTGGATCGATTCGACCTCTGAGCGATCACATCTCGCTCAGTACATGGGCATGGCCGATGGTCGAGACCTGCACCGAGCTGCCGGCGGGTGGTGCATACATGCCTGAACTGCGCACCAGCAGTGATCGGCCCGATTGCTCATTGCGGGTCAATGGCTGCAGTTCCACTGTCAGCGTGCAGGTGTTGCCGCTGAAGTCCCGATCGGTGACCACGGCCCGGCAACCGCTGGCTTCCGGGTCGCTGGGGAGGATGCTGGCCAATTGCAGTTGTTCGGGGCGCAACATGATCTGCGCCGAGTTGTTGTTGCGGTGATTGTTGACGGGAATCCGCCCGAGGTCGCAATGGGCCCAACCGGCCTCGATGCGTGCGGGCATCACCACGGCATCCCCCAGGAACAAGGCGGTCTGTTCGTCTTCGGGATAGCGGTAAAGGTCCAGCGGATGCCCTGACTGTACCAGTCGGCCATGACGCATCACCGCCAGCTGGTCGGCGAAGGACAGGGCTTCACTCTGGTCATGGGTGACCAGGATGGTGGTGACACCCGCGTCCTCCAGCAGCCGCGCAACCATCTTGCGCATCGCGGCGCGCAATCCGGTATCGAGCGCCGAGAACGGCTCGTCCAGCAGCATCAGTCGTGGCTGTTGCGCCAGGGCTCGGGCCAGGGCCACGCGCTGTTGCTGGCCACCGGACAATTCATGGGGCCAGCGCGCGGCCATCTTCGCGTCCAGGGCCACGCTGTCCATCAGTTCGGCGACGCGCTGCTGTTTTTCAGGGCCCTTGGTCGCCAGGCCGAAGCCGATGTTCGCGGCCACGGTCATGTGCGGGAACAATGCGCCGTCCTGTGGCACGTAGCCGATCAGGCGTTGATGGGCCGGCACTTCGTGGGTGCCGTCGACCAGGGTCTGGCCATTGAGCGAAAGATGCCCGGAATCGGGGAACTCGAAGCCGGCGATCATCCGCAGCAACGTGGTCTTGCCCGAGCCGGAAGGGCCAACGATGACCGTGCGACTGCCGCTGGGTACCGAGAGGCTGACGTTGTCGAGGGCGCAATGGGCGCCATAGGACTTGTAGAGGGCATTTAATTCAAGAGTGTTCATCGGCCAGCCGTTTTTTTCGATTGGTGATAAAGAAGTCCGGTCAACGGAAGTGACAGCACAACCATCAATAAGGCGTAGGGGGCAGCGGCTGCGTAATCGATTTCGCTGGTCAAGGCCCAGAACCCGGTCGCCAGGGTGCGCGTGCCGTTGGGTGCCAGCAGCAGGGTGGCGGTCAATTCGTTGGTGATCGCCAGGAACACCAGTGCCGCGCCGGCGGCTGCCCCCGGTGCGGCCAGGCGCAGGGTGATCAGCCACAGTGCCCGGGCCGGCGAGCGGCCAAGGCTGCGGGCCATGTTTTCCAGTTCCACCGGGGCCTGGGCAATGCCTGCGCGCAGGCTCACCAGGGCGCGGGGCAGGAACATCAACAGGTACGCCAGCAGTACGGTGAAGGTGGTCTGGTAGATCGGCCGGGCAAAATGGATCGTGACGGTTACCAGTGCCAGCGCCACGATAATTCCAGGCAAGGAACTGGTGATGTAGTTGCAGCTTTCCAGTACCCGTTGCATTCGACCGGGGTAGCGAATCGACAGCCAGGCTATCGGAATCGCCGCGCAGGTGGTCAGCGCCGCGCCCGCGATGCCAAGCAGCAGGGTTTGCTCCAGGGCGGGCAACAATTCGGCCATGTCCCAGACTTCCACGCCACCGGCGATGAGCCACTTGCCCAGGGTGATCAAGGGCACGCCCAGGGCCAGGGCGCAGGTCACGATTTGCAGCGTCAGCGAGAGCAGTGTGGATACCGGTTTCAGGTATACGACCCGTTGCTCCCGGGCGCTTCCCGAACCGACGCGAGCGTAGCGCGCGGAACCCCGGGCGGCGGATTCGGCCGTCAGCATTGCGAGGCAACACAGCGCCAGCACACAGGCCAGCATGTGCGCAGCCGCACCGTTGAAGGTCGATTTGAACTGATCGAAGATCGCGGTGGTAAAGGTGTCGAAGCGGATCATGGCGTACAGGCCATATTCAGCCAGCAGGTGCAGGCCGACCAACAAGGCGCCGCCGCAGATCGCCAGGCGCAATTGCGGCAACACCACGCGGAAAAACACTTTCCAGGGCTTGAGCCCCATGGACTCGGCGACGTCTTCGATGGCCGGATCGAGCCGGCGCAAAGTCGCCGCTACCGGCAAATACAGGAACGGGAAGTAGGCGATGACCGAGACCAGGACTCCGGCAAACAAGCCGTGAATCGGTGGCACCAGGCTGACCCAGGCGTAGCTGTGAACAAACGCAGGCACCGCCAGCGGCGCGGTGGCCAGCAACGACCACCAGCGTCGTCCCGGCAGATTCGTGCGTTCCGTGAGCCACGCCAGCGTCACCCCCAGCGCGACGCACAAGGGAATCGTCAGCAGCACCAGCAACACGGTGTTGACCAGCAGTTCACCGACCCGAGGACGGAACACCAGGGCCACAACGGTTGACCAGCCTGTCTGCAGGGACACGCCAATAACGTAGGCGATCGGTAGCAGTGCCAGAAATGAAACCAGCACCGACAAACCAATCACCCATACACCGCCACGTCCCGCAAAGACTCCACGGGAACGTCGACGCAAATTAGCGGGTGTCGCCTCAGCGACCCCCGCAGGCAGGGTTTCTGGCATCAATTTAGAGCAGTCCGGCCTGTGTCATCAGCTCCACGGCTTTTTTACTGTCGAGTTTCGAAGCATCGACAGTCGGCGCATCGAGTTGATTCAGAGGCACCAGTTTAGGGTTGGATGCAGCACCTTTGCCCACGGCGTATTCAAACGACTTGCCGTTCTTCAGGACAGCCTGGCCATCCTTGCCGGTAATGTATTTGAGAAACGCCTGGGCTTGTTCCTGGTGTTTGCTGGAAGCGAGGACGCCGCCGCCGGAGATGCTAACAAAAGCGCCAGGGTCTTTGTGCTTGAAATAGTGCAGGGCGGTGTTCTTGCTGTTTTCGCCGGTCTTGGACTGATCCACCAGGCTGTAATAGTGGTAGATCACGCCGCTGTCGATCTGCCCGGCATTAACCGCCTTGAGTACCGAACTGTTGCCGCGGTAGTTGGCGTAGTTGGTTTTCATCGCCTTGAGCCAATCCAGCGTGGCGGCTTCACCCTTTTGTTCGAGGATGGCCGCGACGATGGCCTGGAAGTCAGCGCCACCGGGCGATGCACCCCAGCGACCCTTCCAGCTCGGCGAAGCCAGGTCCATGATCGATTTCGGCAGGTCGGCTTCCGGCAGTTTGCTCGGGTTGTAGACGAACACTGTAGAGCGCGCGGCAATCCCGACCCATTTGCCGTGGGCTGGACGGTAGGCGGAGTCAACCTGTTCCAGCGTGGCCTTGTCGATGGGCGCAAATAGCCCGGCGTTGTCGACCAGGACCATGGCAGGGGAGTTTTCAGTCAGGAATACGTCCGCCGGAGAAGCCGCGCCTTCCTGCACGATCTGGTTGCCCATCTCGGTGTCATCGCCGTTGCGCAGGGTGACGGGGATACCAGTCTCCTGGGTAAAACCCTCGACCCAGGCCTTGGTCAGGCCTTCGTGTTGCGCGTTGTACACCACGATGCCGACAGAGTCAGCGGCATAGACCTGGCCAGCGCTCAGCAAAGCGGTGGCCAGCAGGGCTTTTTTCAAGAACGAAGGGATTTTTGGAATCATTCTGCGGGCTGCTCCTGGTGCATTTTTTTGAAAGTCATGCGCATTCAAACGCCAGTTAACCAATGCGAATCATTTGCATGTTTTTGAAGTGCGGGAAATGTAGAGATCCAAATGAGAAAAAAACGTCAAAAAAACCGCTAATACATGTAATTTTCATTCAGATTAGCAGCACTGTGCCCACTGTGGTTGGACTCGTCGATCAAACGATGCTGTCGATCAGAATATGACGTTGCCCCGGTTGCCTTTTTGTCGTGCGCCTCGGCGTATCTGACGGTGGCAGTTGCTGCGGGTCGCCTGTCGCGGGGAATGACAGCAGGAAAAGGAGAGACGGATCTACGGCGAACTTGTCGCCGTAGATTCAGGGGGGGGGGAGAAGGCATTCAGGGCGTGGGGCAATTCGCCTGCGGTCTGGTGGCTGCCTGGCTGATCAGCGCGGCCAGGCGCTTGACGTTGTTTTGCTGGGCAAGCACCAGGTCATCGATGCTCGCGCCCGATGGCGTTTGCAAGGTGCTGCGGCAAATCACCCGTGCCGTGTCGCCGGTGCTGTCACTGCGCAGGCGCCATTCCACGTCCATCAAGGCGTACTGGCCGGGCACCGAGTCAAAACGCTGCACATCGATCCGCACCGAATATCGGCCTTGTACAGGATTGTTGCTCAGTTGATCGACCAGCGCACTGCGCAATTCGTCCACGAGGGTGGCGCCCCACCATTGGTTTTCCAGGATTGCCAGGCCACTGTTGCCCTCGCGAATGACGATCTGCGCACGATCGACCTGGGGTGGCACGCTGAGCATCTCGATCTGGATCAGCCCGACGGTGGTCCTTGAGTGATTGCCCTCATGTGCCGGGGTCAAGGTATGGAAGTGAATCGGGCCACTGCGGCAGGCGGCGAGCAGCAACATCGCGGTGACCAGAGTGAACTTCAGCGGTAAAGCCATGGGTATTGCTCCTGTGTTCAATTGCGCGGTGGCCCTTGCAGGTCCATGGGCGCGGCATTGTTCGGACGGCCGCGAAGCAGCGATTCCGGATGCCGTCCCAGGTAATCCGAAAGATCACGCAAGGATCTCGACGTGCGTCCCAGTTCATCCAGGGTCTGCCCCAGTTTTTCCCGTTGCGGCGAATCCTCGGCCAAGGTCGAACTGGCCGATTGCAGGGTCGAATTGGCGGTTTCCAGGGTCTTGCTGACATCCGACAGGGTGGATTGCACGCCCGGCAGGATCTTGCCGTTGAATTGCATCATGCCTTTGCGCAATTCGACGAGGTTGCCATCGAGATTGCCGGCGATACGCTCGATCGGCAGCTTGTTGATCTTGTCGACCATGGATTCGAGTTTTTCCTGCAATTGCTCGAGGCTGCCGGGAAGGGTCGGAATCATGACCGGGCGCGCGTTTGCATCGAAGGTAACCTTGTCGGCCTTGGGGTAGAAGTCCAGGGCAATGTACAACTGGCCGGTCAGGAAGTTGCCGGTGCGGGCCTGGGCACGCAGGCCGTTTTCGATGAAGGTGCCGATCAGCCGTACGCCAGCGGCTTCGTTATCAGGATCATGATTGAGCGCCTTGAGCATCTTGATGTGGGCCTGACCCAGGCGCTGCGGGTAGATCACGATGCCGACGTTGATCGGAAAGGAACGTTTTTTCTCGTCGTAATCCAGATTGACTGCCACTACCTTGCCGATTTCCACACCGAGGAATTCCACCGGGGCGTCGACCTTGAGCCCGCGCAGTGCCTGGTCGAAGCGCATGGCCAGGTACTGCGGCTTGCCGTTTGGCGGGGCGAGGGCGGCTTGTTGGTCCTCGAACAGTTCGTAGGCGTACTCCGCGGCAGCAGGCTTATCGTTGGGGCTGTAGTCGGGCGCGCGGAAGGCAATGCCGCCCACGAGCAAGGAAGACAAGGATTCGGTCTTGACTGCGAAACCGTTGGCGCCGACGTTCACGTCAATGCCGCTGGCGTTCCAGAAACGGGTGTTTTCGGTGACGTACTTGTCATGGGGGGCGTGAATGAACAGCTCTATGTTCACGCCCTTGCCATCCGGGTCCAGCGCGTAAGCCACCACCTGACCCACCGGGATCTTGCGGTAGTAGACCGGAGAGCCGATATCCAGCGACCCCAGGTCCTGGGTGAACAGGGTGAAACGCTTGCCCGGCTCGCCGTAGGTGATGGGTGGCGGGTTTTCCAGGCCCTTGAAGTTTTTTGCCCGGCCGTTGGCCTGGCCGATATCGGCACCGATGTAATCGCCCGACAACAGCGTATCGATGCCGGACACACCGCCCGCGCCAATGCGCGGCCGCACGACCCAGAACTGCGAATCTTCGCGGGTAAAGCTTTCGGCCTGCTTTTCCAGTTTGATGGTGGCGTTGACGCTCTTCTGGTCATTGGCCAGTTCCACATCGGAGACATGACCAATCACGACATTACGGTACTTGACCTCGGTCTTGTTCGCGGTCAGGCCGTCCCCGGTCTTGAACGTGACAACGATGGTCGGGCCTTGCTGCAAAATGCTGTGAACCACCAGCGAAATACCCACCAGCACCGCGACGATCGGGACGATCCAGACCAGCGAGACGCTGAAGCGGCGGGTCTTGATCGGAGCCTGCCCGGGGGCTTGCGGCCCGTCAGTGGCTTGTGACTTCATCCGTGACCTCCTCATTGTGTGGGTTTTCCCGTTCTTTATCCCAAATCAAGCGTGGATCGAAACTCATTGCCGACAACATGGTAAATACCACCACCAACCCAAAAAACAGAATGCCCGGGCGCGGTTCGATATCGGCCAGGGCCTGGAATTTAACAAGCGAGGCCACCAGGGCGACCACGATCACATCGAGCATCGACCAGTAACCGATGACCTCGACGAAGCGGTACAGCGTCGACCGCTCCTTGCGTGCCCACTCGCTGTCGCGCTGCACGGTAACCAGCAGCAATGTGATGGCGACGAACTTGATGCCCGGCACCGCGATACTGGCAATGAAAATGATCAGGGCGATGTCCCAGGCCCCGGCTTCCCAGAACTCCAGCACGCCGCTCATGATTGTGCTGTCGGCGCCGTTGCCGACCATCTTGGTGTTCATCACCGGCAACAGGTTGGCCGGGATGTAGAACACCAGGGCGGCGATCATGTAGGCCCAGGTGCGGGTCAGTGAATTGGTTTTGCGCCGGTGCAGCGGTGCACCGCATCGCTCGCATTCGTGGGGTTCGAAGGTCATGTCGCAGGCCAGGCCGCAGGTGTGGCACAGGCACAGGTTGAGCTCGTCGGCGTAAGGAGGCGTGCTCATACAAGGTCCCATAGTTCGCGAATATCGCGCCCGGCGATGCGGATCATCATCAGGCTCAGCGCAGCGAGGGCAAACAACCCGATGCCGGGCAGCACATCGAGCAGTCCGGCGAGCTTGATCACCGCGACCATGGCTCCCAGCAGACAGACTTCGAGCATGCTCCAGGGCCTCAGGGTTTCCAGCCAGCGCATGGAGAGTTTGAATCCGGGCGAGCGTCGCCTGCTGAGAGCGAAGCCCAGCACCCAGATCAGTAGCAGCAACTGGAATATCGGCGCGATGATCATGGCGATTGCCGCCACCATGGCGATGAAGGTGATAGGCCCCATGCTCAGGGCCAGCACCGAGTCCCAGAGCGTTGCGCTGTTCTTCACGCCTTTGAGGCTGATGCTCATCACCGGATAGAAATTGGCGAATATCCAGAGCATCAACGCGGTGAAGGTCAACGCAAGACGTTGCTCCACCGTGAGGCCGTTATAGCGCTGAAGCACGCCGCCACAGCGCGTACACAGGGTTTTTTGATGTTTGGCGAGCGTTGCTTTTTGGTACACGCTGTCGCAGTGCTCGCAGATGATCAGCTGATCAGTAGTTGCCATGGGTCAAGCTCAACAGAAGGCAGGAAGTTCAGAGCACCCCCTCAATATAGAGGTGACTTGCAATTGAGCAAATCAAAAATCGCAACCTGAACACTATCTGCCGCCGGGAATGACTCGACCCACGAAATGACATGGGAAGCAAGCGACGAACGACTGAGAATTCCACTGCCTGTATTGCGCGTTATGAAAATAACCGTACTAGGCTGACTCGGGTGCCTTGAGTAGATACAGGAATCCAATTGCCTGGTCAGTTGAAAGCCTGGAACTCACCAGAGGGCATGGTTTGGGGTAACTCACCTGGGTCCGGTCACGGATTACTTGAAAACAAGTAGCCGACCACAAGGATCCGTCCCGATAAAGGAAGGTCGCCATGAAAAGACTCTCGCATCGCTCAAGGTTCTACATTGCAGGTTCATTACTGATAGCGCTCAGCGGTATGGCCCAGGCTGCACAAACAGAAAAACCCAATATCCTGTTCATCGTGTCCGACGATACCGGCTACGGCGATCTGGGGCCGTACGGTGGTGGTGTCGGCCGTGGCATGCCAACCCCCAGCATCGACCAACTGGCACAAGAAGGTACGACCTTTTATTCCTTTTATGCCCAGCCGAGCTGCACCCCGGGCCGGGCCGCCATGCAGACCGGGCGCATCCCTAATCGCAGCGGCATGACCACCGTGGCCTTCCAGGGCCAGGGCGGTGGTTTGCCTGCCGCCGAGTGGACGCTGGCCTCAGTGCTCAAGACTGGCGGTTACGAGACCTACTTCACCGGCAAGTGGCACCTGGGCGAAGCCGACTATGCGATGCCCAATGCCCAGGGGTATGACGTGATGAAGTACGTCGGCCTCTATCACCTCAATGCCTACACCTACGCCGACCCGACCTGGTTCCCCGACATGGACCCGGAAACCCGGGAAATGTTTGCCAAGGTGACCAAGGGCGCACTCTCGGGCAAGGCGGGAGAAAAGGCCGTCGAAGAGTTCAAGATCAATGGCCAGTATGTTGATACGCCGGTCATCGATGGCAAACCCGGTGTAGTCGGGATTCCCTACTTTGACGGTTATGTCGAAAAGGCCGCGCTGGAATTTCTCGACACCGCTGCCAAGTCCGACAAGCCGTTCTTCATCAACGTCAACTTCATGAAAGTGCACCAGCCGAACCTGCCGGCACCGGAGTTCGTTCACAAGTCGATCTCCAAGTCCAAGTACGCCGACTCGGTGGTCGAACTGGATACGCGCATCGGCCATATCATGGACAAGCTCAAGGCGCTGGGCCTGGATAAGAATACGCTGGTGGTCTACACCACCGATAACGGCGCCTGGCAGGATGTTTACCCGGACGCCGGCTACACACCATTTCGTGGCACCAAAGGCACCGTGCGCGAGGGCGGTAACCGGGTCCCTGCAATCATGACCTGGCCCGGAAAAATCAAGCCCAATGCCAAGAACCACGACATTCTCGGCGGGCTCGATCTGATGGCAACTTTCGCCTCGGTGGCCGGCATCAAGTTGCCGGAGAAGGATCGCGAAGGTCAGCCAATCTATTTCGACAGCTACGACATGACCCCGGTAATCACCGGCACGGGTCCCGATCCACGTAAAGAGTGGTTCTACTTCACCGAAAACGAGTTGTCCCCTGGTGCGGCCCGCGTAGGCAACTACAAGGCCGTGTTCAACCTGCGTGGCGACAATGGCGTGCCGACCGGCGGCCTGGCCGTGGATACCAACCTGGGCTGGAAAGGGGAGTCGAAGTACGTGGCGACAGTGCCGCAAGTCTTTGACTTGCTGCAAGATCCACAGGAGCGCTACGACATCTTCATGAGTAACGTCACTGAGCGCACCTGGACCATGGTGCCGATCAGCCAGGCGATCAACAAGCTGATGCAGACCTACATCAAGTACCCGCCACGCAAGATGCAAAGCATGACCTATGACGGGCCGATCGAGTTGTCGAAGTACCAGAAATTCCAGTCGATTCGGGAAAGCTTGCAGAAGGAGGGCGTCAGTATCCCGGTGCCTAACTAGCGGTGCGGCAGCGGTCTTGCTCAAGACCGCTGCATTTCTGTCAGCCAGGCGGGGGAACTCCCTCGCCACGGCTACCCGGTCAACCCAGCACTTCCCGCATCCGATACCAGAACATGCCAAGGGCCAGCAACGGTGAACGCAGGGCGCGTCCGCCGGGGAAGGTCATGTGCGGCACGGCGCTGAACACGTCGAAGCCCTTGCTGTGGCCGGCATGGATCGCTTCGCCCAACAACTTCGCGCACCAGTGGGTCACGTTCAGGCCATGACCGGAGTAGCCCTGGGCGTAGAACACGTTGGGGTGCTGGCCCAGGCGCCCGACCTGGGGGAAACGGTTGGCCGAGATGCCGATCTTGCCGCCCCACTGATAGTCGATGCGCACATCGGCCAGTTGCGGGAATACCTTGAGCATCTGCGGGCGCATGTAGGCGCTGATGTCCGAAGGATCGCGCCCGGAATAATGGCAGGCTCCGCCGAACAGCAAACGCCGGTCAGCCGAGAGCCGGTAGTAATCCAGGCCGACCTTCTGGTCGCACAGCGCGACGTTGTGCGGGATCAGTTTTGCAGCGGCCTCTTCTGACAAGGGCTCGGTGGCGATGATGTAGCTGCCCGCCGGGAGTACCTTGCCGCTGAGCTTCGGTTCCAATTCTTCGAGGTGCGCGTTGCAGGCCAGCACCAAGGTGCCTGCACTCACAGTGCCACCGGCGCAACGGACCTGGACCGTGCTGCCATGGATCAACTCCAGCACCGGGCTCTGCTCGAAAATCCGCACCCCAAGGGACTCGGCAACCTGCGCCTCGCCAAGGACCAGGTTCAGCGGATGCAAATGCCCCGAGCCCATGTCTACCAGGCCACCGGCGTACACGCCGGAGTTCACCACCTGTTCACGAATCTGTTCCGGCGCGACCAGTCGGGTTTCAAAGGCGTAGCCGGATTCAATCAGTTGCGCCTGCTCGGCCTTGAACGCCTTGAACTGTGCCGGGGTGTTGGCCAGTTCGCAGAAGCCCCAGCTCAGGTCGCAATCGATGCCGTGCTCACGGATGCGATTGCCCACGACCTGCACCGACTCGGTCCCGGCATGTTCCAGGTATTGCACGCCATCGGCGCCGATGTGCCTGGCGAAACCGCTGACGTCATGGCCGATACCCCGAATCAACTGGCCGCCGTTGCGCCCGCTGGCGCCCCAGCCAATTCGCCGGGCCTCCAGCAGGACCACCGAGAGCCCACGCTGGGCCAGTTCGATGGCGGTGTTGATGCCGGTGAAACCCGCACCGACCACGCAGACATCGGCCATCAGGTCCGAGGCCAGCGCGGGACGCTGCCTCATGCCCTTGGCGGACGCCGCGTAATAGGAGAGGGTGTGTTCCTTGGTGTACTGATTCATTTGTTGGACTTCACTTTGCTCCACGAACGGGTCATCAGGCGCATGATCGACTGCGGCGGCGTGGTGGAGATGTAGAGTTTGTCGAGGACTTCCTGGGATGGATAAACCTCGGGGTTGCTGACCAGTTCAGGATCCATGTACTGCTTGGCGGCCGGGTTCGGGTTGGCGTAGCCGACCGACTCACTGACCTTGGCAATCACTTGCGGGTCCAGCAGGTAGTTGATGAAGGCGTGGGCTTCTTTCGGATTGCCGGCGTCGGCGGGGATGGCCAGCAGGTCGAACCACAGGTTGGCGCCTTCCTTGGGAATGGCGTAGGCGATGTTCACGCCGTTCTTGGCTTCCTTGGCGCGGTTGGCGGCCTGGAACACATCGCCCGAGTAACCGAATGCCACGCAGATATCGCCGTTGGCCAGGTCCGAGACGTACTTGGAGGAGTGGAAATAGGTGATGTAGGGGCGGATCTGCAGCAGCTTGGCTTCGGCCTTCTTGAAGTCCTCTGGGTTTTCGCTGCGCGGGTCCATGCCCATGTAATTGAGCATCGCCGGGAACACTTCGTCCGCCGAGTCCATCATCGACACGCCGCAGGCGCTGAGCTTCTTGATGTTTTCCGGTTCGAACAGCACGGCCCAGGAGTCGATTTTGTCGATACCCAGCACTGCCTTGACCTTGTCGACGTTATAGCCGATGCCGTTGGTGCCCCACAGGTACGGCACCGAGTGCGCGTTACCCGGATCGTTTTTCTCCAGCAGCGCCAGCAGTTTCGGATCGAGGTTCTTGAAATTCGGCAGTTGCTCGCGATCGAGCTTGAGGAACGCACCGGCCTTCACCTGGCGGGCGAGGAAGTGGTTGGACGGCACCACCACGTCATACCCGGTACGACCGGCAAGCAGTTTGCCTTCCAGGGTTTCGTTGGAATCGAATACGTCGTAGATCACCTTGATCCCGGTCTTGGCCTGGAAGTCGGCGAGGGTGGTTTCGCCGATGTAGTCGGTCCAGTTGTAGACGCTGACCTGTGGCTGGGCCTGGGCAACGGCGCTGAACAGAACCGCCAGTGCGGCGGGGACCACGGATTTCAAAAGACGCATATCGATACCTTCTTGGAATTGTTGGATTCTTCAGGTGATTTTCTTGGTATTCACTTGCCCCCTGTGGGAGCAAGCCCGCTCCCACAGGGGATGTGTGATCCCTTGGGGAGCGAGTTTTTTAGACGCTGAGCATCAGGAACTCACGCTCCCACGAACTGATCACCCGCTTGAAGTTCTCGTGCTCGGCGCGTTTGACCGCGACATAGCCCCGTACGAACTTGTTGCCCAGGTAGCGGCTGATGGTGTCGCACTCTTCCATCTGGGTCAGGGCGTCCTCGATGGTGATCGGCAGGCGCAGGTTGCGACGCTCATAGGCGCGGCCCTGTACCGCAGCGCTCGGCTCGATACGCTCGACCATGCCCAGGTAACCGCACAGCAGGCTGGCGGCGATGGCCAGGTACGGGTTGGCGTCGGCGCCCGGCAGGCGATTCTCGACGCGCATGGCGTCAGGGCTGGAGGTCGGCACGCGCAGGCCGACGGTGCGGTTTTCTTCGCCCCATTCGACGTTCACCGGTGCCGAGGTATCCGGCAGGAAGCGGCGGAACGAGTTGACGTTCGGCGCGAACATCGGCAGCACCTTCGGGATGTACTTCTGCAAGCCGCCAATGTGATGCAGGAACAGTTCGCTCATGTTGCCATCGGCATCGGCGAAGATTGGCTGACCGGTGGCAATGTCCACCACGCTCTGGTGAATGTGCATGGCGCTGCCAGGCTCGTCGCCGACTGGCTTGGCCATGAAGGTTGCCGCCACGTTGTGCTTGAGCGCCGCTTCACGCATGGTGCGCTTGAACACGGTGATCTGGTCCGCCAGGTCCAGGGCGTTGCCATGACGGAAGTTGATTTCCATCTGCGCCGGGCCGTCTTCGTGGATCAGCGTGTCGAGGTCCAGGCCTTGCAGTTCGCACCAGTCGTAAACGTCTTCGAACAGCGGATCGAATTCGTTGGCAGCGTCGATGGAGAACGACTGACGACCGCTTTCGGCGCGGCCCGAACGGCCCATCGGCGCCTTGAGCGGCAGGTCCGGGTCTTCGCAGCGCTGGGTCAGGTAGAACTCCATTTCCGGCGCGACGATCGGACGCCAGCCTTTGTCGGTGTACAGCTGCAGGACTTTCTTCAGCACGTTGCGCGGCGACAGTTCGATCGGGTTGCCGAACTTGTCGAAGGTGTCGTGGATCACGATGGCGGTCGGCTCGATGGCCCATGGCACCACGTAGACCGCGTCGGCATCCGGCTTGCAGACCATGTCGATATCGGCCGGGTCGAGCAGGTCGTAGTAGATGTCGTCGTCGACAAAGTCCCCGGTTACCGTTTGCAGAAGGACACTTTCCGGCAGGCGCATGCCTCGCTCATGCAGGAACTTGTTGGTCGGTGCAATTTTGCCGCGTGCAATGCCGGTCAGGTCGCTGACGACGCACTCGACTTCGGTAATCTTGTGATCTTTCAGCCAAGTGAACAGCTGATCGAAAGGGACATTCATAAAGACCTCGTTATTGGTTTTATTAACGCCAGGAGAGACCGGTTTCATCCGCCGGACACTTCCCCTGTAGCGCGTTGACGACTATCTTGTGCGAGCCTTGCGGTTCCATCTATCCACTTTAAGCAGCACAAAGCGCACCAAAAGAGTGCGTAAGGTCGCCCCCATGACAGGTTCCAACTCCCTCCAGGTCCAAGCGTTCAACACCGCCGATGTCGCCGAGCAAATCCGCGCCACGCCGGGTTGGGTGCAGCAATACCAGCAGATGTCGCCGGGGCATTTCGCAGGCCTGGTGCGTTATCTGGATCTGCAGGGCGTGGAGATTTACGAAGAGTCGATGAATACCCGGGTCGAGCAGAATTTCAGCGCGCCCCAGGGTTCGTTGTCGTTTTGTTTCGATCGCGGTGACAACGCGCTGTACGTGTTGAATGGCGAAAGCCGCAACATCTGGATCACCCCGGAGAACTACCAGGAAATCGCCGTGGTGTTCGGGCCGGAGTTCGTAAAGCGCCACAGCCTCGACATCGCCAGGCTCGAAGGGCTGTTCATGGCACCGCTCAACTCCCAGCAGAACGCGCTGTTCTGCCGTTGGCTCAGCGGGACCTTGACGCGCCTGTCGCAGACCTTCGATCCACCGAGCCGCGAAGCGCTGACCCAGCAACTGCTGGAAGATTGCCTGTTCATCCTCGACAACGCCTGTGTCGGCCTCGACCAGGGGGCGCTGCAGCGTCGGGCCGGGGAGCGGTCGATCATGAAGCGGGTAGGGGAATGGGCCGCGGACACCCCGGAAGAACACCTCAACCTGTTGGAGTTGTCCCAGGTCGCGGGGGTTTCACTGCGCCAGTTGCAGCATGCGTTCAAGACCTACACCGGCATGTCGCCGACCCAGTGGCTGCGCCTGCGCCGCCTCAACAGCGCCCGCCGCGAATTGCTCAGCCGCACGCCCACGCAAACCACCGTGGCCGAGGTGGCGATGCATTGGTCGTTCTGGCATCTGGGGCGGTTTTCCAGCAGCTACCGCGCGTTGTTCAACGAGCTGCCGAGCGACACCCTCAAGCGTGCGAGTACCATTCAGGCAAGCGGTCGCAGCCGGCGTTAGAACGTCGGTGGCGTAATCACCCAGATCACCACCGCATCGACATCGCCGGGATTGCCGTAGCGGTGCGGTTCCTGGCTGGAAAAGCTGAAGCTGTCGCCTTCATTGAGCTGGAAATGGCGCTCGCCGACCCACAACTCGAAACTCCCCGAGAGCAAGTAGCCGGCTTCTTCTCCGTCGTGGCTGTAGCTTTGCTGGCTGTAGGTGCCGGGCGGGAAGCGCGAGTGGAGCATTTCCAGTTGGCGGTTGGCTTGCGGCGTCAACAACTGGTCGACGATGCCGTCTTCGTAATGCACGTTCAGGCGGCTGTTCTTGCGTACCACGACGCCATCGTCTTCGGGCGCGGTGACCGCTTCACTGGCGAAAAACCACTGGATGGTCACGCCGAGGCTGCGGGCAATGTTGAACAGCGCCGGAATCGACGGGTAGGCGAGGTTGCGTTCCAGCTGGCTGATGTAGCCGGCGGTGAGTTCGCTCTGTTGCGCCAGTTCCGCCAGGGTCATGCCCCGGCGCTTGCGCAGGCCGCGAATGCGCGTGCCGAGAAAATGCGGTTCGGCGCTGCCTGAAGCGGGCGGGGTCTTGCTGTTGTTGCTCATGGAAAATTCCGAACCGGGGGCTACGCCACACCCTGGTAGGAGCTGCCGCAGGCTGCGATCTTTTGATCTTGTTTTTGAAAAGCAAAATCAAAAGATCGCAGCCTGCGGCAGCTCCTACTGAGAGCGATCATTTGAATGTAAAGCCCCGGAGTATAAACAGCCTTAAAGCTCCCACGCGACTTTCAGGCCTTCATAAATCGCTTCTTCGGCGGTACGCGGCGCCAGGCAGTCGCCGATGCGACGAAACTCCACCAGCCCTTGCAACTCCGCACCCAGGGTATCCACCGGTTGGTGGCCCTGGCACAGCACCAGCGTATCGATGTTCTCCATCAGCATCGGTTCGCCACTGGCGGTGTGTTGCAGGTACACCGTGTTGTCATCGCAGCCATACAGCCGCGCGTAGGGCGTGATCGGCACGCCCAGCTTATGCAGTTCGCCGGCCAGTTGATCGCGCACGTACAGCGGCAGGTTTTCCCCGCAGTGGGTGCCGTTGACCGCCAGCTGCACCTGGTGCCCGGCGCGCACCAGGCGTTCGGCGATGCCGGGGCCGATCCAGTCGCAGCGCCAGTCGACCACCACCACCGAACGGCCGACCTTTACTTCATCGCGCAGCACTTGCCAGGCGTCCACCACCTGCAACTCACCGCCGCGCTCGAAGGCCGGCCAGTAAGGCTCGGCACCGGTAGCGACGATCACCATGTCCGGTTTTTCCCGTTCCACCAGTGCCCGGTCGACTCGGGTATTGCGCACCACGCGCACGCCGGCCAGTTCCATTTCCCGTTGCAGGTTGGTACTGGCACCGCCGAATTCGCTACGCCGCGGCAGCAGCTGCGCGAGCAACACCTGACCGCCCAGTTGCGGACTGGCTTCGTACAACGTCACCTCATGGCCGCGCTGGGCCGCAACGGTGGCGGCTTTCATCCCGGCTGGGCCACCGCCGGCGATCATGATGCGTTTGCGCCGTGGCGCTTGTCGGCGTTCGCCGAAGATCAGTTCGCGCCCGGTTTCCGGGTGCTGGATGCAGGAAATCGGCAAGCCCTTGTGGAAGTGGCCGATGCACGCCTGGTTGCAGGCAATGCACGCCCGCACGTCTTCGACGCGGCCGGTGTCGGTCTTGTTGGGCATTTGCGGATCGCAAATCAGCGCCCGGGTCATGCCGCACACATCGGCCTGGCCGCGAGCCAGAATCAGCTCGGCTTCCTGGGGCTGGTTGATGCGCCCGGTGACGAACAGCGGAATGTTCAAACCGGCCTTGAACGTCCCGGCTTCTTTAGCCAGGTACGCCGCTTCGATCGCCATGGGTGGCACGATATGCACCGCGCCACCCAGGGAAGCAGAGGTGCCGGCGACGATGTGCACGTAATCGAGCTGCGCTTGCAGTGACTGCACGGCGGCCAGGGATTCGTCCTCGGTCAGGCCTTCCGGGTCGCGCTCGTCGGCGGAAATGCGCAGGCCGATGATGAACTGCTCGTCGGTCGCCGCGCGCACGGCGGCGATTACCTCGCGCAGGAAACGCAAACGCTGTTCCAGTCCGCCGTTGTAGCCATCGGTCCGCCGGTTGACCCGCGGATTGATGAACTGCGCCGGCAGGTAACCATGGCTGGCCACGACCTCGACGCCATCGATGCCTGCCTGGTGCAGTCGGCGGGCGGCAGCGGCATAACCGGCGACGATCTCGTCGATCATGGCCTGGTCCAGCGCGCGGGGCATCACCCGGAAGCGTTCGTTGGGCACCGACGAGGCGCAATAGGCCACCGCCAGCAGGCCATCGCTGGACTCCATGATCTCCCGCCCCGGATGGAACACCTGGGACAACACCACGGTACCGTGGGCATGGCAGGTTTGCGCCAGTTTGCGGTAGCCCTCGATGCACGCATCGTCGGTGGCCATCAGCACATGGGAGGTGTAGCGCGCGCTGTCATGCACGCCGGCCACTTGCAGCACGATCAGCCCGGCACCGCCTTCGGCACGCGCCCGGTGATAGGCGATCAATTGCTCATTGACCAGATTGTCGGTGGGCATCGAGGTGTCGTGCCCGCTGGACATGATGCGGTTTTTCAGGCGCTTGCCACGGATCTCCAGGGGTTCGAACAGGTGCGCGAAGGCGGGTGTCGAGGTCGGCATGGGGGCGGGTACTCCTGGCAGGCTGAAGCCGAAAGGCCGGGTTTCGGCGTTGTTATTGTTGCGCTATAGAAATTTACCTTCAGTAAAAAATCAACTTGTTTTTTTACTGCGCCTTGCAGTAGTTTCGTCTCGAGCCCGCTCCCGGGCCAAACCTCACAACAATAAAAAAGGGCTGCGCGGGCCTTGGGTCCCGTGGCACCTGCAAGAGGAACCACTGATGAAATCGCACACGCTCAAGCACGGTTTTTATCCCTTGGTGTTGTCCGTGGCCATGGGCCTGGGCAGCGCTCAGGCAGCATCGGACATGGTGGTGGTCGGATACGGCGGAGCCGGACAAAAAGCCCAGGACGTGGCGTTCTTTCAACCCTTCGCCGCCGTGGATCAAAGCAAGGTGATCCAGAGTGAATACAACGGAGAAATGGCCAAAATCAAAGTCATGGTCGACACCGGCAACGTCGACTGGGACGTGGTGCAGATCGAAGGTCCGGACCTGATGCGCGGCTGCGAGGAAGGCATGTACGAGCGCCTGGACTGGACCCGCCTGGGCCACGCCGACCAGTTGATCCCCGAGGCGGCGCAGGAATGCGGTTCCGCCGCGCTGGTGTGGAGCGTGGCCATTGCCTACGACACCGACAAACTGGCCCAGGCCCCGACCTCGTGGGCAGACTTTTGGGACGTGAAGAAAACCCCCGGCAAGCGTGGGCTGCGCAAACGCGCGGTGTACAACCTGGAATTCGCCTTGCTGGCCGACGGGGTCAAGACCGAAGACGTCTACAAGGTGCTCGGCACCCCGCAGGGGGTGGACCGGGCATTCGCCAAGCTCACTGAACTCAAGCCTTACATCCAGTGGTGGGAGGCCGGCGCGCAACCGCCGCAATGGCTGACCGCCGGCGATGTGGTGATGACCTCGACCTACAGCGGACGCATCGCCGACGCCGCACAGAAAGGCAGCCACCTCGCTCTGGTCTGGCCCGGCAGCCTGTACGGCATGGACTACTGGGCGATCATCAAAGGGTCCCGGCATGTGGATCAGGCCAAGCGCTTTATCGCCTTCGCCAACCAGCCGGACGCCCAGGTCAACTACGTGCAGCAAATCCCCTACGGCCCGACCAATATCCAGGCCGCCGCACGGCTGGACGACAAACTGGCGCAATGGGTGCCTACGGCGCCGCAGAACCTCAAGGGTGCACTGTCGATGAACGTCGGTTTCTGGGTTGATCATGGCGAAGAGCTGGAAGAGCGCTTCAACGCCTGGGCCAGTAAATAAATGCGGACGGCTGGACGTGTCCAAGCGTCCAGCCTTACTGTCTGCCCCAGCCGATCAGCCTGGAGAACCACCACCATGAACAACATCGCCAGCCACCTGGCCCCTGAACGCAGCGCTACCGAGCTACGCCTGCGTGAGGAACTGGCGGCCTGTTACCGCTTGATTGCGCACTTTCGCATGACCGATCTGATCTTCACCCACATCTCGGTGCGCATTCCGGGGCCGGAGCATCACTTTCTGATCAACCCCTACGGGCTGATGTTCGATGAAATCACTGCGTCGAATCTGGTGAAGATCGACCTTGATGGCCATGCCGTAGAGCCGTCGCCGTACCCGGTCAACCCGGCCGGGTTCGTGATTCACAGCGCCATTCATGGCGCCCGTGAAGATGCGCAATGCGTGCTGCACACCCACACCAGATCCGGGTGTGCGGTGGCGGCGTTGAAGTGTGGGTTGTTGCCGGTGAACCAGATTTCCATGGAGTTTTATGGCCGGGTCGCTTACCACGATTACGAAGGTGTGGCGCTGGACCTGAGCGAGCAGCAACGGCTGGTGGCGGACCTGGGCGACAAATCGGTATTGATGCTGCGCAACCATGGCTTGCTGACTGTCGGCGAGACGGTGAGCCAGGCATTCTTGCGCATGTACTACCTGGAAAAGGCCTGTGAAATCCAGCTGGCCGCGCAAGCTGCCGGTGAGGTTGTGCTGCCGTCGCACGAGGTCTGTGCGCATACAGAACGGCAGTTCAATGATCCGGGGCGACCGTTGGAGGAGGGGGAGTTGAGTGATCCGGATGCGATGCAACTGGCTTGGGCGGCGTTGTTGCGGTTGCTGGATCGTGTGGCTCCGAGGTATCGGGACTGATCCGGATTCTGTGTTGTTTGAGCTGACCCCTTCGCGATCCGACTTGCTCGCGATGGACGCGCCGCGGTCTACCAGACTGGCAACTGACTGGAGAAATGGCCCGCTCTTGCTGTACAGTCGTTCAGCCCGCCGCCAACCCGCGCAGGCCTGAACGATTGAACCAAGGAGCGTGTCGCCCATGAACCAGGAAGCCCGTTTTTCCCGCATGGAACCGCAGTTGCGCAAAGCCAACCTGATCGAGGCGACGCTGGTGTGCCTCAAGCGTCACGGCTTCCAGGGCGCGTCGATCCGCAAGATATCCGCCGAGGCAGGGGTCTCGGTGGGGCTGATCAGCCATCACTATTCCGGCAAGGATGAACTGGTGGCCGAGGCCTACATGGCGATCACCGGGCGGGTCATGACCCTGCTGCGCGACGCCATGGAGCAAGCCGCGCCGAATGCCCGGGAGCGCTTGTCGGCGTTTTTCCGCGGATCGTTTTCCGCCGAGCTGCTCGACCCGCAACTGATCGATGCGTGGCTGGCGTTCTGGGGCGCGGTGAAAACCGCCGAGGCCATCAACCAGGCCCACGATCATTCCTATGGCGAGTATCGCGGCATCCTGCGCAAGGTGCTGGCGGAGCTGGCCCGGGAGGAAGGCTGGGAAAATTTCGACGCCGACCTGGCCGCCATCAGCCTCAGCGCCTTGCTCGACGGCTTGTGGCTGGAGTCCGGGCTGAACCCCGGCACCTTCACCCCGGAGCAAGGCATCCAGATTTGCGAGGCCTGGGTCGACGGTCTGCAGGCCGGCGGACGCCAGCGTTTTTGTCTGCAGACGATCGACTGTTGATCAGTCGTTCAGCAATCGATACTCTCTGGCGCCGATGCAGGAATACACTCTAATAAGAAACTGGCCTCAGGGCCTATGCCGGACACCAAGCGATGACTCCTCGGGTATTGATCGTCGATGACGATCCGCTGATTCGCGATCTGCTGCACGCCTACCTGTCCCAGGAAGGCTACGACGTCCATTGCGCCGCCACGGCGGAACTGGCGGAAACCTTCCTGGCCAGCCAGAGCGTCGACCTGGTGATGCTCGACATCCGCCTGCCGGGCAAGGACGGCCTGACCCTGACCCGTGAACTGCGGGTGCGTTCGGAAGTCGGAATCATCCTGATCACCGGGCGCAACGATGAAATCGACCGCATCGTCGGCCTCGAATGCGGCGCCGATGACTACGTGATCAAACCCCTCAATCCAAGGGAGCTGGTGTCCCGGGCGAAAAACCTGATTCGCCGGGTCCGTCATGCGCAAACGCCGGCGCCTGCCGTCGCGGTGGCCAAGCCGGTCAAGCAGTTCGCCGACTGGTCACTGGACACCGACCGCCGTCGCCTGATCGATCCGTCCGGCAGCGAAACCCTGCTGACTCACGGCGAATACCAGTTGCTCAGCGTGTTCCTGCGCAACAGCGGCCACACCCTCAGCCGCGACCAGTTGATGGACCAGATCCGCAACCGCGAATGGGTGCCCAACGACCGCTCCATCGACGTGCTGGTCGGGCGCTTGCGCCGCAAGTTGCATGACGATCCGGCCGAACCGCAGTTGATCATCACCATTCACGGCGCCGGTTACCTGTTCACCGCCAGTGTGGCGGCCTGAAGCTGATGGCGCGATGGCCTTGCCTGCTGGCGCTGCTGCTGGCCGGCCATGCCGTCGCGGCGGACAAGGTTCGCTATTGCGATTACCCGGTGTACCCGCCCGTGTCCTGGAGCGATGGCAAGCAAGTGCGAGGCCTGGCGCCGAATGTGGTGAAGAACCTGTTTGGCCGGTTGGGTTACGAGGTCGAGATGGTGGTGCTGGGCAACTGGAAACGCTGCCTGCTGGACGCCGCCGAAGGCCGGGTCGATGTGGTGCTGGCCTACAGCACTGCGCAACGGGAGCAGAGCATGCTGTTCTCGACGGTGCCGGTCTTGCGTGAAGAAGTGGCGCTGTTCATCAACCGCCAGCATCCGGTGAAATTCGAACAACTGGACGACCTGGCCCATTACCGTGGCGGCCTGTTGTTCGGCGAGAGCTATGGCGTGGAGTTCGATCGCATGGTTGCGCGCAACAACAATATCGAATGGGTTTCCGACAGCCACCAGAACTTCGGCAAGCTGATTCGCGGGCGCATCGATTTCATCACCCAGGAGCGGCGTACCGGCCAGTTGTACGTGGAAAACCTGCCCGGCGGCCAGGACATCGTCGCCTTGCCCAAGGCATTGAGCGTGGACTATCTGCGGGTTGCCGTGTCGCGACGCTCGCCCTTGGCCACTCGCATGCCCGAAATCAATGCGCAGTTGCAGCGCATGGTCGACGGCGGTGACATCGAGCGCTGGCTCAACGAAAGCGAAGTGACCTACCGCGACATGATCAACCTGCCGGCGGATGCGCAATGATTCGCGCCCGTCCCGGTGGACTGTTGCGGCGCCTGCTGCTGTTCATTCTGTTGTTCAGCCTGTGCTTCACCGTGCTGGCCAGCAGCGTGCAACTTTACATCGAGTATCGACGGGAAATGCGCGACATCGAATCGCGCATGGAGCTGATCCGCGCCGGCTACCTGGCCAGCCTGGAACGCAGTCTCTGGGACTTGAACCAGGAGCAGTTGAATGTGCAGTTGCGCGGGCTGGTGGACTTCTCCGATGTCGCACGGGTGCACTTGACCAGCGCCGATTTCGACCTGGTACAGGGCAATCCGCACCCCACTGGCCCGCTGCGCATCGAGCGCTTTGTCCTGGACTATCAGCCGCCGTCCGGCCCGTTGCGCAACCTTGGCGAGCTGGAGGTCAGCACGGATCTGGGGGCGGTGTACCAGCGTCTCTACGCCACCGGTTTGACCAGCCTGCTGTGGATGGCGGTGTTCCTCTGCGGCCTGGCCGTTGCCTTGTCGGGGCTGTTTTATCGACTGGTAACCCGGCACCTGAAAGTCATGGCCGAGTTTGCCCGGCGCATCGCCGCCGGTGAGTGGCACGAACCCCTGCACCTGGACAAGCGTCGTGGCAGCGACGAAATCGACACCGTGGCCCATGCGCTGGACGATATGCGTCGGGCGATCCTGCGGGACATCGAGCGCCGGGAAACCGATCGCCTGGCCTTACAGGACAACCGTGACGAGCTGCTGAAAATGGTCGAGCGCCGCACCGCCAGCCTGATGCGCGCCAAAGACGAGGCGGAAGCGGCCAACCTTGCCAAGTCGCGGTTCCTGGCGACCATGAGCCACGAACTGCGCACGCCACTGAACGGCATTCTCGGCATGGCCGAATTGCTGCGCGGCGCGCGCCTGGATGCCCAGGACGGCAAACGCCTGGATGCCTTGCACAAGGCCGGCGAAGGCTTGCTAACGATCCTCAACGAAGTGCTGTATTTCGCCAAGCTGGAGGAGGGCGTCAGCCATCCCGAACCGGTGGATTTCTCGCTGCGCCAGTTGCTCGACGAGGTGCTGACACTTCTGGAACCGCGAGCGCTGAACAACGACACGATCCTCAGTTGCCGCATCGATCAACGGATTGCCGAGTATCACCACGGCGCCGAGCAGTTCCTGCGCCAGGTGCTGAGCAACCTGCTGGCCAACGCGATCAAGTTCACCGAAGGCGGCGAAGTCGGCGTCGAG
Source organism: Pseudomonas sp. IT-P258 (assembly GCF_949767825.1). NCBI lineage: Bacteria > Pseudomonadati > Pseudomonadota > Gammaproteobacteria > Pseudomonadales > Pseudomonadaceae > Pseudomonas > Pseudomonas sp. IT-P258. The sequence goes on along the minus strand of NZ_CATKPU010000109.1, from coordinate 55,458 downwards.
GTGGCGCTGCTTGGCGAAACCTGCGAACAGACCGGGCAGCGGCTGCGGGTCAGTGTCACGGACGACGGCATCGGCATTGCCCCTTTGATGCAGGAGAAGATTTTCGAGCGTTTCACCCAGGCCAGCGAAGAAGTCGCGCAACGTTTTGGTGGCACCGGGTTGGGGTTGGCGATCTGCAAACATCTGGTGGAGCAGATGGGCGGCTGCATCGGCGTGGACAGTGAAGAGGGGCGCGGCAGTTGCTTTTGGTTCGAGCTGTCCCTGCAACCGGCCAGCGGCGTGGCTGAGGTTGCGCCGGTTCGCGCGGCGGGGCCGGCACTGAACATCCTGGTGGTCGAAGACGTGGCGCTCAACCGCGAAGTGGTCAAGGGCTTGCTGCAACGGGACGGCCACCGGGTGTGGCTGGCCGAAGAAGCGGATCAGGCGCTGCAACACTGCGCGGCTCGGGTGTTCGACCTGATGCTGCTGGACGTGCATCTGCCGGGCATCAGCGGTGTCGAGCTATGCCGGCAGATTCGCAGCAGTGACGGGCCGAACCGCCATGCGCGCATTTTCGCCCTGACCGCCAGCGTGCAACCGGCGCTGGTGCGCGGTTATCTGGAGGCCGGCATGGACGGTGTCCTGGCCAAGCCCTTGAAGCTGGAAAACCTGCGCCAGGTGCTGGAAGGGCAGGCGCCTGTGACCGGGTCGCAGCCGAGCGATGAGGCAATGGACTGGCCGCTGTTGCAGACCCATCGCAGCCTGCTCGGTGCGCAAAAGGTCCAGGGCCTGCTGGCGGTGCTCCGCGACTCGATCCTGCAACACCGCGATGCGCTGCATGAAGCCATGGCCGCCAACGACTGCACAGAGGTCGCACAATTGGCTCACCGCCTGGCCGGTAGCTGCGATTCCCTGGGTTTTCGGGCCTTGGCCACAACGCTAAGGACGCTGGAGACCTTGGCGTTGGCAAACGATGAATCGGCGATCGAGCACATGAGACCCGCGCTCGATGAGCAATTGCAGCACTCGCTCGATACTCTCAAAGGCCTGTTGCAGAGCTGACGTACAAATTTGTTACGACTTTGTACAACTTCGATCTTTACGGTCAACGCGAACTTACATGGCTTTCCAATAATCGACGCAACCGCCGCAGCGCGGTCTTCGAAGCTTATTGGAGATAATAATAATGAATTGCCGTAAAGCTGATCCCTCCCTGCGCCGTGACGTCCTGTCGCGCGCTGTTCACCTCAACGACTGCTGAGGTGCCGACATGAACGAAAACACTGATCGTAAAGGCATACAGCTGACCCGCGCCCTCAAGAGCCGGCACATTTTCATGCTGTCGTTGGGCGGCGTCATCGGCACCGGGCTGTTCATGGGCTCCGGCGTGACCATCAATCAAGGCGGCCCGGTGGGGGCGATCCTGGCTTACCTGTTCGCCGGTTTCCTGATGTACCTGGTGATGGTCTGCCTGGGCGAACTGTCGGTGCAGATGCCGGTGTCCGGTTCGTTCCAGACCCACGCCACCAAATACATCGGCCCGGCCACCGGGTTCATGATCGGCTGGGTGTACTGGATGAGCTGGGCCACCACCGTGGGCCTGGAGTTCACCGCCGCCGGCATGCTGATGACCCGCTGGTTCCCGGCGGTGCCGATCTGGTATTGGTCGGCGCTGTTCGTGGTGGTGCTGTTCGGCATCAATGCCATGGCGACCCGCGCTTTCGGTGAAGCCGAATACTGGTTCTCGGGGATCAAGGTTGCGGCGATTCTCGGTTTCATCGTGGTCGGCGTGCTGGTGATCTTCGGCGTGATGCCCCTGAGCAGCGGCGCACCGGCGCCGATGGCGACTAATCTGATCGGCGATTCGTTGTTCCCCAACGGCCTGTCGGCGGTGTTCGCGGTGATGATGACCGTGGTCTACGCGTTCCAGGGTTGCGAGATCATGGGCGTGGCCGCCGGTGAAACCGATCAGCCGGAAAAAAGCATTCCCCGGGCCGTGCGCAACGTGGTGTTCCGCGTGCTGATCTTCTACGTGCTGGCGATCATCGTGCTGTCGGCCATCGTGCCGTGGCAGCAGGCGGGGCTGATGGAAAGCCCGTTCGTGCAGGTGTTCGACATGGTCGGCATTCCCTACGCCGCCGACCTGATGAACTTCGTGATCCTCACCGCGATCCTCTCGGTGGGCAACTCCGGCCTGTATGCCTCGACGCGCATCCTGTGGGCGATGTCGAAAACCGGCATGGCGCCGAAAAGCCTGTCGCCATTGAGCAAGCGTGGCGTGCCATTGCGCGCCTTGAGCATCACCCTGTGCTTCGCGCTGGTGTCGCTGATGACCAGCTTCGTCGCCGCCGACACCTTGTTCATGGTGCTGATGGCGGTGAGCGGCATGTCCGGCACCGTGACCTGGATTGTCATCGCGCTGGCGCAGTACAAGTTCCGCAAGGCGTACTTGCGTGAGGGCGGCAAACTCAGCGACCTGAAATACCGCGCACCCTGGTTCCCGGTACTGCCGCTGATGTGCATCACGCTGTGCTGCTCGCTGTTCGTGTTCCTGGCCCTGGATGAAACCCAGCGTCCGTCGCTGTATTGGGGCTTTGGCTTCATTGCCCTGTGCTATGGCGCGTACTTCCTGATCCATCGCAAGCGCCAGGGCGTATTGGCGCCGAGCTTGCCGACTGCCTGATCCCTTGAAGTAACCACACCCCCCTGTGGGAGCGGGCTTGCTCGCTCCCACATTGGTTTTGTGGTGGGCAAAAGATCTGCGGCTGACGTCCTGTCACCAGTTGTTCGAAGTTGTAACAGCGCCAACGGCTTACGCTCGCCCATCTATAAATAAATCAATAAAACCAATGTGTTACATGATTTTTGAGCTTGTTACAGCTCATCTCCCCGCCGATTGCCGCCTTACTGAACACTCGTTTAGTATGGCCTCAAGTCGCATCACCTCAGACCAATCACAATAATTCGAGGATTCCCATGACCACTCAATCGTCGCTGCTCAGCCAGGTCGAAGCAGGCGTTGCCTGGATCACCCTCAATCGCACTGCCCAGCGCAATGCGCTGGACATTCCGACGCTGAAAAACCTGCATGGCCTGCTCGACGCTTTCAACGCCGATCCGGCGGTGCGCGTGGTGGTGCTCACCGGTAGCGGCCGCAGCTTCTGCGCCGGCGCCGACCTCGATGAATGGGCCGATGCCGAAGCCCGGGGCGCGCTGGAGACCTACGGCTGGACCGAAACCGCCCACGCCCTGATGACCCGCCTGCACAGCCTGGAAAAACCCACCATCGCCGCCATCAACGGCACCGCCGTCGGCGCCGGGATGGACCTGACCCTGTGCTGCGACCTGCGCATCGCCGGGCAATCGGCACGCTTCAAGGCCGGCTACACCAGCATGGCGTACTCGCCGGACGCCGGCGCCAGTTGGCACTTGCCGCGTTTGATTGGCAGCGAACAGGCCAAGCGCCTGCTGTTCCTTGACGAGTTGTGGGGCGCCGATCGTGCCCTCGACGCCGGACTGGTCGGCGATGTCTGCGCTGACGATCAACTGCTGACGGTCACCAGCGAACTGGCCGCACGCCTGGCCGCCGGCCCGACCTTCGCCTTCGCCCAGACCAAAAAACTCATGCGTGAAGGCGCCGAACGCAGCCTCGCCGAACAACTGCAAGCCGAGCTCGCCGCCGGCCTGCTCTGCGGTCGCAGTGAAGATGGCAACGAAGCCCTGCGCGCCGCCATGGAAAAACGCCCGGCACGCTTCATCGGTCGTTGATTCCTCTCCATCTCCCAGAACACGAACAACAGGTAGCAGCATGAATTTCCAACTGACCCAAGAACAAGAAATGTTGGTGGACTCGGTACGCAGCTTCGTCGAGAAGGAACTGCTGCCTTATGAAGAACAAGTCGACCGCGCCGACGAGGTCTCCCCGGAACTGGCGGCGCAGATTCGCGGCAAGGCGATCGCCGCCGGCTTCTACGCCTTCAACATGCCCGAGGAAGTGGGCGGTGGTGGCCTGGACTACCTGTCCCAGGCGCTGATCGAACGCGAGCTGTCCAAGGTGTCCTGGGCGCTGCACGTGTTCGTCGCGCGGCCGTCGAAAATCCTCATGGCCTGCACCGGCGACCAGATCAACGACTACCTGTTGCCGTGCATCCAGGGTGAGAAGATCGACTGCTTCGCCCTGACCGAACCGGGTGCCGGCTCCGATGCCAATGCGATCAAGACCCGCGCCGTGCGTGAAGGCGACGACTTCATTCTCAACGGCAGCAAGCATTTCATCAGCCACGCCGGCCATGCCGATTTCGCCATTGTCTTCGCCGTGACCGACACCTATGAGCACAACGGCAAAAAGCGCAACGCCGTGACCTCGTTCCTGGTCGACCGCAACACCCCTGGCATGACCATCCGCCGTGGACCGAAGTGCGTGAGCAACCGCGGTTATCACACCTTCGAAATGTTCTTCGACGACTGCCGCGTGCCGGCCAGCAAAGTACTGGGCGAAGTCGGCAAGGGTTGGGAGGTGGCCAACGCCTGGCTGACCGCCGGGCGCGTGATGGTCGCGGCCAACTGCGTCGGTCAGGCCCAGCGCGCACTGGACGTGTCGCTGCAATGGGCGGCGGACCGCAAGCAATTCGGCCAGCCGATCGGCACTTACCAGGGCGTGTCGTTCAAATTGGCCGACATGGCCACGCAAATCCGCGCCGCCGAACTGCTGACCCTGCACACCGCCTGGAAAATGGACCAGGGCACCATGACCGATGGCGAGGCCGGCATGGCCAAGCTGTTCGCCAGTGAAGTACTGGGACGCGCCGCCGATGAAGCGGTGCAGATCTTCGGCGGCATGGGCCTGATGGACGAAGGTCCGGTGGAGCGCATCTGGCGCAACGCACGGATCGAACGGATCTGGGAGGGCACTTCGGAAATCCAGCGCCACATCATTTCCCGCGAGTTGCTGCGGCCGTTGCTGCGCTGACCGGCCCGGAGAATTCCCATGTCCCAAACCATTCGTGACAACCTCAAACGCATGCTCGCGCCGCAACACGTGGCGTTCGTCGGCGGCCGCAGCATGGCCCGCGCCCTCAAGCGCTGTGCCGAAGGCGGTTACCAAGGGCAAATGTGGCTGGTCAACCCGCAACACGACAGCCTTGAAGGGGTGCCGTGCGTGCGCAGCGTTGCCGAACTGCCTTGCGGCCCGGACGCCGTGTTCATCGCCACCAACCGCGAACTGACCCTGACCTGCGTCGCCGAACTGGCCGCCATCGGCGCGGGCGGCGCGATCTGCTACGCCTCCGGCTTCGCCGAGACCGGCGCCGAAGGCCAGGCCCTGCAACAGCAACTGCTCAAGGCTGCGGGCGACATGGCCTTGCTCGGCCCCAACTGCTACGGCCTGCTCGACTACCTGCACAGCTGCGCGCTGTGGCCGGTGGCCCATGGCGGCAAAGCGGTGGAGAAGGGCGTGGCGGTGCTGACCCAGAGCGGCAACTTCGCCTACAACCTGTCCATGAGCGACCGCTCGCTGCCGGTGGCCTACATGGCCTCGGTGGGCAATCAGGCGCAATTGGGCGTGGCTGAACTGATGGACGTGTTGCTCGACGAACCTCGGGTCACCGCCATCGGCCTGCACCTGGAAGGCCTGAAAAACGTGCCGGGGTTTGCCCGCGCCGCGCACAAGGCGCTGGAGAAAGGCATCCCGATCATCGCCCTGAAAACCGGCGTGTCGCAGATCGGCGCCGAACTGGCCCTGAGTCACACCAGTTCGTTGTCCGGCTCCGATGCGCTGTACGACGCGCTGTTCGACCGTCTCGGCGTGATTCGCGTCAGCGGCCCGGTGAGTTTTGTCGAAACTCTCAAAGCCGCGGCTTGCGGCAACCTGCCGGTGGGCAACAGCCTGATCGCGCTGGCCTGTTCCGGTGGCGATGCCGGGTTGATTGCCGACTACGCCGAACGCAACGAACTGGACCTGCCGCAACTCGATCAAGGGCAGGTCGGCGAACTCGCACAAGTGCTGCCGACCTACGCCAACCTGGTCAACCCGCTGGATTTCACCACGGCGATCTGGGGCGACGGCGAAGCCTTGAACCGCATGCTCGACAGCGCGCTGCGCACCGAAGCCGATGCGGCGATGCTGGTGCTCGATTACCCGTCGGAGTTCACCGGCGAGCGCAAGGAATGCGACCTGCTGCTGGAGTTGTACTGTGCGGCACTGCAACGTCACGGCAAGATCGGCTTCGTCACCTCGGCTTTCCCCGAGCTGCTGCCGGCCCATGCCCGTGAGCGTCTGCACGCCCAAGGCGTCGCGGCCTTGCAAGGTGTTGAAGATGGCTTGGCCGCGTGGGGTCGCATCGCCGGTTATCAGCGCAATCGCCAGGCTTTGCTGGCGCTGGGGGAATCGGCGTTGGTGCCGTTGTGCCCGCAAGCGCTTGCAGGCGAGGGACGCTTGCTCAATGAGTGGGACTCCAAACAGGCGTTAAAAGCCTTTGGCCTGCCGACGCCGAACGGCGTATTGAGCACCCCGGACAAGGCACTGAAGGACGCCGAGGCATTGGGCTATCCGCTGGTACTCAAAGCGGTCAGCGCTCAACTGCCACACAAGACCGAGGCCGGTGCCGTGGCGCTGAACCTCAAGGACGGCGTGGCATTGAGCGCTGCGCTGGAGAAAATGCGCGCCAGCATTGCCGCTTATGCCCCGGGCGTAGCCTTCGACCAGCTGTTGCTCGAACCCATGGCCAAAGCGCCGCTGGCTGAACTGATTGTCGGCGTCAAGCGTGAAAACGATTTCGGCCTCGCGCTGGTGATCGGTGCCGGCGGCATTCTGGTGGAGTTGCTCAAGGACAGTCACAGCCTGTTGCTGCCGACCACCGACGGCGCGATCCGCAATGCCTTGCTCAGCCTGCGCAGCGCGCCGTTGCTGCAAGGTTTCCGTGGTCGCGAGCCTGCTGACCTGGACGCCTTGGTGACCGCCATCCGCGCCGTGGCCGACTATGCCTGCGAGAACGCCGCTCACCTGCTGGAACTGGATGTGAACCCATTGTTGGTCGGTGCCCAGGGCACAACTGCGGTCGATGCGTTGATTCGCCTCGGCCAGGAGTGAGGACATGAATATGCAAAGCAAAACCTTGACCGGTGGCCAGGCCCTGGTGCGTCTGTTGGCCAACTACGGCGTCGATACCGTGTTCGGTATCCCCGGCGTACACACCCTGGAACTGTATCGCGGCTTGCCCGGCAGCGGCATCCGCCACGTGCTGACCCGCCATGAGCAGGGCGCCAGTTTCATGGCCGACGGCTATGCCCGGGTCAGCGGCAAACCCGGCGTGTGCTTCGTCATCACCGGCCCCGGCGTGACCAACGCCGCCACCGGTATCGGCCAGGCCTATGCCGACTCGATTCCGATGCTGGTGATTTCCAGCGTCAACCACAGCGCCAGCCTGGGCAAGGGCTGGGGCAGCCTGCACGAATGCCAGGATCAACGGGCGATGACCGCGCCGATTACTGCGTTCTCGGCAGTGGCACTGACCGCCGAAGACCTGCCGGAGCTGATCGCCCGTGCCTACGCGGTGTTCGACAGCGAGCGCCCGCGCCCGGTGCACATCTCGGTGCCGCTGGACGTGTTGTCGGCACCGATTGCCCGTGACTGGAGCAACGAGGTGGTGCGTCGCCCGGGTCGCGGCCCGGCTTCCGCCACCGCCATCGATCAAGCCGTGGCCAGACTGAAGGCTGCCAAGCGCCCGATGATCATCGCCGGTGGTGGTGCGCTCAATGCCACCTCTGAACTGCAAGAAATCAGCACCCGACTGGCCGCGCCACTGTTCACCAGTGTTGCCGGTAAGGGCCTGTTGGCACCGGATGCACCGTTGAGCGCCGGTTCATCCCTGTGTGTGGAACCGGGCTGGAACCTGATCGCCGAGGCCGACGTGGTGCTGGCCGTCGGCACCGAAATGGCCGACACCGATTTCTGGCGTGAACGCCTGCCGCTCAATGGCGAACTGCTGCGCATCGACATCGACCCGCGCAAGTTCAATGACTTCTATCCGTGCGCGGTTGCCTTGCACGGCGATGCACAACAAACCCTCAGCGGTGTGCTTGAGCGCCTGCCATCCGACGTACGCGACGCCGGCGCCGCCACTGCCTCGGTGGCCGCGCTGCGCGACTCGGTCAAGGCCAGCCATGGCCCGTTGCAGTCGATCCATCAATCGATTCTCGACCGTATCGCCGCAGAGCTGCCGGACAACGCCTTCATCAGCACCGACATGACCCAGCTTGCGTATACGGGTAACTACGCCTTCGACAGCCTGGCCATCCGCAGCTGGCTGCACCCGACTGGCTACGGCACCCTGGGTTACGGCTTGCCCGCAGGCATCGGCGCCAAATTCGGCGCGCCGCAGCGGCCCGGCCTGGTGTTGGTGGGCGACGGTGGTTTCCTCTACACCGCCCAGGAGCTGGCCACCGCGGTGGAAGAACTGGACAGCCCGCTGGTGGTGCTGCTGTGGAACAACGACGCCCTGGGGCAAATCCGCGACGACATGATCGGCCTGGATATCGAGCCCATTGGCGTGCTGCCGCGCAACCCGGATTTCGCCGCCCTCGCTCGTGCGTTCGGTTGCACCGTTAACCAGCCGCAAAGTCTCGCCGAGTTGCAAACCGACCTGCGCCACGGCTTCAAGCGCAACGGCGTGACCCTGATCGAGCTCAAGCACGCCTGTGCGCAGTGATTTGCATTTTAAGGGGATGAAGCGATGCGCTTTTCCGATCTGACTCAACGAATCGCCGGTGACGGCGCCGCCGCGTGGGACATTCACTACCGCGCCCTGGCACTGCGCGAACAGGGCGAAGACATTCTGCTGCTGTCCGTGGGCGACCCGGATTTCGACACGCCACAGCCCATCGTGCAGGGTGCTATCGACAGCCTGCGCAGCGGTAACACTCACTATGCCGAGGTGCGCGGCAAGCGTGCCCTGCGTGAAGCCATTGCCAGGCGTCATCAGCAACGCAGCGGCCAGTCCGTTTCGGCGGATCAGGTCACCGTGCTGGCCGGGGCGCAATGTGCACTGTTCAGCGTGGCCCAATGCGTGCTCAATCCGGGTGACGAGGTGATCGTCGCCGAACCGATGTACGTCACCTACGAAGCGGTGTTCGGGGCTTGCGGCGCCGTGGTGGTGCCGGTGCCGGTGCGCTCGGAAAACGGCTTCCGTGTGCTGCCCGAAGATGTCGCCGCGCGCATCACCCCGCGCACCCGGGCGCTGGCACTGAACAGCCCGCACAACCCGTCGGGCGCGAGTCTGCCGCGTAGCACCTGGGCCGCCTTGGCTGAGTTGTGCATCGGCCACGACCTGTGGCTGATTTCCGATGAGGTCTACAGCGAACTGCTGTTCGAAGGCGAGCACGTCAGCCCGGCGAGCCTGCCGGGCATGGCCGGGCGCACCGCGACCCTCAACAGCCTGTCGAAGTCCCACGCCATGACCGGCTGGCGCGTCGGCTGGGTGGTGGCACCGCCATCCCTGGCCGCGCACCTGGAAAACCTCGCGTTGTGCATGCTCTACGGCTCGCCGGATTTCATTCAGGACGCCGCCGTGGTGGCCCTGGAAAGCAACCTGCCGGAACTCGAGGCCATGCGCGAAGCCTATCGCCAGCGTCGCGACCTGGTGTGCGACAGCCTGGCCGATTGCCCCGGTGTGCGGGCGTTGAAACCCGATGGCGGGATGTTCGTGATGCTCGATATCCGCCAGACCGGGCTCAGCGCCCAGGCGTTTGCCGACCGTCTACTCGATCGCCACGGTGTGTCGGTGCTGGCGGGTGAGGCCTTTGGCCCGAGCGCGGCGGGGCATATTCGCCTCGGTCTGGTGGTCGGTGCCGAACCGCTGCGCGATGCCTGCCAGCGCATTGCCCGTTGTGCTCAAGAACTGATGGAGGCCCAGGTTCATGCTTAATCACAAGACACTGTTTATTGGTGGTGGCTGGCAAACCCCGTCGGGGCAGGGCATCGCCGAGGTGATCAATCCGGCCACCGAGGAAGTCTGCGGTAGCGTTCCGCTGGGTGATGAACTCGATGTCGAAAACGCCGTGGCGGCTGCACGCCGGGCCTTCGCTTCATGGTCACGCACACCGTCCAGTGTGCGTGCCGGGTATATCCGTGCCCTGGCCGATCAACTGCGCAATCGTGCCGATGAGATGGCCGCGGTCATCACCACGGAACTGGGCATGCCGGTGCAATGGTGCCGCTCGGTGCAGGTCGACGGGCCGATCACTGGCCTTGAGCAGTACGTTGAACTGGCTCATCTCATGGACGAAGTGCGCGAAGTCGGCAATTCGCTGGTGATCCGCGAGGCGGTGGGCGTCTGCGCGTTCATCAATCCGTGGAACTACCCGCTGCATCAGTTGATCGGCAAACTCGCCCCGGCACTGGCCGCCGGTTGCACGGTGGTGGTCAAGCCGAGCCAGGAAACCCCGCTGCATGCCTTCCTGCTGGCGCAAATGATCGAGGACATCGGCCTGCCGGCCGGGGTATTCAACCTGGTCAGCGGCCCGGGTTCGAAAGTCGGCGAAGCGCTGGCCAAGCACCCGGACGTGGACATGGTGTCGTTTACCGGTTCCACCGGCGCCGGCGTTCGCGTCGCGCAGGCGGCGGCGCCATCGGTCAAGCGGGTGTGCCTGGAACTGGGCGGCAAGTCGCCGTTGCTGATCGCCGAAGACGCCGACCTGGCAGCGGCGGTGCGCTACGGCGTGCAGGACGTGATGATCAACTCCGGCCAGACCTGCACCGCGTTGACCCGCATGCTGCTGCCGGCCAGCCGTTACGCCGAGGCCGTGGAACTGGCACTGGCGCAAACCCTGAGCCTGCCCATGGGCGACCCCCTCGACCCGCAAAGCTTCCTCGGCCCGATGTGTTCGGCCGGGCAGAAACGCACTGTGCTCGACTACATCAAGGTCGGCCAACAGGAAGGTGCACGGCTGCTGTGCGGCGGTGACACGCCGTCCGCGTTCGAGCGCGGCTTCTATGTCAGCCCGACCCTGTTCGCCGATGTCGACAACCGCATGCGCATTGCCCAGGAAGAAATCTTCGGCCCGGTGCTGTGCCTGATTCCCTACGCCGATGAGGCGCAAGCGATCCAGATCGCCAATGACTCGCCGTTCGGCCTGTCCAGCGGTGTCTGGGCCGGCAGTGCCGAGCGCGCCTTGCAACTGGGGCGGCAGATGCGCGCCGGTCAGTGCTTCCTCAACGGCGCGGCGTTCAATTATCAGGCGCCGTTCGGTGGCTACAAACAGTCGGGTAACGGTCGCGAATGGGGTGAGGAGGGGTTGAACGAGTTCGTCGAAGTGAAGGCGATCCAGGTGTGACGGTTGGCGATTCAAACTGTTCGTCAACCACGATGGTTGCTACTCCACACCTTCAATCGATACGCTGGAAAAAGTCTAAGGAATCACCATGAAAGTACTGATCGTCCACGCTCACCCGGAGCCGCAATCCTTCACCGCCGCCCTGCGGGACCAAGCCGTCGCCACTCTCCAGGCCCAGGGCCACGAAGTGCAGGTCAGCGACCTGTACAAAATGAACTGGAACCCGGTGGCCAGCGACGCAGACTTCTCGAATCGGGAAAACCCCGAATACCTGGTCTATGCCCTGGAACAACGCCTGGGCGTGAAGAACCAGTCACTGGCGCCGGACATCCAGGCGGAACTGGACAAACTTCTGTGGGCCGACCTGCTGATCCTCAACTTCCCGATCTTCTGGTTCTCCACCCCGGCCATGCTCAAGGGCTGGATCGACCGGGTGCTGGTGTCCGGCATCTGCTATGGCGGCAAGCGATTCTACGATCAGGGTGGTTTGGCCGGGAAGAAGGCACTGGTGACCGTGACCCTGGGTGGACGTGAACACATGTTTGGCGAGGGCGCGATTCATGGGCCGCTGGAAGACATGTTGCGGCCGATCTTGCGTGGGACCTTGGCTTATGTCGGTTTTGATGTGCTGGAGCCGTTCGTGGCGTGGCATGTGCCTTACATCAGTGAAGAGGCGCGCCAGCAGTTTCTGGTTGATTACGGGCAGCGGCTGCAGCACTTGAGCGACGACCAACCACTTGTATTTCCGAAGCTGTCGCAGTTCGATGACAAGCTCTATCCGCTGGCCACCAACACTTAATATGCACCGCATACCCTGTGGGAGCGAGCTTGCTCGCGATGACTGACTACCAGCCAATATAGATGTCGACTGACAGTCCGCTATCGCGAGCAGGCTCACTCCCACAACTCCCACCGTCTGTTCGGAAGTCCATCCTTGCGGGGCCGTTGAACTACACTTTTCAGTTGTTCCACCCGATCGGCAGGGCGACGCATGACGTCGCTTGCCATCCGCCAGTCGCCCCAAGGCTTGCCCATTGTTGCAAGCCTGTCGGAGGTCATCATGAATAGGTTTTCACCGGTCAGTCTGTGCATCGCATTGTCGGTTTTGAGTAGCCCGGGATGGGCGCAATCGGTGGTGCCGATGAAAGGGCAAAGTTCTCAACAAACCCAGGCCGACATCAACGAATGCAACAGCATTGCCGCCAGCCAGGGCACCTCGACGTCTTCCTCGTCTTCCGGCGGGCGGCTCAAGGGGGCGGCTGTGGGGGCTGCCGCTGGTGCGGCCGGGGCCCAGGTGCGCGGCAATCAGCACGACGACGCTTATGATCGTGTCGACGATGACAGGAAACAGGACTATCGCCAGGACCGCGCCAAGGAGACGGCGGCCGCCGGGATGGTGGTCGGTGGGTCACGTCAGCGTCAGGAACGCCGAGCGGATCAGAAAACCACCCAGGCCAATACCGCGTCGGCCTACAGCAGCTGTCTGCAGGGCAAGGGTTATCAGGTCAATCCTTGAACTGACCCTGAACCGGGCGCCGGCCGCCTGAACAGATCTCAACCTGTGGGATCTTCAGTGTTTCAAGAATCCGGTCACGAGCACAGCTTCCGGGGCTTGAGCTCGCTGTTTCAAGGAAACAGACGGATAAGGAAACTGCCTGTAGCACAAATCTGACAACCGTTCATCGGTGAACTACGCTGCGGTACGTACCCTCGATCTGAATTTCGTGACGTAAGGATCCGACACATGCGGAGCAGGCTGCTCGCTGTAATGTTTACTGTTTTCGGGATGTTTTGGTCGGTGCAACTGTGGGCCGAAGATGCGCCGAAAGTGGTTGATGCTCCCGTTGAATTGAAAGTGGCCAACCGCAGCATCATGGTGTTTCGCGCGACCATCTTCGGAGAAGCCCCGGTGTCGCGGGTCAAACGGGCGAAAGCGGTGATCGGTGAGGCGCTGGATGACACCGACGATCTCAATGTCTCCATCGACCCGATCATGAAAAGCTACATGGTGCTGCTGGGCAGCCGGCGCGCCTTTATCGTTTCGCCCAATGATTTCGACGCGACCGAATTCGACACGGTACAGCAGGCCGCCGAAGCCGCGGCCGACCGGCTGCGCCAGGTCGTGGCCGAAACCCGGGAAGCCCGTAACCTGCAGTTGATCCTGCGCTCCGTAGTCGCTGCGTTGATCGCCACCGGCGTTTACATCGCGCTGCTGTTCGGCATGTCGTACCTGCGGCGCAGAGTGCTGAAGAAACTGCCCGAGCTGATGCACCGGCACACCCAGGCCCTGAAAGTCGGACGGGTGCCGCTGGTCGACGCCAATTACCTGTATCCGCTGGCCAGCCGCCTGCTGGAGCTGGTGCGCTGGGTCGTCGTGTTGCTGCTGACATACGAATGGCTGGGCTTTGTGCTGTCGCGCTTTCCCTATACCCGTCCCTGGGGCGAAAGCCTCAACAATTATCTGCTGGAGCTCGGCGGCTATCTGCTGCAAGGGATCGTCGGTGCCATACCCGGGCTGGGCGTGGCGCTGGCGATCTTCTTCATTGCCCGCGGCGCCACCGCGTTCATGCGGCGGATACTGCGGCGCATGGCGGCACCGGGCACCCTCAGCTGGCTCAACCATGAAACCCTGCAACCGACCCAACGCCTGACGTCCCTGGCGATCTGGCTGTTTGCCCTGGCCATGGCCTATCCGTACCTGCCGGGTGCCGGCACCGATGCCTTTAAAGGCTTGTCGGTGTTGATCGGCCTGATGATTTCCCTGGGCGCCACCAGCGTGGTGGGGCAGGCGGCGGCGGGGTTGATCCTGACCTACACCCGAACCTTGCGCCCCGGCGAATTCGTGCGCATCGGCGACTACGAAGGCACGGTGACCGAACTGGGCATGTTCACCACCAGTATTCGCACCGGACTGGGCGAGGTGCTGACTCTGCCCAATTCGATGATCACCGGCACCGTCACCAAGAACTACTCGCGGGTGGTACAAGGCCCCGGCTACGTGGTCGACACTATCGTGACCATTGGCTATGACACGCCGTGGCGACAGGTGGAGGCGATGCTGCTGGAGGCCGCGAAACGCACGCCGGGGATTCTCGAAGTGCCGCCGGCCCAGGTGTTCCAGACGGCATTGTCGGACTTCTACCCGGAATACCGGCTGGTGGCCCAGGCCATTCCCAGCCAGCCTCGGCCGCGCGCCGTGCTGCTGAGCATGCTGCACGCCAACATCCAGGATGTGTTCAACGAGTACGGCGTGCAGATCATGTCGCCGCACTACCTGGGCGATCCGCAACAAGAGAAATGGGTGCCCCAGGACAAGTGGTACCCAGCCCCGGCACAAGAACCGAAGGAACCGTGATTTTTCGCCTGAAAGGGAGTTCGCACCATGCTTGAGTTCATTCTCCACGCCCTGCAGACTGACCCGGAAATCGCGGTGTTCCTGGCCATTGCCCTGGGCGTCTTCGTCGGCCGCATCCACATCGGCAGTTTCCACCTCGGTTCGGTGGCCGGTGCGCTGTTGATGGGGCTGCTGATCGGCCAGATCGGGCTGGAGGTGCCGACCGGATTGAAGTCGGTATTTTTCGTGATGTTCATCTATGCGGTCGGTTTCAAGAGCGGGCCGGAGTTTTTCGGCAGCCTCAATCGCGGCACGCTGAAACTGGTGGTGTTGAGCGTGGTGCTGTGCGGGACCGCGCTGGCGGCGATCCTGCTGATGAATGCGGTGTTCGATTTCGACGCCGGTTTCACCGCCGGGCTCGGCGCCGGTGCACTGACCGATACGGCGATCATGGGCACCGCCACCAGCGCCATCAATCAATTGTCGATCGACACCGTGGCCAGGGCCCAACTCAACAGCCACATGGCGATTGCCTACGCGATCACGTACCTGTTCGGCACCATCGGCCTGATCGTCTTCGTCGGCAGCATTGCCCCGAAGTTGCTGGGCGTGGACCTCAGGGAGTCGTCGCGGGAGCTGGAGCTGGAGTTGGGTATCGCCAAGGAAGAAGACGCGATCACCGTGCCCTACACCCGCATCGTCGTGCGTGCCCATCAGGTGGCGGCCAATGGTTCGGCGAATGGGCAGCGTATTGCCGAGGTGGAGAAACAGCACGAGTCGCTGACCGTCGAACGCGTGGTACGTGCAGGAAAAATCTTCGAGCGAGACGAAGCGTTCACGCTGATGGCCGGGGATATCGTCGGGGTCTACGCCTTGCGCGAAGCCGTGGGCACGCTCACCCAGTGGATCGGACCGGAAATCGACCATGCCGAATCCTTGTCTTTCCCCACCCGTGAGGTGGACATCGTCGTGACCTCGCCTGAGTTCGCCGGCAAGACGATCCATCAGGCGAAAAGCCGGATGGAAAGCGCCAGGCGCCTGGGCTGCTTCATCAATACCATCACCCGCCAAGGCTACGAGTTGCCCTTGCTGCCCAACACCGTGCTGCGTCGAGGCGACGTGATCACCCTGACCGGCCGCACCGCCAGTGTGGAAGCCGTGGCCAAGCGGTTAGGGCGAATTCGCGAGCACAACTACAAGAGCGACATCGCCGTGCACACCCTCGGCATGGTGCTGGGCTCGTTGCTGGGGCTGTTGTCGACCCATGTCGGGATGATCCCCGTGGAACTGGGCATCGGAGGCGGGGTGTTGGTCGCCGCGCTGGTGATTGGCTGGTACAACTCGCGTCACCCGGAAATCGGCGCGTTGCCGCCCGCCGCGCAATGGGCGTTTTCCGAGTTCGGCCTGACCGCGTTCGGCGCGGTGGTCGGCTTGCTGGCCGGTCCCGCGGCGTTTGCCGCGATGAAGGAACAAGGCCTGGCATTGCTGCTGTCCGGCGCCGTGGTCACCATTGTGCCGCCGCTGGTGGCGCTGTACTTCGGCCGCTATGTGTTGCGCCTGCACCCGATGATCCTGTTCGGCGCCCTGGCCGGTGCGCAGACCGAAGCCGCTTCGATGAACAAGATCATCGAGCAGTCCGGCAGCAACACCCCGGTGATTGGTTTTACCGTGTGTTATGCGATTTCCAATGTGTTGCTGGCGGTGTGTGGGCCGATCATTGTGTTTGTCGTTGCCGGCTAGCAATTTTGCAACCGCAGTGACTTCCGTGGCGAGGGAGGGCGCATTGCGGGAGCAAAGACGCACCTGAGCACCGGTTATCGGACCCGGTGCCAAGGTGGGGGCATCGCACAGAGTGCGTTGAGCGACCAGCAAGGCCGCTCAGTTGCAGCGGTATCAGAAAAGCATGTAGGCGGATGCGGTCGTCTGATTCAGGTCGATCTCTCCGACCTCCAGGACTTCGTATTCGGCGCGCAGGCCGATGTTGCGAAAGACATCGAGCTCGACGCCGACACCGTAGGTCAGGTCAACCCCGGTATCGTCGTCGGTGGCATTGCCGTCGGCGTCCCAAGCGTGAGCGCCGACACTGCCGAACACCCGCAGCCGATCACCCAGCGGAAAGCCGACATGGGCGGCAGCCTGGGCCGATTTACCATCGAAGTCGACGTTCTTGTCCTTGAACTGACCGAGGTCGACATAGGCGCCCTCGAAGGCCAGGTAGCTATTGACGCGATACCCGGCAAAAACCTTGTAGCTGGTGTCGTCGTCATCCAGTCTGGATTCGTCGGTCTGAATGCTGCTTACGCCAGCTCCAAGATATAAACCTTTGTCATCAGCGAGCGCCTGAAAAGACAGCAGCGATAGCAGTGAAGCGAAGCCAAGGTTTCGAAGTAGCATGTTGAGTGGAGTCCTTGTACAGGGTTGTCTGGTGTTAGGGTTCGGCGAGCATTTGAGGGACCATGAGGGGTTAATAGAAGTCATTGATTGATATTTTTGGGTCGTAGGGCGGGATGTTTTCCGGACATTGAAAGTAGCGTCTTGCCAACGCTTGAATCGGCAGTGCTTTGGAGAACAACCAGCCTTGCGCCAGTAGAACCCCTTCCGAAACCAGATGCGGAAGTTGTTCCTGAGTCTCCACACCTTCGGCCACTACCTTGAGCCTTAGCGATTTGGCCAACTGGGCAATGTGGCGCCACAAGGCATCCTTGGCCGCGATCTTGTCGCCTGCGATGAACGAGCGGTCTATTTTCAGAATGTCGAAAGGCACTGAATCGAGGAGCGAGAGGTTGGAATAGCCGATGCCGAAGTCGTCCACGGCAATGCGGTGTCCGCACGCACGAAGCCGTCGCAATTGCAGGGCGGCGGGCTTCTGATCGAGCATGGTCCTTTCGGTGATTTCAAAGGCCATGGCGGACACAGGCATGTTGTAGGTTGCCAGCACGCTGGCCACATAGTCCGGGAAGCTCGGGTCCTGAATATCCTGGGCGCAAAGATTGACCGTAATGTAGAAGTCCTTGCACGCCCAAAGGTAGGTGCTGTAATCCTGCGCCACTTGTCGAATCACCGAGCGCGTAAGTTTGCGGATCAAGTCAGACTTCTCCGCCACCGGGATGAAAACATCGGCCGGCACTTGGGTACCGTTGTCGTTCCAGTGGGAAAGTGATTCGGCGCCCACCAGATAGCCCGTCGTCAAATTGACGATAGGCTGGTAGTGAACGCCCAGCGTGTTGGCTTTCAGGGCTTTGCGAAGCCGTACGGCGGTAGAGGTGTAATGTCGTTGAATACACCTTGCGAGCAAGAGCAGGGCTGTAAACAGGCACGCAAGGCCAATGAATAATTTGAATTTGAGACCAGTCAGGTAGCTCAACGGAAGAGAAACGACAGCGATCAGTTCATTTCGGTTGCCCGCAAAGGCGATCAGGACCTTATCTGCCGAGATAACCAGTTCTTCCAGGTGGAAGGGTTTGTGCATCGTCAGCGGTGTATGGCCGGTGGAGGCGATGGGCACTGCGCCGCCGGGGCCGATGAGGTCCAGTTGCAGGTCCTCGGGAAACTTCAGATTATCGAGCAGGATCTTCTTGTTTGCCCAGACGTAGGTTGACTGTTCCGACACAATGATAAAGTCGGTGTCCGCGGAAACCCTGTGGCCAGCATCCACCCAGTAGGTTCGCTTTCCAACGGAGAACTTGCGTTTCTCGCTACCGGCCAGTATCGACGGGAGTTCTTGTCCGTAGGAGGAACAGATCTTGCCATTGGGCAACTGGATTGCCGCTTGATCAACAAATCGCAGGTTCTTGACCAGGTCAGCCAGTTGCGAGTATTGCTCGACGGAGCATTCCTGACCCGAACGATCAAGATCGTCGAGGGTTTCCAGTACTTTGTCGATCTGCGCATTGGGTTCCACTTGAGCAGCACGCAGATCGGCATAAATGTTATTCAGCTTCCGTGCAATGAATGGCTCCGCCAGTACTCCAGCACTGAGCCATGCGGCCCAACCCGCTGCAGCAATCAGACAGACAGTGACTGCGTGCCTTCCAAGTAACGCTTTATATGCGGCAACCATCGACAAACCTCGAGGTATCATTATTTCACTGTGCATCCTGCAGTCGCGGATTAAACGACTTCAGTACCAGTCAATTACCCAGGCCAATAAGATGCCGCTTGCATAGACGGCCATGCACAGTGCGATTTTCTGCTTGAGTGGCAGTGTGTTTATTCGATGATGCATGCTTATCTCCCTTGAGTAGGCAAATAAGCAATTTTGGATACCTGTGGTTAATCAAGGGAAATCATTAATCATCATTTACGGGGCATTTATAAATACCGGTTAACGATGATTTCTACCCTCGGCGACCTGATTGTAAACGGGGGAGACCGTGCTCCTGGGCCTGGCTGAGTTGCGCCTGGCCGTTTCCGACGGCGTCTCTCCGTAAGCCAACTGATACGCCTTGGAAAACCGGCCCAGATGATGAAAATTCCAGAACATCGCGGTTTCGGTGACGGTGGGCCAGGTTTTATTGATCAGGTCGCGACGGGCGCTGGCGAGTCTCAAGTTTCTGATGTAGGCGATAGGCGACATGCCGAACGTTTCAATGAAGCCAAAGTGCAGGGTGCGGGTGGTGGTTTCCAGTTGCCTTACGAGCGACTTTATAGTGAGTGTTTTTTTTGTGTTTTCATGGATGTACTGTATGGCTTCTATCGCCACTTTTCTTCTAGTCGGGACTTTGCGGCTGAAACCGCCTGCGGGTGTCAGCGATTGCAACAATGAAGCAAGCACTGCACTTCCAATCGCAGATCGCTGTGCTTCATCGCATTCAGCCGAAGCCGTGTCGCTGATATCGACACAGCAAGCACTGATAGCTTGAATGGCCGATTGAATGAATTGAAAGTTTTCAGCCTGATAGCTGTGGTTTGTCCGGTTTGCAAGGATATCTATGACAGGGTGATCTTGGCGGTATCGGTCATAGTGCTCCAGTGTCGTGGTGAGGGTGAAAAGTGTTTCATTCGGTTCGCAGGTGTAATGCACCGTTTCATCGCTGTGCAATACGATGACTTCGTTAGGCCGCAGTTTGTGATCGTTGACGACGGGGCGACCAATCGGGGCCTGGGAGATGGCGAATGTCACGAATCCGGCAGGGACAGAACTGACCAGGGTCACGGATGAGTCGAACTCAAGACGACTGCACTGCAGTTGCGGGCTGTGAAAGAGTTTGTGTTGCCGAATGCGCGCCTCATGCTCGGCCGGAAAAAGGCTCATTTCCCAATTGCCTATTGTTCTATTCAGTTGGCTCGGCAAGGCGGAAGACAAATGAAAGATCTCGTCGGGCGGTGCGATACTCATGAAATTGAAGGCTCATCTGTTAAATGAATAGGGTCAAGCCTGACGGGCAGTCACGGAGAAGATACGCGATTGGCCGTTCTTGCTGTCGGTAAGCTCGACCTCGTTTCCATTGGCTTTGAACGGGGTGTCAGAGGCCCCGGATCAGTTCCAGTTCCGCAGAAAATGCGTACTTGCTGTCCAACGCTGAGTCGTCCATGTGTTGAACATTGCGCGGATCGATTTTCGAACTGAAGATCTGCGATTGGGGTTTCATCGGGTCAATGGCAGCTGCTGTAAAGGCGTGAAAGTCGTCGATACGATAACCGGTTTTTACCTGATAGCCAGTTTTCACGGTACTTGGGGCCTTCTTGTTGGTTTCGATACTCGTCAATTTGGCACTGTAGAAGCCCTTGTCGTCGGCCATGGCCTTGAGGGAAAGCAATAAACCAAACGACACGGTGACGAAGTTTTTCAGTAGCATCGAGGCGATTCCTTATTAACAGTTTATTCAGGCAGAACAGAATGTCAGCTGTATCTCTGCC
The DNA here is from genome assembly GCF_949767825.1 of Pseudomonas sp. IT-P258. Taxonomy (NCBI): domain Bacteria; kingdom Pseudomonadati; phylum Pseudomonadota; class Gammaproteobacteria; order Pseudomonadales; family Pseudomonadaceae; genus Pseudomonas; species Pseudomonas sp. IT-P258. Next base: position 34,958 of record NZ_CATKPU010000109.1, on the reverse strand, counting down.
ACGACTTGGGCTGTAAATAATCTCACTTCGATTGTGCCTGCCAAAGTCAATAACTCATATTTGCCAGGTCGCCGGAAGAGGTCAGTCAGCGCTTGCCCCTGCGGATACAACGCTCCTCAAAGTAGTATGAACCAGTTGGCGTAGCTCATGCCGGTATCACTTTGTGGTGGAGCAGGGAGAGCAGAATCACTGTTCTGTTCGTCCGTTTGATACTCATTCTCACTGTGGATTTTCAGATGCGACAGTTTCTGACTGTCATCCGGGCTTGTTTCAATTTCATAATATTCAATGGTCGTGCTTTCGACGGAGCGCTCGTCGTGTGCCAACGAATAAAGTGGCATGGCAGACAGAAAAAAGACCGCCAGGTATCCGAAAGTCGTCGTTCTATGGGTTCGCAGGAAATGCATGGTTTTCACTTGATTCTCCTGTATAGGGCATTGTCCCGGGCGAGAATCAAGCAAGCTCGATTCCAAGGATTATCGGCGAGGGATTTTTGGCAGGAGAGACGTATGATTCAAATCAATAAGTGTTATTTTTGTTTGAAGGGTTCTTTGATGTGAACCTGTGCCAGGTGGGTGTCGAGTCGCTACCTGAGGCCGATTAATGGCTCATGCAGCGCAAGCGGCCAAGTTCATGGATGTAAAAACACGCGGCGCTTTTATCCTGGGTCGGAATCAACTCGTAGTTAAGAATGGCGCCTTCTTGCAAGACATACTGACGCCTGAAGAACAGGTCAGGGGTCTTTTCAATGGCAAAAAGTTCATTGTCCTGGCTGAGTTTGACATTACTGACTTTGATCTCGACGTGTGTCTTGCTTTCTCCGATTATATTCGCCGAGATGGTCGCATTACGGATTTTTCCATTCAGGCTTTCCAACGTGGTTCCCGTGAGTCGACCATGCCCGATAGTGAGGTATTCTTCGGTATTGAGTTGGTTGAGATCCTCCAGCCATTGTCGGGATTTTGTCTGGTAGCTGATATTTTCCATGTAATGCGAAGGAGAGTAAAAAATGGAAAAAATGCACAGTGCATTGATCAAGCCTATAAGAGGCCAGTGAACGGCCTGCGGAATTTCAAACTTCATAAGGTGACTTCCAGACATTGACGAATCATCAAGGCGAGGTCTCTTTCGCTGCTGTTCAATTGCAGATTTGCAGTGCTTTGATCCTGGCGGATGCACGAAACGGAATAATTGGCTTTATACAGGTTGATCCAGACCTGGCCCTTCAGGTTTGGCGGTAGCTGTTCAGTTTGTTTGGCCGACAGGTCCATCAGCGCTTGAGCCTCGGCAAGATTGCTGCCCACGGCGTGTATGACCAGTCCACTCTTGTCGAGACTGGAAATTTCAATTTTTGGCGCGTCGAAGTCGAATTGAAAAATACTAAAGGCAACGACTGCCAGCGTAACGACATAAGCGATCAACTGAGCCTTTGTAATACGAGTGGATTGACTGGTTTTACCAGAAGGCGCCAGTCGTTCATCACCACCCGGTGGCGGTAGTTGCCCGGTGAAGGCCTCGGGTGGCTGTGCCGTTTCCTCTTGGGGTGTCGTTACATCTGCTTGTGCATCGACGACACATTGCCGGTTGAAGCAATATCCTCGTCGAGGAACCGTCATCAAGATCTCGTGATCCCGACTGTCATTGAGAATATTGCGCAGTGAGAAAACCGTCTGGTTCAAACTGCCGGAGGCAACCACGCGGTCATTCCAGGTGTACTCGATGATTTCATCGCGGGTTTTAGTGACACCTGGCTCCATGAGCAGCAGGTCCAACAGGCGCGACTCAGCTCTACCTAGCGTGGAATTCTGTACATCTCCATGGGGTGTTGTAATGGAAAGCATGGCGTTGTCGGGGTCGAATACCGCCACGGCGCCATTTTTCAACTTGAAGGTGTAGCTCATAGAAATCTTCCGTTCAGGCGGTGCTGGCCTGAGTATAGGGGCCGGATTTGGCTCGGTACATTCTGGTCTGGGAGGTGAGCGAAGATGAGGGTCGGGCGGAAGGTGCGCTGCGTGTCGCATTTACAGTGCCGGACTGGCTCGTGTCAGAGGCGTGCGGTTCGGCAAACAGCCGGGCCTGTCAGTGGTATCAGTTCAATCAAACAAAAAAAAAGCATTGCTGGATGATCCATGGTTTTCGATTTGGACACCATGAATAATGCTTGGAATGGATTAACGGCGCTATCCGAAAACTGCAAGCTGGAGCAGGTGGACTTGCGCGCAGGCACGCCTGAGTGAACTAACATCGCTGTTGCGACAGGTTTCAATTTCAGCCTGAACTATCAGGATACAAATCAATGGTTGTGTTTTTCTGCGCCGGGTTTGTTAAAGATTATTTTTGATTCTTATTAGCTTTGAACCAGAGGCGTTACCGATTTAAATGGCTCTCGAGGAGCGTTGACGCACATCGCGCTCATGCTTTGTTTGTCGCGGCGTAAACGATCCTCACCTCTCGTTCTACGGCTTTGCCCCGGGTCCTTTCTTGAAGGGCCCGGGGCTTTTTTTGAGCGCGGTAAAAGACAGGGGCACGAACACTCAAGGCCATCGTCGTCGCCGATCAGGGCAAGACATCGTAGCCACGTTGTTGCAGGCAACTGTTGTAGACGGAGTTGTTGGCGGTGACGCTTTGTTCGCTCTCACTCAGGTTCTGCCGGCGCTCCTGGCGTTGTCTGGAGCCCCCGACGACGGCACCGGCAGCCGCGGCACTGTGTGCCCGGTTCTGGCGATAGTCTTGCTTGGTATCGTCGTCGATCTGGTCATAGAGGTTTTCATGTTGGCGACCGCGAATTTCTGCCGCCGTGGCACCGGCGACCGCGGCGGTGGCGGCGCCCTTGACCCGACCACCGGAGGGCACGGTGCCTTGCACCGGATGTTGCGCGTTGGCCTGGGACTGGCAGGCACTGGTGTCCTGCTGGATGGTCTGGGAAGTCTGACCTTTGAGGGGAATCACGGTCGCAGCCAGGGCGCTGGTGCCCAGCAACATCGTAGCGAGCGCTAAGGTATTGGCCAGTATTTTCATCATTGAGTCTCACGTCAGGCGTCGGTACGGTTAACGGTTTGTCAGAGGGAAAACACGGCAAGGTATCACATTGAAACCCCATGCAGGTCTGCTTGCGATGGGGTTTGCCTGAGCGTCAACGCTTGAGGAGGAGGGCCTGCATATCGTCTGTCATGCCTTTGAGTGCAACCTTGAAGTCATTGGCAACAATCGGCTGTTCGGCATTCTTGATGGTCTCGCCGAATACCTTGCGCACGATCTTCGCGACCGGCATACCGGTCTTGGCGTCGATCAGGTTGGCTTCGATGTACATCTCGGCGGTCTGGTCCCGATGCCCGGTGGCGGCTTGTGTCGCCCCGACAATGGCCCCGATTGGAACGGCCTCATACCAGTGCATGCCTTCATTGTTAGCGCTGACGTGGGTGATCGCCGCCTGCAGGATCAGTGACCGCGAATCGGTCGGCGCCAGCTGCGGATAAGGGACGATCGCATAACGACGGGCAAAGGCGGTCTTGACGCTGTTACTGGCCATCAATTGCAAGTCTTGCAGGGTCTTCAGGCTGACGCGCGCGGTCGGCTGCGGCGATGGATACAGTTCCATCTGCCTGAACACTACTGTGGAATACGTGCGTGGATCGAACCCTGGCGATACCCAGCGCAATACTTTCTGCTCACTCGGCGTAGTTTGCTCCTCCAGGCCCTGGTAATTGCCCAGGAAGCCCGAGTATTGCTCTTGCTGCGCGACTTTCGAGACACAGCCGACCTGAAATACACAGCTCAAAGCAATACCCGCAATCCATTTGTTCGACATGCCCATGTGTTTGGTTCTCAAGTGATTAAAGTTGTCATTCGGGTTCCGACCTGGCCCCGGGCATTGGTCCGGGCACCTTGTATCCAGGCACTGGTACTCGCCGGTCGGTTACGCAAAGCAGGTGCTTGCACGCCGGTCAATGCGGGCCGAATGCTGCACGTAGCGGCGGGATAATCCGAATCAATAACTCTCAAAAACTGTTAAATACCCGACCGGAAAAAATTGCACATCGATCACAGTTGCCTACGCTAACCCTTTGCAATGCCGGCTTTGGCGTCTACAGGTGAGTGAGATGGATTTGAAAGAAGGATGGATGGGTACCGCGTCGACACTCGTCGTTGCGTTGGGTTTCATCCCGATGGCTCAGGCCGACGATTCGGCGGAATTGGCGAAGAAAGCCCTCAACCCGGTCGCGGCGATGTACAGCCTGCCGGTGCAGTACAACTGGGACCAGAAGATGGGGCCGACCGGGGAGGGCATGCACAGCGTCACCAATATCCAGCCTGTGCTGCCGTTTGCCTTGAACGAAGACTGGAACCTCATTTCCCGGACCATCCTGCCGATCATCGACCAGCACGGCCTGGCCCCCGATGGCGCGGCGGACAAATCCGGCAGCGGCGATATCACCCAGAGTTTTTTCTTTTCGCCGACCAGGCCCACGGAAAGTGGCTGGATACTCGGTGGTGGCCCGGCGTTGCTGATACCGACCGGCAGTGATGAGTTGCTCGGCAGCGAGCAATGGGGCCTGGGCCCGACGGCCGTGGCGTTGAAACAGTCCAATGGCTGGACCCGAGGCATTCTGGCCAACCATATCTGGGGCCTGGACGACAGCCCGCCGGACGACAAGGAAAAGGTCAACCAGACCTTCCTGCAACCCTTTCTCTCGTACACCACCCATACGTACATGACCTACGGGGTGAACACCGAGTCGACCTACAATTGGCAATCGCGCGAATGGTCGGTACCGGTCAACCTCACGGTCACCCAACTGCTGAGGATCGGCGGTCAACCATTGACGGTGCAGGCCGGCCCGCGCTACTGGCTCGACAGCCCGGAAGACGGCCCGCAAGGCTGGGGCTTTCGCGCCGCTGTGACGCTCCTGTTTCCACGCTGACAGGCCGTTTCCGAGGGCCTGGAGGAGACACCCCATGGACCGATTCGCCGGCGGTTGTTTGTGCGGCAAGGTGCGTCTTGTCGCATCGGGGCGCCCGTTCCGGGTTGGCGTTTGTCACTGTCTCGACTGTCGCAAGCACCATGGGGCGCTGTTCCACGCGTCCGCGATATTTCATCAGGATGCCGTGACAGTCGAGGGCGAAACCCGTGACTACGCCGGGCGGTATTTCTGTCCCCACTGCGGTTCGTCCGTGTTCTCGCGCAGTGCAGACGAAATCGAAGTGAACCTGGGATCCCTGGATGCTCCTGACCAGTTGACGCCCACCTACGAGAGCTGGACTGTGCGCCGTGAGGCCTGGTTGCCGGCGTTTGCGCTCACCCGGCATTACGAGCGCGATCGAGATTCCACGGGGCGTTTTGAGGACTAGCGGGCAGATACTCATATTCCATAACAAGCGGCTATGACAACGAGTGCAAGAAAACACACCAGTTGAACGCTGAAGAAGGTAAACCGAATCGCCACGAACGCATTGGTTTGCTCATGGGATACGTGAACCAGTGACTGGCACACGCGAGCGATCAGGACGAGCGTGGACAAGTAGTTCACTGCTGAGCCATTGACATCAAGGGCTGTAATCACGAATACGATGACGCCAAAGACAGGCAGGTTTTCCACACAGTTGGCGTGTGCCCTGGTCCCGCGCCGATACCAATCCTCGCCTTCGAGCCGATCGCTGCGGAAAGAGGCGATCGGAACACTGGAGAACAGGATCCCGACCCAGCGATAGACCCCGACGGTTGCCATCAACAGCAGCAAGGTCCAGGTCGCAAACCCGAGCAGCATCCACATCGGTATCGTCATGGCCGCCATCCTCGATAATTCATTAACAGCACGTCATCCCGCAACGCGACCGACGAGCAGTCGGTCGCGTGCTGTCGGTCAATTGCTCATGATGGGTGCCAGTGCAGCCTGAATCCGGGACATCTGTGCCGGCGTTGTCATCTGCGTCAGCAGTCGGCCGAAGTGTGGATGCCGTACACCCGAGATTATGTATTGCCAGCGGTAGGCGCTCAGCACGCTGGCTTTGATTTGCGCCGTCTCATCGACACTGAACGATCGTGAAGCATTACCAATGAAGTAGTCGGCATCGGCTGCCGCTTGTGCCTGCAGGATTGTGTCCACGGCCGCCACCAGCGCAATCAGGTCATTCACTGCCTGGTCGCGCTCGGCTGGCGAGAGTTTCACGTGCTCGTCCCGCCACTCCAGTTCATCGAGTACCACGTGGCGGCTTTCATCCTTCCAGTGGAATTTGAAGACATCCTTGAACAACGGGCACAGCTCCTCGCGCGGGGCGATGCTTTGCACGTAGTGCGCCTGTACGAACAGTTCGATATGACAGGTCAGCGCCAGTACCGACCAAGTGCTGGCCGCGAGTACCGCGCGCGCGACCTCGTTTGGATCGGCAACCTGACGATATCCCGCGGGCAATTTCGAACTCATCATCGTCTCCATGCGCCGGAACAACTCCTGGTGCTTGATCTCGTCGTTGGAAAAACGCACCAGTGCTTCAAGCGCCAGTTGATCGTCAAACACATGGGCCCGACCCTGATCGAGCATCTTGGCACTGATGAAACGCTCGACCAGGCCAAAGATATACGCGTAGGTCCGGCCCTGGATCTGACTGAGCAGACGTGCCTCGGCCGCATCGAGAAAAGTCAGGCGGTCGACCTGTGACAGTCCGTCGGGCAGGAATTTGCGCGAGAAGTCGAAACTGCGGTCCTGGAGCAGATCGCGATCGATCTGCCATTCGGTTTTTTTCGAAGACCTGACCATTTGCGCATAACGGGCGGTGTTGCCTGACGCTGAGCCGGGTAGGGTAACGACGCTGTTCATATGGATCTCCTGCTGCCCTGGTTGAGTTGGTATGGGGCAATTTCGGTTGACGTCGGAGCCAGTGAACCTCTGGGGACAATCTCGATCGCTGAGTCCGCGTTGGTGCTAATCTAGGCGTCGCAGTCCAGGCGGTGAATGACCGTTGCGCCTGAATACCTGCTCCGGACTCCGGAAAGGATGGCGATCAAGTGTTGGATGCGCTTTCTGATGTCTTGCGTGTGATTCGGCTGTCGGGAGGGGTCTTCCTCGAGGCGGAGCTCACTGCGCCCTGGTGCATCAACGGCAGAATCTCGACGGATGATTGCAAGCCGTTCCTGGCGGCCCCTCGACACATCATTGCGTCGCACTTTGTCGCCGCGGGGCACATGCAAATTCAAATCGACGGTGGCGCCGCCATCGAGGTAGGGGCAGGCGAACTTGTTTTGCTTCCCCGCAACGATGCCCATTCCTTTGGCAGCGACCTGAGCATTGCGCCCATGCCGGCCCGGGAAGTCATCCAGCCGCCAGAAGTCGGCGGCATTTCACGGATCAGGTACGGCGGGGGCGGCGAGGCCACGCAGTTGTTGTGCGGGTTCCTCGGTTCGGAAACTCCCTTCAGTCCACTGCTTTCATCGCTGCCTTCCTTATTGAAGCTGGATCTGCGGGCGACGGCTTCGGGCACCTGGATCGAAAGCTCATTCCGTTTCGCTGTCAGTGAAATCGCGGCGGGCCGCGTCGGCTCGGCAACGGTCATCGCCAAGCTATCGGAACTGCTGTTCGTCGAAGCCGTCGGCCAGTATGTCGCCAGCCTTCCCGCTGAGCGGCGCGGGTGGCTGGCGGGTTTGCGCGATCCGCATATCGGGCGGGCACTGGCGTTACTGCATGCTCGCCCGACCGAAGGCTGGACCGCAGAAGCCCTGGCGCTTGAGGTAGGCATGTCGCGCTCTGTATTCGCCGAACGCTTCACGGCATTGGTCGGACAGCCACCGATGCAATACCTGACGCTGTGGCGCATGCACGTGGCGGCCCAACAGCTGCGCGAAGGTCGCGGCAATGTGGCGCAAATCGGCTTTGCCGTTGGCTACGACTCCGAAGCCGCGTTCAGTCGCGCATTCAAACGTCAGTTCGGCACATCCCCCGGCACCTGGCGCAGACAATCAGCGTGAGAGGGGCCGGTGCCGGCTCTCCATGGTTACCTGACCAGGCTTGCTCCTTTGAACTCAAGGAAGCCGAGGCAATTGCGCCCGAGCCTGGCTGGCTCGCAGCGTATTGGAGACCTTGGCTTGAATCTCGTAGGCAGGCGCCTCGACGGCTTCGTAATCACGGGTATAGCGAGTGGCAAACTCGTGATTGCCCCATTGCTGGTACTGCTGCACGTGTTTCAACTCATGGGCCCACAGCGCGACATCGTTCAGTGCATCTTCGGCATTTCGAAACACGATGATGTCGATAAGGGTGACCGCACGTATATCGGGATTCTGCAGCATGGTGTTTGCGGCGTTCAGTTCCACATCATCGCCGACTTTGTAGCGCGCCGAATCGAGCACTTGAATGTCATACCAGGGTTCGAGCTGGGCCCGGATATTCAGCGGGATTGGCAGGATATCGCCCGTTGCCGCGGATTCGCGCGATTGCACAATCCAGCTCTGCAATCCAGAGGCGGCCATCTGGTTCATGTCGTCGAAGATCGATCCAGCGTCCTCTTCGGAATCCGGAGCACAAAAACAAGCGACCATGCAGACCTGGGACTGGCCGGCCGGACAGGCGAAAACCGAAGATGAGGTGCCAGTGCAAAGGAACACTATCGTTAACCGGAAAACCTGACGCAAAAATACAGCTGACAATGGGTTCTCCCCTGGGCAATGGCGATCGGCAGGCAATACGTTGGGCATCTTGTGTCCATTGCCCTGCCGCGTGTTGGACCGCTGCTACACCGTTCGATTCCCTGGGTTCCACAGTATTTTCAACATCACCTGAAAGGCCGTGCCTGTGAGCATCAACGCCAACATCATTGCGTTCTTCTTCGGGCTGATTTACCTGTTTGTGCTGGGACTTGGGAAAGAAAACCTGACGCTGATTGCGATCATGGTTGCAATCTCCTTCGGGCGCTAACGTAACCCCAAAGACTGACGCAACTGCGCCGGACTCACTCCAAGGCGTTGTTTGAAGGTGGTCGCCATGTGCGCCTGGGAGTTGAAACCGCAGGCGTAGGCAATCTGCGTCAGGGTGGCGGTCGAATCGCGCATCAGGGCGCGGGCCCTGGCGAGGCGGCGGTCGATCAGGTAACTGTGGGGGCTTTTGCCGGTGGCGTTTTTGAAGGCCCGCATGAAATACCCCTCGGACAATCCAAGCAGGCTCGCCATCGCCGGCACGCTCAACGGGCCATCGAGGCCAGCGTCAATGAATTCATCGAGCAAGCGCATCCGGCTGCCGGTTATCGAGCCATGGGGGGCTGTCGACAGCGCTTCGCTACCCGTCGCCCGCTCGGACAACGCCAGTGCCCAGGCTTCCCAATCATCCTCCACGCAAGGGTGCAACAGCGCGGCACGGATTCGCCACGCGAGGGCGGTGGCCTGCTGGTCGATGCGATTGTTGAAGGCGCGATCCCCCGTCAACGCCATACCGTCGGTGCGAATCACCCGCAGGTATTCACCGCCCCGGGGGGACTCGGACAGCACGTCACACCCAGCGGGGACGAGCGCCAGGCCGTTGGGCACGGCATCGAAGGGGCGTATTCGGTCACTGCCGATGGCGTGCAGGCCTCGCTGGCTGTCGAAGGCGAAGCCGATTCCCGACCGGGTCGCGACATAGCGGGTCGCGTAGGCGCAGCCGGGGAGCAATTCGATTGCCCAAGGGCCGGCCTCGATACGACGGACCGGTTCGGACAGCAGGGGTGGCGGCGGGCGATTTCGATGACTCATGGACACCATAGTAGTGAAGAGGGAGGACAAAAGTCAGGTCGGTTTTTTGAAAGCCGCGGTACCGCACCGTTGTTCAGACTGGACAAAATCTCAAGGAGACCACTCATGCACAGACTGACTCGCGACGATATCGAACAGGCAGCTCGCCTGGTTTACCAGGTCATGCCCGCCACGGCCCAGTACCCTTGGCCCTTGCTGGCTCAACGGTTGGGTTGCACGGTGTGGGTCAAGCACGAAAATCACACGCCTACCGGTGCGTTCAAAGTGCGCGGCGGTATCACGTTCATGCACTGGCTCAAGCGCGAACACCCGGGCGCGAAGGGCATTGTCAGCGCTACCCGCGGCAACCATGGCCAAAGCCTGACACTGGCGGCTCGCACGCTGGGTTTGCAGGCGTTGATCGTCGTGCCGGAAGGTAACTCGGTGGAAAAAAACAACGCCATGCGCGGCTTTGGCGCTGAAGTGGTCGAGTATGGCCGCGATTTCGATGAGGCCCGTGAAGAGGCTGCGCGCCTGGCGCAGACCCATGACCTGTTCCTGGTTCCGCCGTTTCACACCGAGCTGGTCAAAGGCGTCGCCACCTATGCGCTTGAGCTGTTCAGCGCCGCGCCGGACCTGGACACCGTTTATGTGCCGATTGGCTGTGGCTCGGGGATTTGCGGGGTGATCGCCGCCCGCGATGCGTTGGGTCTGCAAACAGAGGTGGTTGGCGTGGTTTCCACGGAGGCGGCGGCTGCACAGTTGTCGTTTGACGCTGGCGAGATATGCGAAACCGCCTCGGCCAACACCTTTGCCGACGGCCTGGCCGTACGCAAGCCGATTCCCGAAGCCTTTGCCGTCTACGCGGCAGGTGCGGCACGGATCGTATCGGTCAGCGATGAACAGATCGCCGAAGCCATGCGTGTGTATTACACCGATACCCATAACCTTGCCGAAGGGGCCGGCGCGTCGGCGTTGGCAGCGCTGATCTCGGAGCGTGAAGCCATGTCGGGAAAAAGGGTGGGGGTGATTCTGTCCGGTGGCAACGTCGACAGAGCGGTGTATGCACGAGTGATTGCGTGAAGGCGGCCATGGCCCTGGTCACATAAATTTGAAATGCGCGGCATTGCTCGACAGAATCACGCCCCGATCCGGCCAAAGGCGCCGGACGTTCGTGGTGAAAGGGGCCGCCGTTGAACCAACAGACATTGTCCATGCGCCTGGAACGCGTGGCGGCACAGGTGCCAGCCGGTGCGCGCCTGGCCGATATCGGCTCGGATCATGGCTACCTGCCTGTAGCATTGATGCGCCGGGGCGCCATCGCGGCGGCGGTGGCCGGCGAGGTGGCGTTGACGCCGTTCCACGCGGCCAACCGCACCGTGCGCGAGAACGGCCTGGACTCGCGGGTCACCGTGCGCCTGGCCAACGGCCTGGCGGCAATCGAGCCGGGAGACGGGATCACGGCGGTCAGCGTCTGTGGCATGGGCGGCGAAACCATCCGTGACATCCTCGACAGCGGCAAGGCGTACCTGAGTGGTCAGGAGCGCCTCATCCTGCAACCCAACGGCGGCGAGCAGCCACTGCGCCAATGGCTGATGGACAATGGCTACCGCATCCTCTGCGAGGAGGTGCTGCGGGAGAATCGTTTCGACTACGAGATCATCGTCGCCGAGCGCTCCGGACCAGTGATCTACACCGCCCAAGAACTGTACTTCGGTCCGTTGCAAATGCAGGCCCGCAGTCCGGCGTTCCTGGTCAAGTGGCAGCGCAAGTTGCGCCAGAAACAAAAGACCCTGAGCCACTTTGCCCGAGCGCAGCAGGCCGTGCCCGAGGAGGCGGTGCAGGACATCGCGCGGCAGGCCCGGTGGATCACCGAGTTGCTGGCTTGAGCAAGCCTGGGGCACAGCTTCTCAAGCACCTCGCTTCAGTGTGTGTGCGAAAGAGTCGTTTCCATTCGGCGTGAACCGAATGCGGCAGGCGTTCGCGTAGGTGCTCACCAGCGAACAGACGCTCCTTGCGCGAGAGAAAGACCGCATCGTCACCGGAGTCGTCCGACGGCTTTGCTTTTCAAACGTAGCAGTTCCGATCCTGGATACTGTATTGCCAGTACTGAATTTGCGCTCGATTGGGAGTGGTTTGCTGATGACTGCAGGCGACTCGAGCGTGCTGGCAACCGGTAGGAAATTGTGCCACTGGTCGGGTCTGGCGACGAAAGTTCAGCGCAAAAGCGGTTTTTTTTTCGGCGTGGAGCAAAAAACGATTCAGCCGCATAGCGACGCGGGTTTCAGCCAAAGCGGCAGGTGTCCACAAGTGCTGGAAATAGTACCGTTTGTCGATGTTTGTGCTCAAAAAATGAACGATCGGGATATGCTGGGCTCTGATTTCCCAGCAGGCGGATCCTTAGGGTCCCGCTGCACTCACTAGTAAAATGGACGTATACCTCATCTGCATTGAATGAAATGCACATGGGGATTTTTTTTACCTGAGACCTGGAGTGATAGTATGCCGTCATCACTGACTCGCTGGGCGAGTCGCTCTCTCTTGTAATACCAAATTATTTAGTTGCTTCAATCTTTGCCAACTTGACCTTGCAGGTGCGAATCAATAATTCGCACGCCTGGGGCATGGTCAATTCGCACTGCTGCTATAAGTGGAGATGTAGTCTTGGATATTAATACAATGATCGGCCTGATCGGCCAGAAAGAATCCATGGAGTTTTTGCGTTTAGGCGTTGTGTACGTTCATCTGTTGGCTTGCTGCGTAGCTATTGGCCTGGTGTTTGCCAGCGATGCGGCAATGGTGAAGGACTTGTTGAAAGGTCGCGTGTCGTCGGGGCACGATAATGAACATATGGCCAGTCTGCAGAAGTCTGTTGCCAATGCGTTGATATTCTTGTGGGTTACCGGAGCTGCGGTAATAGGCATTGATTACCTTGAAAAAGGCATGACCTATTTTGCCAATCCAAAACTTCAAGCCAAAGTTATTATTGTATTGTTGCTGACGTTCAACGGCATGTTGTTGCACCGCTATGTATTGCCTGCAATGTTGAAGGCTGGTTCGTTGCTTGATCTTCAAGTCAATGTACGTATGTTTGCCCTGTTCTCTGGCGCACTGTCAGGCGTGTCCTGGTTGTATGCCGCCATGCTCGGTGTCGGTCGACCGCTGGCCTGGAAGTATTCGCTCACCGAGTTGCTGATGGCCTATCCGGTGTTGATCGTACTCGGCTTTGCGATGATGGTGACGCTGACCCAGTGGGCGCGTAAACGCAACGCTGCAACGCAGGTTCAGGAATCTACCTGGATGTTTGCCGGAATTCCTGCGCTGCGTTGAACTGACGTGAATCCAGGAAAGGACGGTTGAAACCGTCTGAACCTTTCAAACATCAGACCCCTCCTTGTGAGGGGTTTTTTGTGGGTGCGGGCACCCGAAAGCCGAGCAACTGTTTGCCGGAGCATGGTCGGCCTGCTACATGGCAGCGGTAGGGCTGGCCGCCCAACAGATGAAATTGACACTGCCGACCGACATGACCGTCGGCCTGACCTACACGCAATACATCTCCCCTGGTTGCGCTGTGGGAGGAAGAGTTTGAGATCCAGCTCCGGAGGGCAATGCAGCTATCGGATGTTCTGCGGTGGTTGTACCGCGGGACTGACCCTTGATCTGAATCCCCCCGATTTCGGCGTGATTTCCCCCCGCTAATGGGCACGATTCCCCGGCAAGACTCGCGTCTCCATCCGCTCGGGAATTTCAAACTCCGAGCAATGTTTGCGGGGCGTTCAGGTATGCCGACAAATTTTGTTACATCAATGGCAGGGTAATTGCTGAGCGAGGCTATCCCGTTCATGAAAGGTGTCGGGACGCCGTGGAGCTGCAAGTACCCCCATTGAACGATCGATGTAACCGTCGGATTGCATCACGAGACACCCCTGGCGACTCAATGGAAGTGCTGCGGTCATCCTCTGCAACTGTCCAGGGGAAGTCGTTATGATCCACTCCAAGGTAGTGCCGCTGCGACGTCTGTTGTGCTTGCTGGTTTGCCTGTTGACGGCCACGCTGGTGGCGGCCGACGAGCCTCAGGGCAATGACAATCAAAGTAACGATAAGTGGGTGGAGCCGGCACGCTCCAGGCTCATGCATGTGATTGGCGGTATGCCGTTCTTTCCCCATCGGGCCAATACCACCGGCAATCTGGTCTTGAATGTGAAGGACTTCGACAATGCCCAGGTCTGTGGCGCCTGTCATACGGAGATCTACAGGCAGTGGCGCTCGTCGATGATGTCCCAGGCCTGGGATGAACCCATCTATCGGGCCTTGCTCAAGCGTGCGAGTGCGGCCACCGAGGGCAAGGTCGATAACTTCTGCACCGGCTGCCATACCCCGATCGGTCTCACGACCGGGCAGATCACTTCGCAAGTCAACCGCTCCTCGATTGAAGACAGTGCGAAGAACCATCCGATGCCCGGGGTCGATTGCGAGACCTGCCACAACATCAGTGCCCGCACGGGCCTCGATAACGGCGCCTATGTCCTGAGCCCGCGGGCCCACGGCAAACCGACCAAGTTCGGCCCGCGCAGGGATGCCGTTTCGCCCTATCACGACACCGTCTATTCCGCTCTGCACACCCGCTCGGACTTTTGCGGCACCTGCCACAACGTCACGCACCCCTTCAGCAGCGTGGCGGTGGAGCGCACCTATGATGAATGGCAGGAGAGCACCTACAGCCTGAACAATGTGACTTGCCAGAGCTGCCACATGCCGGGTTTTGCGGGCAAGGCCGCGATCATGGGGCCAGACCGCGAGGAGGTCGCCTCGCATTGGTTCAGCGGGGCCAACGCGATGATGCTCAAGCATCTCGGTCAGGAGGAGGGCGCGCAACGCGCACGCGACATGCTCGGGCGCGCCGGGGACATAAAGTTCGAGCAAGTGCCGGCAGCCATGACGCCCGGGCAATACACCTCGGTAGCGGTCAAAGTGACCAACGTCGGCGCCGGGCACAAGCTGCCGACCGGCTTTCCCGAGGGGCGGGAGATGTGGATCGATTTTCGGGTGCGCGATGCCAGTGGTCGCGAGATCTATCGCCTGGGTTCGATCAAGGACGGCAAGACCGAGGTCAACACGCGAAATTTCAAGGTGCACATTGGCGACAAGGACGGCAATCCGCTGGACGTCGAGGTCTGGAATGCCACGCAGATTCTCTCGGACAACCGCATTCTGCCCAAGGGCTACGATATCGGGGAGTTCTCCTTCCTGGTGCCGGCCGACGCCGTCGGGCCGCTGACCCTCACAGCCGATCTGAACTACTGGCCGTTCTCCCAGAAGCTGGCCGACTACCTGCTCGGCAAGGATCAAGTGCAGGTGGAAATCACCCGGATGGCCAACGTCACGCAGAGCGTACCCCTGTCGACCAGCCTGTCGGTTGTCGGGCCAGATATGGCGCACTTTTAGCGGTGCTGCGTCGACCTCCAGGCGGGTCTCTGGCATTTAAATCGAGACGCTTGTCCTGAGTAGCGTCAATGATTTGTATCGGAATGATATGTATTTGCTTAGAAGGGATGATCGTTATTAATTGCGCGATGATTCAGGCAAAGACTTCAAAAAACGCTGTTCATGATCAGGATCCGGTAACAGACAGGCGTCGTATTTTCCGAAGAGCCGATAACGATTAAGCGCAATGCGGTCGTATGCCCAATCTCGAAGTTTACGAGGGAAGATGCGCAGCAGAGACACGGGGCGCCAGCGTGGGGGAAGTTGGGCGATGACTTCGAAAAAAGCTTGCGAACGCTCCCAGTAGCGTCGGTCGCGGATCACCGCCATGGTGTGGAATTGATCCATGGGCAAACCTGCCCATGCGAGCAGAGCCTGCCCCTCGGGTGACTGAACCGCCGCCAACCGCAGGCGCCGCTGGCGGTCATGGCGAATCAAGAACCTCACCCAGCCATTGCACAGTTTGCAGACACCGTCGAACAAGACCACCGTCTCTCCTGGTTCGAGCAGGGGCGCGGGTGAGGGACGGATTTGCGAGACTGGCATTTGAGACTTGAGGCCGCACATTTCAGTTAACCGGGGGGCGCGCTACACAGATCAGCTTTTGGCGCGATCGGTTGCCTTGGCTTTGCTTTCAGCTACAGCGCCTTCAGTTTTCTGTTTCTGTGCTACCTGGTAGGTGTCCATCGAGACTTTGCGGGCCGACTCCATGCGTGCGAAGGTCTTATCACCACCACCTGTGGCCATCGCCAGAGAAGAGGCGGTCAGAGTGGCAACTACGAAGAGGGCTTTCATGGATTTCATTTGGGTATCCTCAAGTGAGATTTAGTTAATAGATAACAGCAGGATTTATTCGCAAAACTAGAACTTCCTGGTTCAATCTGGCTTCACCATCCAGCCAGGGCGGCGTTTCCTGGTGACCAGGTGCCTTGCTCCTTGCGCTCTTGCGCGTCTCTGCTTTTTGCCCAGGCAGTGAGCAGTACCATCGCCCCGAATCCACCGACGATGAGCACCGGATAGGCTGCCAGCAACTCCACCAGCGAATACTTCCAGGCCAGCGGACGACCGACACCCAACATGGCGGCATAGAACCACGACACGCCAGAGAGGGCGCCGGAGAACAACGCCAGCATGCGCAGGTTGAAGGAGAGATTCAGTAGCGAACCGGCTTTCTTCAGCGCCGGCAATACAGCGCTATGCAACAGGAAACCGTTAAAGGTCAACAGCACAACGATGCCGATCTTGGCTTGCAGTTTGGGATTGAGGAAATACTCCATCCCCTTGCCGGCATAGTCGATCCCTACAATGCCAATGCCCGTAATCCAAAGCGCTACAAGTGCAAGCGATACGGTTTTTTGAAGGCTTTCCATGTGCGCGTCATCGTGGTGACTTGAGGCATCGCCCTTCAGGAGTTGCTTGACCATTGCAATGTCACTGGTCAAGACCAGCCCGATTGCCACGCAGCAGGCGATAAGATGAAAATATACAACGCCCAAACGCACATATTCCACGGTGGACGAAGAGAACATACTAAGTTCCATGGTGACCTCTTGGCTTCAGTGAATCAGTAATGCTTTCGGCACGGCTTAGTTGGAGTTTGCCGTTGCTGGTTGCAATCAGGATTCAGCAATTATTATTAATTAATCTTGCGACATTACGCCGCCAAGATAACGGTGAGTTTCTCGAATGAACTTTTAGTCATTCGATAATGTCCATTTTCAGGTAACAAAAAACATCATTCGCACTGGGCGCAGTATGAGGTTTAACTTCCGCTTCTGGGGGTGGGCAGTCGAGGCCCGGAACTCTATTGGCGAGTGGATCAGGCAATACTGTCGGGGTTGGCCGGACTTGCGCCCCACTCGAGGAAACGGATCTTGTGAACCTCGCCCTTACTGTCCAGATAGACAACAGTCACCGGTACCACGCCGGTCTTGTCGGATGTATCGGTACGCTGCAGTACTTGTTTCACATCGATGTCCATTCCGTAGTGGTAATCGACGGCCGAGACATGCGCGCCGGGTTCTTGCAGGCCGTTCTGGTCGAAGACGCTTGGTGCGAGACTGGAAATCACGGCACTTACTACTGTGGCCATGCTCATTAGGCTGTACCTCTGCTGAAGTTCGCTTGACGGGGACCTAATGTGACATGTCTTGAAACTGAAGTTCACTTCACCGCGACGAACGCGCCCGTCTGAAAAGCCTGTAGTGGCTGCAAACTCCCGGGAATTCCCCGCGCTTGACGCCTCTTGACCATTCGTCCTTTAACCCCCGTATTTGTTGGGTAAAGTCCGTTTTTTCAGGAGGTCATGACATGTCATGACGGATTTTCACGCAAGATGAATCAGTGCTTTCATTTCGGTCGGCGTGAGTCCGAGGGATCGCGGCGCGAGCATTATCCAAGTCCATCCGGCACTGGAAAAACAACAGGTAGCCGAACAGATTCTGGCCCAATTCGACACCCAATTGTCCTGGTCGACCTAGTGGGGCCCTTCGGGGCCCTTTTTGATTACGCAGGCGGCTTCGACAGGGGAGGCTTGAACCATCGGCGATTTGAAATGAACCAGGTCGCCTTCAGAAAATACAAATGAGAATACGTATCAAAACACGGCAGTGTGGTATACCATGCGCCGCGATTTGTTGGCATGTATGCCGTCCTGTTTGGCTATTTTCACAAGGTTTCCTAGATGCGTCGTACTTTGATGTCTATCTGCGTGCTTCAGGCGTTTTCCGCTTCCTCCTGGGCGGAGCAAGCCACTACCGAAAAATCCAGTCTGGAGTTGCAAGCGACAGACATCATTGGCACCGCAGACTTTGAAACCGCCCTGGGGCCGGTTGACGGCTATCGCGCGACGCGCTCGGCCAGCGCCACGCGCACCGATACGTCGATCCACGAAACGCCACAGTCCATCACCGTGGTCACCAGGGATGTCGTCGAGGACATCAGTGCCACCCGCTTGCAGGACGCCCTCGATTACGCTGGCGGGGTGGGGCGGGCCAACAATTTCGGCGGCCAGGGCCTGACCACCTTTACCGTGCGCGGCTTTACCACCGGGGAGTTCTATCGCAACGGATTCCCGATCAACCGTGGTTATCCGAACATGCCCGATGCCAACACCATCGAGCGACTGGAAGTACTGCGAGGGCCGGCGACCATGCTCTATGGCCGAGGCGATCCGGGCGGTACCTTCAACGTCATCTCCAAACAGCCCCTGGCCGTGCCCACTGTGACCCTGGGCAGCCAACTCGATGACCAGGGCATGAAGCGTGGCACGCTGGACGCCTCCGGTCCGTTGGACGAAGAGGGCCGCCTGGCCTATCGCCTGAACGTGGTGGGCGAGGGCGGTGATACCTTTCGCGATCATGTCGAAACCGAACGCTACGGCGTGACCCCGGTGCTGTCCTGGCAGGCCACCGACGACACCAAGGTAATTTTCGAAGGCGACTTCATGCGCAACAATCACCCGCTCGATCGCGGCGTGACGCGCTATCCGAATCAGATTGGCACCGCGTCCCGCGATACTTTTTTCGGCGAAAAAGACGTCGGCAAATTGCACAACGACAACAACATGGCGCAGCTGCGGTTTGAACATTTGTTGAGCGATAACTGGACGTTGGGCGGCGGATTCCAATGGCTCGACGGCACCCTCGAGGGGAATGCGGTCGAAGCCAACGGTGTGGCCGCGGACGGGCGCACCCTGGGCCGTAACTTCAACTACCGCAAGCTGGAGTGGACGGACAAGGACACCCAACTCAACCTCACCGGACATTTCACCGCAGGCGGTTTCGATCACACCCTGCTGACCGGTGTCGAGTACGAGGATTACGACTACAAGTCGATCATCCAGCGCTCCAGCGGCGCGGTGAGTGCCTACCCGATCGATATCTTCAACCCGGTGTATGGCCAACCGCGTCCAGCACTGACCCGAACCCCGACCAACGACAAGGAAAATCTCAAGACCTACGCGGCATTCGTCCAGGATCAGGTGGCCTTGACCGAACGTTTGAAAGTATTGGCCGGGGCCCGTTTCGAGCGCTTCGAGCATGATTACCAAACCTTCGTGCCCGGCGGCAGAAGCTGGGAGGCCAGCGACAATGCGGTGACCCCGCGCGTTGGCGTGACCTATGACCTCACCGACACCGTGGCGATCTATGCCGATACGGCTCGCTCGTTCAAGCCCAATACCGGCGCCAGTCGCCAGGGCGGTGGTTTCGAACCGGAAAAGGGCAAGTCCTATGAACTGGGTATCAAGTGGGAAGCGCTGGACAGTCAATTGAGTGTCGACGCGGCGATCTACCAGATCGAAAAGCGCAACGTTCTCACCACCGATCCGGTGGACTCGACGTTCAGTGTGGCGGCAGGCGAGGTGCGCAGCCGTGGTTTCGACCTGAATATCGCCGGCAACCTGACCCCGCAATGGCGGGTGATTGGCGGCTACGCCTATGTCGATGCCGAAGTGACCAAGGACAACGTCATCAAGTCCGGCACCCGGCTGATGAACATTCCGCAGAACAGCTTCAGCCTGCTCAATGTCTACGAGTTCCAGGATGGCGCACTCAAGGGGCTGGGGCTTGGCACCGGGCTCAAGTACGTCGATGAGCGTGCAGGGCAGACGGCCAACACGGCGTTTTCGATGGGCAGCTACACCGTGGTCGACCTGCTGAGCTATTACAAGGTGAACGACAGGGTCAGGCTCAACCTGGATGTGAAGAACCTGACGAACGAAGATTATGAGGAGGGCGCATTCGGCAACGTCTACGCCTATCCAGGGGCACCGAGAACGGTGCAGGTCGGTGTTTCCTATACGTTGTAAAGGTGAAGTCAACTTGACCGCGACGAACGCGCCGGCCTGAAAAGTCCGTAGTGGCTACAAACCCCCGGCAATTTCCCGCGCTTCACGCCTCTCGACCATTCGTCCTTCCCCCCTCGTATTTGTTGGTCAAAGTCCGTCATGACATGTCATGACGGACTGTCACTCAAGGCGACAATCGTTTCGTCACCTTCAGACTTCGTTAAGAAATACCTTTGATACTTCTCCCCAATAGATCCGGGGAGATGTTTTTCAATGTCCGATTTCAACTGGAACCTTCAGTTGCCGCTGCACTTTGGCCTGACCGAAGCACAGCAGATGTATCTGGTCAGGGCCTTGCCGGACGCCCCCCAACGGGGCGCCTTCGAAGCCTTTATCCAGCAACGTTTTCGTAAGGCCCACGGTGCCGATATCCGCCATTTCATGCCGGAGCTGTTTGGCATGAGCGATGCGTCCGGCGCGCTTTATGCGGTGGTCGGGGTACGTCTGGCGAGCACCGGGCCGCTGTTCCTGGAAGGTTATCTGGACGAGCCGATCGATCCGCTGATCAGTGCCGCGGCCGACCACACCGTAAGCCGCTCGGACATCGTCGAGGTAGGCAACCTGGCTGCCAGCGACACCGGCAGCGCACGGATGAGCATCATCGCGATGACCTACCTGCTCGCCATGGGGGGGTTGGAATGGGTCGCTTTCACCGGAAACCTGGGGCTGGTCAACAGCTTTCATCGCCTTGGCTTGAAGCCCGTGACCCTGTGTGCTGCCGACCCGGCGCGCCTGGGCGAGGACCGCCATGCCTGGGGCAGTTACTACGAAAGCAAACCCTGGGTTCATTTCGGCAATATCCGCTCCGGTTTCATTCATTTGCGCAACACTGGCCTGTTCAGTCGCCTGGGCTTGCCGACCTCCATTGAAGGGGACTGCCATGTCGCCTGAAATGGAGCGTTTCAAACAGGCCCTGCGTCATCATGCCGAGCAAAAAACCAATGCCATTGCCTTGTGGGGCGATCATCTGAAGCTGGACTACGCCACGCTGTATGCCGAGGTCATTTATCGCCAGCAGCGCCTGCGCGATGAGCAGGTCAGGGTGGTCGCCCTGGCGCTGGACAATGGCGTCGAAGCCATGCTGTGGGACCTGGCCGCGTTGTTCGAGGGATTGACCTGCGTGGCCTTGCCGCCTTTTTTCAGTCCGGCGCAACGCAAGCATTGCCTGGAGCAGAGCCAGGCCGAACATGTCATTGCCGAACCGCAATTGCACGACGAGCTGCAAGCGGCTGGGTATCAGAAGGACGGCGAGTTCTGGCTCCGTACCTTCAATGGCCCGAACCGAATGCCTGAAGGCACCGCCAAGTTGACCTTCACCTCGGGTACCACAGGCACGCCCAAGGGCGTGTGCTTGAGTGCCGACAGCATTCTGCGGGTCGCTCGCGAGCTGCACCTGGCCAGCCAGCCCACCGACCCGCAACACCACCTGGCGTTGCTGCCGCTGGCCATTTTGCTGGAAAACATCGGTTGTTACGCCGCACTGTATGCCGGCGCTACCCTGAGCCTGCCCAGCCAGAAAGCACTGGGGATTCAAGGCGCCAGCGGTGCGGATGTGACCCAGCTGTTGGGGTGCCTGGCCAGCCGTTCGCCCCAGAGCCTGATTCTGGTGCCGCAGTTGTTGATGATGCTGGTCAGTGCGGCCGAGCAGCAGGCTTTCGACCCACAGCATCTGCGTTTTACCGCCGTGGGCGGTGCCCGGGTCAGCGAAGATCTCCTGCATCGCGCCCAACGCGTGCGCATACCCGTCTATGAAGGTTACGGGCTGTCCGAGTGCGCGTCGGTAGTGTGCCTCAATCGCCCGCAGGCACAGCGCCCCGGCAGTGTCGGACGGCCATTGCCCCATGTGCAGATTCGCCTGGCGCACGACGGTGAAGTGCTGATCAAGGGTTCAACCTTGCTGGGCTATCTGGGAGAGCCGCCGCATACCGCCCAGTGGTGGCCCAGCGGCGATCTCGGCGAGTTCGACGCCGAAGGTTTTCTCTATCTCAAGGGACGCAAGAAACATCAGTTCGTCACCAGTTTCGGTCGCAACGTCAACCCCGAGTGGGTGGAAGCCGAATTGACCCAGCGTGGGCCCATCGCCCAGGCCTTCGTCTATGGCGAGGCCATGCCTCACAACCATGCGCTGCTCTGGCCCCATCGCCCGGACTGCACCGACGAACAACTGGCCGCCGCCGTAGCCCAGGCCAACGAGGCTTTGCCCGAGTACGCCCACATCCATCACTGGAGCCGGCTAGACCAACCCTTCACTGCCACCAACGGCTTGCTCACCGCCAATGGCCGGCCCCGCCGTGACGCCATCATCGAACGCTACCGGGGGCAATTGGCCGAATCTGCATTTTCCGAGGAATCCGCACCATGAGTTTTTTTGACAGGCTGCAACAAGCCACCGAGCAAGAACGCAATGAACTGTTCAACCTGCCGATCATCCGTGATGCGCTGCAGGGCGACGTCAGTCTGGAAAGTTACCGGGCGTTTCTGGCACAGGCCTATTACCACGTGCGCCATACCGTGCCATTGATGATGGCCTGCGGTGCGCGCCTGCCATTGCGCCTGGAATGGTTGCGCAAAGCGGTATGTGAATACATCGAGGACGAATACGGCCATGAACAATGGGTACTCGATGACATTCAAGCCTGTGGCGGCGACAGGGACGCTGTACGCGACGGGCGCCCGTCATTGCCGATCGAGTTGATGGTCAGTTTCCTCTACGACCTGATCGCCAGGGACAATCCGGTGGGATTGTTCGGCATGGTCAACGTGCTCGAAGGCACGAGCATCGCCTTGGCCACCCACGCCGCCGGCAGTATTCGCCAACGCCTGGACTTGCCGGAAAGCGCTTTCAGCTACCTCAGTTCCCACGGCTCGCTGGATATCGAACATATGCAGACCTACCGTCGACTGATGAACAGCCTTGAAGACCCGGGCGACCAGGCCGCCGTCATTCACGCCTCCAAAGTGGTGTACCGGCTCTACACCGATATGTTTCGTGGCTTGCCGCGTAACGGGGAGAGCCTGCATGCGCCTGTCTGAAGCTCGCGTCGTGTTGACCGGTGCCAGCGGCGGCATCGGCCTGGCCATCGCCACCGCACTGTGCGCCAGTGGTGCCCGGGTGCTGGCGGTTGCTCGGCATCGGGAACCCTTGGTGCCGCTGCTTGAGCTTTATCCCGGTAACCTGAGTTGGGTCCGCGCGGACCTGACGCTGCTCACCGACCGCCGAGAGGTATTGGCGCGGGCGCAGGGCATCGGCGGCATCAACCTGCTGATCAATGCCGCCGGGGTCAACCATTTCGCCATGCTCGAACAACTGGACGACAGTGAAATCAATTCGATGCTCGCGGTGAACATTGGCGCGCCGATGTGCCTGACAAAACTGATGTTGCCACTGCTCAAGCAAGCCGACAGTGCGATGGTGGTGAACGTCGGTTCGACCTATGGCTCCATTGGCTACCCCGGCTACGCCAGCTACTGCGCCACCAAGTTTGCCCTGCGCGGGTTCTCCGAAGCCTTGCGTCGAGAGTTGGCAGACACCCGGGTCAGTGTGCTTTACGTCGCCCCGCGAGCGACCCGTACCAGCATGAACAGCCCGCAGGCCCAGGCGCTGAACGATGCGCTCAAAGCCAATGTCGACGATCCGCAAACCGTGGCGGCCGCGGTGATTCATGCCATTGCCGGTGAACGTCGCGACTTGTACCTGGGCTGGCCCGAGCGTTTTTTTGTACGCCTGAACAGCCTCCTGCCCCATCTGGTGGACCGTGGTTTGCGCAAACAATTGCCGCTGATCCGCCGCCTGAGCCAGAAACCCGACCAGGAGAATCCCGAACCATGAAAAAGATCATCGCTTGCCTGCTGCTTGGCGCCTTGAGCCAGAGTGTCTGGGCGCTGGATGCTGCCGACCAGCAGCGTCTCAACAGTATCCAGCAAAGCTGGGCGCACATTCAGTACGAGTTACCCGAGGGGCAACGAACCGCGGCTTTTGAAAAACTGGCCGCCCAGGCTTCGAGCTTCAAGCAGGAACGCCAAACGGTGGCCGAGGCCTGGATCTGGTCCGGCATTGTCACCAGTAGCTGGGCGGGCGCCCAGGGGGGACTGGGTGCGCTGGGCAAGGTCAAGGATGCCAAGGCCGACCTGGAAAAAGCCCTGGCCCTGGACCCCAAGGCCCTGCAAGGCTCAGCCTATACCAGCCTGGGGGCGCTCTATGACCGCGTACCCGGTTGGCCCATCGGTTTCGGCGACGCTGACAAGGCCGAGCAGTTGCTCAAGCTGGCATTGCAAATGAACCCCAACGGCATCGACAGCCTGTACTTCTGGGGCGATCACCTCTACCGTCAGAAGCGTTATGTCGAAGCCAGGGCTGCGCTGCAAAAAGCCTTGCTGGCTGCGCCTCGACCTGGCCGCGAGAGCGCTGATGCCGGGCGCCGCAAGGAGATCGAAACGCTGTTGGTGGACGTGAACAAGAAACTTGGCTGACAGGAGACCCTGTGCGTTTATTACTCATAGAGGATGACGTGGCACTCGGCGAGGGCATTCATCAGGCCCTCGGCCGTGAAGGTTATACCGTCGACTGGTTGCAGGACGGCAACAGCGCCTTGCACTCGTTGCTCAGTGAAATCTTCGATCTGGCGGTGCTCGACCTTGGCCTGCCTCGCATGGACGGTCTCGAAGTGCTCAGGCGCTTGCGCGACAGCGGTTCCAACCTGCCGGTGTTGATCCTGACTGCGCGCGATGCCACCGAAGACCGCATCGCCGGCCTGGATGCCGGCGCCGATGACTACCTGATCAAGCCTTTCGACCTGGCAGAACTGAAGGCGCGCATACGTGCGTTGCTTCGGCGCAGCGCCGGGCGTGGACAATCGCTGATCGAGCACGCCGGTATCAGCCTGAACCCCGGCACCCAGCAAGTGAGCTACAAAGGCGAGCCGGTGGCCCTGACACCCAAGGAGTACCAGTTGCTCCACGAGTTGCTCTCGCCACCGGGCCGGGTAATGACTCGCGACCATCTGATGCAGTTGTTGTACGGTTGGAACGAAGAGGCCGAAAGCAACACCCTGGAAGTGCACATCCATCACCTGCGCAAGAAGTTCTCCACCGATCTGATCCGCACCGTCCGTGGTATCGGGTACCTGGTGGAGGAGCGTCGATGAGTTCGATCCGGCGTCGCACCCTGGTCCTGATCATCGGCCTGATGCTCGCCGGCCTGGGCGTGATCAGCGTGTTCAATCTGCACGACAGCAATCACGAAATCGCCGAAGTCTATGATGCCCATCTGGCCCAGAACGCTCGCCTGCTGCAAGGGGTCATGCGCATGCCCATGGTGAGCAAGGACCATGCGGACCTGTACAAGGCTTTCAACCAGGCCCTGAACGAGGCGACGCCCAGGGCCGAAGGGCATCCGTATGAAACGAAGATTGCGTTTCAGGTATGGAACGCCAGGAACGAAGTGCTGGTACATACGGCCAGCTCTCCGTCCTTCAGCACACCGCCGGTCACACCAGGCTTCAGCGATGTAGTCGATCTGAACAATCGGCATTGGCGCGCCTTCCTGCTTGAAGACAAGCAGAACAACCTGCGCATCTGGGTGGGTGAACGGGACGACGTGCGAATGGACCTGGTGGACCGGATCGTACGCCACACGCTGTGGCCCAATATCCTGGGGAGTCTGTTGCTGGCCGCCATGATCTGGCTGGCCATCGGCTGGGGATTGAAGCCGCTGGTCAACATGGCTGCAACGCTGCGGGCCCGCAAGCCCGGCTCGCTCGAACCCCTGCAATTGACGCCGCTACCCACTGAGCTTGAGCCCATGCAGGCGGCCCTCAATCGCATGCTCGCGCAAATTCAGGAAATCATGGGGCGCGAGCGACGCTTTATCGCCGATGCCGCCCACGAAATGCGTACACCCCTGGCCGTGCTCAGGATCCACGCGCAAAACCTGATGGAAGCGGGGAGTGAAGAGGATCGTCGCGCATCGCTGGAATTCCTGATTGCCGGTGTGGACCGTACCAGTCGACTGGTCAATCAATTGCTGACGATGGCTCGTATTGAGCCTGGAGCAGGGACTGAACCGCCTGCACCTATTGATCTGGCCAGCACCGTTCGCGACAGCCTGGTCCAGTTGACACCCTGGTTGCTGAGCAAGGGGCTGGAACTGGTTTTTGAAGTCAGCGACGACATCATCCTTGCCAGAGTCGACCCGGCCGCGATCGATATTGCCTTGAACAACCTGGTGACCAATGCGGCGAATTTCTCCCCTCGGCATGGTGTGATCACTGTAAGGCTGGTCGAGAAGGAAACCCGCTACGAACTGTCTGTCGAGGATGAGGGCCCGGGCATCAACGAGCAGGATCGCGATCGGCTTTTCGAGCGTTTCTACAGCCGCGGAAATGATCAGGGTGCAGGGTTGGGGCTGACCATCGTCAAGGCCATTGCCGATCGCTTTGGTGGGCAGGTCAAACTGGAGAACCGCACCCCTGGAGGGTTACGCGCGACGCTGGAAATCCGTCGCTTTTGACGTTGTTCCTGGTTTTGCCTGGTGCAACGTCCAGGGGAGCGATTGTTGGTCGGATGAAAACATACGACTGGTGACCGGCGTGCCCCCGGGTTCCCTGCTATTAATCAATGAATGTTCGAGTGCTTATCCGTTCGGGAGCCGCGTCATGAGTCCATCCATTCGCATCGGCATAGTCGACGATCATCCGATGTTACGTGAGGGCGTTGCCAATACGTTGAGAAAACGGGCGGATCTTCAGGTCGTGGAGCAGGGCGCCAATGCGCAGGATGCCAGGGATATCGCCCAGAGGGTGCGCCCGGACGTGATGCTGATGGACGTCAATATGCCGGGGGATGTGTTCGCCGCGGTGCGCTTCATTTCCACTGAACTGCCGGATGTGAAGGTGCTGATGCTGACGGTTTCGGAGTCTGAAGATGACGCCTTTCTGGCACTGGATGCTGGCGCGCGCGGGTATGTGTTGAAGGGTGTCAGCGGACCGGACCTGATCCTGGCGATCAGGTCGGTTGCCAAGGGTGAGACCTATATCACCCCCGAGTTTGCCAACAAACTGCTGAGTAACAGCAAGAAGCACGAGGCGCAAACGCCCAACTTTGATTTGACCCACCGCGAGGAGGAGGTCATTCGAGAAGTTTCAAAGGGTCTGACTAACAGGGAAGTCGCGACAAGGCTGTCGATCAGCGAAAAAACCGTCAAGCACCACATGGGCTGCGTGATGCACAAGCTGCACGCCCGAAATCGTGTCGAAGCGGTCACGGCTCTACGGCGTTATTGGGAGCGTGAAGCTGTCGGGCGCCTTCACAACGGTGAAGGGAAAACCCCAATGGATGCCCACAGCAGCTCTGACTAGAGCTTGAACTGTGCATTGACCGACGTACCCGAGGCGCTGGAGTCGATGCTGAACAACCCGCCCAGGGATTCAACGCGATAACGCAAACCGGCGAGTCCCAATCGGGTTCTGCCGGATGTATCGAGCAGCATGGCGTCCTGCGCCATGCCCGGACCACCGTCCCTCACGCTGATGTTCAATACCTCATCAACGTATTGCGCACGGATGACCTGGCCTTCGCCGTTGGCATGACGGAAAGCGTTGTTGAGGGTTTCTTGCACAAAACGGTACAAGCAGAGTTTGAGCGGCAGTGGCGCGGCCTCCGGTAGCCGCCCCATGGTTAATGTGACCCGGGTGCCAGTGCGTTGCTCGTGCCGTTGCGCCACCAGTTGCAACTCTTCCTCCAGGCTCAGGTCGTTGATTTCCGGAAGCGCCAGGCCTCGTGATAAATCGCGGACCTCGCTCAATGCGTCGGTGGCGGCGCCACGAATGGTTTCCAGCGACTCCTGATCGACAGCGGAGCAGTTTTCGGCCAGGTCGTCGAGACGGATCAGAATCAAGGTCAACAGCTGCGCCGGCCCATCGTGCAGGTCTGCACCAATGCGCCGCAAGGTGAGTTCGTTGATCCGGGAAAACTCCTGGGTAGCCGTCGCCATCTTGTGCTGGAGTTCGGCATTGCTGAGATGCAGGCGGGTTTGCTCCTGCAACCGCATGCGCAGTGCCACTTGCTGTCGCAGGATAATTTTGTCACTGCGTCGCACGATGAAGAAGAGCAGCGTCAGCATCGCCAGTGTCGCGGTGCCTACGTCTATCCACACCTGCTGCCGGACGCGATTGATCTCGCGCTTGAGGCTATCGGCCTTTTCATAAAACTCGCCCACCGCAATGATATCTCCGGTGCGTGAGTCGCGAAGGGGCGCGTAGATCTCATAGAGCGGCATGTTGAGTTTGCGCTCGAACTCGTTCTCATCCTCCTCCTTCAGGTCTTTGAGGTCGGTAACCACATTGCCCTTGAGTGCCTCGGTGATTTCATCGAGTGGGAATTTGCGGTCAGTGACGGCTTTGTTCGTGCCGTAGATCACCGTGCCATCTGCTCGCCAGATCTTGATCGAAACAATGTGCTGTTTGAGCGAACGACTTTCCGCGAGGCGATCGAGGGACTGGACGCTGGCAGCCGAGAGGGCGTTGTCCCGGCTCATTTCCTGCACATAGGGCTCCAGAAACGTATCCATGTACTGAGCGGCAGCTTCTGCTGCGCTGTGCACGGCGGCGTTTTCTATCCGTTCGCTCACCAGATTACCGACGAAGAACATGGTCAGCCCCAGGATCACTGCAGCGACAATGACAAACTGGGTCGAGCGACTGAGTTCGCGCGCCTGGCCCCCGAAGCGAGTGCGCCTGATGCCATTGCCAGCCACTTCGCAAACAGGGGCTGGTTCGCCCGGGGCCTCAGTCTCCTGCGCGGTAAACGCCTGGTTTTTTGATTCGGCTCTTGCATCTTTTTCCATCGGCCTGATTCCGTGATCATCGTGATATGTCGGTTGGAAACCCTGCAATTCGATGGATATCTGGAGATTGGCTGTGGGCGCCATGCCCATGACTGACAGTAGTTCACTGTATAGCGATCCGACGCCCGCCCTGTGCAATTTCAGGCAAGGCGTTATGCCGTGCGTCAGTTCAAGCCGGCCGCACCGTCAGGATTTGTTCGATCAGCCACGCCAGCACCGGCTCATGTTGGCGTTGCGCCAGATACACTCATCGGGGTGGAACGAGCCGACGTCGAGCGGCAATTCGAACACCTGCAGCGGCAACAGCTGCGCGAACCGAATGGCTAACCGGGGAAGCCGTTTTCGCATTTTGATGGCTACGCCGTGCGGCGGTAACCGAGAGACTCCGGTTACCGCCGCGCTGCATTCACTGTCTATGTTCAGGCTTGCGCGGCGCTGACCTTGCCAGTGATCGTGGCATTCTTGCGGACCGCTTGATACAGCAGGCTGGACACCATGAACCCGACAATGGCCAATACGCTCATCAACGAGAACACGTAGTTGTAGCCTTGTTGACCCGGGAAGTGGTCAAGGATGGCGCCATAGATGACGTAGGCAAACATGCCGGGTGCATAGCCGATCAGGCAACCGATCCCGAAGGCTGAACCGGTGATGTGCTGGGGAATGCCGACTTCACCCATGGGGGCCCAGAACACGCCGCGCATGGAAAACACAATCAGCGCGAAGGAGAGGGTGGCCGCCATGCCTGCGTAGATGTAATCCGGGCTTTTCGGGATGAGCATGATGACGCCCATCAGCGGCAACAACGCCAGGAACGCCCACTTCAGATAGCGGCTGGAACTCTTGAACTGTTTGTCGGCGATGAAGCCACCGGCAGGGCCGCCCAGGATCTTGAGGAAGTACTGGTTGATGATGCCGTAGGCGCCCACCAGGGCCACGGGCAGTTCGTACATTTCCTTGAGGTAGGGAATGAAATAAGTCAGGCCGCAGTACACGATGTAGACCATGAACACATTGAGGCTGACCAGCCAGATGCCCGGCACCTTGATGGCCTCGAGCAGGTTCGACAACCCGTTCTTCGGCTTGACGGTCGACTGGGTTTTGCCGCTCTTGAGCAACAGCCAGGTCAGGGTGCCGGCAAGAATGTCGATGACCGAGTAGAAGAGGATCGCCGATTTCAGACCGTTTTCACCGGAACCCATGGCGACGAAGACGCCCAGCGCAGAGAAGGCGACCAGGGTATCGATGACGCCACGCCCGCCTTCGAGCAGGCCGAACAGGCGCCCCTGTTCCTTGTCGTCGCCCAGGTTGCGGATGGCTTTGAGCAGCGAAGGCCAAAAGAGGCAGTCGGCACACACGGCCAGCAGGCAGAACACCACCAACAGATTGCTGAAGGGCGGAAAGGTCGCCAGGTAGAGCCCGAGGCCGCCGGTACCGATCAGGCCCAGGGGGATCAGCTTGCGCGTGTCGTAGCGGTCGGCGAGCATGCCGCCCACCACGAACAGCGCCGTGGCGAGGATGGCGTTGGCACTCAGCAGCACGCCGATTTCAGTGTGGGACAGCCCCATGAATTCTTGCATGGGGATGTAGAAGGCGTCTTTGAGATTCGCCAGCTTGTAGATGGTGCCACCACCGAGGATGAGAATCAGGAATCTGAGCCATTTGGCCTTGTCTTGGGATGTCATTATTGTTCTCCAGGCTTGATTGGGTAGGCAGTGCCGATGGGCACGTCAGGTTCAGGCGTCAGGGCATTGGGCCAGGGTCAACTCGGCCAGGGTGCGGAACTCGGCCAGCAGGCCTCGTACGTAGGCCACCTGGTTGTTTGCCCAACGGTGCTCATCGGCCAGCATTCGCTCCAGCGAGAAGCCTTCCGGCAGCGCTGTTTCACTCATTTCCCGGTACGCAATGAACGGGTCGGCGGCTTCGTCGAGCTGGCGGAACGCCGGGGCGACGTAGTGGTTTTCCTGCTCGAGAATGAAGGCGATCACCTGTGGGGTTGATTCGCCGAGCATCAGCAATTCGAACAGCATGCGTGCGCTGGGCAGATCGTCTTCGTCACTGCCTTGCAGCACGCCGTAATGCCCGAAGCCGTTTTGCTCAGGCACGATGCGCACACCCTTGAGGTGGGTCTGGCGTATGTGCGGGGCCAGGGCGCGCAGTGCCGCCAGGGGCTGTTCGCAGGCATTGATCATGTTGCCGAAGTCGAACAGGGCGTGCAGGCGAGGGTGGTTCAAGCGGCTAAGCAGTTGTGCGATCTCGCCGCTCTTGAGTTCTTCATGTTGCTCGAAGTCGAAGAACAGATCGTGCTCGTCTGCCTGTTGCGCGAGGTAGTGCAGGTCTGACTCGATCACGTCCATGACCCGGGACAGTGCCCCTTCGTAGCGTGAGTAGACACGGATATTGCGGGTGCCCAGCGCCCTGGCAATGGCGATCACTTGATCGACATCTTTTTTCAGGGTGCTGCTGATTTCCAGATGCACGTCCAGCCCGAGTGCATTGGCCTTGGCAGCGAACGCCTGAAGCTGCTCGGCTGTCATTTGACTGAGGCTGTTTTCCTCACCGTCGAGCAAGTGCAGGCTCAGGCCCTGCAATTCGTGGCGATAGGCAAAATCCAGCAGGTCGCCTGGGGTGACACGGCCGTGGGTCAGGTTGGTCAGCAAGGGATAGGCATGGGCAAACAGGCGCAGTTGCGCCAGTCGGTCGAGCAACTGGCGGGCCAGCGCCTCGTTCAGTAGGGGGGGAGCCTCGGCCTCGACAGCCTTATGGCTGAGCAAGGCGTTGAATCGTTCCTGGATCTTATTGTTCATTCGAGTCGTTCCTGGTTCAGACACCGGGTCTACCGGCGCAGCCTTTATCGCGCCAGTCAGGAACTCTCGATAGATCCATTATCAGTTAATTCATAAGGCCACTTGCCTTGGGTCAAGTGGCCGGTTGCAGGTAGCCCATTTTGTCCAGGGCCTGGGCCAGCGCTTCGACGCGCGCTTGAGCCTGGTCCTCGGGGGTGCTGGCAAAGCCGATCAGCAGCGCCGGCGGCAAGACGTGTTCGACGCAGTAGTCGCTCAGGGGATAGGTATGAATGCCATGCTCGCCAAGTTCCCTGGCCAGGGCATCGTCATCGAGATGCGCGGGTAACCAGGCGATCAGGTGCATGCCGGCTTCCACTGGCGTGATCCTGAAGAAAGTCCCCAGGCGTTTGTGCAGGTGTTCCACCAGTGCCTGCTGGCGAGCCTGGTACAGGGCGCGCATTCGACGAATATGGCCGAGAAAGTGGCCTTCGCGCATGAAGTCCGCGGTGACGGCCTGGAGCAGGGTGGGCGGGCTGCGATCCATGACCGCCCGCAGGGTGCAGAAGGGTTCGATCAAGGCGTTCGGCAGTATCACGTAACCCAGTCGTAGCGAGGGGAAGAGCACTTTGCTGAAGGTCCCGGCGTAGATGACCCGGGCCCATTGGTCCATGGCATAGAGTGCCGGCAGGGGGCGGCCGTTGTAGCGAAACTCGCTGTCGCAGTCGTCCTCGATGATCCAGCTTTGATTCTGGGCGGCCCAGTCGATGAGTTCCTGGCGCCGCCCATAACTCATGGTGATGCCCAAGGGATGCTGGCGAGAAGGTGTGGTAAACACCAGGCGAGCGTCAGGACACACAGCCAGGCCTTGCCGGACATCGATCCCCTGTTCGTCGATACGCAACGGCACGACCCGGCCACCCTGGGCCTGGAGCGCAATGCGCGCCGCGATATGCCCCGGATCCTCCATCCAGAAGCTGTCCTGCGGGTTGAGCAACAGCATGCCCAGCAGGTTGAAGGCTTGCTGGGCGCCGGACACGATGACCACTTGATCGGCAGTGCAATCAATGCCACGGGCATCGAAGACGTACTCGGCAATCGCCTCGCGCAGAGCCAGCAATCCCTGCAATTCTCCATAACCGAGCATGGCCTTGGTCGGCTTGTGCAGGTGGCGGTTCAACAGGCGCTTCCAGACCGATTGCGGGAACGCATCGTAGGCGCTGTGACTGGGCAGGAACGAGGTCGGGCTGCCGGTCGCCCAGTCGGCATAGGAAACACCGCGAAAATGATCGCTGCGCAACGACAGCATGGACTGGCTCAGGTCGGACAGGCGAGGGGGCTGGCGCTTGTGCTCATCGTCGTCGATACCGCGGCTCTCCCATTCATGGCCCACATAGGTCCCGGCCCCGGTCCGCGACGTCAGGAAGCCTTCGGCAATCAGTTGATCGAACGCATTGAGAATGCTGATTCGCGACAGCTGCAGTTCCTTGCTCAGGGTCCGGGTGGAGGGCAGGCGCACGCCGCCCTGAATCCTGCCGCTGAGAATCTGTTTGCGAATCTGCAAGTAGAGTTGGCGGTACAAGGGGATGGAGCTGGCACGGTCCAGTTCGATACCTGACAACAGCAAACCTGCGGAGGATTTCATTTTTGGTTCGTCTGGATGAGTGTGGTTTGGCCTGAACTGCCGTCAGGTTCCCGGGTGCGAAAGGGTATCGAGGGGGGCTGGATATGTCATCCACCACAGCGTCACAATAATATGGCTGCCGAGTACGGCATTGCACTAACCGATCTTGTCATGGTCCATACACCCCGCATCGATAACTTGATCAAGGACCGCGAAAGCATGATCGCCTCCACATAATCAGCAACGCCCTCCAACCGGTTCCGTGAATCGGGCCTCGCCGCACGTTTATCCCTCAATTCCTTTCGAAGATTTAACCCATGTACCTACGCAAAATTGCAGTTGGGCTGTCGGCCCTTGTTTTGCTCTCGACCGGGGCGCAAGCCCGCAGTCTGCTGGACATCCTCAAGCCACCTGCCGCACAACATGAACAAACGTCCCGCTCGGGCTCGATCAGCCAGAACGCGGCCCTGGACCTCTATTCAAGCAAACAGAAACAGGCATCGTTTGACGGCTGCGCCGAGCTGTTCCCGGCAGCGAAACCGATCAACACGGCGACAGTGCCATCCTCCATGAAACCCCTGGCGCTGTGCTCCGACAACTTCGCGGTGCTGTACTCGCAAACCAGCAAGACCCCACTGGTGGTGGTCGAGCGTCTGAATGCGGCCCAGTTGCAGGATGCCAAAGGGGAGGAGCGTACCAACCAGTTCTACCCGGACCCACGCATTCCCAAGAGTGGGCGCGCCGAGTTGAGCGACTACCGCAGCCAGAAGCCGGCCGTGGACCGAGGCCATCAATCCCCGGCAGCCGATGCCCCGAGCCCCAAGGCAATGGCCCAATCCTTTGCGCTGTCGAACATGGTGCCGCAAGACCCGACCAATAACCGCAAGATCTGGAGCAAGGTCGAGTCTGACGTCCGCAAGTTTGCCAAGCGCGCCGATGGCAACGTGTTTGTCTTTACCGGCCCGCTCTTTGACCCGGGCCACTCGACCATCGGCGACAACCAGGTCTGGGTGCCGACCCGCCTGTTCAAACTGGTGTACGACGCATCGTCCAAACGTGCCTGGGCCTACGTGCTGCCTAACGCAGAAACCCGAATCGAGAAGCCGATGGACTATGAGACGTTCGTGAAGAGTACCGGGCTCAAGCTGCTCGGGAACCTGCCCGTGACAGGTTCCGCCGGGCGCACCTGATGGCTGGATGAGCAGCACCCCAAAGGTTGGAGGCAACCGATGGGGTGTTGCATTGACCGATAAAATTTCGGCAAGGGGTAACAAATTGTAAAAATGGACTATACCCAA
Source organism: Pseudomonas sp. IT-P258 (assembly GCF_949767825.1). Taxonomy (NCBI): domain Bacteria; kingdom Pseudomonadati; phylum Pseudomonadota; class Gammaproteobacteria; order Pseudomonadales; family Pseudomonadaceae; genus Pseudomonas; species Pseudomonas sp. IT-P258. Next base: position 384 of record NZ_CATKPU010000109.1, on the reverse strand, counting down.
TAGGGCAATCGCTCCGGACCCGGGACATGATGCCCCTGAAGGTACTCGTCCCAGGAACTTCAACGTCAAGTAGACCGAGAGATTCTGGATATGAACGCTTTGAAAATCGCTGCCAGCGATGCGGTCCGGGATTGTTTTCGTAATACCCGTGAAGTCGTCCGGTTCGACCAGACAGACTTTACCGATGTCGCCGTCGCCGTACTCTGCATTGATGACCTGGCCGCCGGAGTGCTGGATGCCATCAAGCGCACCGGCTTCGATATCCCGATCTTCCTGGTGGCCTCTCAGGGCCGCAGCAATCGCTCCCTGGCGATCTACAAGCAACTGCGGGATGTCATCTTGCAGGTCAATGGCGTCTTCGACCTATCCAGCAATAATGCCGAT
>NZ_CATKPU010000108.1:0-238 GCF_949767825.1 Pseudomonas sp. IT-P258 | reverse complement strand
TACCGTTGTGGTGGGCATGCTCAACCCGTTCAGCAACGAAACCATCGCCAAAATGGCCGAGTGCGGCATTACCGCCTTTGCCCTGGAAGCCGCGCCGCGTACCTCCCGCGCCCAGAGCCTGGACGTGCTGTCCTCGCAAGCCAACATCGCCGGTTACAAGGCTGTGTTGCTGGCCGCGCACCACTACCCTCGCTTCATGCCGATGCTGATGACCGCGGCGGGCACCGTGAAAGCGGCG
>NZ_CATKPU010000107.1:0-238 GCF_949767825.1 Pseudomonas sp. IT-P258 | reverse complement strand
TGCCGCTTTCACGGTGCCTGCCGCGGTCATCAGCATCGGCATGAAGCGAGGGTAGTGGTGAGCGGCCAGCAACACAGCCTTGTAACCGGCGATGTTGGCTTGCGACGACAGTACGTCCAGGCTCTGAGCGCGGGAGGTACGCGGCGCGGCTTCCAGGGCAAAGGCGGTAATGCCGCACTCGGCCATTTTGGCGATGGTTTCGTTGCTGAACGGGTTGAGCATGCCCACCACAACGGTG
>NZ_CATKPU010000106.1:0-240 GCF_949767825.1 Pseudomonas sp. IT-P258 | reverse complement strand
GGTCCGTTTGGAGGATCTGCTAGCGGCCAACCAAGCGTTGATGACGGTCTACTTAATGAAGGCTGAACTCAAAACGCTTTGGACGCCGAGCACCGCCTGGGGCTGGCGATCAGCCTGGAAGCAATGGCTGAGCCATGCTCAAGAAAGTGGAATACCGGCTCTGATCCAGTTCGCAAAGCGACTAAAGGGTTACTGGCGGGGCATCGTCAGCCGGGTTCGCTGGCCAATGCACACGGGCCA
>NZ_CATKPU010000105.1:0-244 GCF_949767825.1 Pseudomonas sp. IT-P258 | reverse complement strand
GAACCTCGCGCCGACCTTCACCGTCAAGGTCGACCAGAAACTCGATCACGACCTCAAGGTCACTTTGAGCAATGGCGACACCGTCACCATTGAAGCGGGCAAGCTGTCGGCCATCTACACCGCGCCGGTGCAGGGCGACGACGTCTACAACGACCCGAGTAACCTGAGCCTGACCGTCGGCTCGGCCAGCGTCGACGGCCAGACCTTCGAAAATCTGGTGATCGACGGCACCGCGGCCAACGTG
>NZ_CATKPU010000104.1:0-244 GCF_949767825.1 Pseudomonas sp. IT-P258 | reverse complement strand
GGGTGGTTGTGCAGGCCACGATTGGCGAGTTCCGCCTGCTCGGCGTTGCGGTATTCGGTGGGGACCGGAATCTGGTAGGTCACATCGTTGGCCATCACCAACCGGTAGCCCTGGGTGACGACCTGATGGTCGATCGACAGTTGCCCGGTCTTGTCCAGCACGCCCTGCTTGAGCACTGCGCCGTCGGCGTACAAGGTGTAGGGCATGCCTGCCCAGTTCTGGCTGGAGGCATTTGGGGCGGGTG
>NZ_CATKPU010000103.1:0-244 GCF_949767825.1 Pseudomonas sp. IT-P258 | reverse complement strand
CTCGATTCAATTTCTTCCATTCGCCGCTTTAGTTTGGCGCTGGTGAAATTGCGGTCACGATTGTTGACAGCCTTGAATTTACTGCCATCGATGGCAACAAGATTTTCTCCAAACAATCCCAACTGCTGACAGAGCACGACGAACTGGCGACAAACGCCTCGGATGGCCTTGCTGTTGTCTTTTCGGAAGTTGGCAATGGTCTTGAAATCGGGCATCAAACGCCCGGTCAGCCACATCAGCTCGA
>NZ_CATKPU010000102.1:0-248 GCF_949767825.1 Pseudomonas sp. IT-P258 | reverse complement strand
CAACTCGATGAACTGAAAGCCGCGGTCCTGCTGCTCAGCGCACCCCAGGGCATCGCCCTGACCAGCGGCCAGCACCTGCAACTGGCGGCAAAAGACAACCTGATGCTCAACGCCGGCGGCGAGGCCGACCTCAGCGTGGTCAAGCGCCTGTTCATCGGCGTCGGCCAGGGCCTGAGCCTGTTCGTACGCAAGCTGGGGATCAAGCTGATCGCCAATCAGGGCCCGGTGAGGGTGCAGGCGCAGAACGA
>NZ_CATKPU010000101.1:0-254 GCF_949767825.1 Pseudomonas sp. IT-P258 | reverse complement strand
ATCAGCCTCCCGAGCAGGTCGTAGGAGAATTCCAGCGTTTCTTCGCTGACACCAATTTGCTTGCCCTGCGCGGTCGGCAGGCGCTGGATCGACAGCAGGCGATCAGCGTCGTCATACACGTAATCCTGACGGGCATCGGCATTGAGTTTGGCCAGCAACCGGCCAATGCTATCGCGTTCGAATTCGGTGCGGCGTTGTGGCCGTTCACCGCGTTCGCCGTAGCCGGTTTCATCGACCTGGGTCAGATGCCCGCC
>NZ_CATKPU010000100.1:0-255 GCF_949767825.1 Pseudomonas sp. IT-P258 | reverse complement strand
AATGGCAACGTCATTGGCACCGGTACCGTTGGCGCCGATGGCACCTTCGAGGTCACGCTGACCACCCCGCAAATCAACGGCGAAACCCTGAGTGCAACGCTGACCGATGCGGCGGGCAACGTGTCTGCCCCGACAACTGTCGATGCGGGCGACTCCACGGCTCCAGCAGCCCCGACCGACCTGGTGGTCAGTGCCGATGGCACGACTGTCAGCGGTAAAGGCGAGCCGGAAACCACCGTCACCATCAAGGACGCC
>NZ_CATKPU010000099.1:0-256 GCF_949767825.1 Pseudomonas sp. IT-P258 | reverse complement strand
GCGCCGGGGCTGCGCCTTCGGCAAAATACTCAACGCCGCTTGCAAGGCTCGACGCTCCAGCAGCCGCACGGTGTCCCAATGCAGCCCAAACATCTGAGCCACGTGCAGCGTGGGCAGCCGCTCGCAGGCTTGAATGACGGCCTCAGACAGGCGGCGCGTCATGCGGGCATAGCGATCCAGCCAACTGACGGCTTCCATGCGTTTGCCGCAATCACGGCAGCCAACACGTCTGAGCAACACGCTGAGACGCACCGCA
>NZ_CATKPU010000098.1:0-312090 GCF_949767825.1 Pseudomonas sp. IT-P258 | reverse complement strand
TTTTCAACTTCCTTTCGGCTTCGATGAACTGAAGCAACCTGCTGTCGAAAACTGCGTAACTCTTTGTTTATCAAGGAGTTTTCCGTTTCGACTGCGCCGGAAGTGGGGCGAATTATAGGCCTCCAGAATCTGCCGTCAAGCACTGATTCGAGTTTCTACCGATATGTGCAAAAACACTGCTTATATATAGACGCGCCTGCAGGGAATGCGCAGTATATTGCCCAACACAAATAGAAATACCCTTGATACCTATATTTCGGACGACGCCACGCAATGAATGACCAGCCTCGCAGCCTAGCCTCCACCCTGTTCTCGGTTGGGCTGCTGCTCATAGCCATGGCGTCGATCCAGTCCGGAGCTTCCCTGGCCAAAAGCATGTTCTCGGTTGTCGGCCCTCAGGGGACGACAACATTACGACTGATTTTTGCCAGTGTGATCATGATGCTGATACTGCGTCCATGGCGGGCCAAACTCACCGCCAGGTCCCTGCGCACCGTCATCGTCTACGGGATGGCGCTGGGCGGCATGAACTTCCTCTTCTATATGTCGCTGCAAACCGTCCCGCTGGGCATCGCGGTTGCACTTGAATTCACCGGCCCACTGGCGGTGGCGATCTACGCCTCGCGTCGCGCGATCGACTTCTTATGGATCGCCCTGGCTGCCGTCGGCTTACTGTTACTGATACCGACGGGAGAAGCGACCGCCGGCATCGATCTGGTAGGTGCGGGTTATGCCTTGGGTGCCGGAGTCTGCTGGGCACTGTACATTTTGTTCGGGCAAAAAGCCGGGGCCGACAATGGCGTGCAAACCGCCGCGCTGGGCGTAATGATCGCTGCGCTCTTCGTAGCCCCCATCGGTATTGTCCATGCCGGTTCCGCTCTGCTGACTCCATCTTTGATCCCTGTGGCCCTCGGCGTCGCCATCTTGTCCACCGCTCTCCCCTACACCCTGGAGATGGTCGCCCTGACCCGTATGCCGGCCAGAACCTTCGGCACACTGATGAGTATCGAGCCTGCCTTCGGCGCGCTATCTGGCTTGCTGTTCCTTCATGAATACCTCTCGTTGTCACAATGGATGGCAATCATGTGCATCATTCTGGCATCTGTCGGTGCAACCATGACCATGAGCTCTGCCACCAGGCCAGCAGTAGCGGCAGATTGAAAGCAGATATGACACGGCTCTGGTATTTGCCGCTCAATTAGGCCATGTTTAGCCCGCACCCCAGAGTCATGCCATGGACCATTTCAGATAGGGATATCGGTACGCGTCAAGCGAAAGCGAATGCAGCCAGACCCGGGCACAAGATCCGGGGACGCTATAAGGACAGTAATGAAACGATTTTTGATACTGGTCGCCGTACTTGCAATTGCGGGCTGCGCAGCGACCTCGGAAACTCAGATCAAGCACGGTAAGAAAGGGCTACACATCAACTGTTCCGGACTGTCTTCATCCTGGGACAAGTGCTACGCCAGCGCAGCCAACTCCTGCGCCCCCAAGGGATACAAGGTCATCGCCAAATCGGGAGATGCCGTGGAAGAGCCCGGCGATTATCCGTTTGGTCTCAATCCTGCGGGTTATACCAGCCGCAGCATGATTGTCATCTGCAAATAGACAGGGCCGTCGCCTCAGGTTCTCGGACTTGCGATCTGACGGCCGATTTCCTCGTAGCTGGACTTCAGCACAGTGCGCTGGATATCAGGGCTAGCCAGCATGCGCGCTACCACCAGCGCGCCAATACATTGCGACAGAATCGCCCACGCCAGGCTGTCGCTTTGCAGAACACCCGCCCAACGTTCCTGAAGCCGACAAATCCAGTGCTCGGCCTGTTGACGGACCATCAGGTCGGATCGGGCAATTTCCGCCCCCAATGCCGGCAATGCACAACCGGTCTCCGGATTCTCGACGTGAGACATACTCAGGTACTGTTTCAAACAACGCTCAAGCTTGTCACGGTCCTGTCCCTCCCCCAGTCGCGTCAGGCTTTGCCCCAACTCACGCTCGACGATGCTGGCGAACAACTCGTCTTTCGACGAGAAATGGCTATAGAAGGCGCCGCCACTCAAGCCAATCGCTTTCATCAGGCCGTCCACGCCGACCGTTGAAAATCCAGACTTCTTGGCCGATACCGCACTGCTTTCCAGCAGCCTTTGCCTGGTTTCCAGCTTGTGACTGGCCGAATAACGCATTGCCCTTCTCCCTAAATTGCTCGCCTTGACGTCTGTCGAATCATAGCATAACGTTCGTTTAGTTAACGATCGTTTACCAAAAGGGATCTACCCATGAATAACAAGAAGGTCGTACTGGTCGTCGGTGCAGGTGATTCCACGGGCGGCGCCATTGCCAAGCGTTTTGCCCAGGAGGGTTTTGTCGCCTGCGTCACCCGCCGCAGTGCGGACAAGCTCCAGCCACTGGTGGATGCCATCAAGGCCGACGGTGGCGAGGCCCACGGTTTCGCCTGCGATGCCCGCAAGGAAGATGATGTGGTAGCACTGGTCGAGCAGATCGAAAACGAGATCGGTCCCATCGAGGCATTTGTCTTCAACATCGGCGCCAATGTACCGTGCAGCATTCTCGAAGAAACCGCCCGCAAGTATTTCAAGATCTGGGAAATGGCCTGTTTTTCCGGTTTTCTCAATGCCCGTGAAGTGGCCAAACGCATGGCCAAGCGCCAGCGAGGCACGATCCTGTTCACCGGTGCCACTGCAGGCCTGCGTGGAGCAGCCGGGTTCGCCGCATTTGCCGGCGCCAAGCACGGCATTCGAGCACTGGCGCAAAGCATGGCCCGAGAGCTCGGCCCGATGAACATTCACGTTGCCCATGTCGTCGTCGACGGCGCCATCGATACCGACTTCATCCGCGACAGCTTCCCCGAGAAATACGCGACCAAGGATCAGGACGGCATTCTCGACCCCGAACACATCGCCGAGAATTACTGGTACCTGCACAGCCAGCCCCGCGACGCCTGGACTTTCGAACTGGACCTGCGCCCCTGGAGCGAACGCTGGTAAGCCCTCCCCCACAACAATAAGCAGAGCGCATCGAACATGAGCAAAACCGTGGAATTCCTTTTTGACCTGGGCAGCCCCACCACTTACCTGGCCTATACCCAGCTACCGACAATCTGTGAGCAAACCGACAGCCAACTGATCTACATCCCGATCCTGCTCGGCGGCGTGTTCAAGGCCACCGGCAACGCCTCCCCGGCGACCATTCCTGCCAAGGGCCGCCACATGATTCAGGACCTCGACCGTTATGCCCGGCGCTACGGCGTACCACTGAAGTTCAATCCGCATTTCCCGATCAACACCCTGATGCTGATGCGTGCCGTGACCGGCATTCAGTTGCACCACCCCGAGCGTTTTGTCGCCTTCATTGACTGCCTGTTCAACGCCCTGTGGGTCGACGGCCGCAACCTCAATGACCCGGCCACCGTGGCGGCGGTGCTGAGCGACAACGGTTTCGATCCCAACGAGGTGCTGGCACTGACCGCCGACGAAACAGTCAAGGCAACGCTCAAGGACAACACCGAGAAAGCGGTGCAGCGCGGCGTATTCGGCGTACCAAGCATGTTTGTCGATGACCAGCTGTATTTCGGCCAGGATCGACTGGACTTCGTGCTCGAAGCCCTGATTTAAATCTCGACCACCAACCGCCCCTTTGCCTCTCCTGACAAGAGCAGTACATGGGCGGCTTCTGCGGATTCCAGCGTGAACGAGTGCGGGTCAAGCAACGGCGCGAGCTTGCCCGCCTCAATCAACCGCGCCGCCTCGTGCAGAATCTCGCCGTGATGCTCACGCCCCTTGCCGGTCAGGAGCGGCAGCAAAGTGAAGACACCGGAGTATGTCGCTCCCCGAAAGGAAAGCGGTGCCAGGCTGTGCTGACCCCACCCCAGGCAACTGAGCACATGGCCGTGATACATCCGTGCCGCCTTGAATGACGCATCCAGCGTTTCACCCCCCACTGTGTCATAAACAATGTCGAAGCCCTCACCGGCCGTATGCTCAGCCATATAGTCTTCAACCGAAGACTTGCGGTAATCGATAAACGTCGCGCCGAACCCTTCGATAATCGACTGCTGCCCGGCAGAGCCCGTAGCAAAAACTTCTGCGCCAAAAGCGCGGGCGATTTGCACCGCGACATGGCCAACACCACCGGCACCACCATGGATCAATACCTTTTGCCCGGACCGAACGCGAGCCCGGTCGACCAGACCTTCCCAAGCGGTGATCAGCACCAGCGGCAAACCGGCAGCCTCACGCATGCTCAAGTTGTGTGGTTTGCGAGCCAACAGTCGCGCGTCGACCACCGCGTACTCGGCCAATGAACCTTGAATACCGCCAATACCAGTGGCCATCGCATACACGTCATCTCCCGGCAGCCAGCCGCTGACGCCCTCCCCCAACGCCGCTACGGTTCCGGCCAGATCCATCCCCACTATCGCCGGCAATGGTTGAGCCGCATGGGTCGCCTGCCCGGAGCGGATTTTGCCGTCCAGCGGATTGACACCGCTGGCCCTGATCCTGACCAGTACCTGCCCCGCCTGCGGCACGGGCCGTGCAATGGAAACCAGACGTAACGGCGCATTGGCCGAGTCAACCATCAGAGCGCGCATATTCAGTAAGTCAGTCATTTCGCCATGTCCCATCAGTAGTGAATGCAGGACTGATTTTGTCTTGCTCAATTCATGCCGATAAGACGCCATGCCGCTATAGTGATCATTCCATTACGGCATCAATGAGCGATCCCGTGGACAAACTCAATGCAATGGCGATTTTCGTGCGGGTGGTCGAACGGGGCAGTTTTTCCGCCGTTGCCCGGGAGTTGCAGACCAGCCAGCCGACCATCAGCAAAGTGTTGCAAGCACTGGAAGCCCGATTGGGCGGAAAGCTGATTACCCGCAGTACCCGCAAGTTGTCCCTGACGGACGAAGGTCAGCGGTACTACAACGAATGCAGACTCATCCTCGTCGCCGTGGACGCGGCGGAACATAGCTTTCAATCCGGTCGGGAAAGGGCCGCCGGACCGTTGAAAATCGGCTCGTCGGTCAGTTTCGGACGCTTGCAGATCGCCCCCCGCTTGCCGGACTTTCTCAAACACTACCCTGACGTACAGATCGACCTGCAACTGAGCGATCAAAACCAGGATCTGGTCAGCGAAGGGCTGGACGTGACGTTCAGGATCGGAGCCCTGAACGACAGTGGCCTGATTGCTCGCCTTGTCGGCAATACCCACCGTGTCACCGTCGCATCACCTGACTACCTCAGGCAAAACGGTCAACCGCAAACACCGGAGGAACTGGGCAGGCACAACTGCCTGATGTTCAACCTGTTGAGCAGTCAAAACCTGTGGCTGTACACAAAAGACACCCAACGCCACGAAGTGCGGATCAAGGGCAATGCGCAGAGCAACAATTCCGAGGCGATCCGCGAAATGGTGCTGGGGGGATTGGGGATTGCACTGTCACCGATATGGCTATTCAGCGAGGACCTGAGCGCCGGCCGGGTGAGCGCGATTTTGCAGGACTACAGTACGTTGTCGCTGCCAATTTATGCCGTATCCCCGGCGAATCGTCGCCAATCCGCCAGGGTCAAAGCCTTTGTCGACTATATGGCTCAGGCGCTGGATAAAGCGCCTGAGCTGCACATAAACAAATAGCTATAGCAGCAAACCGATCAGATAGCCGCAGTACGAGTGTTCAGCCACTCAAGTGCAGCACCTTCGACCAACGGACTCAGGCGCTCGCGCACTTCGGTGTGGTAGGCGTTGAACCACTGCTTTTCCTCGTCCGACAGCAGAGAGATTTCCAGGCAGCGAGTATCGATCGGGCACAGGGTCAGGGTTTCGAACTTGAGGAACTCGCCGAATTCGCTTTTGCCTGCCTCACGGTTCATCGCCAGGTTTTCGATCCGCACACCCCAACGACCCGGACGATAGGTGCCCGGTTCAATGGACGTGATCATGCCGGGTTGCATAGCGGTTTGCGGTGCAGGTGCGGCCTGATAAGCGATGACTTGCGGACCTTCGTGGACGTTCAGGAAGTAACCGACGCCATGACCGGTGCCGTGACCGTAGTCGACACTTTCCGCCCAGATGGGCGCACGGGCGATGGCATCGAGCAGCGGTGACAGGATGCCTTTCGGGAACTGCGCGCGGGACAATGCAATCACGCCCTTGAGCACACGGGTGCAATCGCGCTTTTGCTCATCGGTCGGCGTGCCCACCGCAACCATGCGCGTGATGTCGGTGGTACCGCCCAGGTACTGGCCGCCGGAGTCGATCAGCAACAGGCCGTCCCCTTCGATCACCGCGTGTTCTTCTTCGGTGGCATGGTAGTGCGGCATCGCGCCATTGGCGTTGAACGCGGCAATGGTGTTGAAACTCAGCGACACATAATCCGGACGGCGCTCACGGGCGGCGGTGAGTTTTTCGTCAATGGTCAGTTCGGTAATGCGCTCGCGCCCCAGCGCCGAGTCCAGCCAGGCGAAGAATTCGCACAGCGCTGCGCCGTCCTGCTCCATGGCCTGACGGATGTGTTCGGCATCGGCCAGGCTCTTTTGCGATTTGGCCAGGGTAGTCGGGTTCAGGCCTTCGATCAGCTTCACCCCGCTGTCGAGGTTATCCAGCAACCCCGCTGTGACCCGCGCCGGGTCGACCTGCACGCTCGCGCCGCTCGGCACGGCACGCAGTGCAGCAGCGACTTCGCTGTAATCGCGCAAGGTCACACCGTCCTGTTCGAGGATGGCACGCAGCTCGGCGCTGACTTTGCTCAAGGCGACAAACAGCGTGGCCTGTTGCTGATTGATCAAGGCGAAAGAAACAAACACCGGGTTGAACGACACGTCGCCACCGCGCAGGTTAAACAGCCAGGCGATGTCATCGAGGGTGGCGATGAAATGCCAGTCGGCACCCCGCGCCTGAAGGGTTTCACGCAGTTTGGCAAGTTTTTCGCCACGGCTGACGGTCGCCTGTGGAGGCAAGTGCTGATAGATCGGTTCGTCCGGCAGCCCTGGACGGTCGGTCCAGACACCGCTCAGCAGGTCGATGTCGGTGCGCAGGCGAGCGCCGCGCTCTTCAAGCCTGGAGCCCAAGGTCCGTGCCGATGCCACGGCCATGACCGCGCCATCGACCGCGACAACGCCCCCCTCGGGGGTTTGCTCGGCCAGCCACTCCAGTGGCCCGGGCTGACCCGGTTGCAGCTTGACCAGTTCAATGCCGCTGCCCTTGAGTTCCTTGGTCGCCTGCTCCCAATAACGGCTGTCGGCCCAGACGCCGGCAAAGTCCGGGGTCACGATCAGGGTGCCGACCGAACCATGGAAACCCGACAACCACTGGCGCCCCTGCCAGTAACCCGGCAAGTATTCGGACAAGTGCGGGTCGGCCGACGGCACCAGCAAGGCGTGAATGCCCTCCCGGCTCATCAGTTCGCGGGTTTGCGCCAGGCGCTGGGGCACCGATCCATTGATCGAAAGCTGCGTATTCATCGTGTCTCCTGCTAACCACGTCATCATTATTGTTGAGTGCCGATCAACGTCGGCGCTTCGTTGCCCTATTGCCAGAAAGCCGGAGCACTGACGCAGGCTGCCTTGATCAGTTGAACCGCCTGGTCGATGTCCTGCTCGGTGGTGAAACGCCCGAGGCTCAAGCGGATGGTGCGACTGGCGGAGCGGGCATCGTGCCCCAGGGCCAGCAGTACATGGGATGGGGTATTGCTCGCGGAATTGCAGGCCGAGGTCGCGGAAAACGCGATCGAGGCCAGTAACGCCGCCGGGTTGAACTCGCCCTCGTCGAAGGTCAGGCTCAAGGTATGGGGAATACGCCGGGTCGGGCTGCCGTTGAGACGTATGCCGGGAATGCTCCGCAATTGCTCGAGCAAGCGTTCACGCAAGCGCACGATGGTAGCTTTCTCTTCATCGAACGCAGCCGCTGCCAGTGCAAAGGCCGCGCCCATGGCCACGATCTGATGGGTCGCCAGCGTGCCGGAGCGTAAACCGCCCTCATGCCCGCCGCCATGGATCTGCGCCTGCAAACGCTGTTGTGCACGCGGACCGACGTACAACGCGCCGATGCCCTTGGGGCCGTAGAGCTTGTGCGCGGAAAACGACATCAGGTCCACCGGCCACTGCGCGAGATCGATCGCCACTTTGCCCGCGCCCTGTGCGGCGTCGACATGGAACAACGCCCCGCGATCACGCACGACCTGACCGATGGCGGGAATGTCGTTCAGGGTGCCCAGTTCGTTGTTGACCAGCATCAGCGACACCAGGAAGGTGTCCTCGCGCATGGCTTCGCTGACCGCTTGCGCCGTGATCAGGCCCTCGGCGTCCGGCACCAGGTAGGTCACCGCGACTCCGGCCTCCTGCAGTTGCCGGGCGGTATCGAGAATGGCCTTGTGTTCGATCTGGCTGGTGATGATATGGCCGCCGCCAGTGCCGCGGGCCTGGGTCACGCCTTTGAGCGCGAGATTGTTGGATTCGGTGGCGCCGGAGGTCCAGACGATCTGCCCGGGCGTCGCGCCGACCAGTTCGGCGACCTGGCGTCGCGCCTGTTCGACCGATTGCCGGGCCTGCTGGCCGAAGACGTGGGAGCTGGAGGCCGGGTTGCCGAAATTGCCGGTAAAACCCAGACACTCGACCATCACCTTGATGACCCGCTCATCCACCGGCGTGGTGGCGGCGTAATCGAAATACAACGGACGTTTATTCATAAAAAGACTCGCAGAGCGTGTTCCGGGATCAGGAAGCTCGTGACTGCAAACGGCAAAGCGCAGCCTTGTGAGCTGCGCGCTGTTTTCAGAACGCTACCAATACCTGATCGGATGCCGTTAAAGAAGAATTACTTCATTTAAAAGTGCGTAGGAACGCTCCTGAAAAGTCAGCTTAACAGGCATCGGGCAACCGGTTGAAGCAATGCGTCAGCTAAAGCTTTCAAGCAACAGCGGATACAGCGAACCCACGAGCAGCGCGGCCATGCCCCAATTGAACAGGCGCAACCAGCGACGATCCTTCAGAACATTGCGCAACAGCGTGCCGCACGCGGCCCAGACACCGACACTCGGCAGGTTGATGATCGCAAAGACGGCCGCGATCACGATCACATTCGTGAAATAACCCTGCATCGGCGTGTAGGTGCTGATGGCGCCAATGGCCATGATCCAAGCCTTGGGATTGACCCACTGGAACGCGGCGGCGCCCAGATAGCTGATCGGTTTCGCCTCGCCCTGCTGATTCTCCGACATGGGTCCGGAATGGGCGATTTTCCACGCCAGATAAAGTAAATACGCCGCCCCCGCATAACGCAGCACGGTGTAGAGCAAAGGGTAAGTCTGGAACACCGCGCCAAGGCCAAAGCCGACCGCCACCACCAGTACAAAGAAGCCACAAGTGATGCCGAGCATGTGCGGAATCGTGCGGTTGAAGCCGAAGTTCACCCCGGAGGCCAGCAACATGGTGTTGTTCGGGCCGGGTGTGATCGAGGTAACGAGGGCAAACAGGGCGAAGCCCAGCAGCAGGTCGAGAGAGAGCGTCATGGGTGGCAGTCCGTCAGGGTCGGTCAGGTATTGACCCTATCGCACCCCTTGGGCGAAACCCATGGACAGTTGCGCGAAACTTGGAGCAGTACAGTTTTGCCTCAGCTTGGACGACCGTGAAGCTGTACAGACCGCTCGGCGTTCATTTCACCGTGGTTGTCGAAGTTGAACGACTTTTGCGGCTGGCCGAGCAGTTCGGCTTTTTTCGCGTGGTATTCGTCGAAGGACAACCCACGGCGGTTCAGCGCCTCCAGTGCCAGTTCCTTGCTTTCTTCAGCCGTGTAAGGCCGAAGCTCAGGGGAAACATGGCTGGCACATCCGGCGAGTACGGAGACAGCGAGCATCAGCAAAGCAGCAATCATCGGTTTCATTTCTGGCGTCCTGGCGACTGGGTTCGAAGCAATGAACACAGGCTACCCGCGCCTCCCGGACAGCAGAAATCAACGCTTTCAATAGTGGCTATCAAGAAATGGCGATCATTGTCGATGTGCCGGGAGAACGCGGGCCGGACGCGCACTGGTTGGAGCCGACTTGATGGCAATTGTGTGGCGCTGCTGCTCGTCGGGCACTCGGTGGGTGCGAAAGAGGCTGGCCTATATTTATTCGGTCGTACAACGACACAGGTACTTTCCATTCACAAAACAACAACAGGGAGATCCATCATGAGCGTCAAACCCATTCCAGAGGGGTATCACAGCGTCACCCCCTATCTGGGCATCAACAAAGCCGCCGAAGCCATCGCTTTCTACAAAAAAGCCTTCGGCGCCATTGAAATCATGCGCCTGGACACGCCCGATGGCGGTGTCGGCCACGCGGAACTGCGCATCGGCGATTGCCCGATCATGTTGGGCACACCGTGTGATCAGGGGCCGCTGAGCAACCCGGACAATTCGCCGTCCGTGGGTCTGCATTTGTATGTGACAGATGTCGACAAGTCCTACAAACAGGCGATCGATGCCGGTGCAACCGTTGTATCGGAGGTCAAGGATCAGTTTTACGGCGACCGTTCAGGGACCTTGAAGGATCCCTACGGGCACCTGTGGTTCCTGGCCACGCACAAGGAAGACCTGACCCAGGAGCAGATCGAGCAACGGGCCAAGGAGATGTTCGCCCAGAGTTGAAATCCCTGGTGATGGAGCGGGCCTCTTCGCGAGCAGGCTCGCTCCCACAAGGGCCCCGCCTTCAGCAGCACCGCCGACTTGCTGATCACTTGCGCAAGCAAGCCCGCCCACAGCCGTCGGCAATGAGAAACATTTTCTTTCATTTCCCCTTTCGGGATTTCCCCTGCTCATCCGTCCTACATAGATGCAGTCCTTTCGCGTAGGCAAAAGCCACGACTGGACCTTCAGGGCGCTCATCCCTGCGAAGCCCGCAGCCGAGCCGCCTCTCATCCAGCCAAGACCTCCAACATGTCAAAGAAGTCCCGTTCAAAGATCTGGTTCCTGGTCCATAGCTGGCTGGCATTGCCGATCTGGTTTTTCGTGCTGATCGTCTGTGTAACCGGCACCCTGGCCGTCATCAGCCAGGAGATCGTCTGGCTGGCCAACCCGCCAATGCGCGCCAGCCAACCCTCGGACGATGCTCCGCTGCTCAGCTACCAGCAGGTCATCGAGGCCATCAACAAGGCCGAACCGCAGACCGTAGTGCAGAGCATCAGCCGTCCCGACGAGTCGCACTTCGCCCTGGATGTCGAAGTCAGCTACCCCGACGGGCGCTCGGTGGTGATTTATGTCAATCCGTACAGCGGCGTGATCCAGGGTGTCGCGCCGCAGTTCAACTTCCGCGCCTTCACCCGGGCGCTGCACGGCTGGTGGCTGGTGCCTTTTACCAATGGCTACAGTTGGGGCTGGTACCTGGTGTCGTTTCTTGGCCTGCCGTTGCTGGCTTCGCTGGTCACGGGACTGGTGGTTTACAAACGCTTCTGGAAAGGCTTCTTCCGTCCGACCCTGCGCATTCGTCATGGCGCGCGAATTTTCTGGGGCGACTTTCATCGCTTGAGCGGCATCTGGTCGATCTGGTTCATCGCGGTGATTTCCGTCACCGGCACCTGGTTCCTGATCCAGGCATTGCTGTTCGATAACCAGATTTCCATTTCCACGGAAAAGATCATCCCGGCGATGTCCCGCGAAGCGGTGCCGCTGTCAGCCGATGGCTCGCCCCCGCCGCGTATCGACCTTGACCGTGCGGTTGAAATCGCCACACAGAAAATTTCCGGACTGGAGGCCAGTTTCGTCAGCCTGCCGGGCAATGCCTACAGCCACTTGGATGTCGGTGGGCGCGGTTGGTATCCGTTGATGTTCCAGACCGCCACGATCAACCCGTACAACGGCGAAATCGCCGCCTCGCGCCTGATTTCGGACCGCTCGGCCCTGGAGTTCGTCACCGAGTCCATGCGCCCGCTGCACACCGGCGACTTCGGCGGACTGTGGATCAAGCTGATCTGGGCATTCTTCGGCCTGCTGCTGAGCATGATGGTGCTCAGCGGTCTGCTGATCTGGACCAGGCGCACGGCGCTGGCCACGGCCAATGCCTTCAAACGCAGCAACAAAAAACAACGCGACACCGCGGCGCAACCGGCCACGAACCACGAAGTGTCGGAGGTCGAACTGTGAGCAAAGACATTGCAGCCCCGCAACCTTCGCGCCTGAGCCTGTTCTGGCACAAATGGCGCTTTCACCTGAACGTCCTGTTGTTGCTGATTCCACTCGGCTTCATGCCCAAGTACTTCGCCGACGAGGCATTGATGCGCGGCGACAGCGGCCTTGGCGAACGGGAAGTCGGCGAAGTCCGGATCGGCCCCTGGAGCTTGCGCCTGGCTGAATTGCGCAATTCAGCCCCGATGCTCGAAGGCCCCGCCGGCTACATGAAGGGTTTCAACGCAGCACTGTGCGAGGCCTGTATCGACCAGGTCAAGGCCACTTACCTGCGCATCGGCAAGCCCCGCAGCCTGCGCGCCGCCGGGGTGATTTTCTTCGGCACGCCCTACCGCATGGGCGCTTCGCTGCCCGTCCCGGAAAAGACCAGGGCCGACGCCGAACTGTGGATCACCATGGAAGGCTGGGACGGCGCCATGCATCAGGCATCCATTCCTTTGAGCCAGGCCTCCCCCGCCACCATCGCCTGGTTGAACAAACAAGGAGGCAAACCATGATCAACCCTCTTCGCCCGCTCAACGCCATGTTGCTGGTGCTCTGCGCCGGCTTCAGCGCCAGCGCCCTGGCCCACAACCCGATGTGCGAGTGCAAGGCCATCGACGCGGAGCAGATCAAGTGCACCGGCGGTTTTTCCGACGGCAGCGGTGCTCCGGGTGTGACCCTCGATGTGATCGGCTACGACGAAACCATTCTGGTGCCGGGCAAGCTCGGGCCTGATTCGACCCTGACCTTCAAGAAGCCCGGCGCCGAATTCTATGTGCTGTTCGATGCCGGCCCCGGTCACGTCGTGGAAATCGACCAAGCGGACATCGAGGCACCATGAGCACTCCAACGACCCAAGTCGTGCGCCCGGCCGGGGCCGGTCACGAAACCCTCTACGTTCTGTTGCTGTGCCTGATGATCCTGGCGGTGGCCGGCTCGGTGGTGCTCTGGCGCGGCGAATCCCATGAGGTAAGCAGTGTCAGCAGCCATCAACTGGATGCGCGCCGTGACCTCAGTGCATCCGAGCAAGGTATCTACGCCGATCTGCGGGTGACGCTGGACGAGATCCAGCTGCTGCGCCAGGAGCAGCAAACGTTGCCGACACCCGAAGTGCTGGCCGAGGAAGGGTTTGCCCCGTTTGCCCGGGACGCCAGCGCCGTCAGTCGGGGCGGCCATGCCTGGCAATTGCTCGACGCCAAGGCCTATTTCGGCCAGAGCCAGGCGCCGACGGTCGCCGGCTCATTCCTGATGCGCCTGGCCGTAGCCAATGATGCACCGGACATCTGGCTCAACCGCGCCAGCAAGCTCACGGCACCAGCCGACCTCAGCGACGCCGCGCTCGAAAGCGCTGGCTGGCAGCAAATCGTCGCGCAATTCGATGTCGGCGTGACCCGCCAGCACCAGCACTGAACCCTCGCCTTTTTCCGAGAGAAGACCGCTTTCCATGCCCAATTCATCTCACCGTTGTTTTTTACGCCTGCTGCTGGTCGGCTTGCTCGCCTGCCTGCTGCCCTCACTGGCCAGCGCTGATGAAGCCAAGCGTCTGCGCATCGGCATCACCCTGCATCCCTACTACAGCTACGTGGCGAACATCGTCGGCGACAAGGCCGAAGTGGTGCCGCTGATTCCGGCCGGTTTCAACCCGCATGCCTACGAGCCCCGCGCCGAAGACATCAAGCGCATCAGCGGGCTGGACGTGATCGTGCTCAACGGCGTAGGTCATGACGATTTCGCCGACCGCATGATCGCCGCCAGCGAAACCCCAAGGGTCCCGGTGATCGAAGCCAACGAAAACGTACCGCTGCTGGCCGCCACCGGCGTGGCCGCTCGCGGTGCCGGCAAAGTGGTGAACCCGCACACCTTCCTGTCGATCAGCGCCTCGATTGCCCAGGTCAACAACATCGCCCGGGAGCTGAGCAAGCTCGATCCGGTCAATGCCAAGACCTATACCGAAAATGCCCGCGCCTACGGCAAGCGCTTGCGCAAGATGCGCGCCGACGCCCTGGCCAAACTGACCCAGGCACCGAGCGCCGAACTGCGGGTGGCCACGGTGCACGCGGCCTACGACTACCTGCTGCGTGAGTTCGGCCTCGAAGTGACAGCTGTGGTCGAGCCGGCCCACGGTATCGAGCCAAGCCCGAGCCAGCTGAAAAAAACCATCGATCAACTGCGTGAGCTGGACGTAAAGGTGATCTTCTCGGAGATGGACTTCCCTTCCACTTACGTCGACACCATCCAGCGTGAATCCGGGGTGAAGCTGTATCCGCTGTCGCACATCTCCTACGGTGAATACAGCGCCGACAAGTACGAAAAGGAAATGACCGGCAACCTCGACACCGTGGTGCGGGCGATTCAGGAGTCCGGCCAATGACATCGAAAGAAACCATTCTGGCCGATGCAGAATCCCCGGTAGGAGCGAGCCTGCTCGCGAAGGCGTCCGGCCATGCAACATCATCACTGAATGACACACCGCAATCGCGAGCAAGCTCGCTCCCACAGGTTCTCGGACCGACCGTGGATTTTGCTGACGTCTGCCTGACCCTTGGCCGCACGACGATCCTCGACCAGGTGACCTTCAAGGTCCGCCCCGGCAGTGTGCACGCACTGGTCGGCCCCAATGGCGGCGGCAAGAGTTCGCTGATCAAGACCCTGCTCGGGCAGATGCCCCACCAGGGCCGCTTGAGCCTGCAATGGCCCGCTGAACCAGGGACCATCGGCTATGTGCCACAGGCGTTGGAGTTCGACCGGGGCTTGCCGATGACCGTCGACGATTTCATGGCCGCCATGTGCCAGCGTCGCCCGGCCTTTCTCGGCTTGAGCAAACACTACGCGGCGGCGATTGGCGAGGCGCTGGAGCGGGTCGGCATGCAGGACAAACGCAAGCGCCGCATGGGCGCGCTGTCCGGCGGCGAACGGCAACGGGTGTTGCTGGCCCAGGGGCTGATTCCGCCTCCGCAATTGCTGGTGCTCGACGAACCCATGTCGGCCCTCGATGAGGCCGGCATCCGGGTGTTCGAACGTTTGCTCGGCGACTGGCGAGCGGCGGGCATCACCGTGCTGTGGATCGAGCACGACCTGGAAGCGGTCGGGCGCCTGGCCGATCACGTCACCGGGCTCAATCGCCGGGTGCTGTTCGACGCCACGCCGCAACAGGCGCTGACACCAGAGCGTCTGTTGACCCTGTTCTCGACCCACCCACGGAGCCTTGCCTGATGAGTTACGAAGCTTTTCGCCTGATGGTCCAGGGCTGGGCGTCGTCGGGTTATCTGCCCGAGGCGCTGGCCTATGGGTTCGTGGTCAACGCCTTGATCGCCGGGCTGCTGATCGGCCCGGTGCTGGGAGGCCTGGGCACGCTGGTGGTGGTCAAGCGCTTCGCGTTTTTCTCCGAGGCGGTCGGTCATGCTGCGCTCACTGGCGTGGCCATTGGCATCCTGCTCGGCGAACCCTACACCGGGCCTTACGGCAGCCTGTTCGGCTACTGCCTGCTGTTCGGCATACTGCTCAATTACCTGCGCAACCGCACCGGCCTGGCGCCAGACACCTTGATCGGTGTGTTTCTGTCGGTGTCGCTCGCCCTGGGCGCGAGCCTGCTGCTGATTCTGGCGGGCAAGATCAACGTGCACATTCTGGAAAACGTACTGTTCGGTTCGGTGCTGACGGTCAACGGCAATGACCTGCTGGTGCTGGCCATCGTCGGTTCGCTGGTCATGGCCCTGGCCTTGCCGTTGTACAACCGCATCATGCTCGCCAGTTTCAATCCGCAGCTGGCGGCGGTACGCGGGGTGGCGGTGAAAACCCTGGATTATCTGTTCGTGATTCTGGTGACGCTGATCACCGTCGCCGCCGTGAAGGTCATCGGCGCGATTCTGGTGGGCGCCCTGCTGGTGATTCCGGCCGCCGCGGCACGCCTGCTCAGCCAATCGCTGAAGGGCTTTTTCTGGTGTTCGGTGCTGATCGCCACGGTCAGCACGCTGTGCGGGATTCTCGCGCCGATCGTCTTTGACCTGCCGATCCCTTCCGGTGCCGCGATCATCCTCGTGGCCGGTATCGCCTTCGCCCTGGCCGCCCTCGCGCGCGGCGTCGTCCCCAGCCTGAAAGGGAACCTTGGATAAATGACTTTTTCACTGCGCCAACTGACCCTCGCCGTCGCCCTGTGTGGACTGGCGACAACGACCAGCGCCGCCGACAACGGTAAACCGCTGCGCGTGCTGGCCTCCTTGCCGATTACCTATGGCCTGGGCGAAGCCTTGCTCAAGGGCACCGATGTCAGCCTCGAACGCGCGGCCCCGGCCAACCTGCCCGGCAGCCGCCAGACCGCCTACTTCACCGGCCGTGGCGCCCCGGCACTGGCCAGGCTGGCGGACGATGCCGATGCGGTGATCGGCCTGCGTTCACTGTGGCCGGATGACCCGCTGTACCCGGTCTCCCGGCGCAGCAATATCCGCATCGTCGAAGTCGACGCCGCCCGCCCGGTGGACGGCGCCCTGCCCGGCATAGCCGTACAGCCCGACAACAAGGTCGACGGGCTGAACAGTCAGCCGTGGTTCTCCAGCAATAACATGGGACGCATGGCCGATGTGATGGCGGCGGACCTGGTACGCCTGGCTCCCGAGGCCAAGCCGAAAATCGACGCCAACCTGGCAGCGCTCAAGCAGCGTTTGCTCAAGCTCAGTGCCGACAGCGAAGCGCGGCTGGCCAATGCGGACAACTTGAGTGTGATGAGCCTCAGCGATCACTTCGGCTACCTGATCGGCAGTCTCAATCTGGAATTGATCGGCCAGGACACACGCGCCGATGCCGAGTGGACACCCGAAGCGCTCACGCAATTGGCCACGACGCTCAAGGACAATGACGTGGCGGTGGTGCTGCATCACCGGCAGCCGTCGGATGCACTCAAAGCGGTGATTGCCGGGTCGGGTAGCCGGTTGGTGGTGTTGAGCACCGATGCCGAGGATCCGGTGGCGGAGCTGGAAGGGAATGTGGATCTGGTCATCAAGGGCCTTAGTGGCGTGTAACCTCGGTTGGACCGCGTTATCGTTCTTCGCGAGCAAGTCGAATCGTCGCACCGCCGCTCCCACAGGGCAGCGCATTCCAAATGTGGGAGCGGGCTTGCTCGCGAAGGCGGTCTTACAGACAACACAAATTCCAGACCTGAAAAAGCCCGCTGACTGTCACCAGTCCAGCGGGCTTCTTTTTGCATGACGGTTCAGTGCGCCACAGCCGCCTGCTCGTCCATTTTCTGCCGCAGGCTCAACGGACGCATGTCGGTCCAGGTCTCTTCAATGTAAGCCAGGCATTCCTTTTTCAGCCCGCCTTTGCCTACTGTGCGCCAGCCTTGTGGCACGGCTTTGTAGTCGGGCCAGATCGAGTATTGCTCTTCGTGGTTGACCACGACCTGAAAGAGGATGTCCTCACGGTCGAATACTGACGTCATGCTGTCTCTCCATCGTTTTCGGGCGGGCTGTGCCGTGTGCGCAGCCGTTATGTAGAAAGAACGTTCCGCCGGGCGGGAAATTTAGGGATTGGCAGTGGCGGCGACCAGGGCCCGGCCGAAGATTTCGGCCACGCGATCGATCTGCGCAGCAGTAATCACCAGCGGCGGCAGGAAGCGCACCACCGCGCCATGGCGGCCACCGAGTTCCAGGATCAAGCCACGCTTGAGGCATTCGCGCTGCACCAGGGGTGCCAGGCGGGCGAAGGCCGGCGGATGGCCTTGGGCATCCAGCGCGCCCGTCGGGTCGACCAGTTCGACGCCAAGCATCAAGCCACGCCCGCGAATGTCACCCAGTTGCGGGAAGTCCCGCTGCAGGATGCGCAGGTGCTCGGCCAGGCGCTCGCCCATCGCGGCGGCATGCTCGCAGACCTTGTGATCGACCAGATAACGCATCACCGCGGAGCCGGCGGCCATGGCCATCTGGTTACCACGGAACGTCCCGGCATGGGCGCCCGGCAGCCAGGTGTCGAGCCAGTCGCGATAGACCACCACCGCCAGCGGCAGGCTGCCGCCGATGGCCTTGGACAGCACCACGACATCGGGAATGATCCCGGCGTGCTCGAAGGCGAACATCTTGCCGGTGCGGGCGAAGCCACTCTGGATTTCATCGACGATCAGCGCGACACCCGCCTGTTCGGTGATCCGCCGCAGACCGCGCAGCCAGTCCAGATCCGCCGGGATCACCCCGCCCTCGCCCTGCACCACTTCCACGATCACTGCCGCCGGCAATTGCACGCCAGCCTCGGGATCGTTGAGCAGGTTTTCCAGGTAACTCAGGTTGGCCTTGACCCCTTGCACGCCGCCAAGCCCGAACGGGCAGCGGTAATCGTAAGGGTACGGCATGAACTGCACGCCACTGCCGAGCAAGGCGCCCAGAGGCTTTTTCGGCCCCAGGCTGCCCATCAGACTCAACGCGCCCTGACTCATGCCGTGGTAACCACCCTGGAACGACAGCACGGTGCTGCGCCCAGTGGCGGTACGCACCAGTTTCAGTGCCGCTTCCACGGCGTCGGTACCGGTCGGGCCACAGAACTGGATCTTCGCTTCAGCGGCCAGGGCTGGTGGCAGCAAGCCGAACAAGTCCTGGACGAACCGGTCCTTGACCGGCGTGGTCAGGTCGAGGGTATGCAGCGGCAGTTCATCGCTCAGCACTTGCTGGATGGCTTCGATCACCACCGGGTGGTTGTGCCCCAGGGCCAGGGTTCCGGCTCCGGCCAGGCAATCGATGAAGGTTCGGCCTTCGACATCCTCGACGTAGATGCCCTTGGCGCGCTTGAGTGCCAGGGGAATGCGTCGTGGATAGCTGCGGGCGTTGGATTCCTGCCGGCTCTGACGGGCCAGAAGCGGCGATTCGTTGAATTGATAAAGCGTCTCGGCGGACGTCGCCGGCTGCTCTTCGATAAGGCTGGTAGCGACTGACATCTCTCGACCCCTCAATACGCTGTGGATAGTGACCAAAACTGCACACCGGGCAGGTGCGCGCTCCGGTCAAGGGGCGCACTTGTCAGGTTTTCCTGTTCTGGAAACGCATCAGCGAGGCGGGGATTTAGACTTTCAATCCGCTTTCTTGGCGTTCACCACAATACCCTGTGGGAGCGGGCTTGCTCGCGAAGAGGCCATCACATTCAACATTTATGTCGACTGTTACGCCGCCTTCGCGAGCAAGCCCGCTCCCACAGGGTTCAGCGGTGTTTTTCAGACCGGTTGCAGCGGCATCGTCAGCTCAACCCGCAAGCCGTCCGGCCGGCTATCGAAATGCAGGGTGCAACCGCAACGCTGAACGATGGCCTGGACAATCGCCAGTCCCAGACCACAACCGGTGCTCTGGCCGTTGCGCCAGAAGCGCTGGGTCAGGTGTTGCAGGTCTTCTTCGGCAATCCCCGCCCCATGATCGCGCACCACGAACTGCACACGATTGCCGGTGGTCTCCAGGCTCAACTCCACTGTTTTGTCGGCGGGGGTATGGCGCAGTGCGTTGTCGAGCAAGTTGCGCAGCGCGGCAATCGACAACACGGCGGGCATTTGTACCGGCGCGGCGGATACCTTGCCCGGTGCCTGAAACCTGATGCGCCGGCGATCGCCGCTCGCCGCGTCCTGGATCGCCAGCTTCGCCACTTGCTCGGCGTTGCATTGCACACCGTCGTCAAACGACAGACTGCCTTCGACGCGCGCCAGCAACAGCAATTGTTCGAGGGTCCGGTGCATGCGGTCGGCACCCTCTTCGGCCCGGGCCAGGGACTGGTCCCGGGCGCTGCCGTCAGTCATCCGCGCCACTTGCAGGTGGGTCTTGATCGCGGTCAGCGGGCTGCGCAGTTCGTGGGCCGCGTCACCGGTCAGGCGACGTTCGCGCTCGATGGTCTTGCCGATGCGCTGGAGCAATTGGTTCTGGGTTTCCAGCAAGGGTTGCAGCTCGCTGGGCAGTGGCTGGATCTGCAACGGTTCGAGGGAGTCGGCGCTGCGGCGCATCAAGGCGTCGCGCATGCGGTTGAGGGGCGCCAGCCCCTGGCCGATGCCCAGCCAGAGCAAACACAGGCAACCGAGCAGCGCCACGCCCACCGGAACCGAAGCGGCCAGCAGAATCGACATGTTCAACGCCTCGCGCTCGATCTGCCGGTCGGCGGTGGTGATGCGCAGATCGCCACGTGCCAGGGTAAAACTGCGCCACGGCGCGCCGTCGATCATCTGATCGTGAAAACCAAGTTTCTCGGCCTCCAGGGTCTGCTGCGGATCGGTGTGACTGCGGGCGAGGATCTCACCGCGCAACGAGCTGACCTGGCACGCCATGCCGCCCGGAATGTTCAGTTGTTCGGCGCTGAAATGAGTGCCCTCGCCCTTGCTCGGCACGGGCGGCAGTTGCTCCATCAGTCCGGCGACCATGCGCGCCGACGCCACCAGCCGCTGGTCGAGGGAAAACATCATTTGATTGCGCAAATCGCTGAGCATCCAGGCCGCGGCCAGGGCCCAGATCAAGGCAAAGGCGGCGCCGAGCGTCAGGCTCAGGCGCAAACGCAGGCTCATCACTTCGATTCTTCTCCGCCATCAGCCGGCCCCAGGCGATAGCCCAGGCCGCGCACGGTCTCGACAATGCCGTTGCCGAGCTTGCGCCGCAGGTGATGGATATGGACGTTGAGGGCGTTGCTTTCCAGCTCGTCGTTGAAACCGTAGACGCTGTCCTTGAGTTGCTCGGTGGACAACACGCGGCCACGGTTATGCAGCAAGGCCTGCAACAAAGATTGCTCACGACGCGACAGGTCCACCGGCTGCCCCGCGAGCGTGGTTTCGCGGCTGCTCGGGTCGTAGGTCAGGGCACCATGCTCGATCAGGTTGACGCTGCGCCCCGCCACCCGCCGCAACAGCGTGTGCAAGCGCGCAGCGAGCTCGCGCAAGTCGAACGGCTTGAGCAGATAATCGTCGGCACCGGCTTGCAGGCCATCGACGCGGTCAGTGACCGAGTCCCGGGCGGTGAGGACCAGCACCGGGATTTCCAGGCCATGGTGACGCAACTGCTGCAGCAACTTGAGGCCATCTTCATCGGGCAGGCCGAGATCGAGCACCATGACATCAAACTCCGCGACCTTGAGCATCGCCCGTGCGGCGGACGCCGTGGCGACGTGTTCCACGGTCAGGCCCTGGGCGGTCAGGCCGGCGACGATACCGCTGGCGATCAATTCATCGTCTTCGCAAACCAGTATGTGCATGGAAAACCCTGTCGAAAGACATTGATTAAAAAGACACCGGGTTAAGCCAGGATTATGCCTTGACCGGCTGCTGACAGTCATTTCTCAAGACTGATGGTTTGTCGGGCATCCTATAAATATGTACCGCACCTGCACCCTCCTGCCTGAATAACCTGTGTGACGTACCACCCAAACTTCCATCAACACAGGTATTGACCATGTATATACACGCGGACGCATTGACGTCTTTGTTCAATTTGCTCAACACGCTTGGCTCACTGATCACCCAACTGAACGATGAGCAAAAAGCCGCCAGGAAAAAAGGTCTGCAACTTTACAACCTGGGGGAATATCGGGAATCGGAGGCCTATCTCATGATTGCCGCCACCGCAGGGGACCGCGATTCGCAGTATGCACTCGCACAGGTCATCACACTTCGGGAAAGAAGTCTCAAAGAGGAGGATAAAACCCATGCAGAGAGAGAATGGTACGTAAAGGCCGGCGCCCAGGGCGACGTCCGTGCCTTACTGCGATTAGCTGATGAAACCTCGCTTGCCAAAGCGAAAGAGCTTGCAGAGGAGCGCGCCGATCACGGCGACAGCGAAGCCATGCTGCAACTTTATGAACTAACCAAAGATATCGAATGGATGAAAAAATCTGCAGAAGCAGGATTTCTCGAAGCGCAATACAGTCTTGCTGTGCATTATGACAACGATCATTCCCTCATTCCGAACACGGGTGAACGCGAAACGGCTATCGATGGCTGGCTCAAACGTGCAGCCGATGCCGGGTTCCCGAAAGCGATACATTGGTACAGCAATCGTCCGCACATCAGCCATGATCTTCCCGTCAGAAAGGAATGGCTGCTTAAATGGACGGAAACAAACGACGTTTGGTCTCTGCGCTATTACGCGTATGCGCTTGGCGGTGCATACCACGATGAAAATGGCATCGATGTCGAGTACGGCCTCGAAGAGAATCTAGTCAACGCCTACGGCCTCATGTGGCTGATTATGGAAAGCCACAAAGAGTTCAAGGGATACCAAAACATCTCAGATGTTTTTTCGCAGATTGCCGAAACGTTGTCCGAAACAGATAAAGCAGCCGGAAAAGCATTTGCACAGGAGTGGAAACGCACGCATCCGCCAATGTCGGAATACCGATTGACCTATAGCGACCCTCGTTAATCCCGTGACGACGATTCGCGCTGTGAACCCGGTTTTCAGCGCGAATCAGTTCGTTAACATCCGGTTAATCGGCGGCCATCATCGTGCTCGGCAATAGCAGTTTTTAAGGCTTTTTCGATGCGCGGTATTTTTGTTTTTTTCCTCTGGCTATTTACCTGCCTGGTTCAAGCGGCGCCCGGAACCAATCCGTTCGACACCAAACCTGAATTTCTCCCGGTTGATAAAGCCTTCACGTATACCTCTGAACGTCTGGAATCCGGTGAAACCCAGCTCTATTGGCAGATCACCGACGGCTATTACCTGTACCAAAAACGCTTGAAGTTCGACGGATTGCCTGTCGAACAGCACCCCCCGCTGCCGGAAGGTGAAGCGCACAGCGACGAGTTTTTCGGTGAACAGCAAGTCTACCGCCAAGGCCTGGAGCTGAAGATTCCCGCTGGCGCCAGCGGTCAGGTCACGGTCAGTTACCAGGGCTGCGCCGATGCCGGCTTGTGTTATCCGCCACAGACCAGGGTCGTGGACCTGGGCAACACCAATGCGCTGAATGCAGCCACTGAAGCACCGGACCAGGCGCTAGCCAGCAGCTTGCAACAACGGGCGCTGGGCTGGAGCCTTTTGCTGTTCTTCGGCCTGGGCCTGTTGCTGGCCTTCACGCCTTGTTCATTACCGATGCTGCCGATTCTGGCTGGATTGATCGTTGGCAGCGGCGCCACACCCAGACGTGGATTCGCCCTGGCCAGCAGTTACGTAATCAGCATGGCGCTAGTGTATGCGGCGCTGGGTGTACTGGCCGCCTCTCTCGGGGCGAACCTGCAAGCCTGGTTGCAGAACCCTTGGCTGCTGGGCAGTTTCGCGGCGATATTCGTACTGCTGGCGCTGCCGATGTTCGGCTTCTTCGAACTGCAACTGCCGGTGGCCGTGCGTGATCGCCTGGAAAACGTCTCGCGCAATCAACGCGGCGGCAACCTGATCGGCGCCGGGGTGCTGGGGGCGCTGTCCGGTCTGCTGGTGGGACCGTGCATGACCGCACCGCTGGCCGGCGCCCTGCTCTACATCGCGCAAAGCGGTAACGCGCTGCATGGCGGGTTGATTCTGTTCGCCATGGGCATCGGCATCGGTGTACCGCTGTTGCTGCTGGTGACCGTCGGCAATCGCTTCATGCCCAAGCCCGGCGCCTGGATGAACCTGGTCAAAGGCATTTTCGGCTTCCTGTTCCTCGCCACTGCATTGCTGATGCTGCGCCCGGTGCTGGACGAATCCCTGTGGGTCGGATTGTGCGGTGCGCTGCTGTTGATCGCGGCCTACAGCGCCTGGAAACAGTCCGGAGGTTTTGGTCGTATCGCGCACCTGTTTGGCGCCAGTTCGTTGCTGCTCGGTTTATGGGGTGGCCTATTGGTGATCGGTGCGGCCGCTGGCAGTGATGATCCGTTCAAGCCATTGCTGGTCTACCGCGCCTCGAACCAGGTTGTGGCCGCCGTGCCGGTTGGCCACGATGCCTTCACCACCGTCAAGGATCCGCAGGCACTGCAACGGGAACTCGACGCCGCACACGCTCAGGGCCAGTGGGTGCTGCTGGACTACTACGCCGACTGGTGCGTGTCGTGCAAAGTCATGGAAAAGCAGGTCTTCGGCAAACCTCATGTCCTCGAAGCCTTGAGCGATGTGCGCTTGCTCCGACTGGACGTCACCGCCGACAATGCCGCCAGCCGCGAACTGCTCGGCCGCTACAAAGTGCCAGGGCCGCCGAGCCTGCTGTGGATTGGCGCGGACGGTGAAGAACGGCGCAGCCAGCGCATCACCGGCGAGGTCGATGCCGACACTTTCCTGCAACGCTGGACCATCACCCGAGACGCCCGTTAATGCTGACCTTCACCCTCGGCACCTTTGCCATTGCGCTTAATCACCTGCTGCTGATCAGTGCGCTGGCGCTGGCCACCTTTGTCGGCTGGCGGGTTGCCAAGCGCGGTGGTGAAAACCCCGAGTCGGTGCTGTTCAGCCTGTTTCTGCTGGGCATGCTGGCGGCCCGAATCAGTTTCGTGGCGGCCTATTGGGTGCACTATCGCAATGATCCGTGGCAGGTCATCGACCTGCGCGATGGCGGTTTTCTCGCCTGGCCGGGGGTGGTCGTGGTGCTGCTCGCCACGCTGTATCGCGGCTGGCGTCGCCCGGGTCTGCGCCGTCCATTGGGCTTTGGCGTGGCCAGCGGCCTGGCGTTCTGGCTGTTGGCGACGTTCTCCCTGTCAATTTATGAACAAGGCACACGCCTGCCGGAAATCACCTTGCGCAACGCCGCCGGCGAAACCGTGCAACTGGCCGACTACAAGGGCGGCCCGTTGGTGATCAATCTCTGGGCCACCTGGTGCCCGCCGTGCCGCCGGGAAATGCCGGTGCTGGAAAACGCCCAGCAACAACGGCCGGACCTGACGTTCCTGTTCGTCAATCAGGCGGAAAGCATGCAAAGCGTCGCGACCTTTCTGGAAACCCAGGGCCTGAGCCTGTCCAACGTGCTGTTCGACGGCAGCGGACGCCTGAGCCAGGCCGTCGGTTCCATGGCGCTACCGACTACGCTGTTCTACAACCCCGAGGGTCGCCTGCTAGGCAGCCATCTGGGCGAGTTGTCGGAAGCCAGCCTGGCCCGCGCGCTGGAAAACTTCGACACCGTACCCGTCACCTCTCCAAGGAAACTGCCATGTCCCGCCTCCGCCACCTGCTGACCCTGAGCCTCGGTGCTGCCCTGTTGCACCTGCCATCGGTGCAGGCCGAAGAGTTGCCCGATGCGATCAAGAAAATCGAGGCCAAGGGCGCGAAAATCGTCGGCCAGTTCGACGCCCCCGACGGCTTGCGCGGTTATGCCGCGCAATATCAGAACCGCGGCATGGCGCTGTACCTGACCCCGGATGGCAAACACGTGTTGCTGGGCAACCTGTATGACGCCGAGGGCAATGACCTGAGCAGCGCGCCATTGCAGAAACTGGTGTATGCCCCGATGGCCAAGGAAGTCTGGGCCAAGTTCGAAACCAGCAACTGGATCGGCGACGGCAAGAAGGATGCACCGCGCGTGGTATACCTGTTCAGTGACCCGAACTGCCCGTACTGCAACATGTTCTGGGAACAGGCCCGGCCGTGGGTCAAGGCTGGCAAGGTGCAGTTGCGCCACATCATGGTGGGCATCATCCGTGAAGACAGCCCGGGGAAATCCGCCGCACTGCTCGCAGCCAAGGACCCGGAAAAAGCCCTGCAGGACCACGAAGCCTCCGGCAAGGACAGTTCGCTCAAGGCCTTGAAGGAAGTGCCGCCGGCGATTCAGGCAAAGTTCGCGGCCAACATGCAATTGATGGAAGAACTGGAGTTGCAGGCGACTCCGGCGATTTTCTATATGGACGACAAGGGCAATCTGCAACAGCAGCAAGGCGCGCCGTCGCCGGACAAACTGGCGAAGATTCTCGGACCGAAGTAAGCAAGATCAAAAGATCGCAGCCTTCGGCAGCTCCTACAGAGACCACTCAATTCCTGTAGGAGCTGCCGAAGGCTCGGGTCGCGTTCGGACGATCTTTTTTGCAAACCCTACGCCGGATTGCGCTCAGCCAAAAACTCCAGCAGCGCTTGGGTGACAAAGTCCGGATTCTCCAGATTGGAAATATGCCCCGCCTCCGGCACCAGCACCCACGGGCAGCCAATCAACTCGGCCATTTCACGGGCTTCACCCGGTGGCCGAGGCTTGTCCTGATCGCCGCACATCACCAGCGTGTTCGCTGCATCCAGTTCGCCCAGACGCGATAACTGATCATCGCGCCCAAACGTAATCCGCCCCATCGGCACGATGCTTTCACGCAGGCGATCCGCAGGTAGAGCCGCCAGGGAAGCATGAAAATCCCGGTAGAGCGCCGACTGCGGATCAATACCCGGCCGGAAGAAAATCGGCACCACGATATCCAGCAGCGCTGGCGTGATGACACCCGCCTCTTCGATCTGCTTCAACAGTGAAAAGTAATACTGGCGAGTCGGCTCCGGTTCAGCGCCGGCGTAGGTGTCCATCAACACCAGGCCATTGAGCCGGTGCGCTGCCGATAAGGCCAGGCGCACGCCCCACATGCCGCCAACCGACAGGCCGACCAGCGTGACCCGTTCGATATCCAGATGGTCGAGCAGGACCAGGGCCTGACGCGCCAGGTCATCCAGGGACGTCGTACCGACAGGCAACGGCCCGGATTGGCCGTGCCCCCACAGGTCCAGGGCGATCACACGATACTGCTGCGAGAGCGCGGCAATCTGCGGCGCCCACATGGCCTGGTCCCACAGGTAACTACCGGCCAGCAGAACCGCCGGGCCGGTGCCTTGATCGATGTAGTGAAGGGCCTGTCCGTCTATCGTTACGAAGGGCATCGACTGTTTCCGCGAGTAAAAATGGAGCCGGAAGACTGAGCGGCAGGCCGTCCCTCGTCAATCGCTGGAGTGTATGCGTTTGTGCCACCTTCGCGGGCAAGCTCGCCCCATAGCGATTTATGCCGATCACAGATGATGTGATCACCACAAACTACTGTGGGAGCGAGCTTGCTCGCGATGGGGCCATTACAGACGCCAGGGAATCAAAGCCCCTCCAGCTCCGCCATCAAATCATTCAAGCGATCCACCTTCTCCCCGGTGAGCTCGCTGGCCGCCAACCCGTCGATGTACCGGGCCAGTTCTTCCACCGTGCTGCATTCGAACATCGCCCGCAACGGCACCTCCTGTTGCAGGGTTTTCTGCACCCGCGAGGCGATTTGCGTGGCCAGCAGCGAATGCCCGCCCAACTCGAAGAAGTTGTCGCGAACGCCCACCTTCTCGACCTTCAACACCTCGGCCCAGATGTCTGCCAGGGCCTGCTCCAGCTCATTGCGTGGTGCCTGGTAATCCTGGCTTTGCAGCTGGCCGATCTCCAGCGCAGGCAAAGCCTTGCGGTCCAGTTTGCCGTTGGCGTTGAGCGGCAGCTTGTCCAGCCACAGCCAGTGCAGCGGCACCATGTATTCCGGCAGTTCGGCACGCAGGCGTTGCTTGATGCGCTCCAGGCGTTCAGCCGGATCGAACGCAACATCCGCCGCGACCAGATAGCCCACCAAATGCTTGCCGTTCGCCCCCTCCTGCACACTGACCGCTGCGTCACGAATTTCCGCTTGTTCATGCAGGCGAGCCTCGATTTCACCCAGTTCGATACGGTAACCACGGATCTTCACCTGATGGTCGACCCGACCGACGTACTCCAATACGCCGTCACTGCGACGTCGGGCCAGGTCGCCGGTGCGATACAGGCGCTCACCCGGTGCGCCGAACGGGTTCGGCACAAATACCGGGGCGGTGCGCAGCGGATCGCCGACATAGCCGCGACCGACCCCGGTCCCCGCCACGCACAGCTCACCCACCGCGCCCAGCGGCACCAGTTCCAGCGCTCCGTCGAGCAGGTACAACTTGTTGTTGTCGGTCGGCGTGCCGATCGGCAGGTAGCTGCCGCGAGTCGAAGCCATATCGACGCGGAAGAACGCCACGTCATCCGAGCACTCCGCCGGGCCGTAGGCATTCACGAGGCCGATCTGTGGATAGCGCAGCAACCATTGATGCGCCAGTTCCGGCGGCATCGCTTCCCCCGTCGGCAGCATCCAGCGCAAGCCGTCTAGGCTCATGCGCTCCTGGGCGAGCATGCCCTGGATCAGCGAAGGCACGCTTTCCAGCACGGTGATGCCCTGGCTTTGCACATGGGCCAGCAACCCCTGGGGATCGTGGGCGATGGTGTTCGGCACAATGTCCACCCGTGCGCCGAACAACGGCGCGGCGAGGAACTGCCACACCGAAATATCGAAGCTTTGCGACGCGGTTTGCGCGATCACGTCGGCGTCGCTCAGGTTCAGGTACGGCACCTTGCTCAACTGGTTGTTGAGCATGCCGCGCTGTTCGACCATCACGCCTTTGGGCAAACCGGTGGAGCCGGAGGTGTAGATCACGTAGGCGAGGTTGTCCGGGCCGCTGTAGAGGCCTGGATTGTCCGCCGACAGCGCCAGGGTCTGGACCTCCTCCCAGACCAGCAGCCGTGGCCGGCTGGAGCAGCCGAACGCCTCAAGCAAGGCCTGCGCCTGCTCACGACACGCTTGCGTGCACACCAGCAACGGCGTGCGGCTCAGATCGATGATCCGGTTCAGACGCTGACTCGGCAAACCCGGGTCCAGCGGCAGGTAACCCGCCCCCGCCTTGAAGCTGCCGATGATCATGCCCAGCAAATCGAGGCTGCGTTCGGCCAGCAAGGCCACTGGCTGATCGCGCCCGACACCGGCGGCGATCAATGCATGGCCGAGGCGGTTGCTGCGCTGGTTCAGCTCCAGATAACTGTACTGGCGGTCCAGGCAACTGGCGGCAATCCGCTGCGGGTGCCGGGCAACCTGGGTTTCAAACAGTGCAACGTAGCTCTGCTCCAGCGGGTAATCCTGTTCGCTCTGGTTGCAGCCCTGGATGAGGAAATCCCGCTCCTCGGCCCCCAGCAACGGCAGGTCAGCCATGTCGCCATGGAAACCTTCCACCAACGCCAGCAGCAGACGCTTGAACTCACCGAGCATGCGCTCGACCGTGGTCTCATCGAAGTAGCGCTGGTCGTAGGACAGGTGCAAGCCCAGGTCATCCCCCGGATAGCACACGGCCGTGAGCGGGAAGTTGGTATGGGTCCGCCCCGAATCCGAGGTCGCGTTGAGGCTCTGCGCACGGTCCAGCACCGAGACTTCAACCGGGGCGTTTTCGAACACGAACAGGCTGTCGAACAGCGGCTGGCCCTTGGGCAGTTCGCTTTGCTCCTGGATGTTCACCAGCGGCAGGTATTCGTATTCACGCAGTTGCATGTTGTGGTCGAGCAGACCGCTGAGCCACTGGCGCACACTGCAACGCTGGCCGTCCTCGGGCATTTTCACCCGCAGCGCGATGCTGTTGATGAACAGGCCGACGGTGCGCTGCATCTGTGGCATGTCCACCGGACGCCCGGCCACGGTGACGCCGAACAGCACGTCGCGATCCCCGCTCAAGCGTCGCAGCACCAGTGCCCACGCCGCCTGGGCGAAGGTATTGATGGTCAGCTGATGGGCCTGGGCCAGTTCGCGCAATTGCACGCCGTCCCGGACATCGAGCCTTGTGTAGCGGTCGCCGACGATCATGCCGCCGCTGTCGCCGGCATGTTCGCGCAGCAATGGCCGGTCGCTCGGGATAGGCGTGGTCCGTTCGAACCCCTGCAGATTGGTTTTCCACCATTGCCGTGCTTCAGCCAGGCTTTGGTGCTGCAGCCAGCCGATGTAGTCGCGATAACGTGGCGGCATCGCCAACTGCGCTTCCCGGCCTTCGCCGAGGGCGCTGTAGATTTCGAAGAAATCGTTCATCAGCAGCGAACGGCACCAGGCATCGATGAGGATGTGGTGGTTGCTCATCACGAACCAGTAGCGCGCCTCGCCCACACGGATCAAACGCAAGTGGAACGGCGCCTGGTTGAGCAGACCGAACCCGGCCTCGCGTTCGGTCTTGAGCAGGGATTGCAGTTTCGGCTCCTGCTCGGCTTCGGCGAGATCGCTCCAGTCGAGGTATTTGATCGGCGTGTCGCCCGGTTTGTGGATCACTTGCAGCATGTCTTCGCCGACGTTCCAGCAGAAGGACGCGCGCAAGGCTTCGTGGCGGGCGATCACTGCTTGCCAGGCCTGGGCGAAACGCTGCGGGTCGAGCTCGCTGTTGATGCGGTAGCGGTCCTGCATGTAGTACAGGCCGGTGCCCGGCTCCAGCAAGGTGTGCAGCAGCATGCCTTCCTGCATAGGGGTCAGCGGGTAGACGTCTTCGATGGCGGCGGCCGGGACCGGCAGCGCATCCAGTTGCGTCTGGCTGAGATTCGCCAGCGGGAAGTCCGACGGCGTCAGGCCGCCCGCGTCGTCGCGCAGGCAATGCTCGATCAAGCTGCTCAACTCACCGAGGTAGGCATCTGCCAACTCGTTGATGGTTTGCCCATCGAAGCGTTCTGCGCTGAAAGTCCAGCGCAGTACCAGTTCACCGCCATACACCTGACCGTCGACGCTCAGCTCGTTGGGTAGCGGGGCATTGCCATCGTGGGCCGCGCCAAGGGCTTCATCCAGTGGATGGAACAGCGCATCCGCGCCGAAGCTCTGGTCGAACTGGCCGAGGTAGTTGAAGGTGATCGGCGCCACTGGCAACCCGGCCATGCACAGGCGACTCCGGTCATCGGCGAGATAGCGCAGCACGCCATAGCCCAGGCCTTTGTGCGGCACGGCACGCAGTTGCTCCTTGATCGCCTTGATCGACGCGCCCTGCCCGGCCGCTTCTTCGATGTTCGACGGGGTCAGGCGCAGCGGATAAGCGCTGGTGAACCAGCCGACGGTGCGGGTCAGGTCGATGTCGTCGAACAGCGCTTCGCGGCCGTGGCCTTCCAGTTGAATCAGCGCCGATGGCTGACCGCTCCAGCGGCACAGCACGCGGGCCAATGCGGTCAGCAGCAAGTCGTTGACCTGGGTGCGATAGGCACTCGGTGCCTGTTGCAGCAACTGCCGGGTACGCTCGCTGTCGAGACGCACGCTGACGCTTTGCCCATGCCGGTTCTGCCGCCCGCCCTCGGGGTGATCGCAGGGCAGATCGGCAATTGGTCCGGCCAGGTGTGCCTGCCACCAATCCAGTTCCTCGCGCAAGGAATCGCTGCCGGCGTAGGCCTGCAAGCGAGCGGCCCAGTCTTTGAAGGCACTGGTTTTCGCTGGCAGTTTCACCGACTGCTGCGCGTGCAGTTGGCGATACACGGTTTGCAGATCGTCCAGTAGCACGCGCCATGAAACGCCATCGATCAGCAAATGGTGAATCGCGATAAACAGCCGTTGCTGACCGTCGGGACCATCGACCAGCAACACACGCAGCAACGGCCCTTCTTCAAGATCGAGGCTGCGCTGGGCATCGGCGAACAAGGCTGCGCATTTGTCCATGGACGAAACGCGCACCTGCCACAACACCGGCGCTTCGGACATCGACTGGTGCGTGGCCAGCCATTGGCCGGCGACCTTGCTGAAACGCAGGCGCAAGGCGTCGTGCTGCTCGATCACCGCCAGCAGTGCTTGCTCCAGACGATGGGGTTCGAGGGCCACAGTCGGGTGCAGCAACAACGCCTGGTTCCAATGCTGGCGTTGCGGGATGTCGGTGTCGAAGAACCAGTGCTGGACCGGTGTCAGGTGCGACTCGCCGATGATCAGGCCCTGCTCGGCGCTGACCAGCTCGCTGCGGCTGGCCACGGCGGCGAGGGTCTGCACGGTCTGGTGCTGGAACAGGTCGCGGGGGCTGAAATGGATGCCCTGCTGCCGCGCCCGGCTGACCACCTGGATCGACAGGATCGAGTCGCCGCCCAGTTCGAAGAAGTTGTCATTGAGACCTACCTGTTCGACGTTGAGCACTTCGCACCAGATCTGCGCCAGCGTGACTTCAAGCTCGTTGCTCGGCGCCACGTACTGCTGACGGTTCAGCTCAGGGTCCGGTGCCGGCAGAGCACGGCGGTCGAGCTTGCCGTTGGTGGTCAGCGGCATGCGCGCCAGCAGGATAAGGTGCGTGGGCACCATGTAGTCCGGCAGTTGCGACTTGAGATGCGATTTGAGCGCTTCACGCAGTTCAGCCTGCTGCGCCTCGCCAAGCTCTGCGACGTCAGTCACCAGATAGCCGACCAGTTGCTTGCCGCTCGGTGCATCGAGCGCCAGCACCACCGCTTCACGGATCGATTCGTGCTCCAGCAGACAGGTTTCGATTTCACCGAGCTCGATGCGGAAGCCGCGAATCTTCACTTGATGGTCGATGCGACCGAGGTATTCCACCAGGCCATCGACGCGCTGGCGCACCAGGTCGCCGGTGCGGTAGATACGCCCGCCGCCGGCGACAAACGGATCGGCGACAAAGCGCTCCGCGGTCATGCCCGGACGCTGGTGATAACCCTGGGCCAGGCCCGCGCCACCGACGTACAAC
The DNA here is from genome assembly GCF_949767825.1 of Pseudomonas sp. IT-P258. Lineage (NCBI taxonomy): Bacteria > Pseudomonadati > Pseudomonadota > Gammaproteobacteria > Pseudomonadales > Pseudomonadaceae > Pseudomonas > Pseudomonas sp. IT-P258. The sequence continues at coordinate 279,577 of NZ_CATKPU010000098.1, read as the reverse complement.
TCGCCCGTCGCGCCTTGCGGCACCAACGCCAGGTCGGCGTCGAGAATGTAGGCCACGCGATCGCCGATCACGCTGCCGATCGGTACACTTGCGGCGCCCTCTTCCAGTACTTCAGGGGCGAGACCGGCCAGCGGCATGACCACGGTTTCGGTCGGGCCGTAGGCGTTGAAGAACTGGCTCGGCTGGAAGGCTGCGCGAATGCGTGCCAGGTGTTCACCGGTCAGCGCTTCGCCGCCGGTAATGATCATGCGCACCGGCAGGGTTTCATTTTGCGTTGCCAGCCATTGCGCCAACTGGCTGCCGTAGCTCGGCGTGAAACCGAGGACATTGATGTGATGACGACGGATCAGGCCACAGATTTCTTCCGCGTCCCACTGCCCTTGAGCCCGCAGCACCACTTGCGCACCGCTGAGCAACGGCACCAGCAAACGCTCCGTGGCAGCGTCGAAGTTGATCGAATAGAAGTGCAGTTCGCAGTCATCGGCGCGCATGGCGAAGCGCTCGATCACCGCGCGGCAATGCATGGCGATTTCGCCGTGGGACACCACCACGCCTTTCGGCTTGCCGGTCGAGCCCGAGGTGTAGATCAGGTACGCCTGATGCTGCGCCAGGCTGATCAGCGGCAGCTCGGTGGCCGGGTAACTGACCAGTGCCGCCGCGTCTTCTTCAAGGCACCAGCGGCCGACGGTCGCCGGCAACTCGCCCAAAGCCTTGAACATCGCCGCATCGCTGAGCAGCAAACCGATGCCGCTGTCTTCGATCATGTAGTGCAAGCGGTCCAGCGGGTACTCCGGATCCAGCGGCACATAGGCGCCGCCAGCCTTGAGGATCGCCAGCAGGCCGACAACCATCTCCAGCGAGCGCTCCAGTGCCAGGCCTACGCGCACCTGCGGACCGACACCGCGTTCACGCAGCATCCAGGCCAGGCGGTTGGCGCGACTGTCGAGTTCGGCGTAGCTCAAGGTCTGTCCGGCGAAGGTCAGGGCCGGAGCGTCTTTGCGCGTCAAGGCTTGCTCGGCGAACAGGTGATGGATGCACTGATCCAGCCGATGTTCGCCCGGCTCGACGCCAAGGCTGTCGAGCAGGTGTTGTTGTTCGCCACCGGCCAGCAGCGGCAACTCACTCAAGCGCTGCTGCGGATCGGCAATCAGTGCTTGCAGAAGATTGCGCCAATGCCGGGCCATTTGCGCGATACGCGCTTCGTCGAACAGATCGGTGCTGTAGGTCAGGCAGCAACCCAGGCGATGGTCGAGGTCGGAGACTTCCAGGTTGAGGTCGAACTTGGTCGCGCGGGCATCGTTGGCCAGGTACTCGACCGTCATGCCGGCCAGGGTGCGGCTTTGCTGGAACTCCCAGCGCTGCACGTTGCACATCACCTGGAACAACGGGTTGTAGGCCGCGCTTCGGGGTGGTTGCAAGGCTTCCACCAGATGATCGAACGGCAGGTCCTGATGGGACTGGCCTTCGATCACCGTGTGGCGCACCAGCTCGAACAACTCGCCGACAGACATCTGCCCGTCGAGCTGGCAGCGCAGCACTTGGGTATTGAGGAACGCACCGATCAACCCTTCGCTTTCCGGACGAATGCGGTTGGCCACCGGCGCGCCGATACGCAGGTCGGTCTGGCCGCTGTAGCGGTACAGCAGCGTGGCCAGGGCGGCGGTCATGGTCATGAACAGGGTCAGGCCGTTTTGCCCGTTGAAGACGCGAACCCGTGCCGCGAGCTCATCACTGAGGTCAAAGCGATACAACTCACCCTGATGGCTTTGCACCGGCGGACGCGGACGGTCGGTCGGCAACTCCAACAATGGGTGTTCGCGGCCCAGTTGCGCGCTCCAGTAATCGAGCTGGCGCTGACGCTCGCCGGACTCCAGCCACTGACGCTGCCACACGCTGTAATCCAGGTACTGCACCGGCAATGGCGCCAGCGGTGATTCACGATCATCGACGAATGCTTCGTACAGCGCGCTCAGTTCCCGGGCAAAAATGTCCATTGCCCAGCCTTCGGTGACGATGTGGTGCAGGGTCAGAACGAAGTAGTGTTCCTGTTCGGCGGTCTTGACCAGACAGGCGCGCAGCAGCGGTCCGGTTTCCAGATCGAATGGCTGGTGCGCTTCATCGTCGGCCAGTTGCTGGACCTGCCACTCGCGGACTTCAGCATCCAGCGCGGTGAAATCCTTCCAATCCATGCGCACGCCGGTTTGCCCGTGTACTTGCTGGCGGGCGACGCCGTCGATGCTCGGAAACGTGGTGCGCAGGGTTTCGTGACGCAGGATCAGGGCTTGCAGCGCCGCCTCGAAATGCGCTACGTCGAGCACGCCACGCAACCGCGCCATGCCCCCGACGTTGTAGGCCGGGCTGTCCGGCTCCATCTGCCAGAGGAACCACATGCGCTGCTGGGAATAGGACAGCGGCACCGGTTGGCTGCGGTCGACTTTTTCAATGGGCGGCTGCTTGTTGGTGCTGCCACTGACCTGGATCAGGCGAACCTGTTCGGCAAATGCACCGAGTTCGCTGTGTTCGAACAGTACCCGCAGCGGCAACTCGACATCGCAGGCCTGGCGGGTGCGGGAGATGATTTGCGTGGCCAGCAGCGAGTGGCCGCCGAGGGCAAAAAAATCATCGCGCAAACCGACTTGCGCCAGGCCCAGCACTTCGCGCCAGATTCCGGCGACGTGTTGCTCCAGTTCAGTCACTGGCTCGACGTGTTCGCGAACCTGCCACTGCGGTTCCGGCAAGGCGCGGCGATCGAGTTTGCCGCTCGGGCCGAGGGGCATTTGTTCCAGGCGCATCAATTGTGCCGGGACCATGTATTCGGGCAGTTCGGCGGCCAAAGCGCTTTTCAGGCGTGCGGTTTGCCCGGCTTCCTCCCCGGCATGGTTCGCTGCGGTGTAGTAACCGATCAACTGCGCCCCGGCCACGGTGTCGCGCACCAGCACCACGGCTTGCGCAACGCCGTCCTGGGCCAGCAGGCGCGCCTGGATTTCCTCCGGCTCGACGCGGAACCCGCGCAACTTGACCTGCTGATCGAGACGGCCGAGGTATTCGATCACGCCATCCGCCGTCCAGCGCGCCCGGTCGCCAGTGCGATACAGGCGCGCGCCCGGCTCGCCCAACGGATCGACCACGAAGCGTTCGGCGGTCAACGCCGGGCGACCGAGGTAACCACGGGCCAGGCCAACGCCGCTGATGCACAACTCACCCGGCACACCGACCGGAACGGGATTGAGATCACTGTCGAGCACGCGGCAAATCACATTGCCCAGCGGCCGGCCAATCGGCGAGCGTTCGCCATCGGCGCTGGAGCATTGCCAGTGGGTGACGTTGATTGCGGTTTCAGTCGGTCCGTAGCGGTTGTGCAGTTGCACTGCCGGCAGTTGCGCCAGCACCCGGTTGCGCAGCTCCGCCGGCAAGGCCTCGCCCCCGGAGAACACCCGGCGCAGGCTGGTACATTCAGCGCTCAGCGGCTCCTCGATGAACAGCGAAAGCAGCGGCGGCACGAAGTGCAACGTGGTCACGCCGTACGCTTGCACCAGCTGCGCGATGCGATGCGGATCGCGGTGTTCGCCGGGACCGGCGATCAGCAAACGTGCGCCAGTGATCAGCGGCCAGAAGCACTCCCACACCGACACATCGAAACTGATCGGCGCCTTTTGCATCAGCACATCGGTTTCGTTCAGGCGGTAAGTGTCCTGCATCCATTGCAGGCGCTCGGCCAGCGCGGCGTGGGTGTTGCCGACGCCTTTGGGCTGGCCCGTGGAGCCGGAGGTGTAAATCACATAGGCAAGGTTGTCGCCGTACAGGTGCAACCCCGGCGCATGGCTCGGCCAGCCGTCCAGGTGCAGGGTGTCCATGGCGATCACGCTGACGCCGTCAGTCGCTGGCAGGCACTCAAGCAATCGGGTTTGCGTCAGCAGCAATTCAACACCGCTGTCGCTGAGCATGTAGGCCAGGCGTTCGGCCGGGTACTCCGGGTCCAGCGGCACGTAGGCTCCACCGGCCTTGAGGATCGCCAGCAGGCCGATCAGCAGTTGCGGCGAACGTTCGCAGGCGATGGCCACGCAAACGTCCGGGCCAACGCCTTTGTCGCGCAGGTAATGGGCCAGACGGTTGGCCCGGGTGTGCAGTTCGACGAAGTCCATCTGGCCACCGTCCCACACCAGCGCGATGCGCTGCGGGGTCTGGCGCGCCTGCTCAGTGAGCCACTCCGGCAGCCATTGGCTGGCCGCTGCGCAGGGTGCGCTGGCCCAGTCCGATTGCTGATGGTGCTCGGCAGCGGTCAACAGCGGCAGGTCACCGATGGCGGTGTCCGTTTGATCGCAGACAGCGCGCAGCAGGTTGCTGAAATGCTCGGCCAGGCGCTCGATGGTGGCGGCCTCGAACAATTCGCTGGCGTAGTCGAAGGACAGGGTCAGGCGACCGTTGCGGTCTTCTTCACTGTGCAACTGCAAATCGAACTTGGCTTCGCGGCTATGCCAGGGCAACTCTTCGGCCAACAACCCCGGCAAGCGCTTCAATGCGCCGAGGTCCCGTTGCTGGTGGTTGAACATGACCTGGAACAGACCTTGTTCACGGGCTTGCGGGAAGGCTTCCAGCAGTTGCTCGAACGGCAGGTCCTGATGCGCCTGCGCACCCAACGCCGCCTGACGGGTCTGCGCCAGCAGCTCAACGAATGGCAGGCGCGAGTCCACCTCGGCACGCAGCACCTGGGTATTGATGAAGAAACCGATCAGGCCCTGGGTTTCCAGGCGCGGACGGTTGGCATTGGGCACGCCGATACGGATATCACCCTGGCCGCTGTAGCGGTGCAACAAGGTCTGGAACGCAGCCAGCAACAGCATGAAGGCGGTCGATTCATGGGCCTGGGCGGTCTGGCGAATCCCATCGCTCAGGGGAGCGCCCAGACGCACGGTGTGGCGAGCGGCGCTGTGCAGTTGTTGGGCAGCGCGTGGATGGTCGGTGGCCAGGCTCAGGGTTGGATGGTTATCACCCAAGCGGTCCTTCCAGTAGGCCAGTTGACGCTCGCCTTCCCCTTGCGCCAGCCATTGCCGCTGCCAACTGCCGTAATCGGCGTATTGCGTCGGCAACGGCGCCAGCTCCGCTTGCTGGCCCTGGGAGGCGGCCGCATACAGGCGCGAGAACTCGTCGATCAGCACGTTCAGCGACCAGCCGTCAGCGATGATGTGGTGCATCGTCACCAGCAACTGATGGTCTTCGTCGTCGAGGCGAACCAGCGTCACCCACAGCAACGGGCCTTTCTCCAGATCGAATTGGGTTCGCGCTTCGTCCTCCCGGATCTGCTGCGCCCGGGCCTCACGCTCGGCGGTCGGCAGGTCGCTGATATCGATCAGTTGCAGGTTGAACCCGGCCGCCGCAACGACCTGTTGCAGCGCCACCCCGTCGCGCTCGAAGAATCGCGTGCGCAGGGATTCGTGGCGCTCGATCAACTGCTGGAAACTGGCGCGCAAGGCGTCCTCATCCAGTTCGCCGCGCAGGCGCAAGGCACCGGGAATGTTATAGGCGCTGCTTTGCGGGTCGAGTTGCCAGGTGATCCACAGGCGGTTTTGTGCCAGCGATTGCGGCATCGGTTGCTGGCGCGACAGCGCCGTGATCGAGCCCTGGGCCAGGCCACCGTCCTGTTGCAGACGGGCCACGACATCGGCGAATGCGCCGAGGGTCGGCGCTTCGAACAGCAGACGCAGGTTCAACTCCAGACCGAGCTCTTCACGCAGGCGCGCCACCACTTGCGTCGCCGCTATGGAGTTGCCGCCGAGCAGGAAGAAATGATCATCGGCGCCCACCTGCGTCACTTGCAACTGCTCACACCAGATCTGGCCGATCAGGCTTTGTAGCTCGGAGCCCGACTCGATCCGGCCTGCACTTTGTGTGGCGGCCGACGGGAACATCGCGTAGCTGTCGAGACTGCCGTCCGCCAGGCGATTGCGACACGCCGAGCGCTGCAATTTGCCGCTGGAGGTCTTGGGCAGCGCGCCCGGATTGAGCAGCACCACCACGCTCGGCGCTTGCTGATACGCCTCGGCGACGGCTTGGCGAATGGCTTTGATCAAGGATTCCGGTGGCTGGATTTTCTGCACGCTGCGGCTGATTTCGGCGGCGATGCCGATACCTTCCTGACCATCAACCGTAACGGCAAAGGCGGCAACCCGGCCTTTGCGCACCACTTCCACTTCGCGCTCGACGGTCTGCTCGATGTCCTGCGGGTACAGGTTGTGCCCGCGCACGATCAGCATGTCCTTCAGGCGCCCGGTGATGAACAGCTCGCCATTGCGCAGGAAACCCAGGTCCCCGGTGCGCAACCAGGTCTGGCCGGCGTGCCGGACGAAGGTCTTGGCCGACGCCTCGGGGTTGCGCCAGTAGCCTGAGGCGATGCTCGGCCCGCTGGCCCAGACTTCGCCGACGACGTTGTCGGCCTGTTCGCTGAGGGAGGCCGGATCGATGATCAGCACCGCGTGCGCCGGTTGGCTGATACCGCAACTCATGATCGCGCTACCCTCGCCCGCTTCGACTCGGTTCTGCGCCAGGGCCTGATCGTCCACCCGCAGGTTGCCAATGCCTTTACCGCGCGCGGTGCCGGCCACGAACAAGGTGGCTTCGGCCAGACCATAGGAGGCCATGAAGCTGTCCGCGGTGAAACCGCAGGTGGCGAACTTCCCGGCGAAGCGTTCCAGGGTGTCGAGGCGAATCGGTTCGGAACCGGAATACGCCACGCGCCAGCCACTCAGGTCGAGCCGCTCCAGGGCTGACTCGCTGACCCGTTCGCTGCACAAGCGATAGGCAAAATCCGGCCCGCCGCTGATGGTGCCGCCGTATTCGCTGATCGCCTCCAGCCAGCGCAACGGCCGGCCGAGGAAATACGCCGGGGACATCAACACACAGGGCACGCCGCTGAAAATCGGCTGCAGCAGGCCGCCGATCAGGCCCATGTCGTGGTACAGCGGTAGCCAGCTGACGATGACATCGTCGGGGTTCAGGTCAATGCCGAAACCGTGGCGAATCAGCAATTCGTTGGCCACCAGATTGCCGTGGCTGACTTGCACGCCTTTGGGCAGCGCGGTGGAGCCGGAGGTGTATTGCAGGAAGGCGATGTGATCGGCCTGCAGGTCCACCGCGACCCAGCGCTCGGCCAGTGCACCGTCGAGGGTATCGACACACAGCAGCGGCGGCGCCCCTTCGATCTGCTGCAACCCTTCGCGCAGTCCGGCGCTGGTCAGCAGCAAGCGTGGCTGGGCATCGCTGATGATCGACAGCAGGCGCTCCTGATGATGACGGCGCGTCGACTCCGGCGGATAAGCCGGCACCGCGATCACCCCGGCGTACAGGCAACCGAAGAACGCCGCGACGTAATCCGGGCCGCTGGGGAACAGCAACACCGCGCGGTCGCCGACATCCGTTTGGGTCTGCAACGCGCCGGCAATCGTCCGCGCCCGCAGGTCCAGTTCGCGATAGCTGAGCAGCACCGCCTGGTCCTGGGTTTCGGCGAGAAAGCGCAGGGCCACCCGATCCGGCGTCAGGGCCGCGCGGCGCTGAAGGGCTTGGACCATTGTGCTGGGGAGTTCGAACGCGTCGCTCATGAGGTTTCCTGCCTGAATTCGGCTTGCAATTGGAATCGGTTTTCTGACGTCGCACCCTGATCGAGGGCGCGCAGGACGCGGTCTTCGCCGACCGCGCAAGGCATTGGCAATGCGGTTGTGACCGGGGCTGCTGCCCGGTTCCATTCACCAATGAGAACGGATGACGTCTGGAAATAATTAGTCGCCAGGCTGGAACGCAAAGTGGACGCAAGTGAGTCAGCGTGTCGCAGTTCTCACTCTGCACTCTTACAGCGCATTAGTTCTTTTTCTCATTTGACAATAATTATCATTAAGCCTAATTTGTCGCTCGATGTGTAGGACGGCCCCCCCGGTTTTTTTCCCCGTCCCACTAACCTTTTGGCAGCAGGGTGATTTCCATGATGGAACCAGTATCCACAAGCAGGTGCGATACACCGCTACTTCAGGCATTCGTCGACAATCGACTGATCCTGGTGAAGATTGCAGCCCGAATTACCGGTTGCCGCTCACGTGCCGAAGATGTTGTGCAGGATGCTTTCTTCCGGCTGCAATCGGCCCCGCCCATCACCAGTTCGATCAAGGCCCAGCTCAGCTACCTGTTCCAGATCGTGCGCAACCTGGCGATCGACCATTACCGCAAGCAGGCGCTGGAGCAGAAGTATTCCGGTCCTGAAGAGGAAGGGTTGAATGTGGTGATCCAGGGCGCGTCCCCGGAAACGTCGCACATCAATTTCTCGACCCTGGAGCACATTGCCGATGCGTTGACCGAGTTGCCGAGCCGCACCCGCTACGCCTTCGAGATGTATCGCCTGCACGGCGTACCGCAAAAGGACATCGCCAAGGAACTCGGCGTCTCGCCAACCCTGGTGAACTTCATGATCCGTGATGCGTTGGTGCATTGCCGCAAGGTGTCGGGCAACCGGGGTGATATGGCTGCTCGCCAATAAGATCCAGGATCTGCATCGCGCCCTTCGCGAGCAAGCCTGAGACTCAAGACCACAACGAATCTTGAGTCTCAGGCTTCAAGCCAGTCTGCACCGATCAAAAAACCGCTCCCGCCCCAACACCATCAAGGCCGCGCGCTTGTGCGGGAAGTCGAACTCTTTCTCACAGTGAAAGCGCTGCTCCTGCATGTACCCGATCATCTTCGCGTTATCGGCACGGGGCTCGGCCACCACGCGCCGGGTGCGCGGATCGTCGAGAAACAGGTAATGCACCAGCGCCGATAACCAACTCGCCACCTTGTGCGGGCCGCGGTGATTTTCTTCGCCCACCAGCATGTGAATGCCACGGTCGTAATCGCCGGCCTCATAGAAGGGTGCGATGCGATCTTCCTTGGCCCAGTAGACTTCGAAATAAGCGAAGGGCTGGTCGTCGAAACAACCGATCAGCGTCAGCGTGTGCGGGTCGGCTACGAGTTTGCTCAGGTATTGGCGATGCTGGTCGAGGCTGCCCTCCTCCTGCCAGAAACTCGCGACTCGCGGACTGTTCTGCCAGCGGTTGAAGCGTGCCAGGTCTTGCTCGATGTCCAGCGTGCGCAGGGAAACCCGGGCACCCAGCCGCGCATCGAAGCGTTGATACACTTCACCCCGGGGCTTGACCGGCCGCCGTGGGTGGCGCTTGCCGTCGGTGATGAGCATCTGCTGCGGGTAGCTGCCGGTCAGGGAATGCCCCAGCCACGGCGGCGGCAACTGCCAGAACACGGTGCGCTCGCAGTGATACTGGCCGCTGACGGGAGTCGGAATCAGCAGACCGCTGGACACGGCTTCGTCCGGCACCTCTTGCAGTTGCCAGGTCAGACGCTGACAGTCAGGGTCACGAGCGAACAGCCAGTAACAGGCCGTCCACAATGCCTGCCCTTCAGGGCGACTGAAGCGCTCCTCCAGTTGCACGTTCAACTCCCGGCCACGACTGAGCCGCAAGGCGGGCAACGGTTGCCCTTCCAGGCTGAGGCTCAGGCGGCAATCGGTTTCATCAGCGGCAAGACGACTGCCCGTCGGCAGACACAGGGCAGTCAGGTCATTGAGATTGGGCATGGGGCGGGCTCACGATAATCGTCGACAGTTCAACGAAGTGACGTGAGCCAGAGCGGGAAATTTAGCCAAAAACCGTCAATTGGCAACTTGGGGCGCCGGTGCATTGCGCTGGACCGGCACCAGCGCAATCTTGTACGGCTCGAAAATCTTCAACATCTGGCCGTTGTCCCGCAAGCCTTGCAACAACTTGCCGAATGCCTCGCCGCTGATGGGTGCGGTCGGACGCAGAATGGCGTAATGGTGATAGACCTGGTCGACGCGCTGGGACGCCAGCAAACTGCCGGCGACTTTTTCATTGCGCAGGAAGTAGTCGCTCAGGTACGAACGTGTGACCAGGGCAATGTCGGCCCGGTCGCGTAAAACCATCAGCAGATTGCTGTCATGGGAATAAGTCAGCGTGGCGTTGTAGTTTTTCGCGAGGTACAGAGGGTCGGCATTGAAGTTGGCGAACTCGTAGTGATAGCCGCTGAACAGTGCCAGGCGCTTGCCTTTCAGGTCGGCAAAATAGCTTTGCTGTCGATCGGGCAGGCGTTGCGCAACAAAAATCTCAGCGTCCTCCAGCCCCATGTCGACGGCCGTGTGGGGGATCTCTTCCCAACCCCAGGCGGGATTTTCGAAAATGGCCATGTCGACCCGGCCCTGCTTGAAATCACCGAAGCGCCGAGGAATGGAGGTGGGCACCAGGACAAACTGGTAGTCAGTTTGCGATGCATTCAGGGCCTCGACCAGTTGCGGCAGCAACCCGGTATCGGCCCCGGATTCCGGGCGCACGGTATAGGGCGGAAAGTGCGCGGCACCTATGCGCACCAGTTGCGCAGCCTGGGACGGTATCATCGTTGACGCCGTAAGCATCGCCAGCAAAAGCCGCGAGGCTGACCGAATTGGCGAACCCATCAAAACGCCCCACTCCCCAATAAAACGGTACCCATGCATTCAAGCTAGGCGGTTTCGACAAGTTAGCCAGTTTAATGCTGGCCAATACAAGCTTATTGCCGGTCTTCCAGCACCAGAATCAGCGCTTCATCGGCCAACTGATCGAGACTCATGCTGCCGCCGGCACGAAACCAGGTGGTGGTCCAGGACAATGCACCGGTCAGGAAGCGGCGGGTGATAAACACATCGCCACGGATAAACCCCGCGGACTTGGCTTCACCCAGCACTTGCAGCCAGATGTCTTCGTAGATGTCCCGCAGCGCCAGGACCTTGGCCTGGCCCTCTTCGGACAGCGAGCGCCATTCGTAGACCAGCACGGCCATGGCCTCACCGCTGCCGCCCATGATCGACTGCAACTCACAGCGAATCAGCGCAAGCACCTGCTCGCGCACACTGCCGGCCTCGGCGATGGCCGCACGCATCAACGCGGTGTTGTAGAGAATGGTCTCCTCCATCACGGCGCGCAGGATTTCGTCCTTGCTCTTGAAGTGATGGAAAATACTCCCGGACTGAATGCCCACGGCGCCGGCCAGGTCGCGCACGGTCGTGCGTTCATAGCCTTTATTGCGAAACAGGTGGGCCGCCACTTGCAGCAGCTTGCCACGGGCGCTGTCCGGGTCGGTCAGTTGGCCGTCGTCGACCAATTGGCGCATCACCCTCAGGGCTTTTTGCTCGTCCACCCGTTCTCTCCTACAGTCGTTCAATCAATAACGCCGATCCCCCCGAAAACAGTGGGGTTGCGCGGGCAATTTAAGCGCATGGATGCAACCAAGCAAGCGCTTGGGCAGAAGAAAATCAAGTCATTTACAAACCAAGCGCTTGCTTGGTAATGTCGACGCACTTCGGTTGGAGGTGGCTATGGAATGGACTGCGCCTAAAACAATTCGCATCGGTTGCGCCAGCGCCTTCTGGGGCGATACCTCGACCGCTGCCGCGCAACTGGTCGAACACGGGCATCTGGACTATCTGGTCTTCGATTACCTGGCCGAAATCACCCTGTCGATCATGGCCGGCGCACGGATGAAAGATCCCCAGGCCGGCTATGCGGGCGACTTCATCGAAGTGCTCGCGCCCTTGCTGGGGCAGCTCGCGCAGCAGAACATCCGGGTCATCAGCAATGCCGGCGGGGTCAACCCCCAAGCCTGCGCCGCCGCCCTGCAAGCGGCCTGCGACAAGGCCGGGGTGGCGCTGAAGATCGCCGTGCTGCTGGGTGACGACCTGCAGCCGCAATTCAAACAGCTGGGCAACCTGGGCATTCGTGAAATGTTCAGCGGCGCGCCCCTGCCATCGATGTGCGTCTCGACCAATGCCTACCTCGGCGCACCCGGCATTGTCGAAGCCCTGCGCCTGGGGGCGGACATCGTGATCACCGGGCGCGTGGTCGACAGTGCGGTGGTCAGCGCCGCGCTGGTGCATGAGTTCGGCTGGTCGTGGCATGACTACGACAAGCTCGCCCAGGCGGCACTGGCCGGGCACATCATCGAATGCGGCGCCCAGTGCACGGGCGGCAACTTCACCGACTGGCGCGCCGTGCCCGACTACGAACACATCGGTTTTCCCATCGTCGAAGTCAGCGCCGACAGCCAGTTCATCGTCAGCAAACCCGAAGGCACCGGTGGGCTGGTCACGCCGCTGACGGTGGGCGAACAGATGCTGTATGAAATCGGTGACCCTCGCGCATACCTGCTGCCCGACGTGGTGTGCGATTTCACTCAGGTCAAACTGCTGCAACAGGGCAGGAACGCGGTGCAGGTGCACGGCGCCAAAGGCCTGCCGCCGACCGCTCAATACAAGGTCAGCGCCACGTACCCCGATGGTTTCCGCTGCACCGCCAGTTGCCTGATCGCCGGCATCGATGCCGTCGACAAGGCGCGACGGGTCGGTGACGCGATCATCAACAAGACCTCGGAAATGTTCCGCCAGCGCGGCTGGGCGCCTTACAGCGACGTGAGTATCGAGTTGCTGGGCAGCGAGGCCACCTACGGCCCCCACGGCCAGCGCCATGACAGCCGCGAAGTGGTGATCAAACTCGCGGTGCGTCATCCGGACAAGCAGGCATTGATCGTGTTCTCCAGGGAAATCGCCCAGGCCGCCACCGGCATGGCGCCGGGGCTGACCGGCATTGTCGGTGGCCGGCCGACGGTGTATCCGCTGATCCGGCTGTTCTCGTTCCTGATCGACAAAACCGCCTGCACGCTGGACATTGATTTCATGGGCCAGCGCCACCCGTGTGCCCTGCCCGCCCTCGATGTGCTCGACCCGCTGAACCTGCCAGCCCCGCTCGCGCCGCCGAAACCGCTTGGCCTGGCCGACGCCAGCGTGGCCCTGGTCAAACTGGCGGTTGCACGCTCGGGCGACAAGGGTAACCACAGCAATATCGGCGTCATGGCCCGGGAGCCGGAGTTCCTGCCATGGATTGCCGAGGCCTTGACCCCGGAAGTGATCGTCGACTGGATGGGCCACCTCCTCGACCCCATCCACGGGCGGGTCGAACGCTGGTACTTGCCGGCCAGCCACAGCCTGAATTTCCTGCTGGAAAACGCCCTCGGCGGTGGCGGTGTCGCCAGCCTGCGCATCGATCCGCAAGGCAAGGCCTTCGCCCAGCAACTGCTGGAAATCCAGATCCCGGTGCCGCAGCGCATCGCCGACCAGTTCAACTAGAGGATTGCCGCCATGGCCTACGATTCGATTTTCAAAGCCGATTTGTTTGCCGGCCAAAACATCATCGTCACCGGTGGTGGCAGTGGCATCGGCCGCTGCACCGCCCACGAACTGGCGGCCCTCGGCGCCCATGTGCTGCTGGTCGGGCGCAAGGCCGACAAACTGAAAACCGTTGCGGCGGAGATCGCCGACGACGGTGGCAAGGCCGATTGGGCGGTTTGCGATATCCGCGAGGAAGAATCGGTAGAACACCTGGTCAGCGAATTGATCCGCAAGCATGGCCCCATTCATGGCCTGGTCAACAATGCAGGCGGGCAGTACCCGTCGCCCTTGGCCTCGATCAATCAGAAGGGTTTCGAAACCGTGATGCGCACCAATCTGGTGGGCGGTTTCCTGATGGCCCGGGAAGTGTTCAACCAGTCCATGAGCAAGCACGGCGGCGCCATCGTCAACATGCTCGCCGACATGTGGGGTGGCATGCCAGGTATGGGCCACTCCGGTGCGGCACGTTCGGGCATGGATAACCTGACCAAGACTGCCGCGTACGAATGGGGTCATGCCGGGGTGCGGGTCAACGCCGTGGCGCCGGGGTGGATTGCCTCCAGCGGCATGGACACCTACGAAGGCGCCTTCAAGGCCGTGATCCCGACCTTGCGCGAACATGTGCCGCTCAAGCGCATCGGCACCGAATCGGAAGTCAGCGCGGCGATTGTTTTCCTGCTCAGCCCGGCAGCGGCGTTTGTCAGCGGCAGCACCTTGCGCATCGATGGCGCCGCCAGCCTCGGCGGCCGCGCCTGGCCGATCCACAAGGCGACCAACAGCGAGTCGTACAACGGTTTCCACCGCGCCTATATACCAGACGTGTTGAAGGACAAGGAATAACCCATGCCGGTGATTCAGTCGTTACTCGACCCCCACAGCGAGCCGTTCGCCCAGAACCGTGCGGCAATGCTGAGCGCCATCGAGCAAGTTCGCGTGCTCGAACAGAACCTGCTGAACAAGGCGGCCGAAGCCAGGCCGAAGTTCGAAAAGCGCGGCCAGTTGCTGCCTCGCGAGCGCCTCAATCTGCTGCTGGATCCCGGCGCGCCGTTTCTTGAGCTGGCCAGCCTGGCCGGCTACAAGCTGCATGATGACAAGGACGGCAGCTGCGCCGGTGGCGGCTTGATCGGCGGTATCGGCTATGTGTCCGGCGTACGTGTGTTGGTAGTCGCCAACAACAGCGCGATCAGGGGCGGGACCATCTCTCCCAGCGGCTTGAAGAAATCCCTGCGCCTGCAACAGATCGCCATGGAAAACAAACTGCCGGTGATCACCCTCGCCGAAAGTGGCGGCGCCAATCTCAATTACGCGGCGGAGATTTTCGTCGAAGGCGCGCGCAGCTTTGCCAATCAGGCGCGGATGTCGGCCATGGGCTTGCCGCAAGTCACCGTGGTGCATGGCTCGGCCACGGCGGGCGGCGCCTATCAGCCGGGGCTGTCGGATTACGTGGTGGTGGTGCGCGGCAAGGCCAAGCTGTTTCTCGCAGGTCCCCCACTGCTCAAGGCCGCCACCGGCGAAGTCGCCACCGATGAAGAACTGGGCGGCGCCGAAATGCACGCACAAACCGCCGGCACCGCCGAATACCTGGCTGAAAACGACGCCGACGGCGTGCGCCAGGTACGCGAGATTGTCAGCCTGTTGCCGTGGAACGAACAACTGCCCCCACTCCCCGAACGTCGCTGGGAGGAGCCGCTCTACCCCATCGACGAGTTGCTGGGCCTGATCCCGGATGACCCGAAAAAACCCTACGACGTGCGCGAAATCATCGCCCGTCTCGCCGACGCTTCGAACTTTCTTGAATTCAAGGGCGAGTTCGATCAGCAGACTGTGTGCGGTCATCTGAAAATTCAGGGCCGCGCCTGTGGCTTCATCGGCAACAACGGCCCGATCACGCCAAAAGGCGCGAGCAAGGCCGCGCAGTTCATCCAGCTGTGCGACCAGAGCCAGACGCCGCTGCTGTTTTTCCACAACACCACCGGGTTCATGGTCGGCACCGAATCGGAGCAGCAAGGCGTGATCAAACACGGTGCGAAGATGATTCAGGCGGTGGCCAACGCCCGGGTGCCGAAGCTGACCATCGTCGTCGGTGGTTCCTACGGCGCGGGCAACTATGCGATGTGCGGACGCGGCCTCGACCCGCGCTTCATCTTCGCCTGGCCCAACAGCCGCACCGCCGTGATGGGCGGCGCGCAAGCGGGCAAGGTGCTGCGCATCGTCACCGAGGCCAAACAGGCCAAGGACGGCCTGGTGCCCGACCCGAAAATGCTCGACATGCTCGAACAGGTCACCGCGCAGAAACTCGACAGCCAGTCCACGGCGCTCTACGGCAGCGCCAACCTCTGGGACGACGGTTTGATCGACCCGCGCGATACCCGGACCTTGCTGGGTTATCTGCTGGATATCTGTCACGAGGCCGAAGTGCGGCCTCTGCAAACCAACAGCTTTGGTGTGGCGCGGTTCTAAGCCGACTAACAGGAGAACAATAAAAATGATCTTCACCCAGGAACACGAAGCACTGCGCCGCACCGTGCGCCAGTTCGTCGAGCACGAGATCAACCCCCACGTCGATGAGTGGGAAAAGGCCGGGCGCTTCCCCATCCACGACATCTTCCGCAAGGCCGGCGACCTCGGCTTGCTGGGCATTTCCAAACCGGAAAAATTCGGCGGCATGGGGCTCGACTACAGCTATTCGATCGTCGCCGCCGAAGAGTTCGGCACTATCCGTTGCGGCGGCATTCCAATGTCCATCGGCGTGCAGACCGACATGTGCACACCGGCGCTGGCACGGTTCGGTTCCGATGAGCTACGCGAGCAATTCCTGCGCCCGGCCATCAGCGGCGAACAGGTCGGCTGCATCGGCGTCTCCGAAGTCGGCGCCGGTTCCGACGTGGCCGGGCTGAAAACCACCGCGCGCAAGGACGGCGACGACTACGTGATCAACGGTAGCAAGATGTGGATCACCAACTCGCCGAGCGCCGACTTCATCTGCCTGCTGGCCAACACCTCGGACGACAAGCCGCACATCAACAAGTCGCTGATCATGGTGCCGATGAACACACCGGGCATCAGCTTGAGCTCGCACCTGGACAAGCTCGGCATGCGCAGCTCGGAAACCGCCCAGGTGTTTTTCGACAACGTGCGCGTGCCGCAGCGCAACCGCATCGGCCATGAAGGCGCGGGGTTCATGATGCAGATGCTGCAATTCCAGGAGGAACGCCTGTTCGGCGCAGCCAACATGATCAAGGGCCTGGAGTACTGCGTCGACAGCACCATCGAATACTGCAAGGAACGCAAGACCTTCGGCAACGCGCTGATCGACAATCAGGTGATCCACTTCCGCCTGGCGGAACTGCAAACCGAAATCGAATGCCTGCGAGCGCTGGTCTATCAGGCTACCGAGCAATACATCAAAGGCCAGGACGTCACGCGCCTGGCCTCCATGGCCAAGCTCAAGGCCGGGCGGCTGGGCCGCGAAGTCAGTGACAGTTGCCTGCAATACTGGGGCGGCATGGGCTTCATGTGGGACAACCCGGTGGCCCGGGCTTACCGCGATGTACGTCTGGTGTCGATCGGCGGCGGCGCCGACGAAATCATGCTGGGGATCATCTGCAAACTCATGGGCATTTTGCCGGGGAAAAAGAAATGAACAACCTGCCGGTTTGCCAGACTTTGCTGCTGGAACTGCACAACGGCGTGTTGCACATCACCCTCAACCGCCCGGAATGCCGCAATGCGATGAGCTTGCAGATGGTCGCCGAGTTACGCTCGGTGCTGGCCGTGGTACGCGATAAACCCGGGGTTCGCGCACTGGTGATCGGCGGCGTCGGCGGGCACTTCTGTGCCGGCGGCGACATCAAGGACATGGCCAATGCCCGCGCTCAAGGCCCAACTGCGCACCGGGACCTGAACCGGGTGTTCGGCGCGCTATTGCAGGAGGTGCAACACGCACCGCAAGTGGTGATTACTGTGCTGCAGGGCGCGGTACTCGGCGGCGGTCTCGGCCTGGCCTGTGTCAGCGATATCGCCATGGCCGATCATCAGGCGCAATTCGGCCTGCCGGAAACCAGCCTCGGCCTGCTGCCGGCGCAGATAGCGCCATTCGTGGTGCAACGCATCGGCTTGACCCAGACCCGGCGCCTGGCCCTGACGGCGGCACGTTTTGATGGTACTCAGGCACGGCGCATGGGGCTGGTGCATTTTGTCGAGCATGATCCGCAGGCACTGGCCGAACGGCTCGACGAGGTGTTGGCCCATGTGTTGTGTTGCGCGCCGGGGGCGAATGCGGCGACCAAGAAACTCTTGCTGGCCAGTACCGGACAGCCGTCGGATGAGTTGCTTGATCAAGCGGCTGAATGGTTCAGCGAAGCGGTGACCGGAGCCGAAGGCATCGAGGGAACGATGGCCTTCTTGCAAAAACGCAAACCGGGGTGGGCCTCTTAAAAGCTTCGCGAGCGTGCTCACGATGAGGCCCGACCAGACACCGCGAAATTCAGAGAGCCTAACCATGCCCGGACTCAAAAAAATCCTCATCGCCAACCGCGGTGAAATCGCCTGCCGCATCCAGCGCACGGCCCAGGCACTGGGCTATCGCACCGTCGCCGTGTTCAGCGATGCCGACGCCGATGCGCTGCACGTGCGGATGGCCGACGAGGCGGTCAAGCTCGGCCCGGCCCCGGTGCAACAGTCTTACCTGAACATCCCGGCCATCCTCGACGCAACCCGGCGCACAGGCGCGGATGCGATCCATCCGGGCTACGGCTTCCTCTCGGAAAACGCCGGGTTTGCCCTCGCGTGCAGGGATGCCGGCATCACCTTCATCGGCCCCAGCCCCGAGGCCATCGAACTGATGGGCAGCAAGCGCCTGTCGAAGATCGCCATGATCGAAGCCGGTGTGCCCTGCATCAACGGTTATCAAGGCGCCGAACAGGACGACGCCACCCTGAGCCGCGAAGCCGAGCGCATCGGCTATCCCTTGATGATCAAGGCCAGCGCCGGCGGCGGTGGACGCGGCATGCGCCTGGTGCACGACGCCAGCGACTTGCTGGAACAGATTCGCACCGCGCGCTCCGAAGCCTTGAACGGTTTTGGCAGCGCTGAACTGATTCTCGAACAGGCACTCATCGAACCCCGCCACGTCGAGATCCAGTTGTTCGGTGACCGGCATGGCAACTTGATTTACCTCGGCGAGCGCGATTGCTCGGTGCAGCGCCGGCATCAGAAAGTCATTGAGGAGGCGCCCTGCCCGGTGATGACCGCTGAGCTGCGCCAGGCCATGGGCGAAGCGGCGCTCAAGGCCGGGCGAGCGGTGAAGTACGTGGGCGCGGGCACCGTGGAGTTTTTGCTGGATGCGCGTGGGCAGTTCTATTTCCTGGAGATGAACACCCGGCTGCAAGTGGAGCACCCGGTGACCGAACTGATCACCGGGCTGGACCTGGTGGCCTGGCAACTGAACATCGCCGAAGGGCAACCGCTGCCCTTGCGCCAGGAACAGGTGCAACTCACAGGCCACGCCATGGAAGTGCGCCTGTATGCCGAAGACCCGGCCCAAGGCTTCTTGCCGCAAACCGGGCGAGTCGTGGCCTGGGAGCCGGCATTGCAGGACGGTGTGCGGATCGACCACGGACTGATCGAAGGCCAGGTCATCAGTCCCTTCTACGACCCGATGCTCGGCAAGCTCATCGCTCACGGTGCCACCCGCGAAGAAGCCCGGCGCAAATTGCTGCGGGCGGTACAAGACAGCGTGCTGCTGGGGCTGCAAAGCAATCAACGCCTGCTTGCCAGCCTGCTGGAACACCCGCAGTTCGCTGGTGGAGATTTCAGTACCGGTTTCATCGCGCAGCATTTCGCCGACCACGCCTGCCTGCATCCCGAGCCCCCAAACGCGCAGCACTTGGCCATCGCCGCCGCCCTGTTCTATCAGGCGGCGGCACAGGCTCACCCGGCCCCGCTTGGCGGTTGGCGCAACAACGCCAGCGTGCCGCTGCACTATCGCATCGGCCTTGAGGATCAGGACTGGCCGGTAGCGTTGCAGGCGATCCCGGGCCAGCCGTTGTGCATTCAGGTCGCCGAGCGCAGCCTCGAACTGAAGATCATCCACAGCGACGGACGCTGGGTCAGCCTGGAAATCGAAGGCGTTCGCCAACGCCACGCTTATCGCCTGGAGGCCGGGCGCCTCTGGCTGTTTACCCGGCCAGGCAGTCTGACGTTCGTGGATCGCACTCAGGCGCAGGTTACCGGCCAGGCCAGTGTCAGCTCCGGCACCCTCAAGGCACCGATGGACGGGGCGATTGTCGACGTCCTGGTCAACGAAGGCAGCAAAGTGACCAAGGGCCAACTGCTGGTGGTACTGGAGGCGATGAAAATGGAGCACCCATTGAAATCAGGCATCGACGGTGTGCTCAAACGCTTGCAGGTCAAAGTCGGGGATCAGGTGAAAAACCGGCAGATTCTGTTGGAGGTCGAATAAGGCGCTAGGCGGAACCGCCGGGTTTGGCTACGCTCAAACCCTACAGGACGCGGATATCAGGAACCCTGCAATGCCTCATTGGCTGGTCATTGATCTGGAGGCCACCACCGATGAGGGTGGTTGGCCCGTAACAGATATGGAAATCATTGAAATCGGCGCCACCCTGGTGGACCGCAAGGGACGTGAACTGGACCACTTCCAGCGCTTCGTCCGGCCTTTGCGACGGCCGTTACTGACGCCGTTCTGCCGCGAGCTGACGCACATCACCCAAGCCAACATCGATGCCGCACAACCGCTGGGCGAAGTCTGGCCGGCGTTTGAGCGCTGGCTTGGCCATCACCACACACGACTGGAAGGCTGGGTCAGCTGGGGCGATTACGATCGCAAACAACTGCTTCAGGAGTGGCAGCGCCTGGGACTCGCCAGCGTGCTGGCCAACGTGCCGCACATGAACCTCAAACAGCGCTTTGCCAAGGCCCGACGCCTGGAACGCCCGCTGGGGCTCAACGGCGCCCTGCAACTGGCCGGCCTGCAGTTCACCGGCCAGCAACACCGGGCGCTGGAGGATGCGCGCAATACCGCGCGCCTGCTGCCGCTGGTTCTTCCGCTTTAGACAGGTGACGACTCCCGGGGCCTTGTGCATACTGGCCGGCCCTTTTTAGCCCTTTTCGAGGAATCGCCCATGTTTAAAGTCAACGAGTACTTCGACGGCACCGTCAAGTCGATCGCCTTTGGCACCGCAGAAGGTCCAGCGACCATCGGCGTCATGGCACCGGGCGAGTACGAATTCGGCACCAGCCAGCGTGAAATCATGCACGTGGTCAGCGGCGCATTGACCGTCAAGTTGCCAGACAGCAGCGACTGGGAAACCTTCGCCGCCGGCAGCCAGTTCAACGTACCGGCCAACAGCAAGTTCCAGCTGAAAGTCGCCGTCGACACCGCTTACCTGTGCGAATACCGCGGCTAAGCCTGCGGGGCCTGCACCAAAAAGTCGCCGCAATAAAAATGCCCGTGTTTTTCGACACGGGCATTTTTTATTCTGCGCAAAGTTACTCGAGGATCTCCACCGGCATGCCGACTTCGAGTCGACCGTTGCCATCGTTGACCAGATTCTGGCCGAACATTGCCCCGTCCGCCTGGGCACGGTATTTCTGCAAGGTGGCCAAGGGTTCGCGGTCGTCGCTGCGCTCCCCGGTCTGCGGGTCGATGGTGGTCAGGATGCAGCGTGAACAGGACTTGACCACGCGGAACTCGACTTCGCCGATACGGATACGCTTCCAGCCATCCTCGGCGAACGCCTCACTGCCTTCGATCACCAGGTTCGGCCGGAAACGCAGCATCTCCAACGGACGCCCGACCCGTTGCGACAAATCCGCGAGAGAGGCCTGGCCAATCAGCAACAGCGGATAGCCATCGGCGAACGCCACCTGGTCGTCATCCTTGCCGTAGCCAGCCTCCGTCATCCGCGCCCGATCCAGCGGCACTTGCACCAGGCGTGTCGGTTTGCCGATGAATCGGCTGACCCAAGCCCCTGCTTCATCGCCTGCATCAGGGACTCGCAAGGTATCGCGCCAGATCGTCACGCCACGCAACTCTGCATCGTTACCGGGCAAGGCAATGTCGATCGGCGAATGGCCAGGCGCGCTGAGGGTCAAGCCACCTTCGGCATTCCATAGTGCCGACAACTGGCTCATCTGCGCTACCGCACGCTGGGTCAGGAAGCGCCCGCTGGCCTCGTCCACCAGCATCCAGCGGCGATCGCCGTCCAGCCCAAGCTTATCCAGACCGATCGCTTGCAAGGTCTCGCCCTTGGCGGACTTCAACGGATAACGATACAGCGCGCTCAGTCGCAACATGGCCACTCCCTGTCAGGTAAAAACGCCACCCTATACGAGCTTTACGGCCGAATCAAAGGCTGACGAGCAAACACTGCCCCGGTGGGGGGCAGGCCTGATCAGGCCGGTACTTCGTCAAGCATCAGGCGCTGGCGAACCACGTCGACGAGTTTGTCCGGCTGGAATTTGGAAAGGAAATTGTCGCAACCGACCTTTTTCACCATCGAGTCGTTGAAGCTGCCGGACAGCGAGGTGTGCAGCACCACGTACAAGCCGCGCAGGCGCGGGTCGTTGCGAATTTCGGTGGTCAGGCGATAGCCATCCATTTCCGGCATTTCCGCATCGGTGAAGACCATCAGCAGTTTTTCGGTCATGTCCACGCCGGTATCAGCCCAGGCCTTGAGCATGTTCAAGGCCTTCAACCCGTCGCTGGCGATGTGCATCTTCACACCCAGTTGTCCCAGGGTATCGCGCAATTGCGTCAGGGCCACGTTGGAGTCATCCACCAGCAGCACCTCACGGCCACGGGCACGTTCCAGCACCGGATCTTCGAGCTTGGCGCGGGAGACCTTGGCGTTGTAAGGGACGATCTCGGCCAGGACCTTTTCGACGTCGATGATTTCCACCAATTGGTCATCGACCTTGCTGATGGCCGTCAGGTAGTGCTGGCGGCCGGCACTGCTCGGGGGCGGCAGGATGGCTTCCCAGTTCATGTTGACGATCCGGTCCACGCCACCGACCAGGAAGGCCTGAACCGAACGGTTGTATTCGGTGACGATAATCGTGCTGCCTGGCCCCGGCACCAACGGGCGCATGCCGATGGCCTGGGACAGGTCGATCACCGGCAGGGTCTGGCCACGCAGGTTGACCACGCCGCACACAAACGGATGGCGCTGCGGCATCAGCGTCAACTTTGGCAGTTGCAGGACTTCCTGCACTTTAAAGACGTTGATCGCGAACAATTGCCGTCCGGCGAGCCGGAACATGAGAATTTCCAGGCGATTCTCACCCACCAGTTGCGTGCGTTGGTCTACCGTGTCGAGAATGCCGGCCATCAATGACTCCAGGTCTTGTTCGGATGAATTCACTTAAGGAAGGTTATCGGCTGTTTTTGCCGAAGCTTGACCCTCTCTAAAATGCCACGCCCGGCAATTGATGTCACATTAACATCATGCTTTACTGGCGCTGTGATTACATCTGCCGTACTTCCGCGCCACGCGACCCCGGTTCTCGCGAAAGGTTCCCCTGCGTAAGGGATCCCCCTATCAACAATCAGGTACAACCTGATATTCGCAATATCCAATAGCCATTAATGTGACGCCATTCTCATTGCATGAACGGAGTCAGGCTTTTGTGTGCGATCGCAAGCCAGTGGCCAACCACCCTCTCGTGTTCCCCAGCCTGCCTGCGGGCCAGCCGCAAGTCGTTCACCCGGCGACTCGGCAATGCCGGGGTTCCGACCGCCCTCGTCGACACACACGATATCCCCTCATTTGATATGACGCTGTGGAGATAAGTATGCCGAACGACCGTAAAGAGTGGGCCCTGAGGCTCCCGGAGTTTCTAGTCGAGGCTGAAACACTCCTGGCTAAAACCGAGGAATGCCTGAGTCATCTGCAACTCATCAGCAATGACAAGGACGCCATCGACTGTCTGCTCAGCACACTGCTCAAGCTGGCCAACAAGGCCGATGCCCTGGCGTTGGCGGCCGTGTCTGAATTCTCCCTGCATATTCATGGCCTGCTGAACCACGCACAGAACACCATGAGCCTGCACGACGAGGCGCTGAGTGCCCTGAAAGACTGCCTGACCCTGATTGCCTGGCAACTTGAACTCATCGACCAGACCACCGGACAGCTCAGTCTCGACGACAGCGAACAGGCCACCCTGATCGAAGCCTTTGCCTTTCAAGTCGGGCAAAGCCGGTTTCAACCACCGGTCAATGCCAGGCCCTTCACCCTCGTATCCTATTCGGAGCGGCAGGCCTGAACTTGCCAAACCATGCCGTATGGCGTGTTCCGGTTATCAATATCGCGCTCTAACTTGAGTGCGTACAGGTCGCAAATGAATATTTCATAGCTATAAGCGACATCATTAAACAACCACTCTTGCCCATCGACAATTGCGCACCTGCCTTGACCCGGGTGTTGCCTGATATCAACAAAAAAACCTAAGGTAATCGGCATTTTGCGACGGTAACAACCAACTTGTTCCATTATGGAATCATCCTCCAGACGACTGGGCGCCTGACTTTTCGGACATACATACGGACGCGACCATCGGTATCTTAAGTGCTAACATGCCGCCTGTTAGTTGACGCCAATTAATGGCAGTGTGATTGCAGCCGGATACAGCTCGCTGCAGTTCGGAGCTGAACGCGTCGGCGCTCCACATGAAAAAACAGGGGCCTGTCAGCCAGCATGACCGGTCAGCCCGCAGCGAACATCCATTGGCTCCATCCGCTATGCACGCCAGCCTCAAGTCAATCGCCAAGTGGCCACCCTCCCGGGAAAATGCACGCACATTCACGCTATTGCTATGCGTCTGCTCGACCCTCGGCAGTCTACTGGTCCATGGCTTGTCCATTCCGCTCCCCCTGTCATTGCTGGTGCTCAACGTTGCGGCGCTGACCAGTGTTGCCGTGCAGTATTGCCTCTCGCGCAAATCGATCAAATTCCAGCCCCAGGAACTGGCCGACCGGCTATTACAGGTCCAGGAAAACGAGCGTCACCGACTGAGCCGCGAACTGCATGACGACATCGGTCAATTGCTGACCGCCGCAAAACTGCAAAGTGACTGGCTCAAACGCCGGATGCCCGAAGAACTCCAGGGACAATGTTCGGTCCTCTGTGACACGCTGGAAGAAACCCTCGCCAAAGTTCGTGACGTATCCGCCATTCTCAATCCCCGGCAGTTGACCAGCCTTGGGCTGGAAGCCAGTCTGCGGGCGCACCTGCTCAAGACCCTGGCCAATACCCCGGTGCACTGGAGCCTGGAATGCCAGCAGCGCCTGACCGGCATACCGGAGGAAATGGCCGTGGCGGCTTTCCGCATTACCCAGGAAGCGGTCACCAACATCCTGCGACATGCCCAGGCCAAGAACCTGCTAGTGTGCCTGCAGCGTCTGCCCCAAGGCCTGAAGTTGCAGATCAGCGACGATGGCCAGGGCTTCGCACCCGCATCAGACCCTGGTCGTGAAGGGCAACGCGGTATGGCCGGGATGTCGGAACGAATCGATCAACTGGGCGGCACACTGACCGTTACCAGCGAGCCGGGCAAAGGCACTCAAATCGAAGCTCTTTTTCCCTGGGCGCCCCGTGCGCTCGAACGGGCCAGTTCGAATAAGGTTATGCATTGACTTGTAATTTACTTCTGGTGGATGACCACTCGCTGATCAGGGCTGGCGTGCGCGCCCTGGTAATGGATCTGCCCGGCTATGCCGTCATCGGTGAGGCCAGTGACGGCTCGCAGTTGCTCGAAATGGTCGGGCATCTGTCCCCGGACATTGTCTTGCTGGATATTTCGATGCGCCAGACCGGCGGCCTCGAAGCGCTGCAGCAGCTCAAGCGGGTGCGCCCGCAGAGCAAGGTCCTGATCCTCTCGATGCACACCGACCCGGCCCTGATCATGCAGGCGCTGGAGTCCGGAGCCCATGGCTACCTGCTCAAGGACACTACGGCGACTGAACTTGAACACGCGTTGGAAGCCTTGCGCAACAACGAGCGCTATCTGAGCCCGGCCATTGCCCACACGGTGATCAACCAGGCCCTGACCCGAAACCAGAAGCGCCCACCTGAACCTGCCGACTCGCACAACCTGACGGCACGTCAGCTGGAAATCCTGCGGTTGATCGTTCGCGGAAAATCCACCCGAGAGATCGCAAACGGCCTGGGGTTGAGCGTCAAGACCGTCGAAACCCACCGTTCGCAGATCATGAAGCGTCTGCAGATCTACGATGTGGCCGGCCTGGTACTGTTTGCCGTGCGCGAACAAATCATCAGCCTTGATGACTAGGTATTTCACTGGCTTGTACCATGCTGCGTTCACAACATTACTTTCGTACAGAGCCTGGCGAAAACCTTTAAGCCCGCCCTCCCCATCGCGGGCTTTTCTCCGCCTGGCAGCGTCCATCGAATGCTATGGCTAGCCAGCGATTTTGCTTGATGCGCTCCCGATGTTCATTCCCTGGCGGCGACCGATCCAAAGCGCCAGGGTACAGGCGACGACTGAGATCACCAGGTAAGGCACCAGCGCAAAGGTGAAGTTGCCAGTGGCCTCTTTGATTACCCCGATCAGATAGGTGCCGGCAAAAACCCCCAGATTGTTCAAGGCATTAATCATCGCAATGGCCATGGCTGCGTTGCGCGCCGGGACCATTTCGGTCGCCAGTGCCCAGAATGGGCCTTTGATCATCGACGCGGCGGTGATGGCAACACATAGCACAACAATGGTCGCCAGCAACGACTCAACGAACATGATGCATGTCAGCGCAACCGCGCCGATGGCCAATGGAAGCGCCAAGTGCTTTACACGCTCACCGGTGCGATCCGAATGGCTGCTCCAGAGGTACATGACAAAGCTGGCGAGGGCGAAAGGCAGCGCGTTGAGGAAACCGATCTGCATGGTCGACAAATTGAACGTGCTAATGATTTGTGGCTGCCACAGCGACAGACCATTGGTCACGGAAGTCCCACCTATATATATCAATGTCAAAACCAACACATACTTGTTGCAAAGCACGCCCCATAGATCCTTGAGCGTACCCCGAACTTTTTCGCCGGGCACCTCACTGACCTGGCTGGCAATCCATGCCCGTTCTTGAGCTGTCAGGAACCTGGCACGACTAACATCGTGAGGAAGCACGTACAAACAGAGAATGCCCATGAAAATAGCCGGCGAACCCTCAATGATGAACAACCAGTGCCAGCCTCGCATGCCCAACCAGCCATCGGTCAGCAACAACAAGGCAGACAACGGGGAGCCCAGAACACTTGACACTGGCAAGGCCATCATCAATATCGCGACCGCACGGCTGCGGTGGCCACTGGGGAACCACAGCGTCAGATAGAAGATAACGCCAGGAAAAAATCCAGCCTCGGCCATCCCGAGCAGAAAACGCAGGATGTAAAAGGACTGAGGTCCCGACACAGCAGCCATGCAACTACTGATGAGCCCCCAGGAAACCATGGTGAACGCTAGCCAGCGTACCGGCCCGAACCGTTCCAGCATCATATTGGCAGGAACCGCGAACAGGCAGTAAGCGATAAAAAACAAACCCGCGCCGAAGCCGAAAGCCGCGTCTCCCAATGCAATATCCTGCTTCATCTGTAATGCGGCGAAGGCAATATTGACTCGGTCCAGAGAGGCAAGAAAATATCCGACGGTCACAAAAGGTAATATTCGCCATGCCACCTTGCGCATCGTGAGGCTTTCAACTGTTTGTTGTTTTTGTTCCATGAAGTGCTCCTTCAGGTGTAATGCGCTGATGCTTGTTAGAAAGCATTAGAGAGCAGTAGCCAATCCTTGCGTTTGCAACCATTTTTGGATCAGCGCCGAAATAGCCAGGTTGTTGCGTTCGAGCATGAGTAGGTGTGAGTTTCCATAAATACCGTGCGCTGGCAGATCCATGAGCGTTACATGACCACCGCAAGTCGCGAGCTGATCAAAATAGTGATCGGTACGTTTTCTGATATGGGGCCAGCGTGCGTCCAGTCGCAGATTGTCGCCATAGACCAACAGGATCGGAGTATCTTTCAGCCGCCTTTGCGCAAGCCCTTCTGCCGTGCCCGCTTGCGCCGGTTCAATGGCGACAATCGCGGCCACTTTGTCAGGGTGCTGTTCGGCCGCACGCACGGCGAAAGCACCGCCTTGTGAGTGGGCAATGAGAATCACCGGCTGTGCCAAACAATCCAGCATCGCTACATAAGCGTTCAGAGTCAGTTCGTCCGTATCTGACCAACGCGGCACCACCTGCCTCATGAACTGGTCAAACGCCTGAAGCGGGAATTGGCAGTGGGGATAAGCGGCGGCATGCAGGCTGTCGAGCGAGCAATCCTGAACCGCAGTACCGATGCGAAACTGCACAAAGCAGTCCTGGCCGGTGCGCAATAATGGTTTGGCGGCAAAAGCGCGATCTCGAGGGGCCCAGCCCGAACGGCCACGCTCGACGGCATCAACGTTGTAGACCGACCAACCCTGACGAAAGAAATCGCTCAACCAGCCTTCCTGCCCGTCAGGGGTCGACTCCCAGACCGCCCCCGTCATCGAGCCGCCATGGCAAAACACCACGGGTGGGCGGCGTGTCCCTTCGGCATTGAGCAAGTACTGCACATACATCTGCCCGACACAGGACGTACCGTTGGGGTTGATGTTCACGGGCACTCCATTGGGAGCCAGTACATACGCCTCCTCTGGTTCGCCGCTGTAGCAGACCTCATGTCCACCGACAAAAAAAGACCCCATCGACAACAGCGACATCGACACACGTTTAATGGCGTGTGGTAAAAAAGTTGTACTCATAGGAATTTCCGGAAGTGACGTTGAAGTTGTTCAGCCAACTGGCGCATAGGAGACATGCAAGCCTGTAACTTTTCATCTGTCATACGCGCACCGGGGCCGCCGATGGTGACCGAACCCATTACGATTGAACGGGCGTCAAACAGCGGGAAACTCAAACCGACAACATCCTTCAGCCGCTCACTGCGACTGACGCAAAAGCCTTGTTCATGGACACTATCGAGGTCCGCGTGAAGACTTGACCGGCGTTGCCGGGCCTCGTCCATCGGCAACGAAACAAACGTCTCTTCGAGAATCAGATTGCGCATCTGCGTAGGTAAAAACGCTAGCATCACCTTGCCTCGGGAGCCCGCATGCAGCGAAGTCCGCTCTCCCGGCTTAATGTTCAGTTGCACATGTTCGGTGCTGTCGGCTACCTGCACACACACAGAAGTGTGGCCGTCCAGGAAATTCAGATACACCGTTTCGCCTTGTTCCGTGGCCACTTCTCGCAGCCAGATAGCGGGCGCATCGGATAACTGCAACCGGTCGCGAAACAACAACCCGTACTCCCAAAAGCGAACGCCCAGTTCGTATCGGCGAGTTTCCGTTTGTTGGCGCAAAAAGCCCTGCTTTGCAAACGTCGACATGATCCGTTGCACAGCGGAGGGCGAAAGGCCCATCTCTGCGCTCATTTCACGAACGCCCCAACTGAAACGCTCCGCGGAAAAGCGGGAGAGCAACTCAAGGGAAATATTGAGAGTTTTTAATGACATTATCTGTCCCTGTATTTGGAACACTGTTTCAATTTGAAGCACAGCATTTAATTCTTCATAGAAAAGAGTCAAGTTAAAAGTGACTCACTCTTCTTAACAAATCATTTCATCTGCAGATTTACGCTACAAACACGCAAACAGAAAACCATTACTCAAACAGTGCACTTATTCCAAATATCGGAACACATCAAGCCTTGTCCCTCTTATCGGGACAAGTAGCAAAAAAAACCACTACACAAATAAATTTATGATAGAAGCGCCTTATCGTACAAACCATCGAGTTGCACATTTTAAACTATCAATTCGCCACTCGAAGCGTCCGTTAAAAGCCACAAAAAACGAATTATTTCCAGTCGGAAGGTCCCGCACCCCACACGGCAGGACTTTTCTTACAAAACATGAGGAATCGGCTCAATTGACCGGAAATCTGAATTGATAGAGTTTTAGAAGCCTGCTGGACATCACAAGGACGTGCCATGCAACGCCAGAACCTCGCGTCACCGACCATTTCGGTCTTGCCGCCCACAGATAATAAAAATGCAGGCCATCGAGCTGAATGCCGCAACAGCACAAAAGCCACGGGAGAAGTTGATATGGAACCTCGCGTCACCGAGCTGGAAACACACCTCAAGTGCATACGCAGGGACATGGAAGAAGCCCGGGATGACGTCAAATCCATCAAACACCGACTTGTCTATTCCGCCTGCGGAACAGCCGTGATCCTCAGCCTCCTTGGCTGGATCGCCAATAGCCGTTTCGAACAGGTCATTTCATTGCTTTTGGCGCATTGAGTTGCCACCCACACAAGACCCGGCTCAATCAACCGGGTCTTGTGTGACAAAGCCACTGAAGCTATCAGCCCAGGACTTCGCTCAGCGGAATGAAGAAAACGCTATCGCCCGGAACCAGCGTGCGATCCTCCAGGACTTCTACCAGTCCATCAGCCCAGGCCGCGCTGCGCAGCACACCGGAACTCTGGTTTTTGTAGATCGTTGCCCTGCCGTTTTCCAGACGTCCACGCAAATACTCACGCCGACTGCCTGGCTGGAGCCAGTCAAACCCGGCAGGCACCTGGACCTTCAGCGGCTCAACGTCCTGCACGCCCTGACGACGCAGGAGATAGGGTCTGGTCAGCAAGGCAAAGGTCACGAGGGTCGATGCCGGATTGCCCGGCAAGCCAATCACCGGCACACCACGAAAATGTCCGAACGTCAGCGGTTTACCGGGTTTGATGGCGAGCTTCCACAGCGTCAGCTCGCCCTCTTCGCGCAAGGCGATACCCAGAAAATCGGCTTCCCCCACCGATACGCCGCCGGTCGAGAGGATCAGGTCGACATCCTTCAACTCTCCCAATCGGGAGCGAGTGGTTTCCAGATTGTCCGGCAGAATTCCCGCATCGACGACCTCACACCCCAAACGCTGCAACCAGCTACACAACAACACCCGGTTGCTGTTGTAGATCTGTCCTGGCCCCAGCGCCTGCCCCGGTTCAATCAATTCGTCGCCGGTAGACAGTACCGCCACACGCACCTTGCGAACCACCGCCAGCTCAGCGCATCCCAAGGAGGCCGCCAATCCTTGCTCGATCGGCCCCAGCCGTGTACCTGCCGGCAGAATCAGTTCGCCGACGGTCGTTTCCTGGCCTTGCGGGCGAATGTTCTGGCCTTGGGTCAAGGCTTGAATGAAACGTACTCGCTCATCGGCCTGAACCTCGGCGTTCTCCTGCATCTCGACGCAATCGGCACCGGCAGGAACAGGCGCCCCGGTGAAAATGCGCGCACAGGTGCCTGGCTGCAACGGATCGGGGGCCTGGCCGGCAAACACCTTCTGACTGACCAGCAACGGCTCTCCCGTCCAGTCAGCCATGCGCAAGGCATAACCGTCCATGGCGCTGTTGGGCCAGGGTGGCAGATCAAGCGTCGACACCAGATCTTCAGCCAGTACGCGCCCCTGTACCTGCGCCAATGGCAAGCGTTCACGCTCGACAATCCTCGAGGCCTCGGCCATTTCCAGCAGGCGCGCCAACGCCTGCTCGACAGGCATCAGACTGCCAGACTTGCCAGGCTTACCCACGGGATTCACAAGGCGCGGCCTGTTTCAAATGAGGCACGAAGTTGCACGGCCGATGCCGCGCATCCAGCTGCTCGGCCAGTATGCCATCCCAAGCTGTGCGCACGGCATTGGTCGAGCCCGGCAAGCAGCAAACCAACGTGCCGTTTGCCAGGCCAGCCAATGCCCGGGACTGAACGGTCGAGCTACCGATATCGGCAACCGAGATCTGGCGGAACAGCTCGCCAAATCCATCAACCTGCTTGTCCAGCAGGCAACCGACGGCTTCCGGTGTGCTGTCACGCCCGGTAAAACCGGTGCCGCCGGTGATCAGCACCACCTGCACGACATCGTCGGCAATCCAGTTGGCGACTTGCGCGCGAATTTTGTAGAGGTCATCTTTGAGCAACACCCGAGCAGCCAGGTAATGACCGGCAGCGGTCAAGCCGTCGACAAAGGCCTGGCCTGAGGTGTCGGTTTCCAGTGTGCGGGTATCGCTGACAGTCAGCACTGCAATATTCAGCGGTGCGAAAGGTACATCAGCCTTGGCTTTCATAGGCTCGTCCAGTTGTAGGAGAAACAGCCCGGTGTTATATCACAGCGCTCCGTTTTTTCGCCGCCCCCATGGAGGCCTGCCATGACCACGAATTCACAATTGCCACCCTGCTCCATTCTGCTCCTGGCGGGCGGGCGCGGCCAACGCATGGGTGGTCGGGACAAAGGGTTGCTGGACTGGCACGGCGAACCCCTGATTGCACATCTGCACCGCAAGACCCGTCCGCTGACCGATGACCTGATCATCTCCTGCAATCGCAACCTTGAGAAGTACGCCCCCTACGCTGACCAGTTGGTCCACGATGATGAAGGTGACTTCCCCGGGCCGCTGGCCGGTATTCGCGCGGGCCTGAAAGCTGCTCGCCATAGCCATTTGCTGGTCATGCCCTGTGACGTTCCGGGCATCGATGCGGCACTGATCGGCACTATGCGCGAGGCCGCCAACCTGCATCCGGACAAGCCGCTGATGGTGCGCCATGATGACCACTGGGAACCCTTGTTGTGTGTGATCCCGGTGCTGCACAGGGCAGCATTTGAAAATGCCTGGAACGAGGGTGAGCGCAGCCCTGGCCGGTTGATGCGCAAGCTCGGCGCGACCGCGCTGCAATGCCCGGACAACGACCCGCGACTGGCCAACCTCAACACGCCGGAACTTTTAAGCGGTCATGACACTGTGTCAGACTGACATTGATCAGGAACTTGCGCAGACGGTGCACGTCTCAAGTTCAGCAACCACAGAATTCTTATTCGGAGACACAACTCATGACTCAACGGACCCTCGCCACTTTCATGCTCGCACTGGGCCTTGCCACCCTCGCCGGTTGCGCATCGCCTACGGTGATCACCTTGAATGACGGTCGCGAAATCCAGGCCGTCGACACGCCACAATTCGACAAGGATTCCGGTTTCTACGAATTCGAACAGCTCGATGGCAAACAGACCCGCATCAACAAGGATCAGGTTCGGACCGTCAAGGAGCTGTAATCCTGGTGCCACCGGATACAGAAAAGCCCGCTTGATGCGGGCTTTTTCATGCCTGGAGAGCAGCGTTTCAGGATCGCTTACCGATCACCATTGCAGGGTGATTTCACTCTCGAACTCACGCGCCTGGCCCGTGACCGGATCGACAAATTTCAGCCCCTGAGCCAGCAGTTTCAAAGGATTGGCGTAGTCATCCTGCGCATCCTTGAGCACCTCGGGGTAAAACGGGTCGTTGCAGATACCGGCGCCCAACGCCGCCATATGTACCCGTAGCTGATGTTTCTTTCCCGTCACCGGGTAAAGACCATAACGCCAGAGATCCCCCTGTTTCTCCCGAACTTCGACCGCCGTCTCGGTATTACTGGCCCCCGGACCTTCCTGCATGCGGAAGAACGGTTCGCCATCGACCAGCCGGCTTTTATGCACCAACGGGAAAGAAAGGCCAGGCAACGCCTTGGCGATGGCCTCGTAGCGCTTTTCGATCTGCCGGGTTGGAAACAACGACTGATAAGCCGAACGGGTCTGCGGATTGGCGGAAAACAGCACCAGCCCCGCGGTGTGCCGGTCGATGCGATGCAATGGCACCAGATACGGATTGTCCAGGCGCCGGATCAAGCGCCTGAGCAGCGTCTGTTCGACGTATTCGCCAGCCGGCGTCACCGGCAGGAAATGCGGCTTGTCCGCCACCACCAGATGCTCGTCCGCGTACAGGATCGACTCGATCACCGGAATCGGTTTTTCATCCGGCACTTCGCGAAAATAATGAATCCGCAAACCTTCCCTGTAGGCCAGATCGAGTGCAATCGGCATGCCCTGCCCATCGAGGACCCGGCCACGGGCGATTCTGTCCAGCCATTGTTCACGACCAATAGTGCTGAAATGCTCGCACAGACAATCGACAACGGTCTGCCACGGGCCAGGTGGCAAGTAGAGCGTACTGGCCTGACTGTGTGCCGCGGAAAAAGAAGAAGTGGACATACGAAAGCTCTAACCTCAGTGCAGAGCGGCATTATCCAACAGCAAGGGGAATGAACGCACCCTAAGATTACTCAAGCCGGGATCTGCGTGCGCGCTGCCGCTTCGGTGTACTCCTTGAGCCAGCGCAGCACATCGACCGCCTCCCAGCGAGCGGGGTCGTACAGGGCGTACAACAATCCCTGATAGCCCACGACATCGAGTTGCCGGTGATAACCCGCGCGCTGAAACAAGGCTTCGATTTCTGCGAAACAGGTATTGAAATGTGTTTTGTTGAAGGGCGTTTTCCCCTCGGTCACCAGACCATCCAGACGCAACTCAAGGACAGCCTCGCGCACGACGTCCGCGGACATCCGGTTCACGCTGTTCTTCAACTGTTCGACATTGACCACGATTCATCCCTCTGACACCCGGGCTTGCCTGCTCATTCCCAAAAATCTGGAATGGCAAGGCAGGCACCGCGAATAACTGTATACACATACAGTATCCGATCAACACCGAATAAGCCAAGGGGATCAATCGCAAAGTTCGACAGGCGGGACATACCGCCAGCGCAAGAACCGCTCAACGCAGGAACGCCACCACCTGGTCGGCACTGAACGGCCAGCCCAGTTCAGCACCGGTATCGACGCGCCGCAATACCGGAATACGCAGGCTGTAGGCTGCGAACCATGTTTCATCGTCGGCGATGTCCACCAGCTCCACCAGCAGACCGCGCTCGACGAACTCCATCAACATGGCTTCGGCTACTTCACACAGGTGGCATCCAAGGGTGCCGAACAGCTGACATTCGGGAAGCATGAGCGCTCAACCAGTAAATGAAGTGACCATTCTAGGCCTGCCCCGAAAAACCGTCGAGCCATTGAGGCCCCTGCCCTGATGCTACCGACGATAAAGTGACCTGGGTCAGTCCTGGCTCACGGCGCCGATCTTGTGGATCGACAGGTCCGCGCCGTAGTACTCCTCTTCCTGACTCAGGCGCAATCCATGCAACGCCTTGATCACGCCATACACCGCAAACCCGCCAGCCAGTGCCACAGTGATGCCCAGCGCAGTGCCTATCAACTGGCTGCTCAGGCTGACCCCGCCCAACCCGCCCAAAGCGGTTTGGCCGAAAATGCCGCAGGCGATGCCGCCCCACACGCCGCACAAGCCATGCAACGGCCACACACCCAATACATCGTCGATGCGCCATTTGCCTTGGGCCGCGGTAAAGCACCAGACAAACAGCGCCCCCGCGACGGCACCGGTAACCAGCGCCCCAACAGGATGCATCAGATCGGAACCGGCACAGATTGCCACGAGCCCCGCCAACGGGCCGTTGTGCAGAAAGCCCGGGTCGTTGCGACCGACAATCAGCGCCGCCACCGTACCGCCAACCATGGCCATCAACGAGTTCACCGCCACCAGCCCGCTGACACCTTGCAGGGTTTGCGCGCTCATGACGTTGAAGCCGAACCAGCCGACAATCAGTATCCACGAGCCCAGAGCCAGAAACGGGATGCTCGATGGCGCGAATGCGACCAGCCTACCCTCGCGATAGCGGCCATTACGCGGCCCGAGCAACAGCACCGCCGCCAGAGCCAGCCAACCGCCCATGGCATGCACCACCACTGAGCCTGCGAAATCATGGAAACCGGCGCCAAAGCGCTCCAGCAACCAGGCTTGCAAACCCAGGTTGCCATTCCAGACAATGCCTTCGAAGAACGGATAGATGAACGCGACAATCAACGCGGTTGCACACAGCTGGGGAACAAACCGGGCGCGTTCGGCGATCCCACCGGAAATGATCGCCGGAATCGCCGCGGCAAAGGTCAGCAGGAAGAAAAATTTCACCAGTCCGTAGCCATGGTCGGCATTGAGCACGGCCGCTGGCTGCATGAACGTCACGCCATAGGAAATCCAATAGCCTATAAAGAAGTAGGCCAGTGTCGAAACAGCGAAGTCGCTGAGGATTTTCGACAACGCATTGACCTGGTTTTTCTGTCGCACGGTTCCGACTTCGAGAAAGGCGAAACCGGCGTGCATGGCCAGAACCATGACCGCACCGATCAGAATGAACAGCGTGTTGGAACTATGGACCAGGGTGTCCACAGCGCTTTGCAGATTTTCCATGGAATGGGCAGACCTTATGGCAGAAAAAAGCACCAAAGCAGTTCGCGATGACTGCCCGTGCACCAAGTTGCAGCTTCAAGACATCAGTGGACTGATTTCGCTGAACCACTTTGGCGCACGGACGCCGTCCAGGAAAAACGCGCCCCGGACGTTTACGCGAGTTTTTGATTGTTGGTCCTACGGTTTTACTGGAATCATGCCCGGCAATAGCGCAATGGTGCGGACCGGCGCACCAAGACTCAGCAAAAGTTGTACCAGTCATTTGTACTGAACCTTCGCCGAAGGCTCATACTCGAACGCATCAGATAGCCACTTAAGGAGATCCATCATGGCCCGCACCCAGGCAAAGACTGCTCAAGAAATCCTGATGAACGACTTTCAGACACTGGTCAGTGACACCGAGCGCTTGCTGGAACACACCGCGACCCTGGCCGGCGATCAGGCCGACGAGTTGCGCGAGCAGATACACGAGAGTCTCTTGCGTGCCCGTGAAACCCTGAAACTGACCGAAGACTCCCTGCGCGAACACGGCAAGGCTGCTGTCACCGCCACTGAAGACTATGTCCAGGCCAACCCTTGGCAATCCGTGGGGATCGCGGCCGGCGTGGGTTTCCTGATCGGCCTGCTGGCCAGCCGGCGCTGATATGTCGATCGGCGAATCCGGCCCGTCCGTGACGGGAACAAGCTCCTCATCGCGGCGCCTGGGTGCTGCCTTCCTTGGGTTGCTGCACAGCCATGTCGAGCTGTTCGGCATTGAATTGCAGGAACAAAAAGCCCGCACCGTCAGCCTGTTGCTATTTGCCGGCCTGGCGCTGGTGTTTGCGTTGCTG
Source organism: Pseudomonas sp. IT-P258 (assembly GCF_949767825.1). Taxonomy (NCBI): domain Bacteria; kingdom Pseudomonadati; phylum Pseudomonadota; class Gammaproteobacteria; order Pseudomonadales; family Pseudomonadaceae; genus Pseudomonas; species Pseudomonas sp. IT-P258. Next base: position 243,260 of record NZ_CATKPU010000098.1, on the reverse strand, counting down.
CTGCTGGTAGGGCTGTCGACGCTGGTGCTTATCCTGTTCTGGGACACGTACCGCCTGGCCGCCATCATCGGGCTCTGCGTGTTCTACTTCCTCGCCGCCATATTCTGTGGGATGCGCTTGAGAGCGGCGATTTTCGATGAGTCCTCGCCTTTCCATGGCACCCTGGAAGAGTTGGCCAATGATCGGGAGCGCCTGCTGCCATGAGCCTGCCTGAATTGCCACAAAACAGCTCGCGCGCGCAAATGCGCAAGGCCCTGATCCGCTTGCGCATGGAAATGCACCGTCAGGAAATCCGCCACGAATCCGCGCAACTGCTGCAGCCCTTGCAACGGGTGCGCGGGATGACACAAAACCTGCAGGACGGCTTTGGCATCAAGCACGCTCCACTCTGGGGCGTGGCCGCCGTTACCTTGCTGGGCTTTCTGACCGGCAAGGGTGCAAAAAACGGGGGTAGCCTCAGCAGCCTGACCCGGCTGATCCGTCTCGGCACCACACTGGGGCCGCTGGTCAAACTGATCATGCAGGGCTCCTCACGCAAAGACTGATCAGTTTCTTTCTGGCTGCGTCCTTGCAACATCGACGGGATGCGCCCCTCTATCGGGGGGCGCAATCCTGTGCGCCTACCCGGTCGACAGGCATCCGCCAAAAAAAGATCTTGCAAAAAGACCTCGATATCGCCGCCGCCGGGTGGTAGTTCCGCTTGCAGGTCATGGCGCGAAACGGGAAGCTACGCCATCAGTCACCTGACGGAGAGACCCGCCTTGGATTGGCACACCCTGCTTACCCGCGAACGCCTCGGAAAACCTCTGCACAGCCCTGAAGAACTCGGCCGCAGCCCTTTTCACAAAGACCACGACCGCATCATTTTTTCGGGGGCTTTCCGCCGCCTCGGGCGCAAGACCCAGGTCCATCCGGTGTCCAGCAATGATCACATTCATACGCGCCTGACCCATTCACTGGAAGTCAGCTGTGTGGGTCGTTCGCTGGGCATGCGCGTCGGCGAAACCATCCGCAGCGCCCTGCCCGAATGGTGCGAACCCAGCGACCTGGGGATGGTGGTGCAATCGGCCTGCCTGGCACATGACATCGGCAACCCGCCGTTCGGCCATTCCGGTGAAGACGCGATCCGTCATTGGTTCCAGCAAGCCGCCGGCCGCGGCTGGCTGGATGCCATGAGTGAGGCCGAGCGCAATGACTTCCTGAATTTCGAAGGCAATGCCCAAGGCTTTCGGGTACTCACTCAACTGGAGTATCACCAGTTCGACGGCGGCACCCGACTGACCTATGCAACGCTGGGCACGTACCTGAAGTATCCATGGACGGCCAGGCACGCCGACTCGCTGGGCTACAAGAAACACAAGTTCGGCTGTTATCAGAGCGAGCTGCCACTGCTGGAGCAGATCGCCCATAAACTCGGCCTGCCACAAGTGGAGGAGCAACGTTGGGCGCGGCACCCGCTGGTGTACCTGATGGAGGCCGCCGACGATATCTGCTATGCGCTGATCGACCTGGAAGACGGCCTGGAAATGGAGTTGCTCGAATACGCCGAAGTCGAATCCCTGCTGCTTGGCCTGGTGGGCGATGACTTGCCGGAAACCTATCGCCAGCTCGGTCCCGGCGATTCGCGCCGACGCAAACTGGCGATCCTGCGCGGTAAAGCCATCGAACACTTGACCAATGCCGCGGCCCGCGCCTTCGTCGAGCAACAGGATGCGCTGCTGGCCGGCACACTGCCTGGCGATCTGGTGGAACACATGCACGGTCCCGCCAAGCGTTGCGTGCTCAATGCCAAGGACATGGCCCGCAAGAAGATCTTCCAGGACAAGCGCAAGACCCTGCACGAGATCGGCGCCTACACCACGCTGGAAATCCTGCTCAACGCCTTTTGCGGTGCCGCGCTGGAGCAGCATAATGGACGCACGCCGTCGTTCAAGAGCCGCCGCATCCTTGACCTGCTGGGCAACAATGCACCCGATCCTCACGGCTCGTTGCATACCTCCTTTTTGCGCATGATTGATTTCATTGCCGGCATGACCGACAGCTATGCCAGCGACATGGCCTTGGAAATGACCGGCCGCGCCAGCCACTGAGATGAATCGACTGATCAGCCATTACGGCATTCGTTATGGCTGATCCCCCCTTCAACATCCAACAGCATTCAAGCTTCGTCGAATCGCCCTACAGCACATGGCGAGCAAACTGATCGCTTGCCCGGTACTCTCGCGAAACAATCTCCCTCCCTTCTGTTCGACAGATGAAGTGCGCCCCATGGCCAAAGACGATCTACGCATCCTCGTGGTGGAAGACCATCCTTTCCAACTAATAGCCACTCAATACCTGCTGGAAAGTTATGGCTTCACCCGACTGACGACCACCGACAGCGCCAAAGGCGCCCTGCTGCAAATGCTCGGGGCAGACCAACCGTTCGACATCCTCTTATGCGATCAATGCCTGCCCGATCTGACGGGACTCGAACTGGTCCGGTTCGCCAGCCAGCGGGGCCTGATCAGGCAGGCGATCATTCTGAGCAGCCTGACGACGTCTGAACTGGATGAGCTTGAAAAAACGGCCACCGAATACGGGCTGCCATTATTGGGTTACTTGATAAAACCACTGAAACAATCTGAATTTAGAGACTTGTTGACCTCAGCACCACTATAGAAAAAAACATATAAAAGCTGATAAATGCACAGTGAAAAACTTACAAACAACCTCCTTTTAAAGTATGCCCGCACATCGGACTATTTTCAGCCTTCCTAATAAGAAACCTAGTTAATACGTAGTCCTATTCTTTTTAATATGTAGGATTTTTCCTATATTGCTGCTACAGGACAGTCAGTTCATGCGCCCCTTCAAGTATCTGAGCTATGGTGCGCGCTTTATTTGAGCTCGCATGGGACTTGATTATGAACTCCGTTTTTATTGTCGACGATCACCCGGTTATCCGCCTTGCCGTTCGAATGTTACTGGAACATGAAGGTTACAAAGTCGTCGGCGAAACTGACAATGGGGTCGACGCCATGCAGATGGTTCGCGAATGCATGCCGGACCTGGTCATTCTCGACATCAGCATTCCAAAACTGGATGGCCTGGAAGTGCTATCCCGATTCAATGCAATGAACACCCCTCTTAAAACACTGGTGCTGACAGCACAATGCCCGACACTTTTCGGTATTCGTTGCATGCAGTCAGGTGCATCAGGCTATGTCTGCAAACAAGAGGACATCAGTGAACTGGTCAGCGCCATAAGAGCGGTATTTGCAGGTTACAACTATTTCCCGAGCGAAGCCTTGAACCCCGTCCGCGGAGATGAAACACGCTGCATTGAACTGGAACTATTCAAGTCGGTAAATGACCGGGAACTGATGGTATTGCAACTTTTTGCCCAAGGTCGCACAAATAAGGAAATCGCCAAGGGCATGTTTCTGAGTAACAAGACCGTGAGCACCTACAAAAAGCGCCTCATGCAGAAACTCAAAGCCAAATCCCTGGTTGAACTGATCGAGATGGCTAAACGTAACGCACTCGTGTGAGAACCTGGATGCCCAGCCGTTTGAAGGTCTATCTGATTCAACTGACCGCAGGTCTATGCGTGAGCACCACGTTGTTCGGCGCACCGGGCAATGAAAACTACACGCTGCTCAGCCGCTCGAAGGTCGGAGCGCTGGAGGTTCGGCTGGATGAATCCCAGCGACAATGGATAACACAAAAAACACAGCTGACGCTCGGTACGTCGGCCCCGGACTATCCACCATTCGACCTGACCACCAGTGGTCGGGACTATGAAGGGTTTACCGCTGATTACGCCGGTCTCCTGGAAAAAGTAACCGGTCTGCCCGTCACGGTTCAGCGTTTCGATTCCCGAGGGGCCGCGATCACTGCGCTGGAGAACGGTGAAGTCGATCTGCTCGGCACCGCCAATGGATTCGAAGCTGGCAACGCCGACATTGCATTGTCCATACCCTATGCCGTCGACCAACCCGTATTGGTGACCCGCGAAGGGGAAACCCGATCCCTCACTGATGGCCTGGCCGGATTGCGCCTGAGCATGGTGTATCACTACTTGCCACTGGCGGAAGTCAAGGCGTTGTACCCGAAGGCGATCATCACGTCCTATCCGTCCTACCAGAATGCGATCAATGCCGTTGCTTTCGATCAGGCGGACGTGTTCCTCGGAGACACCATTTCAACTCACTACATGATCAACAAGGGGTACCTGAACAACATCCGCATGGCCAACTTCGGCAAACATGAAGCCTTTGGTTTCAGCTTCGCCGTCAACCGGAACAATCCCGAACTACTCGGCATCATCAACGCGATGATCACAGCCATCCCCTCCAGTGAACGAGAAAACATCGCCAAACGCTGGAGCGCCGGCAGCGACATTCTGCTGACCGATCAAAAGCTGCAACTCACTGAGCGGGAAGAACGCTGGCTGAGCCACCACCCGATTGTGCGCGTTGTTGTCAACGAAGCCTTTGCGCCACTGACATTTTTCGATAGCAATGGCAATTTTCGTGGGGTCACCGCGGATTTGCTTGAGCTGATCAGGCTGCGCACCGGCTTGCGCTTTGATATCCGGCGCAGTCGAAGCGATGAAGAGATGATCAAACAGATCAAGGACAACAAGGTCGATGTGATCGCCGCATTACTCCCCAGCGCCCAACGTCAATCTCAACTGAACTTTACCCGCCCCTTTCTGGAAAACTCCTACGTCCTGCTGACCCGCAAAGCCGGAGACAGCCCGGCCAACCTCGCGCAGTTGCAGGACAAGCGCCTGGCCATTGCCCGCGGCAATCCAATAATGGATTACCTGCGCAGAGAGTTTCCCCGGATCAAGTTGATCGAAACCCCGGACGCCTTCAGTGCCGTAGAGTTACTCGCCGAGGGCCAGGCAGAGGGCGCAGTGAACTCACTGGTCATTGCCAATTACTTCATTTCCTCGCGGCTGTTCGAGCACACATTGCAAATCAGCACCGCCATCGGCACTGAGCAGGCGGCGTTTTCCCTTGCCACCGCTCTGGACGCCAAAGAGCTGAACGCCATTCTCGACAAGGCGTTGCTGAGCATCTCGCCGGAAGAACTGGGCATCATCAACAGTCGCTGGCGCGGCTATTCGGCATCCTCGCAAAGCACCTGGCGCAACTATCAAAGACTGTTCTACCAAATCGTCATCGGTGCCGGCGTGCTATTGCTGATTTCCATTGCGTGGAACGACTACATGCGACGCCAGATCAAGCAACGCAAGGCCGCCGAGCGTGCGCTGAACGATCAGTTCGAGTTCATGCGATCACTGGTCAATGGCACGCCCCATCCGATCTACGTGCGTGATCGCCAGGGGCTGCTGCAAAGTTGCAACGACAGTTACCTGCAAGCGTTCTGCGCCCGGCGTGAAGATGTCATCGGCAAAAGCGTCATGCAGGGATCGATGAGCAATGTGTTCGAAGCCCGGGAGTACCAGGCCGACTACCAGCGCGTAGTGGCCGAAGGCAGACCGTTGATCGTCGATCGCGAACTGCACATTGGTGGCCGGCGGCTGACGATCTATCACTGGATTCTTCCCTATCGGGATTCCAGCGCAAAAGTGCAAGGCATTATCGGTGGCTGGATCGACATCAGCGAACGGCGGCAACTGCTTGATGATCTGCGTTGCGCGAAAGAACGCGCCGATAACGCCAACCGGGCCAAAAGCACGTTTCTGGCCACGATGAGCCATGAGATCCGTACGCCGATGAATGCAATCATCGGCATGCTTGAACTGACACTCAAGCGTCTTGATCATCAGCACCCGGAGCGTCCGGCCATCGATGTCGCGTACAACTCGGCGAAAGGGTTGCTGGAATTGATCGGCGACATTCTCGACATCGCCAGAATCGAATCAGGACGCTTGAGCCTGAGCCCGGAGCGGGTCAATCCGGGTGAACTTGTGACCTCGGTCGTACGAATTTTCGAAGGCCTGGCCCGACAGAAGGAACTCGAACTGGTGCTGGAGTTTTCATCGGCAAATACGACCTTCGATGTGTTGCTGGACCCATTGCGTTTCAAGCAGGTGCTGTCCAACCTGATCAGCAATGCCATCAAGTTTACCGAACAAGGCCAGGTCCGGGTCATTGTCGAACTGCACCCGGCTACGCAACCTGAGCGTGTGCAAATGCGGGTGCAGGTTCACGACAGTGGCATCGGGATCAGCAAGCAGGATCAACAACGCCTGTTCGAACCCTTCGCTCAGGCTGACCATGCCATGCAATCGGCCAGGGGAGGCGCAGGACTGGGGCTGGTGATCAGCCGCAATCTCTGCGAGATGATGGGCGGTAGCCTGCAATTGCGCAGCGAGCCGGGCATCGGCACCCAAGTGGAGGTGTTGTTGCAACTGGAAACGTTGCCGCTGCAACAGTCGATCCAAGCGGTCGAAACCCAAGTTGTCGTCGCCACAACCCCATTGAATGTTCTGGTAGTCGACGATCACTCGGCCAATCGATTGCTCATGTGCCAGCAGTTGGAGTTTCTTGGGCATCGATTTACCGTCGCGTCCGATGGGCAGGAAGGATTGGAGGCATGGAGAGATCAGCCTTTTGATCTGGTGATCGCCGATTGCAACATGCCGGTCATGAACGGTTACCAGTTGGCCCGCGCCATTCGCCAGCATGAACGCCAACTCCATCGCCCTCCCTGCACCGTTCTCGGCTTTACCGCCAACGCTCAACCGGAAGAAATAAAACGCTGCAAACAGGCCGGAATGAACGACTGCCTGTTCAAACCCCTCAGCCTCGGGGCCTTGGGACAATGGGTGCAAGGCATAGAACCCGGCCAGGCAGCTCCGGCGTTCAGCCTTCACGGTTTGAAACAGCTGACCGGGGGCAACCCGATGTTGAACCGACGATTGCTGAACGAGTTGGTCAGCAGCAACCGCCAGGACCTGCCAACGCTGCTGTCGTTATCCAGCTCCGGGGATACCCAGGCGCTACGGGACATTGCCCACAAAATCAAAGGTGCGGCCCGGATCGTACAGGCCTCCCGCCTGATTGACTGCTGCGAGGCACTCGAAGCCGCCTGCCATGAGGATTTCGATCGCGAAAAAGTGGCCGGATGCTGCAAAGCCATGGAGCGTGCCATGCTCGAACTGGAGGACGCGTTGCTACGTCAGATCGAGCATTACGACGAAGGCAAAATGCCAGAGCCTTAACTATGCTTGGCCCCTCGGCAGTGTGTTGACCATCCTGGAGAAACCCGCAATGCCTGACCCACTGCGCACGGATCCACGCCGGTTTCCGCTGCATGTCCATATCAGCGTGATGTTCACCCTTCTGCTGTTGCTGACCGGGACTGCCCTGGGGCTTTTCAACTACCGGCAAACCACACAGATCATCTTGTCCAGCAGTGAAAAACTCTTCAACCGCATTGAGCAGGATGTCCGGCTGGACCTGCACGCGACCTATGACCCCATTCGTCATCTGTTGAGCCTGCTGGCACTCAATCCGGCGGGCCAGTCCCCTGATCTGGAACAACGCCTGGCACTGCTCGAACCGTTCAGCCAGTCACTCGAGGACAACCCCAACCTGGCTTCGCTGTACCTGGGCTACGACAATGGTGACTTTTTCATGGTCCGCCCGCTGCGCACCCCAGCGGTCAAAGCCCTGGTCAAGGCACCGGACACGGCGGTTTACCAGGTCTGGAGCATCGAGCACGACAGCAGCGGCCAGGCCCGCTCCCAGTCATTGTTTTTCGACCGGAACCTGGTACTTGTCAGCCGTCAGGACAACCTGAACGATACGTACGACCCACGCGACCGCGCCTGGTTTACCAGCGCCCGCGGCGACAATGACCAGATCACCACCGAACCCTATATTTTCTTTTCCACCCACAACATCGGCACGACACTGGCACGACGCAGCGGCGACAAGGCAATCCTGGCCGCTGACCTGACCCTGGCTGAACTCAGCGCGACCCTGGCCAAGCACGTCGTGACCCCCAACACCGAAATCGTGCTGTTCGATGCCCAAGGCAATGCCATTGCCTACCCCGACAGCCGCAGGCTGATCATCGATGATCAGACGTCCCGCCTGATCAAGGCGGCGGACCTGAGCCCCAGCCTGGGTGCGTTGCTCAACAGTCCCCCTCAGGGCAGTCACCTGAACGCCAGCGGCCGGCAGTGGATCGTGGCCCGCAGCAGCATGCAGGAAGGCGGCCCCCAAGGCCTGCAACTGGCGCTGCTGGTACCGGAGGACGAGTTGCTCGTCGACGCGTACCGGATGCGCTGGCAAGGTGCGCTCATTACCCTGGCAATCCTGCTGTTATGCGTGCCCCTGGGTTGGCTGACGTCGAGAGTCCTGGTCAAGCCCTTGCGCGCCCTGGTGCAGGAGGCCGATGCGATTCGCAGCTTCGATTTCAATTTTCCGCTTTCCCGTCGCTCGCCAGTGCTCGAAGTCGACCAGTTGAGTGTGTCGATGGCACGGATGAAAGACACCCTGGCAAGCTTCTTCCAGATCACAGACAGCCTCAGCGCCGAAACCCGCTTCGCCCCACTGCTGGAACGGGTGTTGTTTGAAACCGTGAAAATCGGTCAGGCCCAGGCCGGCCTGATCTATCTGCGCGAAGGTGATGGCGAGCACATGGAACCTCACGGACTGGTGATCAACAACACCGCCGAGAACCTGCAAGCCTTCGACATCCGCGGACACTCGCTCAAGAACCCGCAAAGCCCCCCATGGCTGCACCAGTTGGCCAACGTCGACACTGTCGTCAGTAACCTGGGTTTCGAGCAGGCAGGTGATCTGCGGAAAATCCTGCTCTCGCTGGAAAGCCCCCGGGTCCATCTGATCGGAATCCGCCTGCACAATCGCCACAACGAAACCGTGGGTCTGCTGGTGTTGCTGTTGGCCGACAGCGGCGAACAGAGCGATCTGGACAAACTGCGGCCGGACCGCATTGCGTTTCTCCAGACGGTGTCCGGCGCGGCCGCCGTGTGTATCGAAAGCCAGCGCCTGCAAGCCCGGCAAAAACAGCTGCTGGACGCCTTCATTCAATTGCTGGCCGGCGCCATCGACGCCAAAAGCCCCTACACCGGCGGCCATTGCCAGCGGGTGCCGGAACTGACCCTGATGCTTGCCCAAGCGGCGGCAGACAGCCAGGAGCCCGCCTTCAGCGCTTATCAGCCAACCGAAGATGAATGGGAGGCACTGCACATCGCCGCCTGGCTGCACGATTGCGGCAAGGTCACCACGCCGGAATACGTTGTCGACAAAGCCACGAAACTGGAAACCCTGACCGATCGCATCCACGAGATCCGTACCCGCTTCGAGGTGCTCAAGCGCGATGCCTGGATCAGCTACTGGCAGGCCATTGCCCTGGGCGGTGACGAGCGAGCGCTGGCGGAACTGCGCAATACCAGCCTGGCCGGACTGGATGATGATTTCGCCTTTGTGGCCCGTTGCAATCTCGGCGGCGAAGCCATGGCCGACGCAGATCTGCAACGCCTGCGCCGCCTGGCTGAACGCACCTGGACCCGGACCCTGGATGACCGATTGGGCGTGTCCTGGGAAGAAAACCGGCGTCAGGCCCGAACGCCTGCCCCAGCCCTGCCCGTCAGCGAACCCTTACTGGCGGACAAACCCGAGCACCTGTTCGAACGCAGCGAAAACGAAGTGATACCGCAAGACAATCCCCTGGGCTTCAAGCTCGACGTTCCGCCCCACAAATACAACCGCGGCGAGCTGTACAACCTGAGCATCGTCCGGGGCACACTGACGAGCGAGGAGCGTTATGTCATCAATAACCACATCGTTCAGACGATCCAGATGCTCAACCATCTGCCATTCCCCGGGCACTTGCGCAGCGTCGCGGAAATAGCCGGCGGGCATCACGAAAAAATGGACGGCAGCGGGTATCCGAAACGCTTGAAGCGAGAAGAGATGAGCCTGCCGGCGCGGATGATGGCGATTGCCGATATTTTCGAAGCCTTGACGGCCGCCGACCGCCCATACAAAAAAGCCAAGACCCTGAGCGAGGCGCTGAGCATCATGGCGTTCATGTGCCGTGATGCCCACATAGACCCGCAGCTGTTCGGGCTGTTCATCAAGGCACAAATCTATTTGCAGTACGCCAGGCGCTTCCTCGACCCCGGGCAGATCGATGCGGTGGACGCCTCCGGCCTGCTGGCCAAGGCCGGCCTGGCGTCTTGATCAGCAGTCGGTCAGGCGCAGGAAAATCGCCGCCAGCTGTTCGATCCCGGCTTGGTCCTGCGCGGTGAAACGCGCAAGTTTCGGACTGTCGAGGTCAAGCACGCCGATCAATCGGCCGTCTTTGACCAACGGCACCACCAGTTCGCTGTTCGAGGCGCTGTCGCAGGCAATGTGACCGGGGAACGCGTGCACATCTTCGACTCGTTGAGTCTGCAGGGTGGCTGCCGCCGTCCCGCAAACGCCACGGCCGAACGGAATCCGTACGCAAGCGATCTGCCCCTGAAACGGGCCCAGCACCAGCTCTTCATGACGGTTGAGGTAGAAACCGGCCCAGTTCAAGTCATCGAGTTGATTGAACAGAAACGCCGAGAATTGTGCGGCATTGGCGATAAAATCCCGCTCGTCCGCCAGCAATGACTCCAGCTGTGCGTGCAGCATGCCGTAGCCTTCGAGGCCCTGGCCGCTCTTTTGTAAATCGATCATGCCTTGTGCTCCAACAGTTTCAGCCCGACCCAATAACGAGCAAATTGATAGGCGCAACGCCCATTGCGATTGCCTCGGCCGGTGGCCCAGCGTACCGCCAGGATGTCCAGTTCCTCGGTGCGCTGCCACGCCAGTCCGGCCTTGCCGGCCAACTGGCCGATCCAGTGCTCGACGACGTCGAGGAAGTGTTCCTGGGTAAACGGATAGAACGACAGCCACAGGCCGAAGCGGTCCGACAGCGCGATCTTGTCTTCCACCGCCTCGCTCGGATGCAGTTCGCCGTCGACCCGTTTCCAGTTTTCGTTGTCACTTTCCTTTTCCGGCACCAGGTGGCGACGGTTGGACGTGGCGTACAGCAAAACGTTGTCCGGCGCCTGTTCCAGCGAGCCATCGAGGACACTCTTGAGCACTCGGTAATCACCCTCGCCCGACTCGAACGAGAGGTCATCGCAAAACAACACGAAACGCTGAGGCAGTTTGCCGATCTGTTCGACCACTCGCGGCAGGTCTGCCAGGTGATCACGTTCAATCTCGATCAAGCGCAATCCGGCTTGAGCGTGCTCAGCCAGCAAGGCGCGCACCAGCGACGACTTGCCGGTGCCGCGTGAGCCCCAGAGCAAGGCGTGGTTGGCCGGCATGCCGTCGAGAAACTGTTGGGTATTGCGCCCAAGCTGCTCGACTTGCCGGTCGACGCCGATCAGGTCCGACAAACGCATGTCGAGGCTGACCTCCAGCGGCATCAGATAACCGCCGCGCGACTCGCGCTGCCAGCGCGCGGCCAGGCATTGGGTCCAGTCGATGGCTGGCCGGGGGGCCGGCAGCAACGGCTCGATACGGGCCAGAACGGCATCGGCGCGTTCAAGAAAAGCATTCAATCGGGAATCCACGACTTCTCCTCGGGCACGTTCACAGTAATGATGGTGATACAGCGACGAAACACAGCGTCACACAAGCGGCGGCCCCCGCAGTACAAGCCTCGCGAGAACATCAGCAGGCATGCATGATCGACTATGCTTGAGCAGCGAAAGGAAACCGAAGTGGTTCACCCCCTCATGGACATCAAATTCACCAACCGGCTGTCATTCAAGCAAGCCCGGCTTACTGTGCTGGTCGGTTTCATTCTGGGCACGCTGCTCAGCCTGCTGCAAATAGGCATCGATTATGCCAGTGAAGACGCCTCCATCAATCGTGAAATCCTTTCATTGCTGGAAATCAGCCACAACCCGGCCTCGCGAATCGCCTACAACATCGACGCCGAACTCGCCAAGGAACTGACCCTGGGCCTGCTGCGCTCGCCAGCGATCATCGGCGCAAAACTGACCGACAACAACGGTACCGTTCTGGCCAACGTCAAGCGACCCGGTGTGGAAAACGGTTACCGGATGCTCAGTGACTTCCTGTTCGGCGCCAACCGACAGTTCGAAGACCGGCTTTACCTGGATCATATGCCCAACGAATCCCTGGGTACGCTGCGGCTGAACGTCGATACTTACGCCTTCGGCGACCGATTCCTGCGCCGGGCCGAAGTGACCCTGATCAATGGCTTCGCCCGCAGCCTGCTGCTGTCCGGCATCCTGCTGGCGCTGTTCTATGTGATGCTGACCAAACCCCTGGTGCGAGTCATCCGTGAACTCAGCGGTCGCGACCCGGGCAGCACCGAATCGACCTCACTGGAGTGTCCCACCGGACACGCCAACGATGAAATTGGCGTGCTGGTCAAGGTTGCCAACCAGCAATTCAAGAACATCGCCACCGAAATCCAGCAGCGGCGCAACGCGGAAAACCGCCTGACCGAATACCTCGGCCAACTGGAAAATATCGTCTCGGCCCGCACTGCCGAACTCAAGGCGATCAACGCGCGGTTGAGCCAATCCAACGAGGAACTGGAAGCCGCCCGCAGTACCGCCCTCGACATGGCCGAAGCCCGCTCGGTGTTCCTGGCCAACATGAGCCATGAAATCCGCACGCCTCTCAATGGCTTGCTCGGGATGATCGCGCTGTCACTCGACGGGCCGCTGAATGCCGAACAACAGCAGCAACTGTCTATCGCCCATGACTCGGGCAAAGTGCTGGTGGAATTGCTCAACGATATTCTCGATTTGTCGAAGTTCGATGCCGGCCAACTCGAACTCGAACACATCCCCTTCGACCTCGGTTCGCTGATCGAAGACACCGCCAACCTGTTGTCGCAGAACGCCGCCCCCAGCGTCGAACTGACCTGCCTGATCGATCCGCATTTCCCGGCACTGGTGCTCGGCGATCCGACCCGGGTGCGGCAGATCGTCAGTAACCTGCTGTCCAACGCCCTCAAGTTCACCCGTTTCGGGCGGGTCGACGTGCGCCTGTCGACGTTCGGCGACGGCGTCAGGATCGAAGTGTGCGACACCGGCATCGGCATCCCCCAGGATGCCCAGGTCAAGATCCTGCAGCCTTTCACCCAGGCCGGCGCCGGTATTACCCGTCAGTTTGGCGGCACCGGGCTGGGCCTGGCCCTGACCTACAACCTTTGCGAAGCCATGCAAGGACGCCTGACGATCAGTTCCGAGGCTGGGTTTGGCAGCCAGTTCTGCGCAGACTTGCCTTTGCCCAGTCATACTCGCGCAATGCCTGCTGTTTCGCTCAAGGGCAAGGTCATTGCCATCACTGCCGCCAGCAGCGGTCTGGGGGAACTGTTGAACAGCCTGTTGCCTGTCTGGGGGCTGGACTATGAACGGCGTTCCATGGATGACCCACTGTTTGGCCTGACAGCCGACGTGCTCATCACCGACTGCCCCGAATGCCTGTTCAATTTGCGCCCCACCCTCAGCGCGCCGATCCTGCTGATCACCGCTTACGGCAACTTCATGCCCAGCGAAGAGGCCAGCGCCCTCGCCCCCCTGCAACAACAGGCCCGCCCCTTGGCCCGCAGTACGCTGCTTCAGACGTTGCAGCGGATCCTGCAACCGCAAACCCACCCGATCAATGAGGCCAGGCTCGACACTCAATGCCCGCTACGCCGCGGACGAGTGCTGTTGGTGGAAGACAACCCGGTCAATCAGTTGGTGGCCAAGGGCATGCTCGGCAAACTCGGCTGTGAGGTCACCACCGCGGCTCATGGCGGCGAGGCCCTGGACCAACTCGAACAACGGGATTTCGACCTGGTGCTGATGGACTGCAACATGCCGGTGATGGACGGCTATGAAGCCAGCCGGCAAATCCGCCGCAACGGACGCTGGCCCCAACTGCCCATTGTTGCCCTGACGGCCAACGCCATGTCGGAGGAGCGTGAACGCTGTCGTGCCGCGGGCATGAGCGACTACCTGGCCAAACCCTTTCGGCGCGAAGAACTGGCCGCCCTGCTGGACCTGTGGATCCCCGCTACGACAACGCCTTGATCTGCCCCAACAGGTGATCGAGGCCATCGCGCAATTCGTTGAGACGGTTCAGATCGACCCCGCTGTCGCACAACAGGCGCGCCTTGAGTGGCCCGACCTGGTCACGCAAGGCCGCGCCGGCTGGCGACAGGCTCAGGTGCACTTCACGCTCATCGCGCGCCGAACGCTGGCGTTGCACCAGTTGCAGTTGTTCCAGGCGCTTGAGCAAGGGTGTCAGCGTGCCGGAATCCAGGGCCAGACGCTCGCCCAATGCCTTGACGGTCGGTTGCTCCGGGGCCGCTTCCTGCCACTCCCACAACACCAGCATCGCCAGGTACTGAGGGTAAGTCAGGCCCAACTGATCGAGCATTGGCTTGTAGGCGCGAATCACCGCCCGGGAAGCCGCGTACAGCTTGAAACACAACTGGCTGTCGAGCTTCAGGGAATCGACTGACAAGGTATTCATTTGAGCAGGGCTTCGATCTCGCGGGTCAGGTCCTGCGGCTTGGTCGCCGGAGCGAAGCGCTTGACCAGTTGCCCGTCCTTGCCAATCAGAAACTTGGTGAAGTTCCACTTGATGCCCTGGGAACCCAGCACCCCCGGTGCGCGCTTTTTCAATTGCACGAACAGCGGATGGGCATCGGCACCGTTGACGTCGATCTTTTTGAACAGCGGGAAGCTGACACCGAAGTTCAACTCGCAGAACTCGGAGATCGCCCCTTCATTGCCCGGCTCTTGCTTGCCGAACTGGTTGCAGGGAAATCCGAGCACCACCAGACCCTGGTCCTTGTAGGTCTGCCACAACTCTTCCAGGCCCTTGTACTGCGGAGTGAAACCGCACTTGCTGGCTGTGTTGACCACCAGCACGGCCTTGCCGGCGAAATCCGCCAGGGTCTTTTGCTCGCCCTTGATCGTGGTGCAAGGGATGCTCAGCAGGTTGTCGCTCATGTTTGAGGTTCCGAACGAATGGAAGAAACAACAAAATAGCGATCAATTTAATTGTGTGCAATTTAATTAATCAAAACACTGACCAACTGTAGAAGCTGCCGAAGGTTCGGGCCGCGTTCGGACGATCTTTTGACCTGGTCTTTCTTGAGGCCAAGAATCAAAAGATCGCAGCCTTCGGCAGCTCCTACGGGGCTCGCATTACTCGCGGGGCACCAGGTCCAGGCATACCGAATTGATGCAATAACGCAGGCCTGTCGGCGGCGGACCATCAGGGAATACATGCCCCAGGTGCGCGTCGCATTTGGCGCAGACCACTTCGGTGCGGATCATGCCGTGGCTGACATCACGGATTTCGGTCATGGCGCTGTCGCCGATCGGCGCGTAGAAACTCGGCCAGCCGCAGCCGGAATCGAACTTGGTCCTGGAGTCGAACAGTGGCTCGCTGCAGCAGATGCAGTGGTAGATACCGTCGGTCTTGGTGGCGTTGTATTTGCCGGAAAACGGACGTTCGGTGCCTTTGAGGCGGCACACGTTGTACTGCTCCGGGTCGAGCATCGCCTTCCATTCTTCCAGGGTTTTTTCCAACTTTTCCATCATCACACCTCAGCGGCTGAAAAAGCCCGATCTGTACCTTTTCCACGGATCGGGCGGCACGTATGATTGCGCCTCGTCAAACGCCAGTCTGGCAGCCAGACCACGCGCATTCAAACGGAAATATGGGTGCTGCATCTCAAGGCGTCAGGCCTGTGTGAATACGCAGGATTCCCAGCACGGTTGCCCAAACACCGTCTGGATCGTTCATTTTCGGGAACACATCGCCATGCAGGTCAGCAAATCGAACAAGCTCGCCAACGTCTGCTACGACATTCGCGGCCCGGTGCTCAAGCACGCCAAGCGCCTGGAAGAGGAAGGTCATCGCATCCTCAAGCTGAACATCGGCAACCCGGCGCCTTTTGGTTTCGAAGCACCGGATGAAATCCTCCAGGACGTGATCCGCAACCTGCCGACCGCCCAGGGCTACAGTGATTCCAAGGGCCTGTTCAGTGCGCGCAAGGCCGTGATGCAGTACTACCAGCAAAAGCAGGTGGAAGGCGTCGGCATTGAAGATATCTATCTGGGCAACGGCGTATCCGAACTGATCGTAATGTCGATGCAGGCGCTGCTCAACAATGGCGACGAAGTGCTGGTGCCAGCGCCGGACTATCCATTGTGGACCGCAGCCGTGAGCCTGTCCGGCGGCAATCCGGTGCATTACCTGTGCGACGAGCAAGCCAACTGGTGGCCGGACCTGGCCGACATCAAGGCCAAGATCACCCCGAACACCAAGGCCCTGGTGATCATCAACCCGAATAACCCGACCGGCGCGGTGTATTCGAAGGAAGTGCTGCTGGGCATGCTGGAACTGGCCCGCCAGCACAACCTGGTGGTGTTCTCCGACGAGATCTACGACAAGATCCTCTACGACGACGCCGTGCACATCTGCACCGCCTCCCTGGCGCCTGACCTGCTGTGCCTGACCTTCAACGGCCTGTCCAAGTCCTATCGCGTGGCCGGTTTCCGTTCCGGCTGGATCGCCATTTCCGGACCGAAACACCACGCCCAGAGCTACATCGAAGGCATCGACATGCTGGCGAACATGCGCCTGTGCGCCAACGTGCCGAGCCAGCATGCAATCCAGACCGCCCTGGGTGGCTATCAGAGCATCAACGACCTGGTACTGCCCCAGGGCCGCCTGCTGGAGCAACGCAACCGCACCTGGGAGTTGCTCAACGACATTCCGGGCGTGAGCTGCGTCAAGCCGATGGGCGCGCTGTATGCATTCCCGCGGATCGACCCCAAGGTTTGCCCGATCCATAACGACGAAAAGTTCGTCCTCGACCTGCTGCTCTCCGAGAAGCTGCTTGTGGTTCAAGGCACCGCCTTCAACTGGCCATGGCCAGACCACTTCCGCGTCGTGACCCTGCCCCGTGTCGATGACCTGGAGATGGCCATCGGACGCATCGGCGGCTTCCTCAAGTCCTACCGCCAGTAAGCGGTCCGTCACCGTGCGATGCCCCCGAACGTCGCACGGTGATTCATCCGGCAACATTTATTTGCATTGGGCCACTGGCCGTCGCTTTGTCGCTACCGGACAGCCCCTTGCCTGCCCACGCCTAACAAAGGCTGGGCCTTCGGCACGAATTGACTGACAAACACTTCCTGCACACTTGTCGGAAATGCCCTGCAAGCAGCTAGACTGTTGCCGTAGGACACAGTTTGAAATAGTCACCCGGTTGAATACCCCGGTGCAGCACCTTATATACCCCGCAGTACGCTACATCTTTAGCTTGAGGAGATTTCTACAACCATGATGCGCATCCTGCTGTTCTTGGCCACTAACCTGGCGGTCGTGCTGATTGCCAGCATCACCCTGAGCCTTTTCGGCTTCAACGGGTTCATGGCGGCCAATGGGGTTGATCTCAACCTCAATCAGCTGCTGATTTTCTGTGCGGTCTTTGGTTTCGCCGGTTCCCTGTTCTCGCTGTTCATCTCCAAGTGGATGGCGAAGATGAGCACCAGCACCCAGATCATCACCCAGCCACGTACCCGTCACGAGCAATGGCTGCTGCAAACCGTCGAGCAATTGTCCCGCGAAGCCGGGATCAAGATGCCCGAAGTCGGTATCTTCCCGGCCTACGAGGCGAACGCCTTCGCCACCGGCTGGAACAAGAACGACGCGTTGGTCGCGGTCAGCCAGGGTTTGCTCGAGCGCTTCTCGCCGGATGAAGTGAAAGCCGTCCTGGCCCACGAAATCGGCCACGTAGCCAATGGCGACATGGTTACCCTGGCATTGATCCAGGGCGTGGTGAACACCTTCGTGATGTTCTTCGCACGAATCATCGGCAATTTCGTCGACAAGGTGATCTTCAAGAACGAAGAAGGCCAAGGCATTGCCTACTACGTGGCAACCATCTTCGCCGAACTTGTTCTCGGCATCCTGGCCAGCGCCATCGTCATGTGGTTCTCGCGCAAGCGCGAATTCCGTGCCGACGAAGCCGGTGCAAACCTGGCCGGCACCGCCGCGATGATTGGCGCCCTGCAACGCCTGCGGGCGGAACAAGGCCTGCCGGTGCACATGCCCGACACCCTGAACGCCTTCGGCATTAACGGTGGCATCAAGCAAGGGTTCGCCCGCATGTTCATGAGCCACCCGCCACTGGAAGAGCGTATCGACGCTCTGGCTCGTCGTCGGGGCTAAGAGACTTCACAGCAAAAATGAAAAGGCCCGCAGCGATGCGGGCCTTTTTTTGCCTGTTCAAAAGCGTCAGTGCTTTTCAGGGCCTCTTCGTGGGCAAGCCCGCTCCCACAGGGAATCGCGGTCAAATGTGGGAGCGGCGGTGCGACGATTCGACTTGCTCGCGAAGAGGCCAGTACTGCTAACCGTTCCTACCGACTGGAAACCCGATACACACGCTCCTCCAGCCGCGTGACACCCGCCTCCAGGAATTTCCCGCTCTCGCTCAACACATCCTGATCTTCCAGGATCTTCAGCGCCCATGAGTCCCCGAACAACCGTCGCACCTCTTCATCGAGTACGGCAAACGGCGGACCGGGCATTTGCGCCTGGTCGTAATCCAGGGTAATCATCAGGCCAAGGGACTCCTTCGGCAGAATCCGCTTCAAATGGGCGGCGTAGCGCTCGCGCATTTGCGCCGGCAACGCGATCAACGCCGCGCGATCATAAAGCGCGGAGCAATCGGCAACGTCGCCTGCCGTCAGCTCGAAGAAATCGCCGCACCACAGCTCAATGGAACCTGCCCGATAAACCTTGAACGGCCCCTGCTCGCTAACGGCCGGATCAAAGCCATGTTCGCTGAAAAACTCCTCGACGGCTTTTTCCGACAGTTCGACTCCCAAGACCTCATGGCCTTGATGGGCGAGCCATAGCAGATCCAGGCTTTTTCCACATAACGGCACCAGCACGCGCGCGCCTTCTTCAAGGCTCAACGCTGGCCAGAACCGTTTCAGATAAGGGTTCACCTGTGGCAGGTGAAAGCCGATCTGGTTCGCCGCCCACTTCTTGTGCCAAAACTCCGGCTGCATAAATAACCCCGAAAATTCGATCAAAACACCCTAAAACTTATATTAGATTTAGATTAATGATCTGACTGAAGATGTTGCATCTTAACTCTCAGGAGCTCATTCATGTTCCCCAGCCTGTACATATCCCACGGCTCCCCCATGCTCGCCCTGGAACCCGGCGCCAGCGGGCCGGCACTCGCCCGCCTGGCCGCCGAATTACCGAAGCCCAAGGCCATTGTGATTGTTTCCGCACACTGGGAAAGCAATGAGCTGCTGGTCAGCGGCAATCCACAACCGGAAACCTGGCATGACTTCGGTGGCTTTCCCAAAGTCCTGTTCGAAGTCCAGTACCCGGCTCCCGGCGACCCACGACTCGCCGCAGAGGTTGCCGAATTACTGAAAACCGCTGGCTTTGCAGCACGTATCGACAGCAATCGACCTTTCGACCATGGCGTCTGGGTGCCTTTATCGCTGATGTACCCGCAGGCAGACATCCCGATTGTCCAGGTTTCATTGCCCACCCGTGGCGGTCCCGCCCTGCAGACCCGTGTTGGTCACGCGCTGGCCAGCCTGCGCGAGCATGGCGTGCTGCTGATCGGCTCCGGCAGCATCACTCACAACCTGCGGGAACTGGACTGGCATGCCGGCCCCGAGAGCGTTGAACCCTGGGCCCGGGCATTTCGCGACTGGATGATCGAAAAACTCGCCGCGAACGACGAAGACGCGCTGCACGACTATCGCGCGCAGGCGCCAAACGCTGTACGCAATCATCCGAGTGATGAGCACTTGTTGCCGTTGTATTTTGCCCGCGCTGCCGGGGGGCCGTTCAGCGTTGCCCATCAGGGGTTCACCATGGGGGCATTGGGCATGGACATCTATCGCTTCGGTTAGCCAATAAGGCAAAAGATCGTCCGAACGCGGCCCGAGCCTTCGGCAGCTCCTACGGAGGAATGTGACCCCATGTAGGAGCTGCCGCAGGCTGCGATCTTTTTTACAGGCATAAAAAATCCCCGAACCAGTCGGGGATTTTTCATGTTCGATCAATCAGCCCGAGAGCGGATCAATCTTCGCGGTAGCGACGCAGCTTCAACTGCTTGCCGGCAACGCGAGTGTCCTTCAGCTTGGTCAGCAACTTCTCCAGACCATCTTCCGGCAACTCGACGAGGCTGAAGCTGTCACGCACCTGGATGCGACCGATCGCTTCACGCGCCAGGCCACCTTCGTTGAGGATGGCGCCCAGCAGGTTCTTGGCAGCGATACCATCACGCGCGCCCAGCGCGGTACGGCAACGTGCACGGCCTTCGCCCAGTGGCATCGGAGCACGACGCTCGCGGTCGCCACGCTCAGGACGATCACCGGAACGCTCTGGACGATCGCCACGCGGTGCATTGTTCGGCACCAGTGGACGTTCTTTCTCGATAGCGGCCAGGTTCAGCGCTTGACCGTTGGTTGCCTTGCGCAGCAGGGCTGCGGCCAGGGCACGCGGGCTGCAACCGATGTCGGCGGTCAGGCGATCAAGCAGATCACCGTGAGTCGATTCGGCCTCGGCCACCAGCGGCGACAGGCTGTTGGTCAGTTTCTTGATGCGCGCATCCAGAACGGCTTGAGCGTCCGGCAGGCGAACTTCAGCAACCTTTTGACCGGTTACACGCTCGATCACTTGCAGCATGCGGCGCTCACGCGGAGTCACCAGCAGCAGCGCACGACCTTCGCGACCGGCACGGCCGGTACGGCCGATACGGTGAACGTAGGACTCCGGGTCGTACGGCATGTCAACGTTGAACACGTGAGTGATGCGCGGAACGTCCAGGCCACGAGCAGCAACGTCGGTCGCCACAACGATGTCCAGACGGCCATCCTTGAGGGAATCGATTACGCGCTCACGCTGGTTCTGGGCGATGTCACCGTTCAGCGCAGCGGCTTTGTAGCCTTTGGCTTCCAGGGCACTGGCCAGATCCAGGGTCGCTTGCTTGGTACGCACGAACATGATCAGGGCGTCGAAATCTTCCACTTCCAGCAAGCTGAGAACGGCCGAAGTCTTCTGATCAGCGTGAACCAGCAGGTGAGCCTGCTCGATCGCGGTAACGGTCTGGGTCTTGGTCTGGATCTTCACGTGTTGCGGATCGCGCAGGTGGCGTTCGGCAATGGCGCGGATCGACTGCGGCAAGGTGGCCGAGAACAATACGGTCTGACGGGTTGCAGGCAGAGCCTTGAAGATAACTTCCAGGTCGTCCATGAAACCCAGCTTGAGCATTTCGTCGGCTTCGTCGAGAACCAGGTGGTTCACGGTCGCCAGTACTTTTTCGTCGCGACGCAGGTGGTCGCACAGACGGCCCGGAGTGGCGACAACGATCTGTGCGCCATTACGGATTGCTTTCAGCTGTGGGCCCATCGGCGCGCCGCCGTAGACAGCCACAACAGTTACGCCCGGCATTTGCTTGGCGTAGGTTTCGAAAGCGGTTGCAACTTGTAGCGCCAACTCACGAGTTGGTGCCAGGATCAGGGCTTGCGGTTCGCGCTTTGCAGGATCGATGCGATGCAGGATTGGCAGGGCGAACGCAGCGGTTTTACCCGTACCGGTTTGCGCCTGACCAATCATGTCGTGACCGGCCATGATGATCGGGATCGATTGCTGCTGAATAGCCGATGGCTCTTCGTAGCCAGTCGCGGTGACGGCTGCAAGAATATTCGGATTAAGATTAAAAGCGGCGAAGCCGCCGGTTTCCTGGGTCATGGGTCTGCCTCTAAGTGCATCCGCAAAGACCCATGCTCCAAAGCTGCGCGTGCCGTGTTGAGACTCAAGAGTCGCCCTGGCAGCTTTGTCGGCGGGGATTTGCGAAAACGAATGAATGAAAAGAATCGTCAAGGGAGAGTCCGCAGTACGGACGTGCAGCCGAAGCTGGCTTCGGGGAATTGCTCTACCTAAACGCGGCCCGGCTAAAGGCCGGCGCGCACTATACCGGAATTTGCCAAAAAAGGGAGCTTTTTTTATCGGAAATCCACCGGATACGCCGTTGTGTCACAGGCTTTGCGAATAATCGGTCAGCCGTCTACTTTTCAAAGGCCCGGCCTTGCGGGTGATGGCGCTAAAACGGTTCACCCTTTGCCGTGCAGACCGCCGGTCCGGCACGCCCTTCCCACCCCGAGGATCGCTCCATGAATCAGCCCAGCTCCAGTCGAGTCAGCCGCGAACGGCATGGCCACGTGTTCCTGATCGGTCTGGACCGGGTGGCCAAGCGCAACGCCTTCGATCTCGACCTGCTCAACGCATTGAGCCTGGCCTATGGCGAGTTCGAAGCCGACAGCGAGGCGCGGGTGGCGGTGGTGTTCGCTCATGGCGAGCACTTCACCGCCGGGCTCGACCTGGTCAATGCCAGCGTCACACTGGCAGATGGCTGGCAGGTTCCGCCCGGCGGCTGTGATCCGTGGGCGGTGTTCGCAGGCCCCAGGGTCAGCAAACCGGTGATCGTCGCCGCCCAAGGCTACTGCCTGACCATCGGCATCGAATTGATGCTGGCCGCCGACATCAACCTGTGCGCCAGCAATACCCGGTTTGCACAAATGGAAGTGCAACGGGGAATCTTCCCGTTCGGCGGTGCGACCCTGCGCCTGCATCAAGTCGCCGGTTGGGGGAACGCCATGCGCTGGTTGTTGACCGGTGACGAATTCGACGCCCGTGATGCCTTGCACCTGGGCCTGGTGCAGGAGGTCATGGCCAGCGAGGACTTGCTGCCCCGGGCGATTGAACTGGCCGAACGGATCGCCCGCCAGGCACCGCTTGGGGTTCAGGCGACACTGATGTCGGCGCGACAGGCCCGATATGAAGGGGAAACCGCGGCGGCAAAGGCGTTGCCGCTGCTGGTCAAGAAGTTGATGGCCAGCGAGGACGTCAAGGAAGGTGTGCGGTCGATGGTGGAGCGACGGCCCGGAGTGTTCAAAGGTTGCTGAAAATCTGCGTAGGAGCTGCCGAAGGCTGCGATCTTTTGATCTTCAAAGATCGCAGCCTTCGGCAGCTCCTACAGGGGAATCTGTGGTCCTCAGGTGGCCGGGCGAATGCACTTGATCAACGAATCCAGCGAATACCCTAACCGCGGCGCCAGCGTTTCGGCGCGGGCGATCAGGCCGTCCATGTCCAGTTCCTGGTCCAGCTCCGACGGCACGATCAGAATCACGTTGCCCTCCTTCACCGGCAGCTCCCAGTAATGTCGGTGGTATAAACCGCGCAACAAGGCGGCGCCCAGGGGTTTGCCATCGTCGGTAGCCCACTGATTGATGACCAGCCAGCCCCCCGGATTCAATCGCTTCTGGCAGTTTTCCAGAAAGCTCCAGGCCAGATGACCGACACCCGGCCCGACGTCGGTATAAAGGTCGACGAAAATCAGGTCCGCCGACTCAGCGGTGTCCAGCAGCTCCAGCGCATCGCCAACACGGATGTACAGGCGCGGATCGTCATCCAGCCCCAGATATTCAATGGCCAGGCGCGGTACATCCGGGCGCAGCTCGATGGCTTCGACATCTTCCAGCGGCAGGAACTTGAGGCAAGCCTGAGTCAGCGTCCCGGCGCCGAGGCCGAGAAACAGCGCACTTTCCGGTTGCTGGTGGCACAGCGCTCCGATCAGCATCGCCCGGGTGTAGTCGTACTCGAGCCAGCTCGGGTCGGCCGTGAACACGCAGCTTTGCTCGATGGCATCACCGAACTCGAGAAAACGGTAATCGGCCACTTCCAGCACGCGAATCACGCCGAACTCGTCCTGTACCTCGGCGAGCAGATGCTCGACGCGCTCCTCAGTCATTTCATCTCCTGATCGTCACCGGGGCCGGCAACGCAATAACACCGCGCGTGGAGAGCGGCAAAGGCGAGATTGTCGGCGAAGCGACGGGAACAGGTCACGCACTAATTTGCTGATAACATGGACGTCCGAGCGAAAACACTAGAGACCGTGATGAGCCAACCCTGGAGCCCTGACAGCTGGCGCGCCCTGCCGATCCAGCAACAACCCCGATACCCCGACGCCGCGCATTTGCAGCAGGTCGAGCAGACCTTGGCCAGCTATCCGCCGCTGGTGTTTGCCGGCGAAGCCCGGGAGTTACGCCGTCAGTTTGCCGAGGTGACCCAGGGCCGCGCGTTTCTGTTGCAGGGTGGTGACTGCGCCGAAAGCTTCGCCGAGTTCTCCGCGGCGAAAATCCGCGACACCTTCAAGGTGTTGTTGCAGATGGCAATCGTGATGACCTTTGCCGCCGGCTGCCCGGTAGTCAAGGTCGGGCGCATGGCCGGGCAGTTCGCCAAGCCCCGTTCGGCCAATGACGAAACCATCGATGGCGTGACCTTGCCCGCCTACCGTGGCGACATCGTCAACGGCATCGGCTTCGACGAAAAAAGCCGCGTGCCGGATCCGGAGCGCTTGCTGCAGTCCTACCACCAGTCCACCGCGACCCTGAACCTGTTGCGCGCCTTCGCCCAGGGCGGTTTCGCCGACCTGCACCAGGTGCACAAGTGGAACCTGGACTTCATCGCCAACTCGGCGCTGGCCGAGAAGTACAGCCACCTGGCCGATCGCATCGATGAAACCCTGGCGTTCATGCGCGCCTGCGGCATGGACACCTCGCCGCAGTTGCGCGAAACCAGTTTCTTCACCGCCCACGAAGCGCTGTTGCTGAACTACGAAGAAGCCTTCGTGCGTCGCGACAGCCTGACCAACGATTACTACGACTGCTCGGCCCACATGCTGTGGATCGGTGACCGCACCCGCCAGCTCGACGGTGCCCACGTCGAATTCCTGCGCGGGGTGAACAACCCGATCGGGGTCAAGGTCGGCCCGAGCATGAACCCCGACGACCTGATTCGCTTGATCGATGTGCTCAACCCGGACAACGACCCGGGCCGCCTGAACCTGATCGCGCGGATGGGCGCTAACAAGGTCGGTGATCACTTGCCGCAGCTGATCCGCGCCGTCCAGCGTGAAGGCAAGCAGGTGCTGTGGAGTTCCGACCCGATGCACGGCAATACCATCAAAGCCAGCAGCGGCTACAAGACCCGCGACTTCGCGCAGATCCTTGGGGAGGTGAAGCAGTTCTTCCAGGTGCACGAAGCCGAAGGCAGTTATGCCGGTGGTATCCACATCGAGATGACCGGGCAGAACGTGACCGAGTGCATCGGTGGCGCGCGGCCGATTACCGAGGATGGCTTATCGGATCGCTACCACACCCATTGCGACCCGCGGATGAATGCCGATCAGTCGCTGGAACTGGCGTTTTTGATTGCTGAAACTCTGAAGCAGGTTCGGCGGTGAGTCAGTAACCTTTTTGCTGCCTGATAGTCCGCCTTCGCGGGCAAGTCGGATCGCCGCACCGCCGCTCCCACAGGGTACGCGTCGTACACATTAATTGTGACCGGCGCAGTCATTGTGGGAGCGGCGGTGCGGCGATCCGACTTGCCCGCGAAGAGGCCAGCTCAGTCAGCGCCAATTTTTGTGAATGCCACCCTCAACCTTGCCGCACTCGCCCGCGGGCAATTGAGCTGAACCTGCGCCAGCCCAAGCCAATCCGCCATCTGCCGCAGATTGACCGCCAGCGCCAGCATCCCCTCCTCGTCCAGCCCCGCGTCCTCTTCATGCACCGCATGCACTGCCAGACGGCCCGCAGCCCGTTCCGCGCGAAGATCCACCCGTGCTGCAATCCGTTCGTTGTGCAAAAACGGCAGGACGTAATAGCCGTACACTCGCTTGTCTTGCGGTGTGTAGATCTCCAGCCGATAGCGGAAATCAAACAGCCGCTCGGTCCGGCTGCGCTCCCAGATCAGCGAATCGAACGGTGAGAGCAATGCACTGGCGACGACTTTGCGCGGCACTTTCGGCTCGGGCAGACAATAGGCCGGTTGCCGCCAGCCCTGGACTTCGCAGGTCAGCAATTCCCCGGCCTCGACCAACTCGGCCAAACGTGGACGACTGTCCCCAGGGTTCAAGCGGAAATAGTCACGCAAGTCCTTCTCCGTACCGACTCCCAAGGCCGTTACCGCATGCCGCAACAGGCCGCGCTGGGCCTCGCCTTCACTCAGGATGGGGTGCGCAAGCACCGCCCGGGGAATCACCCGCTCCGGCAGATCGTAGAGCCTTTCGAATCCGCGCCGTCCGGCAACGGTCACTTCACCGGCAGCGAACAACCATTCCAGCGCATGCTTTTCCGCACTCCAGTCCCACCAGGGGCCGGCCCGCTCCTGACGGGTCGACAGACTTGCGGCCCCCAACGCGCCCTGCTCCTCGACCGAAGCCAGCACCCGGCGAATGGTGTCCTGCTGTTCACGGCCAAAGCGCGCCAATTGCTGATAGATGTCTTCGCCACGGCTCGCACGCTGCATGCGCCAACGCATCAAGGGGTACATGGAAAGTGGCAACAACGAGGCTTCATGGCCCCAATACTCGAACAACGTACGGCGCCGGCCCTGGCTCCAGGCAGCCTGGTCGAGCAAATCGGATGAGTAATTGCCGAGGCGGGAAAACAGCGGAAGGTAGTGCGAACGCACCAATGCATTGACCGAATCGATCTGCAGAATGCCCAGCCGTTCGATCAGGCGATTGAGCGCAACTGCCTTGATCGCCGCTGACGACGACCGCCCGTTGAACCCTTGGGCGGCCAGCGCCAGACGCCGAGCCTGTTTGAGGGTAAAGGACAACGTTGCGGGCATGGGTGCCTCCTTGTCTGCTCGCAACCTACCTCACCGGTAAGGGGTTTGTGTAGCGTGGCATTCATCATTTATGCATCGGGTCATTCCAGAACGGCTTGATCGACTCGTTCTCCACATCCGCACGGCTCATGCCGATGTCCTTGAGTGCTTCGTCGCTCAAGCTCGCCAGCAGTTCGCGCTCGCGATGCAGTTCGTACCAGCGGCCGACCTTGTGCAGCAGATCGGATATCACGTGAATCGAGTGTTTTTCTGATCCCTGGAACTCGTGTTGACCTTTCATCTTGTTGCCCTCCGTTTGGATGGATCCAGTCTCGCGCCGGGTCTAAGATCAATCCAACGAATGTTTCTGATGTCACATATCTCGGAGATTGATGGATGTCCGCCTACCCGAGTATCGATACCGAAGTGTTGCGCACCTTCGTCGCCATCGCCGACCAGGGCGGCTTTACCCGCGCCGGCGAAATCGTCAACCGCACCCAGTCTGCCGTCAGCATGCAGATGAAACGCCTGGAAGAAGATGTGCTGCAGCGCCAGTTGTTCCAGCGCGACGGGCGGCAGGTGCGACTGACGGCCGAAGGCCAGGTGTTGCTCGGCTATGCGCGACGCATCCTCAAGCTGCACAGTGAGGTCTTCAATACCTTGCGTGAGCCCGACATGGTCGGCACCGTGCGCATCGGCACGCCGGACGATTATGTGATGCGGTTCCTCCCGGGGATCTTGCGCCGGTTTGCCCAGTCTTACCCGCTGATTCAGATAGAAGTGCACTGCGAATCATCTAAACAACTGCTGATGCGCCAGGATCTCGACCTGTCCATCGTGACCCGCGAACCGGGCAGCGAAATCGGCCAGTTGTTGCGCAAGGAACGTTTTGTCTGGGCCCAAGCGCAATGCTACAGCGCTCATGAGCAGACGCCGCTGCCGCTGGCGATGTTCAACAGTGATTGCTTCTGCCGACTGTGGGCCTGCAATGCCCTGGATGCCCGGGGGCGCGATTACCGGGTGGCGTACAACAGCGACAGCCTGTCGGCGATCATGGCGGTGGTCAGCGCCGGCCTGGCCGTCACGGCACAACTTGAAAGCCTGATCACCGCTGACATGCGCATCCTCGGTGAGGCCGAGGACCTGCCGCTGCTGCCCGAGGCCAGCATCATGCTCGTGCGCAACCTGCATAACCCGTCGCCCATCACCGAGTGCCTGGCCGAGCACATCGTCGAAGGCTTCAAACTTTGAAGGCGAGCATCACCGCACAGAACACCAGGAACCCGCAAAACAGCCCACGCAGCAGCCGCTCGGGCAAAGCGTGGGCAACCTTCACCCCCCAACTGATACTCATCAACCCACCGACCGCCAAAGGTAAGCCGATCACCCAGCTGACCTGATGGTGCGCGGCGTAAGTCACCAGCGTCACCCCTGTACTCGGCAAGGCAAGCGCCAACGACAACCCCTGTGCAACCACCTGGCTGGTGCCGAACAGACTGGTCAGCACCGGCGTCGCCACCACCGCGCCCCCCACGCCGAACAACCCGCCCATCGTGCCGGATGCAGCGCCAAGCACGCCCAGCCAGGGCCATGAGTAGTTCATCTGCGAGGTCGCCGGAGCGCTGGCGGCGAACATCCGAACAAGGTTGTACGCCGACAGCGCGATCAGGAATGCGACAAAACCAATGCGCATGGTTTGCGCATCAATGCCCACCGCCCAGATCGACCCGAGCCAGGCGAAGCAGAACCCCATGATGGCCAGCGGTAGCGCGTGGCGCAGTTCGATCCGGTTGCGCTGATGATAGCGCCACAGCGCCAGCATCACGTTCGGCACCACCATCACCAGCGCCGTGCCTTGGGCTATCTGCTGATCGAGCCCGAACAGCACGCCCAGCAGCGGAATGGCGATCAGGCCGCCGCCGATGCCAAACAACCCGCCGAGCGTGCCCAACGCAGCGCCAAACACCAGATACATCAAGAACTCAATCACAGCCTTTTCCCCATCGCCGTCAGGCCTTTGATCCTACGCAGTTGCTGCTGGCGCGGAAACGCACAGCATCGCACAATGGCTGTGCCAAATTCGCACAAGCACAAACTTGCCATGAACCCCAATCAACTGACCGACCAACTGGCCTTGTTCCTCGACGTGCTGGAAACCGGCAGTTTTTCCGCCGTCTCGCGCCGTCATCCGCTGACCCCTTCGGCCGTGGCTCGACGTATCGACAGCCTGGAAAGCGCAGTCGGCAGTCAACTGTTCCTGCGCAGTACCCATGCGGTACGCGCCACCCCGGCGGGATTGGCCTTTGCCGAGCGCGCACGGCGGATCGTCGCCGAATTGCGCCTGGCCCGGGCCGAGGCCGTGTCCCTGAGCAGCGCGCCGGAAGGCCTGATTCGTATCGATGCGCCGGCAGCCTTTGGGCGCCGGCACCTGGCACCGGTGATTGCCGATTTCCTGATGCTCTACCCCGGGCTCGATGTACAACTGCACCTGATCGACAGCTTCGTCGACATGCAGGGCCTGAACCTCGGCAAGGTCGATCTGGTATTGCGTGCCGGGCAATTGGCCGACACCCGGCTGGTAGCCACGCCCCTGGCGAGCATGGTGCGTATCGCCTGCGCCAGCCCTGATTATTTGCGGCGTCGCGGCGTGCCGAGCGAGCCGTCACAGCTGATTGAACACGACGGGCTTGACTGGGATGGCCTGGCTCCCCCCTTCGCCTGGCGTTTCGAGCGCGGCGGGCAAATGCAGTTGCACCGGCCGGCGCGGATCCGCATGAGCGCCAACAATGCCGAGGCGCTGGTGTGCGGCGCATTGGCCGGACTGGGTATCGCGCATCTGCCGACCTGGCTGGCCAGCGAGTACCTGTTGCGCGGTGAGTTGCTGCCGCTGTTCTGCGACAGCGGCCTGCCGAAACCGGAAAGCGCCGGCATCTATGCCTTGCGCCTGGAACAGCAGCCCAACTCCCGCAGTCGCTTGTTGCTGGAGTACCTGAAAACCCGTTTCAGCCCCGTTCCGCCCTGGGATCTGGTGCTGCAAACCCATTTGCAACTGCACTAATCAAAATTATCTGGCGCATTAAAGATTCGCCCGCTAGATTCTTCAGATCACAGATCAAGGCTTCAACATGAGCACCGAGCGCAACACCCCGGACAACTGCGACAACCTGCTGCTGGACAATCAGGCCTGCTTCGCCCTGCATTCCACTTCGCTGATGATGACCAAGGTCTACAAACCCTTGCTGCAAGCGCTGGGCCTGACCTATCCGCAATACCTGGCGATGATGGTGCTATGGGAAAGGGACGGTTTGACCGTAGGTGAAATCAGCACGCGGTTGCTGACCGATCCTGGATCGTTGACGCCGCTGCTCAAGCGCCTGGAAGCCGAAGGCCTGCTCAGCCGAACCCGCAGCCGCGAAGACGAGCGGGTGGTGATCGTCGAACTCACCGAACAGGGCCGGGCGTTACGCGACAAAGCCCGCGATGTTCCCCAGTGCATCCTCGGCGCCAGCGGGATGACCGTGGAGCGCCTGCAAAACCTGCAGGCGGAGTTGCAGGAACTGCGTCGTCACCTGCAAGACAGCCTCTAGTCTCCAATTCACCACAAATCCCCTGTGGGAGCGGGCTTGCTCGCGAAAGCGGTAGATCAGTCGACTCTTGTGTTGACTGAAACACCGCCTTCGCGAGCAAGCCCGCTCCCACATTTGCTTTGTGCTGTCCCACAGAACTCGATTTCCCCTCCGAAAACCGCCCGCATAACCTCCAGTCGCTCTAACTCGATAGTTCCAGCCAATCCTTCTCAACCGTTCGTCTGTTCTGGAAAATTTATTTTATTTTTTATCTTGCGCGCTAAATATTTGCGCGATACATTCACCTCGCACTTACTTAGCGCGCAAACATTTAGCGCAAAACAACCAAACTCCGAACGAGGCTTTCACCATGCAAACTCTCTACACCGCAATCGCAACTTCCACTGGCGGCCGTGACGGTCGGGCGGTTTCCAGCGACAACATCCTCGACGTCAAGCTCGCCACGCCGAAAGAGCTCGGCGGTGCCGGCGGCGCAGCCACCAACCCAGAGCAACTGTTCGCTGCCGGCTACTCCGCCTGCTTCATCGGTGCCCTGAAATTCGTGGCCAGCCAGACCAGGCGCAGCATTCCCAACGACGCTTCTATCACCGCCCATGTCGGCATCGGCCAGATCCCTGGCGGCTTCGGCCTGGACATCGACCTGCACATCAGCCTGCCGGGTCTTGAACAAGCCGATGCACAAGCACTGGTCGATGCGGCCCACCAGGTCTGCCCGTACTCCAACGCCACCCGTGGCAACGTCGATGTGCGTCTGCACGTTACCGTCTAACCGCTGATTACCAGGCCCGAACAGGAAACGAACATGAACACTTTCAGCAAAGTCTTGACCGGTACCCTTCTCGCCTTGTCCATCGGGAATGCGATCGCAGGTAACGGGGTTGAACACAACACCCAGGCATTCCTCGACGTACTGAACGCAGGCACCGGCAAACCGATGGAGCAAATGACGCCCGCCGAGGCCCGCGCGGTTCTGGTAGGCGCTCAGTCCGGGGTCAAGCTGACGCTGCCAAAAGCCGATGTCAGCCAGAAGACCATTCAAGTCGACGGCCAACCGATCAGCCTGACCATCGTCCGGCCGGCCGGGGTCAAGGGCGAGCTGCCGGTGTTCATGTTCTTCCACGGCGGTGGCTGGGTGCTGGGGGATTTCCCGACCCACGAGCGGTTGGTGCGTGACCTGGTGACGGGTTCGGGTGCCGCGGCGGTGTTCGTGAACTACACGCCGTCGCCGGAAGCGCATTACCCGGTGGCGATCAACCAGGCTTATGCCGCGACCCGATGGGTGGCCGAGCACGGCAAAGAGATCAATGTCGATGGCCAGCGCCTGGCGGTAGCCGGCAACAGCGTCGGCGGCAACATGGCGGCGGTGGTTGCGCTGATGGCCAAGGACAAGGGCACTCCGGCGATCAGGTTCCAGGTGCTGTTGTGGCCGGTGACTGATGCCAACTTCGAAACCGCGTCCTACAACCAGTTTGCCGAGGGGCACTTCCTCAGCAAAAACATGATGAAGTGGTTCTGGGACAACTACACCACCGATGCCAAGCAGCGCAACGAGATCTACGCCTCGCCACTGCGCGCGACCACTGCCCAGTTGAAAGGACTGCCTCCAGCGCTGGTTCAGACCGCCGGAGCCGACGTATTGCGCGACGAAGGCGAAGCCTATGCCCGCAAACTCGATGAAGCCGGAGTGCCGGTGACCTCGGTTCGCTACAACGGCCTGATCCACGACTACGGTTTGCTCAACGTGGTGAGCCAGGTGCCAGCGGTGCGTTCGGCGATGTTGCAGGCGTCTGAAGAGCTCAAGCAACACCTGAAGAAATAACGCAGAACAACATGTGGGGGTCAACGCAGATTCTGCAGGCACAAAAAAGCCCGACTCAATGGTCGGGCTTTTTCATTCCTGAAGCTGTGCTTATTTGGCACGGCCTTTGTAGGAACCGCCTTCGCGGGTATCGATCTCGATCATGTCGCCGATTTCGATGAAGTCAGCAACCGACAGCTCGGTACCGTTCTTCAGTTTGGCAGGCTTCATTACCTTGCCGGAAGTGTCGCCGCGAGCGGAACCTTCGGTGTAGTCAACCTGACGCACGATGGTGGTCGGCAGCTCTACGGAAACCAGACGCTCTTCGAAGAAGATCGCTTCGCAAACATCGGTCATGCCTTCTTCAACGAAAGGCAGAACGGCTTCGATGTCTTCAGCGTTCAGCTCGTACATGGTGTAGTCGGTGGTATCCATGAACGTGTAGGTGTCGCCGCTGATGAAGGACAGGGTCGCTTCTTTGCGGTCGAGGATTACGTCGTCCAGTTTGTCGTCGGCGCTGTAAACGATCTCGGTCTTGTAACCGGTCAGCAGGTTCTTCAGCTTGGTCTTCATGATCGCGCTGTTACGACCGGACTTGGTGAATTCAGCTTTCTGAACCAGCCAAGGATCGTTTTCGAGACGAATCACGGTCCCGGGTTTCAGTTCTTTACCAGTTTTCATTGCGAATATCCGAATTTGGATGGGATTTACAAAAATCTAGGCCGCGTATCATATCCAATTTCCATAAAACTGTACCAGCGCCGTGGCAAGATCGGCCTGCAAGGCCTGTTCCTGACACCACGCCTCGGCGTGTTTTTCCAGCTCTGGCCAGTGTTTACGGGTCAATTGCCAGTGGTCGGCTATTTTTTCACCAGCGTTCCACGCCCGCCAGAGACCGCTGATCGCCTCCCGCGCAGGTGCAGATAACCCTTTTACATAAAGTTCAAGGAAGGCTTCGAGCTTGTCCAGGTGGATGTCTTCTTCCTGCCGATAGATGTGCCAGAGAAATGGCCGGCCGGCCCATTGGGCGCGCACAAAGGAGTCTTCGCCGCGCACGGCATTGAAATCGCAGCACCACAGTAACCGGTCGTATTGGTCCTGGCGGACGAATGGCAGCACCTGCACGGTCAAGGCGTCGCGCACATGCACGGCACCGGCCGCCAGCCCCTGCACACCGAGCCAACGCTCGACGTCGCCGAGAATCCGCCCTTCCGGCACCAGCAGATGAGTGGCCGTAGAATCGCCAGCCATTGCATCGAGCCAACTGGCCAGACCGCTGTTTTCGTAGGCAAACAATGAGATCAACTGCGCGCCGGGCGCAGGATCAATCCCCATACCTTGCAGGAATTCTCTTTGAGCCTGCGGGTCTTGCTGAAATTGCCGACGCCGTTCCAGCAACCCTCGCTCACGCAGCAGTCCGCCGGTGCCCTTCTGGAATCCAGGGAAGAAAAAGAACTTCTGTACGCTTTTGTACTTCACAGAGGGTAAGCCGTGACAACCGATCACCCAGTCCTCGGCGCTCAGATAGTCGAGGTTCATCCATAGGGGCGGCTTTTCCCGTTCGACCATGGCGTCCATATAGGCGCTCGGCAACTGGCAGGCAAACGCAGCAATCACCACATCGGCGGCTTCGGTCGGCTGCCATTCGGCTGGCCATTGGCGCACATCGACGTCGTGCTGCCATTGCTGCACAGCGTCGATGTCGATTTCCGGGCACAGGCGCTCGAATGCTCGCAGGTCATCGACCCATAGACGCACCGCCAGTCCATGTTCGGCCACCAGTTGCCGGGCCAGTCGCCAGGTCACGCCGATGTCGCCGAAGTTGTCGACCACGGTGCAAAAAATATCCCAGCGGGTTTTCATTTCAGGCATACCAGGTTCCCGTTGGCAAAGGCGCCGATTGTCCGCATAAATTACCCCGTGCAGAAGAGCCGACGGCGATTATTCTTCATGCGACAATCGCTACCCGCCAGTCACCTTTCGCCAGGAGGCAACCATGCCCCACAGCCCCACTCCGCGCCGATCCTTCCCGATCAGCCTTAGCGCCCTGCAACTGACAGGCAGTATCGCCCTCGGCATGTGGCTCGGGTTCATTGCCATTGTGTTGACCTGCTGGCTCGCGTCGCGCCTGCTGTTCAGCGAGCAACTCGCCCCGATCGCGGCAGCGGTAGAGCAACTGGCCCAACCACCCGCAGTGGCTCAACCGCTGCCGAACATTCCGTCACAGAGCCCGCTGTTCGAGCAATATGAAGAAAACCTGCGCAAGAACGAACAGCAGCAACGGCTTGATCAGGCACGCGGCAGCAGTCGCAACCTGGCCAACCCGAACTGTCAGTTCTGGCTGCAACAGGACCGGACTGCACCCAGCGAAAAAAGCCGCGCCAACGTCCTGCAATTCTGCGATTGATCATGAATAAGCAAACCGTCCACCAACTGATTCTCGACAAGCTGCGGATCGATCTCGACATCGCCGAGCGCGCCGCGCAAACCGCCTACGAAACGGCAACCCACGAAGAAAACATCGCCGAGAACAAGTACGACACCCTGGGGCTGGAAGCGTCCTATCTCGCGGCCGGACAAGCCAGGCGGGTCGAGGAAATTCGCCAGTCACTGAGCCTCTGTCAGAACCTGTCCCTGCGCCCGTATGACGATCAGCGGGGCATCGAAGTGGGCGCGCTGTTGGGGCTGGAGGACGAAAAGGGGCGCGAACAATGGCTGTTTCTGGCCCCCGATGCAGCCGGGCTGAAGGTCGACCTGGTGGGGCAACTGATTACCGTCATCACCCCGCGCTCACCGCTGGGCAAAAGCCTGCTGGGCAAGTTCGAGGGCGATGAGGTGGAGATCATGGTGGCTGGCGCTCGGCAACAGTTCGCTGTCACCGAGGTGGTTTGACCGGCAGAAACGCTGTCAGTGAACGGGCAGTTCTACGCCTTCGAACAGCTCTTCCAGCTCTTGCTTATTGTGGCACTGAATGGCCTTGGCCATGACTTCGCGGGTCAGGTGCGGCGCAAACTTCTCGATGAAGTCGCACATGAAACCCCGCAGGAAGGTGCCGCGACGGAAGCCGATCTTGGTCACGCTGGACTCGAACAGTTCGCTGGCATCGAGTACCACCAGGTCGCTGTCGAGCTTGGTATCGACAGCCATTTTCGCCACGATGCCCACGCCCAGACCCAGGCGAACATAGGTTTTGATCACGTCGGCGTCGGCGGCGGTGAACACCACTTTCGGCGTCAGGCCGCGATGGCTGAAGGCTTCGTCGAGTTTCGAACGGCCGGTGAAACCGAACACGTACGTCACGATCGGGTATTCGGCCAGGGCTTCGAGGGTCAGTTTCGACAGTTTGGTCAGCGGGTGGCCCTGAGGCACGACCACGCAACGGTTCCAGCGGTAGCACGGCATCATCACCAAATCACCGAACAGCTCGAGCGCTTCGGTGGCAATGGCGAAATCCACGGTGCCATCAGCCGCCATTTCGGCGATTTGCATCGGCGATCCCTGGTGCATGTGCAGGGCAACGTCCGGGTATTGCTTGATGAAATTGCTGATTACCGGCGGCAATGCATAACGCGCCTGGGTGTGAGTGGTGGCAATCGACAGGGTGCCTTTCTTCTCGTTGGAGAATTCCTGGGCGATCTGCTTGATGCTTTCAACCTTGCGCAGAATCTCGCCAGCAGTGGTGATGATGCGCTCGCCGGCCGGGGTAACGCGGGTCAGGTGCTTGCCGCTGCGAGCAAAAACCTCGACGCCCAGTTCGTCTTCCAGCAGACGGATCTGTTTGCTGATGCCGGGTTGAGAGGTGTAAAGGCTTTGGGCTGTAGCGGAAACGTTGAGGTCGTGGTGCGCCACTTCCCAGATGTAGCGCAATTGTTGAAGCTTCATATGAATCCCTCAAAGCAGGTAGACGCCACGGGCATCAGCGACGATATATAACTATATTAATGGCACGAAGAATAAATCTAGAACTTTTTTATCAGATTGCCACTATTCGTGTCCTAGCGGTCCCCTTGGCGACGACGTTGCACCAGCGGCACCAGATAGACCGGCACCTTGGACAGTTGCAACACACGGGCGGCGGTTCGCCCCAAAGGCGTTTCCGCACCGGCACCGTGGCTGTGACTACCTACGATCAACAAATCCACGGAGAGTTTCTGCGCCTGGTCCAGAATCACCTGCGACGGATCGCCCTGCAGCACCCGTACAGCCTGAATCCGCTCCAGATCGTGCTCCCCCTCATCCCCCAACTCCTCACGAAAACTGTCGAGCACCCGCTGCTCGATACTGGCGATCACCGTATTCAGGCCCTGGCTGTGAAACTCGTTCAGCGCCTGTTCATCGAGATAACTTTGCAGCACCGATTCGGCAAACAACCCCATGGGTTCAACCGCATGCACGACATACAAACTGGCATTGAAGGTCCTGGCCAGTTCCAGGGCATGCTGCATCACCACGGGCGCGTACAGGCCAAGGTCAGTGGCATACAGCATCGAACGAATCATATGACCTCCTCGACTGCCAACATGGCGCAGATTTGATTCAGCTTAGCAGTGCCTTGGCGACTGCGGCGTCCGGCGCAACGCATTGAACGGCGGGCTTAAACCTTTTGCTCGTTGCTTATGCCATGGGGCACATGACCGGTGGCGACGACTTCACGGGCCAATTCGCAGTGGCCGGCCTGATCGTCGAAAAACACGTCGGCCGCGAAGGCTTCGAGAAAGGCCGATTTGGTCAGGCCGCCGAGGAACAGCGACTCGTCGAGACGGATGTCCCATTCGCGCAACGTGCGAATGACCCGCTCATGGGCCGGTGCCGATCGTGCCGTGACCAGCGCGGTACGGATCGGACAGGCGTCCTCCGGGAACTCACGTTGCAACAGATTGAGGGCTGCGAGAAAGCCCTTGAACGGCCCTCCGCGCAACGGCTCGCGGGCGGCCTCACGTTCGCTGGCCTGAAAGGCTTCCAGACCACCGGCCTGATAAATGCGCTCCGACTCATCGGAAAACAGCACCGCGTCTCCGTCGAAGGCAATGCGCAACTCGTCGCTGGCCGCACGGCTGGCACCGCCCGACAGAATGGTCGCTGCCGCGAACCCGGCGTCCAGCGCATTGCGCACATCTTCAGCGTGGGTCGAGAGAAACAGGTCGCAGCCAAAAGCCTTGAGGTAGGGATACGGACTGCGCCCGCCGACAAAGGCCGCGCGGGAAATCGCCAGCCCGTAGTGGTCAATCGAGTTGAACACCCGCAGCCCGGTGTCGGCGCTGTTGCGCGACACCAGAATCACCTCGACCCGGGCGCGGCCGAGGCTGTTGTTGAGGTTCAGGAGTTTCTGCACCAACGGGAAGGCATCGCCGGGCTCGAGGATTTCGTCTTCGTGTTCGATCTGATACTGCCGGTACGCTTCGACGCCACTCGACAGGTAGACCTTGTGGCTTTCGCTCAGGTCGAACAGCGCCCGCGAAGAAATCGCCAGCACCAGCTTGTCGTCAATTGCCTTTGGCATGCCCTTCCCCCTCAGGTCGGTCGACTCAGGTGTTGCGTCGATCAATGAAACTCAAACTGCGATACAAGGCCTCGATGCGTGGCATTTCACACCCGGCTGCCTTCGCCGCCGCCAAAGGCCGGGCGTAAATCGCGGCCAGTTCCAGCGGTCGCTTGTGCAAATAATCGTGGTACATGCTCGGCCAGTAGTCGGGCATTTTCTCGGTCACCATGAACAAATGCTCGGCATACCCTGCCGGTACGTCGTGCCCGCAGGCAACAGCGCCTTGCACCACTTCAGCCATCAGCGCCTTGACCAGCTCGCGACTGTCGGCATCGGCCATCAACGGTGTAGTGCTCGCCCCCAGCAAAACCGAGAGACCGTTGTAAGGGATATTCCAGACCAGTTTTTGCCAACGCGCCTGATGTAAATTCGCCATGGCCTGGGAATCGAGGCCGGCGCTACGAAAAAGTCCGACGCCCTCCTCGACAATTGCGCTGCGTGCCGGTCCAACGGCGGGACCGCTGTGATAACCCACATGCACCGCGCCCAGTGCCTGATGGGTAATGACGCCCGGCGCCTCGCGATGGACGCAGATGTAGCACAGCCCTCCGAGCACATGCAGCGAATCGGGGAGCAACGCGCGCAGGCTGTCTTCGACATCCAGTCCGTTTTGCAGCAGCAGTACCTTGGCGTTCGGTGCCGCCGCCTGCAGGATGGCGGGTGCCAGATCGGCGTTGCTGGTGGTTTTCGCCCCCACCAGCAGCCAGTCGCAGGGCGGCATGTCTTCAGCGTTCGAATAAGCCTGCACCGGATTCAGTTTCAGCGCACCGTGGGGCGCGCTATCGACTTGCAACCCGTGCTCGGACACAGCGCA
The DNA here is from genome assembly GCF_949767825.1 of Pseudomonas sp. IT-P258. Classification (NCBI taxonomy): domain Bacteria; kingdom Pseudomonadati; phylum Pseudomonadota; class Gammaproteobacteria; order Pseudomonadales; family Pseudomonadaceae; genus Pseudomonas; species Pseudomonas sp. IT-P258. The sequence goes on along the minus strand of NZ_CATKPU010000098.1, from coordinate 204,835 downwards.
AAACTCGCTGCGCAGCAGAAAATGCACATCAAAACCGGCACGCGCCAGCATCACCCCGTAGAAACCGCCGATTGCGCCGGTCCCGATAATGCCGACCGTCGGCCTGGCAACTGCTCCCATCATGGCAACTCCTCTGCTGTTCGACTCAGCGCCTGGCGCACAGCCCGATTGAGCTCGATGTCGGTCAGGCGCGATTTCAGTGCTCCAAAGAATTCGCCGTCGCGAACGACAAACAGCGCCGGCAAGTGAAAGACCTGATAACGCTCGACCACCCCGCCGTTGTTGCCGGCATCGATCCAGCACAGTCGATCGACTGCCAGGTCGAGTGTCGGCAATTGCTCGCGGGCAAAACGGCAACCGGCGCAGCCGACACTGGTGAAAATAACCAGCGATACACCGCTCATCGCCAGCAGCCGTTGGTCGACGTCAAAATCGGTCAGTTCCAATTCGACCACTATACTGGAGGGAACAATGTCAGATGGCCGACACATGGAGTCTGTGTTCATGGGACGATTCATTCCTCACCCTGACGATGTGCCTGTCGAGTTAACGTTACTGAAACCTGAGTGTATTTCGCGACGACAGCTGCACACTATCAGTCTCGGGGGCATGGCTTGCAATTATCACCGCGCGTGGCGCCACGGCACGGCGCTGGAGGTACGCATGCCGACCGTGAACCCGGACATGCGCTACCTGGGCTATGTGGCCTGGTGCCTGCGACGCAAGCGTGGTTATCTGGTAGGCATCGCTTTCGTCGACGAACAAACGCTGTTCAGCGCCCGAATGGGCGAGCAGGTGTGCCAGATCGAACGCTACTGCCGCCTGCATGACACCCACGAAGACTTGCAGGATATCCAGGCCCTGGCCCTCGAATGGGTCCAGGAGCATGCCGACGAGTTCTCTCACGACTCGGTCCGCAAGGCTTTTGCGCAGCCGGTGCTGGAATAGAGGCATTCTTGATCGATTTGCGCCTCGCGGCAGGGAAACTGACTGCGAAACCCCACCAAACCGGCGTCTGCCCATTGTCGAGCCACGGTGTAACGCGCTAAGGTTCGGCTCCCCGACGCGCTTAATTTGCTGTGCTCCGCCGCGCGGGTTCGCTGGCGGCCGGCACCCGTGACCTGACGAGTAAACGATGGCTGATTTACCGATCAACGACCTAAACGTCGCCTCCAACGAGACTCTGATCACTCCCGATCAGCTCAAGCGCGATATTCCCCTGAGCGACGCCGCACTGCGCACCGTCACCAAGGGCCGCGAAGTCATTCGCAACATTCTGGACGGCACCGACCACCGCCTGTTCGTCGTGATCGGGCCTTGCTCGATCCACGACATCAAGGCCGCCCACGAATATGCCGAGCGCCTGAAGGTGCTCGCTGCCGAAGTGTCCGATACCCTGTATCTGGTCATGCGCGTGTATTTCGAGAAGCCACGTACCACCGTCGGCTGGAAAGGCTTGATCAACGACCCTTACCTGGACGACTCGTTCAAGATCCAGGACGGCTTGCACATCGGTCGCCAGTTGCTGCTGGACCTGGCCGAAAAAGGCCTGCCGACCGCCACCGAAGCCCTCGACCCGATCTCCCCGCAATACTTGCAGGACCTGATCAGCTGGTCGGCCATCGGCGCGCGCACCACCGAATCCCAGACGCACCGTGAAATGGCCTCCGGCCTGTCCTCGGCCGTCGGCTTCAAGAATGGCACCGATGGCGGCCTGACCGTGGCGATCAACGCCCTGCAGTCGGTTTCCAGCCCGCACCGCTTCCTGGGCATCAACCAGGAAGGTGGCGTGTCGATCGTGACCACCAAGGGCAATGCCTACGGTCACGTGGTGCTGCGCGGCGGCAACGGCAAGCCGAACTACGATTCGGTCAGTGTTGCGCTCTGCGAGCAGGCGCTGAACAAGGCGAAGATCAAGCCGAACATCATGGTCGATTGCAGCCACGCCAACTCCAACAAGGATCCGGCCCTGCAACCGCTGGTGATGGAGAACGTCGCCAACCAGATCCTCGAAGGCAACAAGTCGATTATCGGCCTGATGGTAGAAAGCCACCTGAACTGGGGCGCCCAGGCGATCCCGAAAGACCTCGCCGACCTGCAATATGGCGTGTCGATCACCGACGCCTGCATCGACTGGACCGCGACCGAAAACACCTTGCGCAGCATGCATGCCAAGCTCAAGGACGTGCTGCCTAAACGCGATCGCAGCTGATCGCCTGTCTGGCGGCGCAAAAAGCGCAAACAAAAAAACGCCGGGCTGAACCCGGCGTTTTTTTATGCGTTCGTTTTGTTGAAGGTCACTGACTCAGCTTGGTCGCATGCCGCTGGTGACGCTCCATGTAGCGCTCGACGTAGGAGCACGATGGGATGACGGTGTAGCCCATTTCGTCAGCGTACTCCAGCGCCTTCTCGGTCAAGGCTGCCGCAATACCGCGACCACGCAATGCGTTGGGCACGAAGGTGCGATAGATATCCAGGGTCTGCTTCCCCAGATCCATATAGGTCAGATAGGCACGATGACCGTCCACATTGGTCTCGAACTGATGACCAGCCTGGTCATGGTGGATGGACAACGCCTCGCTCATCACTACTCCTCGCGGGTCTGGAATTCCGACCCCTACCTTACCGATGTTTTTCCGGCGAAGGAACATCTACGCCACCCCGTGCCTGAATGGACACCGAGAAGAGCTGCACCGATCTCGCGCTACCGAGCACGTACAAATAGTAGGCACCATTGGCGGAAATGCTCAAGGTGCGCTCGTCATCGTGCGGGTTGGCGGGTGCTGCTCCGGATCACGCAGGATTGGTTCGACCCAAGATCGCTCGGGGTCGATAGCCTGTACATTGCCGGATGTTGAGACTTAAGACGAGCGCCCGTTGTTAAAGTCACCTGAACATCGAGAAAGATATTGAGAGGCGCCACACAAAAGCCGAACAAAAGTGTAGACGAATCCATGTAGGCGGACTTTAGCCAGACTGAAAAACAGCGCCGTGTCGCAGGAACTTTTTCTCATCAGCTCGCTCAGCCACGGGCCTTGCAGCTGGATATTTTTTAAACAATTCAGTTAAAAGTTGCTCGAAAAAGAATCAACGCCTACAATTTTTTTTGCTTCTTGCGTCACGTCAGTTTTACTTACTACAAGTAATGGGTAGTATGTACGCCGGCTATTTCCTCAATCGGAGGAGATAGCTACTTAATAGAAAGTCCTTGAAGGGGAACACGATGAACAACGTTCTGAAATTCTCTGCTCTGGCTCTGGCCGCAGTTCTGGCTACCGGTTGCAGCAGCGCATCGAAAGAAACCGAAGCACGTCTGACCGCTACTGAAGACGCAGCTGCTCGCTCCCAGGCTCGTGCAGACGAAGCTTACCGTAAAGCTGATGAAGCTCTGGCTGCTGCTCAAAAAGCACAACAGACTGCTGACGAAGCTAACGAGCGTGCACTGCGCATGCTGGACAAAGCTAGCCGCAAGTAATAATCCTTCGGGATTGTTATCAAGCCGACCCATTTTTTGGGTCGGCTTTTTTATTGCCTGGCGTTTCTCCAGACAATAAAAAACCCGTCGACGCGGTCCGCGCCGACGGGCCCTTTGCCAGCCTTACTGCAGCGGGTCGATCGGCATACTCGACACCATCGGCGCAACGCCGTTGCCCGGCACAGCGATCTCAACCGGCAGGCCGTCTTCAGCGGCGACCACATCACGCACCACATCCCAGTTCATGCGCAGGTTGTTGGTGATGTCTTCACGCTTGAGCATCGCATTGATGACGGAGGTGTGCTTGTCGACCACCGACGGGTTGCCCTTGTCGTCCAGCGGCGTATGCGCCTCCAGATAGACCTTGCCGCCACTCAGGCCGAACTTGTACGGGTCGTTGATGATCCGCACCGACGTACCGACCGGCACCATGCCCGCCATTTCCAGCACGTTATTGTTGAACATGCGGAAGCAACCGTGGCTGGTGCGCATGCCGATACCGAACTTCTTATTCGAACCGTGGATCAGGTAGCCCGGTGTGCCCAGGGTGAACTTGAACGGCCCCAGAGGGTTGTCAGGGCCGGCCGGCACGACATTGGGCAGCGGATCACCGTCTGCTGCGTGCTCGGCCTTGATCGAAGCCGGAGGCGTCCAGGTCGGATTAGGTGTCTTGGCAATGATGCTGGTGTGGGCAATCGGCGAGCCCCAGCCTTCACGACCGATACCCAGCGGGAACGTGTACACCACGTTCTTGCCTTTCGGGTAGTAGTAGAGGCGGTACTCGGCCAGGTTGATCACGATGCCTTCACGGGGGCCTGGTGGCAGGATGAAGCGGGTCGGCAGGATGATTTCCGTGCCGGCGCCTGGCAACCAGGCATCGACACCCGGGTTGGCCGCGACCATTTCCGTGTAGCCCAGATCGTAGGCGGTACCAAGGTCGGCGAAGGTATCTTCGTACTTGGCCTTGATCACCTGCACCTGGCCGATGATGTCCTCACCTGGCGGTGGCAGGGGAAACTCCAATGCTGCGACTGGACCGGCCACAAAGAGGGCGGCAAGAGTCAGGCAGCGGGTGACGGCAGGAAAGCGCGGCAACATCCGGAAAATCCTTCGCATGATCAACAGAGATATAAGAGCGCGATTGTACACCGCTGTCTGTTATTTCGGGGAGATCGCCCGATTGCAGGCAGTGCAAGGCGATTTTGCGATTATCCTCGATCCCAGATTGGGTCCCCGGTTTTACTCGGGACTTGTGCCCACTGGGGATCCCTGTGGGAGCGAGCTTGGTCCGGGCGGCGTTCCGACGATGGCTATGTGTCAGGCGGCATGGATTTTTGAGGGTGTACATATCCGTTGCTGCGGTAACGGCCTCTGGCGGTTCCGCTCTTACAGCGGGTCACTTTGAAAAGCCTGCGCGGCCCGGCGCAAAGTAACCAAACGCTCTTGCCCCTGACATTCGGCCTCACGAGGGGGCGTACACCGCAAAAGCGGCCGAGGCGGCCTACCGGCCCGACCTGCTCGCGGGTTTCGTTCGTCTGGGAGGTACCTGGTGACCGGCAGGCCGCCTTCGCGAGCAAGCTCGCTCCCACAGTTGATCCGGGTATATCTGAAAAAAATTGGTCGGCTGTCAGGCCGCCATCGTCGGAACGCCGCCCGGACCAAGCCTGCTCCCACAGAAGAGCAAAGGCAGATCGGCGTACACCTTCGCTCTTCACCACTCATCAGGCCGAGCGTTAGCTCGCCTGCAGCTCTTGATCTTGATCCACCCGCCCCCTCGGGAGGCTGAGTGGAGGTGTTCATCCGGGGATGGGCGCGCAGCGCCGTTCGACGCAGTCGAACTCATTGCATGTAGGTCGTCGCGAAGCAGACCGGAGGGCAATGCCCCCGGATGGATACCGGAGCGAAGGAACCCCGAGCCTTAGCGAGGGGCCGTACGTTCGGGGCGAGCGCTTTTGGTTACTTTTAAGGCGCTTGTTAAAAGTGACTCGCCGTAAGGGCGAAACCATAAGTCGCCGTTACCGCAGCAACGGATATGTACACGGTCAACAAAAGACAGGTCGGCTCGAAGGCCGCCTCGACTCCTGACGGATCAAAGCTCGAACCGCAGTTCAGGCCAGATCGGCGACGTCCCCCGCTTCTGCGACTCAAGAATGGCCCGGCACAGCGAACACAGCCGCTGGTCCTGAAACACCCGGCGATCAACACTCGACCAGCGAGGCGAAGCCGGCAACAGGCTGCCACACAGGGTCCGGTCCGCCGAGCCGCCCAACTCCAGCTGACGGGTCACCAGATGCACCCGCACTTCCTGGCAGGCGAACAGATCCAGCTGTTCGTCAGGCTCGATCAGTTGATAGGCAAATAGTGACCAGGCGGGACGCGGCATCGGGGGCTCCAAATCGGGGGCGCCACCTTAGCCGAAAGCCTGCCTCTAGAAAAGTCTCATAACAGCGGTTTTAGGGTAGGCCAGACATTTTCCAGCAACTTGTCCTGGGCCCCGGCCGCCGGGTGCATGCCATCAGCCTGCATCAAGTCCGGATGACCGCCCACACCATCGAGGAAAAACGGCACCAGCGGGATCTTTTTCTCATCGGCCAGGTTGCTATAGACCTCGGCGAACGCCTTGGTGTAACGCGCACCATAATTAGGTGGCAATTGCATGCCGAGCAGCAACACCTTGGCACCGCTGGCCCGGGAGCTGTCGATCATCGAAGCAAGATTTTGTTGCAATTGAGTTGGCAGCATCCCGCGCAGGCCATCATTGCCGCCCAACTCGAGGATCACCAGTTCCGGTTTATGCTCTGCAAGCAGCGCGGGCAGGCGCGCCTGGCCTCCGGCACTGGTATCGCCACTGATGGACGCATTGATCACTTTGTCGTCGAAACCTTCGCGCCTGAGCCGTTGCTCAAGCAGCGACACCCACCCCAGCCGGGTATCCAGCCCGAAACCGGCGCTGATACTATCCCCAACGATCAGGACTGTACCCGCCGCTGCGTTTTGGGCCATGCACATCAAGGCCAGGCCAGCACTCAAAAACCAGACACGCATCGGACTCTCCATGGGCGCAAGCATTCTCATCGCGAAGGACCTTAGCAAAGTGGTTCCCAGCGCGGAAGGTGAACTGACCATCCTGCACCAACTCAGCCTGGAACTGAACAAGGGCGACAGCCTGGCCATCGTCGGCGCTTCGGGTTCCGGCAAGTCCACCCTGCTGGGCCTGCTCGCCGGCCTTGACCTGCCGAGCAGCGGCGAAGTCACCCTCGCCGGACAAGGCCTGAGCAACCTCGATGAAGACCAGCGCGCGCGCATCCGCGCCGAGCACGTGGGTTTTGTCTTTCAATCGTTTCAGTTGCTCGACAGTCTCAATGCCCTGGAAAACGTCATGCTGCCTCTGGAGCTCGATGGCCGCAAAGACGCCCGCGAACGCGCCACCCAATTGCTGCAACGGGTGGGACTGGGCCAACGCCTGACTCACTCGCCGCGCCAGCTCTCCGGCGGAGAGCAACAACGCGTGGCGATTGCCCGCGCGTTTGCCGCCGAGCCGGATGTGCTGTTCGCCGACGAACCGACCGGCAACCTCGACAGCCACACCGGCGAGCGCATCAGCGACTTGCTGTTCGAGCTCAACCAGGAGCGCGGCACGACCCTGGTGCTGGTGACTCACGATGAACGCTTGGCCCACCGCTGCCGGCGCCTGATCCGTCTTGAAGCCGGCCTGCTGGTCGCCCCTCTGGAGCCTTGATGGCACGTCTGCCGCTGTTGCGCCTGTTCAGCCTCGCCATCCGCCAATTGCTGCGTGATGCCCGCGCCGGTGAATTGCGCGTGTTGTTTTTCGCCTTGCTGGTGGCCGTGGCCGCCAGCACCGCCATTGGCTATTTCGGAGCCCGCCTGAACGGCGCCATGATGCTGCGCGCTACCGAATTCCTCGGTGCCGACCTGCTGCTCGAAGGCAGTTCGCCCGCGCGCCCCGAACAGATAAGAAGCGGTACCGAACTGGGTCTGGAACACGCTCAGGTGGTGGAGTTCTCCAGCGTCATCGCCACCGACAACGGCATCCAGCTGTCCAGCATCAAGGCGGCCGACGGCACCTACCCGCTACGCGGCGAATTGAAAAGCGCGCCCGCACCCTTTGCCACGGAAACAGTCGGTGGCGGACCGCGACCCGGAGAAGCCTGGGTCGAGGCACGCCTGTTGACCGCCCTGGACCTGAAGATCGGCGACAGCATCGATGTCGGCATGAAAGCCCTGAAACTGGCACGGGTGCTGACTTACGAACCCGACCGCGCCGGCAATTTCTACAGCTTGACGCCGCGAGTGCTGATCAACCTCGACGATCTTGCGGCCACCGGCGTGGTGCAGCCCGGCAGCCGGGTCAGCTATCGCGAATTATGGCGAGGCAACGCTCAGGTACTTGAGACGTATCGGCAACTGATCAAACCGGGGCTCGCCGCCAACCAGCGCTTGCAGGACGCCCGCGACGGCAATCGACAGATCGGCGGCGCCCTGGGCAAGGCCGAACGCTACCTGAACATGGCCAGCCTGGTGGCAGTGTTGTTGTCCGGCGTAGCGGTAGCGCTGTCGGCAACCCGCTTCGCCACCCGCCGGTTCGACGCCAGTGCCCTGCTGCGCTGCCTCGGGCTGTCGCGCCGGGAAACCATGGTGTTGTTCAGCCTGCAACTGACTGTGCTCGGGCTGCTGGCCAGCATCAGCGGTGCTCTCCTCGGTTGGCTCGCCCAACTGGGGTTGTTTGCCCTGCTGCATGACTTGTTGCCGACCGACGTGCCTCCGGGCGGGCTGTTTCCGGCAGTTGCCGGGATCGGCACCGGACTGGTGGCGCTGGCCGGTTTCGCCTTGCCGCCACTGGCGGCTCTGGGCCGGGTTCCGCCATTGCGCGTGCTGCGCCGGGACATGCTGCCGATCCCTTCCAGCACCTGGATGGTCTACGGCGCAGCGCTGGGCGCCCTCGGCCTGATCATGTGGCGCTTGAGCCTGGACCTGGTGCTGACCTTTGCCCTGCTCGGCGGCGGCGTAATTGCAGCACTGGTGCTGGGCGGCTTGTTACTGCTGCTGTTGAAGAGTCTGCGGCGCATGCTTGCCCGTGCACCCTTGCCCTGGCGTCTGGGACTGGGCCAACTGCTGCGTCATCCCCTCGCTGCCGCGGGCCAGTCCCTGGCATTCGGCCTGATTCTGCTGTCGATGGCGCTGATTGCGCTGCTGCGCGGCGAGTTGCTGGACACCTGGCAGAACCAGCTGCCGAAAAACGCACCGAACTACTTTGCGCTGAACATCCTGCCAGCGGACAAACAGGCCTTCACCGATCACCTGATTGCCGTGTCGGCGCAATCGGCTCCGCTGTACCCGGTGGTACCCGGGCGCTTGATCAACATCAACGGCGAGCCGGTGCAGCAAATCGTCACCAAGGAATCGGCAGGTGATCGGGCAATCCAGCGCGACCTGAGCCTGACCTGGGCCGCGGACCTGCCGACGGGCAACAAACTCACGGCCGGCAATTGGTGGAACGAACAGACGCCGGACGATGTTCCTGGCGTGTCGGTAGAGGGCAAGGTCGCCGAAAGCCTGAAGATCAAGCTCGGCGACCACCTGGTTTTCAGCGTTGGCGGGGTCAATCGCGAGGCGAAGGTCACCAGCCTGCGGGAGATCAACTGGGACAACTTCCAGCCTAATTTCTTCATGATCTTCCAGCCCGGCACCCTCAAGGATCTGCCAGCAACCTACCTGACCAGTTTCTATCTGGCATCGGGTCATGACCAACAGATTGTCGACCTGTCTCGCGCCTTCCCGGCGGTGACCATCCTGCAGGTAGAAGCCTTGCTGGAGCAACTGCGCAGCATCCTCGCCCAGGTGACCCTGGCGGTGGAGTACGTGTTGCTGTTCGTGTTGGCGGCGGGGATGGCGGTGCTGTTCTCCGGCCTGCAAGCGACGCTGGATGAACGCATTCGCCAAGGCGCGTTGCTGCGTGCGCTGGGGGCGGAGCGGCTACTGCTGGTCAAGGCTCGACGTATCGAGTTCGGCTTACTGGGCGCAGTCAGTGGCTTGCTGGCTGCGCTGGGTTCGGAAGTGGTGAGTTGGGTGCTCTACCGCTACGCCTTTGACCTGCCGTGGCATCCGCACCCGTGGCTGTTGGTGCTGCCACTGCTGGGCGCCGTGCTCATTGGTGGCGCCGGGGTGTTCGGCACCCGTCGGGCATTGAACACCAGCCCGCTGACAGTCCTGCGCGAGGGTTGATAGACTCCTGCCATTCTCACCACAAGAAGCTGTCATGAGCCGTTACCGCCCTCCCCGCACCGCTGGCACCGCGCTGATCACCCCCGAGGGAGAAGCGCGGATGCGCGCCGAGTTCCATGAGCTGTGGCATGTACGTCGGCCCCAGGTCACCCAGGCTGTCAGCGAAGCCGCGGCCCAGGGGGATCGCTCGGAGAACGCCGAATACACCTATGGCAAAAAGATGCTGCGAGAGATCGACAGCCGCGTGCGTTTTCTCACCAAACGCCTGGAAGCGCTCAAGGTTGTCAGCGAAAAACCCAGCGATCCGAACAAGGTCTATTTCGGCGCCTGGGTCACGATCGAAGACGAGGATGGCAAAGAGTCGCGCTACCGCATTGTCGGGCCCGATGAACTGGACCTCAAACAGGGCCTGATCAGCATCGACTCGCCCTTGGCTCGCGCCCTGATCGGCAAGGCACTGGACGCCGAAGTCCGGGTCCAGACACCGACCGGTGAACAGTGTGTGTATATTGTGGCGATCGACTACCCGTGAGTTTCAACGCCGGGTGATCAGCCCTTGCCGGGCAACGCGGGTCAGTTGCCGGATCACTTCAGGCGCATCTTCGAGGCTGGGGGACTGAATCACTGCCAGGTCGAAACTGTCGTCGGCAAAACGAGCGAGCGACTCACCGTCATCGACAAACTGGATCAGGAAGGCAGCGGGACCTCCGGTACGACGTGGCCAGCCATCGAGATAACGCAAGAGCGTCGGCTGATGTTTGCCGCCAAGCAGGATTTTTGGATTGCGCTGGGTCAGATGTGCCGTGATCGGCGCGGGACGTACAACGGCGTTTAGTGCATTCATTGGGTCGTGTCTCTGCCTCAAAAGTCTGCATGGCAGGTGAGAGGCAACACCGAACCAGCGCTTTAGCGGTATTTCGAAGCCTGTTCCGGCTTCTATCGGCAACTGGATGAGTCACCTGGCGCCCCGCAAGTAGCTGTTTAAATCGGCGCATGAGCAACATCCTAGAGAAGCTGACTGGACAGTGTCAAGAATGACACTCAACAAAAAAGGCCCGCAATGCGGGCCTTTTTGTTGAGCCAGAGGGGTCAGCCGGCGATGGCACGGTCCGCCGAGAGTTTGCCCGCACCTTCGATCAATACCGCGATACTGCCACCGAGCAATGCCAGGGCGAATTCATAACCGTTGTTGGCCATGAACAGACCATTGCTGATGTGCACCGAGAAAATCGCCACCAGCGACAGGAAGATCAGGCCCAGTGCGGCCGGGCGAACCAGCAAGCCGATGATCAGGGCCAGGCCGGCGAAGAACTCGGTGCCACCCGCCAGTGCCGCCATCAGGTAACCCGGCGTCAGTCCGAGGCTTTCCATGTACTGCGCGGTTCCAGCCAGACCATAGCCACCGAATGCCCCGAAGAGTTTCTGCGAGCCGTGAGCGGCGAAAACAATGCCGACCACGATGCGCAGAACGGTCAGGCCGTAGCCGGCGCGGGTAGACATTACCTTATTGATCAGAGTGCTCATGCTGCTTCATTCCTTGTAAGTGTGTGTTGGTTGGCCGCTATATTAATCAGTAATTCACATGTTAAAAGCGCAAAAAACCCGTCATAACAATCAGATTAGTTGATCATTTGCGTGAGGCAACCTTTTGCCCCTGAGGCTCCAACGACTCCCGCTCCCGATCGAATGCCAAGTAATACTTGTTCACGCTATTAACATAGCTGACGGGGCCCATACCCACTTGCTCCATGGCAATGCGTTCAACCTGGAAGAACCACTGGTTGGGATTCAAGCCTCGCCGCCGGGCTTCTGCCCGCATGCCTTGCACTCGCTCCGGCCCGATGTTGTAGGCCGCCAGCACGAAGGCCATGCGTTCGCGCTCGTTGAGTTTGGGACTGGCAAAGAACTTGCGCCGGATCATCGCCAGGTACTTGGCCCCTGCCTGCACATTGCCATCAAGGTCCTGGATATTGTTGACACCCACCCGCTGCGCCGCAGATGGCGTGATCTGCATCAGACCGGTGGGGCCACCGCCACTGCGGGCGGCGGGTTGCAGGGCTGACTCCTTGAAGGCCAGCGCCGCCAGGTTCAGCCAGTCCATGCCCTGGGCATCGGCGTGCTTCTGCAGCACCGGGCGAAGCTTTTCCAGACGCTGCCGGTCCGCCTTGGCCAGTGGATAGTGCACTTGATAGAGACGACGATAGATCCGCAGGAACGCGGCGTCCTGATCCGATGGTTTTTTGTAGCCGGTGAGGAAGCGATCAATGCTGGCCCGCAACATCGAGGCATCACGGCGCACGAACCAGAATTCTTCTCCCGGCTCGCTGATGAGTACCTGCTTGTCGAAACGCAGCTTGGGCAGGATCTTGCCCCAGCGCTCGGCGATCGGCTGCTCGACGATGGTCAGGTGGAAGATCCCCCCCTGCACCATCTCCAGTACGTCCTCGACAGCAAGACTCGGATCGACCCATTCGATGATGACCGGAGGCAGTTTGTGCAGGGCGAGCTTTTGATTGATCTGGCTGACGGCATCCCCGGCGGCGCTGCCGGCAGGTAACGCCAGGGTCTTGCCGGAAAGCTGTTCAAGTTTGGTGTAGCGGCGTTCGCCTTTGATGCCTACCAGGACCAACGGGATGTTGCTGGCAATCGGCTCACTGGTACTGACGGCGAAACCCGGTTGCAGATCGAGCAACTCGCCTGGTGCCACCAAATCGCCCTCCCCGCGCTGCAATGCGCCGAGCAGTTGATCCTTGGCCTTGGGAATGATCTTGAGGGTAATTTCCTGGCCGTCACGGGCATGGCCGTTGAGGTATTGCTCGAACGCTCTCAGACGATGGTATTCGACCCCGATCGCCTGCCCCTGGACTTCGCCGGAACTGTTGCGGCTCTGGTTGACCAACACCCGCAGCACACGACTGCTGCGAATTTGGGCAAGGTCGCGCACCTTGCTGGCCGGTACGGCTTGCAGCGGCCCGGGCAGACGCGCGACCGCCGTCATCGGCAGTAGCAGCGAACAACACAGCAGTAGCAAAACCGAGGGACGAATCATCCACTCTCCGGAAAGAATATGAGGCCCGCTTCAATGACGAAAACCATCAAGCGCGGCGACAAAAACAGAGCGCCCAAGGCGCTGGCAAAGTGCGAAAGACTGGCACAATGATGGCAAAACTACCAACCCAGCCTGGTCCGCGGCTCAAGAGACAGCGTTAACCCGTTGTAGTTCTTGGCTTTTCTTATAAATCCACGGCTCTGATATGCTTTCCGGCCTTTGGGCCGAGGTAGCACCATGCAACTCATCGATATCGGCGTCAACCTGACCAACGCCAGTTTTGCCGACAAACACCAGGCTGTACTCGACCGCGCCTATGCGGCCGGCGTGTGCCAACTGGTGCTGACCGGCACCAGCGTCGAGGGCAGTGAACAGGCCCTTGAGCTGTGCCAGCAACTGGACAAAAGCGCCCGGCGCCTGTTTGCCACCGCCGGTATCCACCCTCACTGCGCCAGTGACTGGAACGCCGACAGCGCCCGACGTTTGCGCAGCTTGCTCAACGAACCGAATGTGGTGGCCGTGGGTGAATGCGGGCTGGATTTCAACCGTGATTTCTCGCCGCGCCCGCAGCAGGAGAAGGTCCTGGAAGAACATCTGGCCATGGCCGTCGAATTGCAGCTGCCGGTTTTTCTGCACGAACGCGACGCCAGCCAGCGTTTGCTGGAAATCCTGCGCGACTTCCGCGACCGACTGCCGGCCGCTGTGGTGCACTGCTTCACGGGTGAACAGAAGGCGCTGTTCAGCTACCTCGACCTCGACCTGCACATCGGCATTACCGGCTGGATCTGCGACGAGCGCCGAGGCACGCATTTGCATCCGCTGGTCAAGGAAATCAAGCGCGGGCGCCTGATGCTCGAAAGCGACGCACCGTATCTGCTACCGCGCAGCCTGCGCCCCAAGCCGAAAAACGGGCGGAACGAGCCGGCGTACCTGACCGAAGTACTGCGCGAAGTGGCGCTGCATCGCGGGGAAAGCCAGGAAGATCTGGCGGCGCATACCACCGCGTGCGCACGGGCGTTCTACGGCTTGCCATCAATCCCCCAGTAACCACAAATCCCCTCCCACGCTGGAATGCTGAGGGGCCGTTGATCTGCATCAAGAATCAGCCACCTGAGTAGCGGCACAATGCTGGCACCTTGCCAAAACTGTTTCCGCTATCAGAGAAGACCTCCATGGGTGCCTGGCTTAGCAATATCTCGCTGAAATACAAATTCTGGGCGGTCAACGCCGTCGCTTTCGTCACCACCCTGTTGCTGGTGCTATACGCGGTGCAGCTCGAACAGCAGGCCCGCAGTGACGCCGTCCAGGCCTCGGCCCGGGCCCAGGCGCGATTGCTCGAAGCCTGGCCCGCCGGGCAAACGCTACCCCACGCCGACAACCTGCTGACGTTCAATCGCGGACAAGCGCCGTCGCTGAATGAACACCCCATTCCCGAACTCATCAATGCAAACGGCTGGGTCGAGATCAACCTGATGCCGCTGTTCGGTGACAATCCGTTGATGGGTGCCGAAGTGTTTACCCGTGCCGATGGCCAGCGGGTCGCCGTGATTGCCCACGGCCCAAGCTTGAGCCAGGTGTTCAGCGAGCGCTTCGCCAACTACGCGTTGGCCGTGTTCATCCTGATGTTGGCAATGCTCGGTGCCTCGCAGTTATTGATCCGTTTCCTGCTCAGCCAGCTCAACACCTTGAAAGACGTCATGCTGCACGTGGAGAAAACCGGCGACCTGTCGGCCCGCGTGCCATTGGCTTGCAGCGACGAAGTCGGGCAAATGGCCAACGCCTTCAACGCCATGCAGGCCGGTTATCAACGGGTGGTCAACACCGTCGCCAGCACCGCCCGGCAACTGGACGTCGGCGCCGCGCGGCTGGCGGCCAGCATGAATGAAGTGCGCCACGGCATGCTGGGCCAGCAAAGCGAAACCGATCAGGCCGCCACGGCGATCAATGAAATGACCGCCACGGTCTATCACATTGCCCAACACGCGGGCGCCACCCGTGACCTTTCACAATCGGCCAATACCCTGGCCGGCAGTGGGCAGGAGGTCGTGACACGGGTGCAACGGTCGATTGCCGGACTGTCCACCGGCGTCCAGCAGACCGCCGAGATGATTCAACGGCTGGCCGAGGACAGCCAGAAGATCAACGGCGTGGTCAACGTGATTCACAGCATCGCCGAGCAGACCAACCTGCTGGCGCTGAACGCCGCCATCGAAGCGGCCCGGGCCGGCGAGATGGGGCGCGGCTTCGCGGTGGTCGCCGATGAAGTACGCAACCTCGCCAAACGTGTACAGGCTTCCACGGATGAAATCACCCTCATGGTCTCGGCGTTGCAGGCTGGCACGCGGGACGCCGTGGATTTCATGCAAGAGAGTTCGTTCAAGGCCGACGACTGCGTACAACAGGCGCAAGAGGCCGGCGCGGCACTGGCCGAGATTACCGGCGCAGTGGCGCAAATGCGTGAAAGCAATACACAGATCGCGGTGGCGGCCGAGCAGCAAAGCCAGGTGGCGGAAGAGATGAACCGGGCGGTGGTGAGCATCCGTGACGTGACCGAGAACACGGTGCAACAGACAGTGACGTCGGCGACCACCAGCAATGAGCTGGCGGCGTTGGCCGGGGAACTGAGCAAGGCGATAGGTCAGTTGAAGCTTTGAGGGACTCTTCGCCAGCAAGCCCGCTCCCACAGTTGAAATGCATTCCCCTGTGGGAGCGGGCTTGCTAGCGAAGGCGTCAGTCGAATCCACATCAAATTTGAACATGACGCCTATCAAACCAATAGCCAGCCTTGATTCGCCGCCAGCATAGACCGGGCCTATTCTTCCAACATGTGTTCAACATGTGTTCAACATGGATCGAGGATCGGCATCATGGGTAAACGTCACCCCAACCTACCCGCCTGGCAATGGCGAGCGTACCCGAACAATCATCAGCACCCGACCAATCTGGTGCTGCATCTGATCGCGGTGCCGCTGTTCATCGTGGCATTTCTACTGATTGTGACCGGGGTGTTCAGCCTGAGCCTGGCAAATATCGCCATCGGCGTGATCGGTGTGATCGCGGCGATGGCCTTGCAACGCCACGGCCACAGCCTGGAGACCCAAGCCTCCGAACCCTTCAGCGATCGCAAGGATGCAGTATCACGCCTGTTGGTCGAGCAGTTCCTGACGTTTCCGCGGTTCTTCCTCAGCGGTGGCTGGTGGCGCGCCTGGCGTGAGCGCCACCGCCGTCACTGATCAGGCGAACACGGTCACCGTCTGCCGGCTCATGGCGATCAACCGGCCATCCGCGCTCCACATTTTTGCGGCCGCATGCCCGTAGCCGTCGGCGGCGTATTCGGTCTCGACGAGGTATTTACACCAGTCCAGGGTGTTCAGGTCCAGCAGCGGTTGCACGAACTCGATGGTCCAGGTCAGCGTGCTACCCATCGCCGGCTTCTTCAAAAACGGCATCAGGGCCGGCGGCCAGGCGTCCACCAGCGCCAGGATATGCGCCTCGCCGATGGCCTCTTCCTTTACGTCGCCGCGCAAGCGTACCCAGCCACCCATTTGCCGGGATGTGCTACCGCTGAACGGCAACCCGCCGACACTCCAGCGCATCGCCAGATGCCGCATGAACTCAGGGATGACGCCTTCGACGAAAGGCAGCTCCTGGCATTCGTCCCAGTGCTTCATTTCAGGTGCCGGTTCAGCGGCCACCGCCACTTCCGAGGGCCGCGAGGCACCGAAGCTGCCCTGGATCAATGTCACCACCTGCCCCTTCTGCACTACCCGGCCCAGCACTTGGCTGACGGCCTTGCCTTCGCGCAGTACGTCGACCTCAAAACTGACCGGTACCTCGGGCTCAACCGGGCCGACGAAGGTGATTGCCAGCGAACGCACCGGCCGATCCGCCGGAACCCGGGCGCGCATGGCTTCGTACTGCAAAGCGGCCACCAGGCCACCGAAACTGGCCCGCCCCTGAGCCCAGGAGGCCGGGATAGACAGCTCCAGCGGCTGGCCGCGGACAGCGTCGAGCAGTTCGGAAAAACGCATGAAAACCTCTGGGATCGGAAAAGATGAAGGGATCTTAACCATCTGGCGAAGTTGATACATCGCCTATTCCGGCCAAATTGACTGACAGATGAGCCCAACAAGGCTCGCTCCTACAATGGATCCGGGGAGGTCTCAGGATTTGAAACAGGCCTTGCCGAGTTTTTCCAGCACCCGATCCGCACGGCTTTCAGCCTCGGCCATGGTGGCTTCCCAGACAGCAACACAGGGTTGTAAATCCGCTTCCCGTTCAGCCATCGCCAGCCATTGCACGCAATCGTGCCAGTCACCCAGTGCGCCCTGGGCCGATTTCAACCGGGGCATGGCCGCTTTCGGCAAACGGTCCAGTTCGGGGTAGGCGTCGATGCCATAGCGCACGCGCTTGATCAACAAGCGCAGCCGATGACGGTCATGGGTCGGATCGTGCAGTGCCTCGTCGAGTTTTTTCCACTGCTTGCCCAGGCGTTTTTCGATGCGCTTGCGCAGCCCCTTGAGCAATCCCTGGCGCTGGGCAGCACGTAGAAAACGTGGAAACGCATCGAGGACGATCAGCATTTGCGCGAGCTCGGGACTGGCTGCCACGGCCGGATAGGCCTCGGCCATTTGCGCCATGCGCCACTGTGCGGCTTGGGGTTGATGGTGCTGGAGCAGGTACGCCGCCAACACTTCGCGATCGCGTAAAGGCGTGCTCAGTTCGCCCACCCGGGAGGCGGCCGCTTCCAGTTGTTCGACACCGGGCAGCCCGCGCAAGGGCCGCAACAGGCTGCGTAACCGCCGCATGGTTGTGCGCAGGTCGTGTAACGCTTCAGGGTCTGTACGCTCTTTCAAGCGGGCCTGACAGGCAAGCAGACGAACTTCCAGGCCCAGAACCTGAGCCACCAACCGATCGATCATGGGGGTTTACTCCGTAAACAGCGCCAGGTTGCAAGCTCCAGGCTGCAAACTCGAAAGATCTTGCAGCTTGCAGCTTAGAGCTTGTAACCGCTTTTCGCTTTTAACGCCCCGCGCGCGATTCACGAATATAGAAACGAGCCTTCTCGGCTTTCCTGGTGCAGCCTTCGAACCCCTCGAATTGCTGCTGGGTCTTGGCCGCGGTCAGCAGCGACAGGGCCTTGGAGTAGCTGACAGTCCCGGCGAACCCTTCGGCCTTGGCCAGGTCCAGTTCATGCCATGCCGCATCCAGATTACTACCGCAGCTGTCGCGATAAGCGGTTTTGCCGGCACAACCGGCGAGCGCCAGGGCAATCAATGGCACGCAGATCCAGGCTTTCATCATTCACTCCTCAAGAATAGGTCAACAGTCATGCAGGTAAGACGTTGTGGCATCTGAAAAGTGCCGTTGGTCCGCTGTGCAAACTATAGCGCCGACGAGAATAACCATGTGCCGCCATGGAGTGTCGAAAATACGACGCTCTTGTCCCCTCGTACGACCATGGCGATTGAAGCATGGCCCTCGATGGGTGCATTGTTGAACCATTCAAACGAGGGCGATTCATGAAAAAGCGCGTCGCACTGGTATTGGGCTCGGGTGGAGCCCGGGGTTATGCACATATCGGGGTCATTGAAGAGATCGAACGGCGCGGGTATGACATTGCCTGTATCGCCGGATGCTCCATGGGCGCGGTGGTGGGCGGAATCTACGCCGCCGGCAAACTCAATGACTACCGCGACTGGATCGAGAGCCTGGACTATCTCGACGTGTTGCGCCTGGTGGACGTCAGTTTTCGCCTGGGGGCGATTCGTGGCGAGAAAGTCTTCGGGCAGATCCGCAAGATCGTCGGCGAGATCAACATCGAGGATTTGCGCATCCCCTACACCGCCGTTGCCGCCGACCTGACCAACCAGCAGGAAATCTGGTTCCAGGAAGGATGCCTGCATCAGGCCATGCGCGCCTCGGCGGCGATTCCCAGCCTGTTCACCCCGGTGATGCAGGGCAACCGCATGCTGGTCGATGGCGGCATTCTCAACCCGCTGCCGATCGTGCCGGTGGTGTCGAGCCATTGCGACTTGATCATCGCGGTCAACCTCAACTCCACCAATCAGCGCCACTATCAATTGCCGGTCATCCAGCGTCCCGCCGCCTTCAAGACCCGCTTCGACAGCCTGATCAATTCCCTTGGCTCGAAGCTGCCGTTCCGCCGCAAACAGGCCGAGCAATTGTTGATCCTCGAGCAGGAGGCCCTGAGGGCCGAAGGGGCGGACCTCAACCCGTGGATCGAATCCGCCGAACCCGAAGCGCAGCAACCGGCGGCGGCTCCGGAAGCCAGTGGCGCCCCCCGCTCCGCCACCGGTTCGTTCATCATCGACAACGTTGGGCCGGCGTCCTTGCTGGATTTGATCAACCAGAGTTTCGAGGTGATGCAGACGTCGCTGGCGCAGTACAAGATTGCCGGGTATCCGCCGGACATCCTGATCAACGTGCCCAAGCGCGTGTGCCGTTTTTTCGAGTTCTACAAGGCGCCGGAATTGATCGCGCTGGGACGGGAGATTGCGCGGGATACGCTGGACCGGTATGAGAATGAGCAGAACTGAACGCCTGAAGGTTCTCGGGTGACTATCAGGCAACGAAGATCTAAAGGCTACCCTCACCCAACAACCGATACCCCACCCCTGCCTCAGTGACGATGAACCTGGGCTGGGTCGGGTCATCCGCCAGTTTCTGGCGCAAGTGCCCGACCACGATGCGCAGGTAGTGAGTGTCTTCGGTGTGGGTCGGCCCCCAGATGTCCTTGAGCAATTGCTGCTGGGTGATCACCCGCCCTGGATGCCGCGCCAGTTGCGCCAGCACGGCGTATTCCTTGCGGGTCAGCGCGACTTCGACATCGTCGAGCAGCACCCGGCGATACGCCAGGTCGACCGTCAACGGACCGAAGTTCAGCGCCGCTGGTTGCGCCTCGCCTGCGGGCACCTGGCGCAATAACGCACGGATCCGCGCCAGGAATTCCTGAATGCCGAATGGCTTGGTCACGTAGTCATTGGCGCCGCCATCCAGGGCCTCGACTTTCTGCCCTTCACTGGCGCGCACGGAGAGCACCAGCACCGGCACCGTCGACCACTCGCGAAAGTCACGCAATACCTGTTGGCCGTCCATGTCCGGCAAGCCGAGGTCGAGCACCAGCAAGTCCGGTTTGTTTAACGCAGCTTGCACCAATCCTTCGCTGCCGGTACCCGCCTCCAGCACTTTGTAGCCCTGGGAAACGAGGCTGATGCGCAGGAATTTGCGGATCTGCGGTTCGTCGTCAATGATCAGGATGGTCGGGGTCTGGCTCATGAATTCACATCAACACAAAGAAGTGGCAAGAGAGTAGCGCAAGCACGATCAGGCTTCACTGTCGTATCCCGGCTGAGCCTGCAGCGGCAGGTGCAACGTGATGCAGGTGCCGTGCCCCTCGATGCCGTCGGCGACACTGATGCGACCGCCATGGGCACCGACCATGCCCTGACAAATCGCCAGCCCCAGCCCGGTACCCTGCCCGCCGCGATCACCCCGCGCCGCGGTGTAGAACATGTCGAAAATTTTCGCCCGTTCCTCTTCCGGAATCCCCGGCCCCTCATCGCTGACCGAGAAAAACAGCTCGCTGTCATCGGCCCCGGCGCGCAGTTGCAAGCGCCCGTGGGGTGGCGAAAACCGCGCGGCGTTTTCCATCACGTTGATCAGTGCCTGTTCGATCAGCGCGGCATGCACATACAGCAACGGTAACTCGGCCGGTACGTCGGTGCTGACCTGCAACGGCGCAAGGACTGCCCGCAGGCGATTGCGCGCACTGCCGACGATGTCTGCCGGCGACACCCAGTCCCGTGCCAGCTTCAAGGCACCGTGGCCGAGGCGGGTCATGTCGAGCAGGTTTTGAATGTAGCGGTCCAGGCGCTCGGCTTCATCGCGGGTGCCTTCGAGCAACTCACGTCTGTCCTCCAGCGGGATCGCTTCCCCCAGGGCCAGCAGGCTGTCGATACTGCCGCGCATGGACGTCAGCGGTGTACGCAGGTCATGGGACACCGACGCCAGCAAGGCGCTGCGCAGTTGCTCGGTTTCGCCGTGCAGCCGCGCCGCTTCCAGATCGTCGGCCAGTTGCGCCCGGGCCAGCGCCTGGGCCAGCGGCTGGCTCAGTGCGGTCAACAAGCGTCGGCGCTGGCCGCTCAGAGTCTGGCCTTCCCTGGCGCACACGCCAAGCAACGCCAGCGGTCCGTCCTCCACCGACAATGGCCACCACCACCAGCGGCCGAACGGCAAGGTGCCGGTGCCCGCACCCGCGGGTTGATCGTGCTGCCAGGCCCAATCGGCGGCGCCGCGCTCGGCTTCGCTGAACTCCAGGGGGCCACCGGTTTCGACTTGCCAGCCGTTTTGCCCGTCGCGATTGAGCAGGCACAGTTGCACATCACTCCAACCATTGAGGTGCTGGGCAGCCGCGCTGACCACGGCCTGGCGGTCGGTGGCGGCGGTGAGTTTGCGGGACAGGTCGAGCAGTTCAGTGGTCTCTTCCTGGGTATCGCGCAATGCCTGCAATTGCCGGCGCTGGCGCGCCGCGAGGTTGCCAGTGAGGGCCGCCATCAGCAGGAAGAACAGCAAGGTCAGCACATCTTCCTCGCGCTGGATGCTGAAAGAGAAATTCGGTGGAATGAACAGGAAGTCGTAGGTCAGGAACGACAGCGCCGCACAAGCCAGCGCCGGCCCGAGGCTGCTGCGCACCGCCACCAGCAATACCGCTGCAAGGAACACCAGGGAAATGTTCGGCAGTGGCAAAACACTCGCCACCGCCCAGGCCAGGGCGCTGGCCAGAACCGTCGCGACCACGGCCAATGCATAGTCGAACCAGACCAGTGAATGCATCGACCGCTGATGGGGTTGAAGCTGTTGGTGATCGCTGTCGAGAACGTTGATCTCCAGCCCACGTGCATTACGCAGCAGTCGCGCCGCCAGCCCGCCACCGAACAGACGTCGACGTAGTCTCGGACGGGACTGGCCGACCAGCACCAGGCTGGCGCGGCGTTCGGCGGCATGCTGGATCAGGGTTTTCGCCACTTCACCGGCGCGCAGCAGCACCACTTCGCCGCCCAGGCGCTCGGCCAGTTGCTGGGCGCTCTGCAGACGCAGGCGGGACTGCTCGTCACGCACGCTGCCGTTGTCCACGTGCACCAGGCTCCAGGGCAGGTGCCGCCGCTGGGCCACGCGACTGGCATGGCGTACCAGGCGCTCGGCCTGGGCATCGCCGTCGACCCCCACCAGCAATCGCCCGCGCACGGCCGGCGCCGCTTGCCCCAACTGACGATACCCCTGGGCCAGATCGTTATCGACCTGAGCCGCCGCGGCTTGCATCGCCAGTTCGCGCAGGGCCGTGAGGTTGGTCTGGGAAAAGAACGCGTCGATGGCCGCCCGCGCCTGCTCCGGCACATAGACCTTGCCGTCGCGCAGGCGCTCCAGCAGCTCCCGTGGCGGCAAGTCGATCAGCAGCAGTTCGTAGGCTTCCTGCAACACCCAATCAGGCAGGGTCTCGCGGACCTGCACGCCAGTGATGCCGCGCACCTGGTCGTTGAGGCTTTCCAGATGCTGGACGTTGACCGTGGTGTACACGTCGATGCCGGCGGCGAGCAGTTCCTGAATGTCCTGCCAGCGCTTTTCGTGGCGGCTGCCCGGAGCGTTGGTGTGCGCCAGTTCGTCGACCAGCACCAGCTTCGGTTTGGCGAGGAGCAGACCGTCGAGGTCCATTTCTTCGAGCAACACGCCACGGTACTCGGAACGTACCAACGGCTGTTGCGACAAGCCGCCGAGCAGTGCTTCGGTTTCGGCCCGGCCGTGGGTTTCGACGACGCCGGCGATGACCTTCACCCCTTGACGCAACTGGGTGTGGGCCGCTTGCAGCATGGCGTAGGTCTTGCCGACACCCGGTGCGGCACCGAGAAATACCTTGAGCCGGCCACGGCCATCGCGGGGCAGGTCTGCTAACAGCGCGTCGGCGCGGCCGGAGTTGCTCATTTTCATTGCCTTGTTTGACTTGATAGTTGGGTGTGGCATTAAAAGATCGCAGCCTGCGGCAGCTCCTACGCCAGATGGCGTACATCCTGTAGGAGCTGGCGAAGCCTGCGATCTTTTGATCTACAGTTTTTCCAGCGCCCGATTCAACTCAAGCACATTCACCACCGGCGGGCCTATCAGTGGTTGCTCGACGTGGGCATCCAGCAGTTGTTGCAGCGTTGCGACCGGCAGGTTGCGCGCCGTCGCGACACGCGCCAGTTGATAGGCAATCGCCGCCGGTGGCAAGTGCGGATCCAGACCGCTGCCGGATGTAGTGAGCAGCGCCAATGGCACCGGCCCCTGCCCTGGCACCAACAGTTTGCTGGCATCGTCGATCACCCGCGTCGCCAGCGCCGGGTTGCTCGGCGACAGGTTGCTGGCACTGCTCGACACGGTGGCAAAGGCACCGGCCGAAGGACGCGGGTGAAACCAGGCGTCGCCGACGAAATCCTGGGCGATCAGCGAGGAACCGCGGACCTTGCCTTCGGCATCCCGCACCAGGCTGCCGTTGGCCTGATCCGGGAACGCGACCTGGGCCACGCCGGTGACCACCAGTGGATAAGCGACGCCGGTGATCAGCGTCATCAGGACCAGCAGGCTCAGGGCCGGGCGTATCAATGTGGACATTTCAAAATCCTCTAATTCACAAGTCAGGTACACCGTGGCGCATCCATCGCGAGCAAGCTCGCTCCCACAGGGTATGAGGTGCTTTTGTGGGAGCGAGCTTGCTCCGGGCGGCGTTCCGACGATGGCGGCTTATCTGGCACACCACGCAGTCAAACCAGATGCAACGCCGTCAACAGCATGTCGATCGCCTTGATGCCCACGAACGGCACCAGGATCCCGCCCAGGCCGTAGATCAGCAGGTTGCGCCGCAGCAACGCCGCCGCACTCGCCGCATGAACCCGCACACCGCGCAGCGCCAGCGGAATCAGCACCACGATGATCAGGGCGTTGAACACGATCGCCGAGAGAATCGCGCTCTGCGGGCTGCTCAGGTGCATCACGTTGAGCACGCCCAGTTGCGGGTAGATGGCAGCGAACAGCGCCGGCAGGATCGCGAAGTACTTGGCCACGTCGTTGGCGATGGAAAAGGTCGTCAGCGCACCGCGGGTGACCAGCAATTCCTTGCCGATCTGCACCACGTCCAGCAGCTTGGTCGGGTCGCTGTCGAGGTCGACCATGTTGGCCGCTTCACGGGCCGCTTGCGTACCGTCGTTCATCGCCATGCCGACATCCGCCTGGGCCAGGGCCGGGGCGTCGTTGGCGCCGTCGCCGCACATGGCGACCAGACGACCGTCGTTTTGCTCGTGACGAATGCGCGCCAGTTTTTTCTCCGGCGTGGCTTCGGCCAGCACATCGTCCACACCCGCTTCAGCGGCGATGGCAGCGGCGGTCAACGGATTGTCGCCGGTGACCATGACGGTGCGGATCCCCAGCTTGCGCAACTCGGCGAAACGCTCGCGGATACCGGGCTTGACCACGTCCTTGAGGTGGATCGCACCCAGCAACTTGCCGTCGGCACACACCAGCAACGGGGTGCCGCCGCTTTGGGCGATCTTGTCGATCTCACGGGACAACGATGCAGCCAGATCAGCGCGCTTGAGGTCCACGAACGCCAACAACGAATCCACCGCGCCCTTGCGGTACACGCGCCCCTGATAGTCGACACCGGACAAGCGGGTTTCAGCACTGAACGGCACAGCGGTCAACAGCTCGGCGGATGGCTCCGGCTGAGGGTGAAGGCCACGCAAGTACTCAACGATGGACTTGCCTTCAGCCGTGTCATCGGCCAGCGAGGCAAACAACGCGCCTTCAGCCAGTTCCCTGGCAGTGACGCCAGGCGCGGCATACACCGCCGAGCAACGACGGTTACCAAAGGTGATGGTGCCGGTCTTGTCCAGCAGCAGGACGTGCACGTCCCCCGCCGCTTCCACCGCACGACCGGACTTGGCGATCACGTTCAGGCGCACCAGGCGATCCATCCCGGCGATACCGATGGCCGACAGCAAACCGCCGATGGTGGTCGGAATCAACGTGACCAACAGCGCCACCAGGAACACCAGTGGCAGGCTGCCATTGGCGAAGTGGGCGAACGGTTGCAGGGTGACGACCACCAGCAGGAAGATCAGGGTCAGGCCGATCAGCAGGATGTCTAGCGCCACTTCGTTCGGGGTTTTCTGGCGTTTGGCGCCTTCGACCAGGGCGATCATGCGGTCCAGGGTCGACTCGCCGGGGTTGGCGGTGATCTTCACCAGCAGCCAGTCGGACACCAGCCGTGTGTTGCCGGTAACGGCCGAGCGGTCACCACCGGACTCGCGAATTACGGGGGCCGATTCACCGGTAATCGCTGCTTCGTTGACCGCCGCGATACCTTCGATCACTTCGCCGTCACCGGGAATCATCTCTCCCGCCTCGACGCGCACCACATCGCCTTTGCGCAGGTTGGCGGCGGGCACCACCTGAAAGCTGCCGTTGCCGGTCCTGCGCCGGGCGCTGAGGCCTTCGCTGCCGGCCTTGAGGCTGTCGGCGCGGGCCTTGCCGCGACCTTCGGCCAGGGCTTCGGCGAAGTTGGCGAACAGCACGGTGAACCACAGCCATACAGCGATTTGTGCGGCGACGAAGGTCGGCACTGCCGTGTCGGGAATGAAGCACAGCACGGTGGTCAGGATCGCCGTCAGTTCGACCACCAGCATCACCGGCGCACGCTGCAATTGCCTTGGGTCGAGCTTGACGAAGGCTTGCACCAGCGCCGGACGCCACAGGGCCGAGAAAGCGGTTTTTGGCGCTTCGACCGACTTGGTCGGTGACGCAGGTTTTGAAGCTGGAACGTGCATATTCATGATGGATTCCTTAGCTCCTTATTTCAGAAGAGCAGCCATACTCAAATGTTCAGCGATAGGACCCAGCGCCAATGTAGGCAGGAAGGTCAAACCGCCCACCAGCAAAATGGTCACGGTCAGCAGGGTCACGAACAGCGGGCCGTGGGTCGGGAAGCTGTTCTGCCCGATCGGTGCGGTTTTCTTCATCGCCAGGCTGCCGGCCAGGGCCAGGACCGGGAGGATGTAGCCGAAGCGACCGATCAACATGCCCAAGCCCAGCATCAGGTTGTGGAAGGGGGTGTTGGCACCGAAGCCGGCAAAGGCGGAACCGTTGTTGGCGCTGGCCGAGGTGTAGGCGTAGAGCAACTGACTGAATCCGTGAGGCCCAGGGTTGCTCACCGCGGCCACAGGACCAGGCAGGCTGGCGGCAATCGCGCCGAGCACCAACACGCCAATCGGCATGACCATCAACGTCACCACCAGCAACTGCACTTCCCTGGCCTGCAGTTTCTTGCCGAGGTATTCCGGAGTACGGCCGATCATCAGGCCAGCGAGGAACACCGCGATCAGCACGTTGAGCAACATGCCGTAGAGCCCTGCGCCGACGCCGCCGAAGATCACTTCGCCCACCATCATGTTGACCAGCGCCATCATGCCGCTCAGCGGGCTGAGGCTGTCGTGCATGCCGTTCACCGAACCGTTGGACGCGGCCGTGGTGGTCACCGACCACAACACCGTGGCAGTGGTGCCCAGGCGAGCTTCCTTGCCTTCGAGCGGCGCGGTCTGTTCGACGGCGACATTGTTCAGGGCCGGATTCGGCTGGTATTCAGCCCACAGCGAGGTTGCGCCGCCGATCAGGAACAGCGCCAGCATGCAGGCGATGATCGCGCGGCTCTGGCGCAGGTCCTTCACGTAATGGCCGAAGGTGAACACCAGCGCGACGGGGATCAGAATGATCGAGGCCATTTCGAACAGATTGCTCCACGCCGTCGGGTTCTCGAACGGATGCGCCGAGTTCACGCCGAAGAAACCGCCACCGTTGGTGCCCAATTGCTTGATCGCAATCTGACTGGCAGCCGGCCCCAGCGGGATCACCTGGTCAACACCCTGCATCGTCACCGCATTCACGTACTGCGCGAAGGTTTGCGGCACGCCCTGCCAGACCAGATACAGCGCCAGCAGCAGGCACAGCGGCAACAGGCCGTAGAGGGTGGCACGGGTCATATCGACCCAGAAGTTGCCCAGGGTCCGGGTAGATTTGCGGCCGATGCCGCGACACAGCGCGACCAGTACCGCCAGGCCAGTGGCGGCGCTGACGAAGTTCTGCACGGTGAGGCCTGCCATCTGGCTCAAGTAGCTCAGGGAGGCTTCGCCGCTGTAGCCCTGCCAGTTAGTGTTGGTCATGAAGCTGACGGCGGTGTTGAACGCCAGCGTCCACTCCTGTCCCGGCAGGCTCTGCGGGTTCAGTGGCAGGTGGTCCTGGAACAACAGGATCGCGAACAGCAGCAGGAAACCCGCGAGGTTGAAGGCGAGCAAGGCCAGCGCGTACTTCTGCCAGCTCTGTTCGGCCTGCGGATCGACGCCGGCCAGACGATAACAACCGCGCTCGACAGGACCGAGAATCGGCGTCAGCCACGTGCGCTGCCCTTCCATCACCTTGTAGTAGAAGCGCCCGAGAAACGGCGCCGGGACTAATACCAGGGCAAAAAACCCGAGGATCAGCCAATAGTCATAATTGTGCATGGCCACTCCTAGTTCCGGTCCGCGCGCAGCAGCGCAACCAACAGATAAATGAACAGCCCTACTGCCAGCAGCAGCGACACCCCATCCAGAACGCTCATGGAAGTTCTCCGTGTTACGGCGTATTGCCGCGTGTGGAGTCATTGTCGGAAAGGAGGCTGTAAAGGAACGAGACCGAGGGTGCCTGCGGGGCATAAAGAACGCGTAAAGAGTGGGTTTACGCCGGGGTTACAGGGTGCGCGAAGGTGCTCCGGCCAGGAGAACAACGGGTGTGTCGTACATAGCGCTCTAAATTGTGCGCCAGGGTAGTGAGTGAACGCTCCAAGTCATGGATAATCCGGCCCGATTGACGCGACGCAAGCGAATGGGGTCAAGATCTCTTGCGCCTCCCCGCTTGCGCCTGCAAGCTAACGCTATTCGCATTACTGAAGAAGGCTGGCCCAACGTGCGTATCCTTATTACCGGCGGAGCCGGTTTCATAGGCTCGGCCCTTGTCCGCGAGCTGATTCAACACACTGAGCATGATGTGCTCAACCTGGACAAACTGACCTATGCCGGCAATCTCGAATCGCTGACCAGCATTGCCAACGACACTCGCTACGAGTTCGTTCAGGCCGATATTGTCGATCAGGCGACCGTCAGTGCGGTGCTCGCGCGTTTCCGCCCTCACGCGATCATGCACCTGGCAGCGGAGTCCCACGTCGATCGTTCCATCGACGGGCCATCGGAATTCATCCAGACCAACATTGTCGGCACCTACAGCCTGCTCGAAGCCGCCCGCGCCTATTGGCAAGCCCTCCCGGAGCCTGAGAAAAGCGCCTTCCGCTTTCATCACATTTCCACTGACGAGGTTTACGGCGACCTGCACGGTGTCGATGATCTGTTCACGGAAACGACGCCCTACGCGCCGAGCTCGCCCTACTCCGCCAGCAAGGCAGCGTCCGACCACCTGGTCCGCGCCTGGCAGCGAACCTATGGCTTGCCGGTGCTGCTGACCAATTGCTCGAACAATTACGGGCCGTTCCACTTCCCCGAGAAACTGATTCCGCTGGTCATCCTCAATGCTCTGGCCGGCAAGCCGCTGCCGGTGTATGGCAATGGCCTGCAAGTGCGCGACTGGCTGTTCGTCGAGGATCACGCCCGGGCACTGCTCAAAGTGGTGACCACCGGCGCCGTTGGCGAGACCTACAACATCGGCGGGCACAACGAACAAAAGAACATCGACGTGGTGCGTGGTATCTGCGCCCTGCTCGAAGAATTGGCACCGCTCAAGCCTGAGGGCGTTGCGCATTACGCCGACCTGATCACGTTCGTCCAGGATCGCCCCGGGCATGACCTGCGCTACGCCATCGACGCCAGCAAGATTGAACGCGAACTGGGCTGGGTGCCCGAAGAGACCTTCGAAACC
The DNA here is from genome assembly GCF_949767825.1 of Pseudomonas sp. IT-P258. Taxonomy (NCBI): domain Bacteria; kingdom Pseudomonadati; phylum Pseudomonadota; class Gammaproteobacteria; order Pseudomonadales; family Pseudomonadaceae; genus Pseudomonas; species Pseudomonas sp. IT-P258. The sequence goes on along the minus strand of NZ_CATKPU010000098.1, from coordinate 176,060 downwards.
GGCCTGCGCAAAACCGTTCAATGGTACCTGGACAATATGCAATGGTGCCGCCGCGTTCAAGACGGCAGCTATCAGGGCGAACGCCTTGGCGCCATCAATCCCAAGGAGCTGCTCGCATGATGAAAGGCATCGTTTTGGCGGGTGGCTCGGGCACGCGCCTGCACCCAATTACGCTTGGAGTGTCGAAACAGCTGTTGCCGGTCTACGACAAGCCAATGATCTACTATCCGATCTCGGTGCTGATGCTGGCCGGCATCAAGGATATCCTGCTGATCTCCACCCCGCAGGATCTGCCCCAGTATCGCAATCTGCTGGGTGACGGCAGCCAGTTCGGGGTGAATTTCAGCTTTGCCGAGCAACCCTCGCCGGACGGTCTGGCCCAGGCGTTTCTGATTGGCGAAGAGTTCATTGGCGATGACCCTGTGTGCCTGATCCTGGGCGATAACATCTTCCATGGTCAGCACTTTGGCGAACAATTGCAGAGCGCGGCAAAACGCACCCGCGGCGCCACCGTGTTCGGCTACTGGGTCAAGGACCCCGAGCGCTTCGGCGTGATTGATTTCGACAGCGATGGCCGTGCCCTTTCGATCGAAGAAAAACCGAAAGCGCCGAAATCCAGCTATGCCGTTACCGGCCTGTATTTCTACGACAACGATGTGATCGAGATCGCCAAGGCGGTGAAACCTTCGCCTCGTGGCGAGCTGGAAATCACCGACGTCAACAATGCCTATCTGCAACGTGGCGATCTGCAGGTCGAGCGTTTTGGTCGAGGTTTCGCCTGGCTCGACACCGGCACCCACGATAGCTTGCTCGAAGCCTCTCAGTACGTGCAGACCATCGAACACCGCCAGGGCCTCAAAGTCGCCTGCCTCGAAGAGATCGCCTATGAAAATGCCTGGATCGACCGCGAGCAGTTGATGGAGCGCGCCCGGTACTTTGGCAAAACCGGGTATGGCCAGTACCTGGCCAAGCTGGCAGGGGAAGAGCAATGAACCTGTGCGAGCCCGATTCGCCCGGTAACGAGACTGGACTGTTCCCGTGAAAATACTCATCAATGGCCGACACGGTCAGGTTTCACATGAATTACAGCAGCGGCTGGGGGCTGTCGGCGAACTGATCGTATTGGGTCGCGATCAGCTCGATCTCGCTCAACCCGATCAGATTCGCCGTCAGGTGCAAAACATCCGGCCCGATCTGATCGTCAATGCAGCGGCCCATACAGCGGTTGATCTGGCAGAAAGCGAGCCGCAACCAGCTTTTGCCATAAACGCGGTAGCTCCCGGCATCCTTGCCGAAGAAGCGCTGGCTCTCGACATCCCGTTGATTCATTACTCCACGGACTATGTATTCGACGGGAGTAAAGCCGGACCTTATAACGAGGACGACACGCCAAATCCGCTCGGGGTGTACGGCAAGAGCAAACTGGCCGGTGAACAAGCCATCAGGGACGTGCAAGGTAAACACCTGATCCTGCGTACCAGTTGGGTCTATTCAACCCATGGCCGCAATTTTCTGTTGACGATGCAGCGTTTGCTGCAAGAGAAACCGGAGTTACGTGTAGTCGCCGATCAAATCGGAGCACCTACATGGGCAGGTACAATCGCCGATAGCACCCTTGCCCTGATTGAGCGCTGGCAGACGAGCCAGGTCGCCAACTGGGGTACTTATCACCTGACCGCTCAAGGTGAGACCTCCTGGTTCGGCTTCGCCCAGGCGATCGGTGAAGCGCTGCGACAACAGGGCAAGCGCTGCGCCGACCTGTTACCGATCCCGTCCAGCGACTACCCGACACCCGCAGCCCGACCGCTCAACTCGCGCCTGGATTGCAGTCGCTTGCAGCGCGATTGGGGTGTCAGTCAACCAGACTGGCAAACGGCGTTGCGCGAGTGCCTCACTCAGCAAGCCTGAGCATCAAGCGCTGCCCGCACCTGCATTGAAATACCCAACCTGCGCGTTGCAGCGGTGTTGGGGAGCGGGTATGCGGGCTTGCTCGCGAAAGCCGCATTTACAACAAACGCGCCCCTGACTGACGCACAATATTCGCGCATCCAGTGGCGAACATCCCCGATACGACAGCTTTCAGCCCATTACGACGCGTAATCGTGAAATGGCACGCCCACTGCACTGACCTCCCCTGAGCGTTCCAAACCACTCAGGGAGCAAACCCATGAACACACAACTCAAACCCACGCTGGGCACCTTGCACCTGTGGGGCATTGCGGTCGGGCTGGTGATTTCCGGTGAGTATTTCGGCTGGAGCTATGGCTGGGGCGTAGCCGGGACCCTGGGCTTTCTGGTGACCTCATTCATGGTCGCCACCATGTACACCTGCTTCATCTTCAGTTTCACCGAACTGACCACCGCCATTCCCCACGCCGGAGGTCCCTTTGCCTACAGCCGTCGTGCCTTTGGCGAGAAAGGCGGGTTGATCGCCGGACTGGCGACACTGATCGAATTCGTCTTCGCCCCGCCGGCGATCGCCCTGGCCATCGGCGCCTACCTCAATGTCCAGTTTCCAGCCCTGGACCCGAAACACGCGGCAGTCGGTGCCTACATCGTATTCATGGGTCTCAACATCCTCGGCGTGAAACTGGCAGCAACCTTCGAACTGGTGGTCTGCGTGCTGGCGGTCGCCGAGTTGCTGGTGTTCATGGGCGTGGTCGCCCCGGCATTCAGTTTCAGCAACTTCGCCCTCAATGGCTGGGCCGGTTCCGATGTATTCGGTGCTCCGGCGATTGCCGGGATGTTCGCGGCGATCCCCTTCGCCATCTGGTTCTTCCTCGCCATCGAAGGCGCAGCCATGGCCGCCGAAGAAGCCAAGGACCCGAAACGCACGATTCCCAAGGCTTACATCAGCGGTATCCTGACCCTGGTGCTGCTGGCGATGGGCGTGATGTTCTTCGCCGGTGGCGTCGGCGACTGGCGCACCCTGTCGAACATCAATGACCCGCTGCCCCAGGCGATGAAAACCGTGGTCGGCGAAAGCTCGGGCTGGTTGCACATGCTGGTGTGGATCGGCCTGTTTGGGCTGGTGGCGAGTTTCCACGGGATCATTCTTGGCTACTCGCGGCAGTTCTTCGCCCTCGCCCGGGCCGGTTACCTGCCGTCCTCCCTGGCCAGATTGTCACGCTTTCAAACCCCGCACCGGGCGATCATCGCCGGCGGCGTGATCGGCATTGCTGCCATCTACAGCGACGGCTTGATCAACCTCGGCGGCATGACGCTGACCGCCGCGATGATCACCATGGCCGTGTTTGGCGCCATCGTGATGTACATCATGAGCATGCTCAGCCTGTTCAAGCTGCGCAAAACCGAGCCGAACCTGGAACGCACCTTCCGCGCCCCCTGCTACCCGCTGGTGCCGTTCATTGCACTGATGCTGGCGGTGGTATGCCTGGTGGCGATGGCCTGGTTCAACACGTTGATCGGCCTGATCTTCCTGGGCTTCATGGCGGCAGGTTTCGTGTACTTCATGCTCACCGCACAACTGCGCGCAGACGCCCCGGCGGATGCGATGCTGACCGGACTGTGAAAGCGTTCGAGTGAACCTTGAACAACAGGCATAGAATGGGGTGATAGCGATGGAACTGCGATGAAACCCCATCACTCAAAACGGTATGCACGATCGGTTGGCGAACCCTCGCCGACCGCCTGCTTTTCAAGGAGAGTCCTATGCCCTGGTATGCCTGGTTGATTCTGGTCGTTGCCATCGGCTCGATCGTTGGTGGCCTGATGCTGCTGCGCGACACCGCCAACAAGGTCGAACTGACCGAAGAGCAACGCAAGCGCGTCGCCGAACGCAATGCGGAAATGGACGCCAAGGAAGCGCAGGACCGCTGACTGAAAACCCCGCCTTGGAAAGCGGGGTTTGTTTTTGCGTGGAAACGCCCGAAATCACGCCGCTTTGCACCCATATCGAAGCATCTGCATGTTTATTAGAAGTAGAAGTACAGTCACCATGCAATTTTCATTGGTTAATATGGCGCATTGATGCGGAGATATCAGATGCGTTACTCGCAGGACCATAAAGCCCAGACCCACCAACGCATTATCAAGGAAGCTTCAGCGCGATTCCGACGCGACGGTATCGGCGCGACCGGGCTGCAACCCCTGATGAAAGCACTGGGCCTGACTCACGGTGGCTTTTACTCGCACTTCAAGTCCAAAGACGAACTGGTAGAGAAAGCCTTGCAGGAGGCCGGTGCACAAGTCGACGAGCTGTGTGCGCAAATCTTCGCCGAGGAACAGCCACTCAAAGCCTTCATCGACGCTTACCTGTCCGAATGGCATCAAACCTCTCCCCACGAAGGCTGCCCGCTGCTGACCATTTCTTCGGAACTGGGGCTGCGTGGTCAACCGAGTCCGACCAGCGACGTCGTGCTCCAGGCGCGACTCGATCAGATCCAGCATACCCTTGAGGGTGAGCGCACCGCCGAGCGCAGCATCGTCATCATGTCTACGCTGGTCGGCGCCTTGCTGTTATCGCGCAGCGTGGCCGACGTCGGGTTTGCCCAACGGATTCTCGACATCGCACGCGAACACCTCAAGCACTCGCAGGATTAACCCTGCCAACGCTTGAACAGTACACTGGCATTGACCCCACCAAATCCGAAGCCGTTGGACAACGCATACTCGATGGCCATTGGCCGCGCTTTGCCATGAACGATATCCACTCCTTCAGTGGCAGGGTCCGGGTTCTCGAAATTGAGTGTCGCTGGTGCAACCTGGTCTCGGATCGCCAGCAGCGTGAAGATCGCCTCGATTCCCCCTGCTGCACCGAGCAAATGCCCGGTCGCCGACTTGGTCGATGTCACGGCAATACCATTTTGCGCACCGAACAACGCCTTGATCGCCGCCAGTTCACCCAGATCCCCCACCGGAGTCGAGGTTGCATGAGCATTCAAATGCTGAACCTGAGCCGGAGAAACACCAGCCTGAGCCAATGCCAACGACATCGCCCGCCGCGCACCGTTGCCGTCCTCGGGACCGGCGGTCAGGTGATAGGCATCGGCGCTGGTGCCGTAGCCGACGAGCTCCGCCAAGGGCTGGGCGCCCCGGGCCAGCGCATGGTCCAGAGACTCGATGACCAGCAGCCCGGCCCCTTCTCCCATGACAAAACCATCGCGACCACTGTCGAAAGGTCGCGAAGCGCGTTCAGGCGTGTCGTTGTAAGCGCTGGACAAGGCGCGAGCAGCCGCAAACCCGGCCAGGCTGACCCGATCGATCGCTGCCTCTGCACCGCCGCACACCGCGATGTCCGCCTCACCCGTACGAATCAGCCGCGCTGCGTCGCCAATCGCCTGAACGCCGGCAGCGCATGCCGTGACCGGTGCACCCAATGGCCCCTTGAAGCCATGCTGGATCGACACATGACCTGCCGCGAGGTTGACCAGGAATGAAGGGATGGTGAATGGAGACAAACGTCTCGGCCCACGACTATCGGTGGTGCGCACCGCGTCGGCGATCGCGCCGAAACCACCCACACCTGAACCGATGATGGTGGCCGTGCGCTCCTGGGCATTGGCATCCAGCGCTTGCCAGCCGGCTTGCTCCAGTGCCTGACGCGCCGCTTCCATGGCGAACAAAATGAAGCGGTCCATCTTCTTCTGTTCCTTGGGCGGGGTTGCCCGGTCCGGATCGAACCCCGCCTCCGGATCATCCGCCAGCGCGGGCACTGCACCGCCGACCTTGGCCGGCAGATCGGCAACCACCTCTTGCGGTAAATTGCGCAGTCCGGAACGACCGGCCAACAGCCGCGCCCAGACAGCTTCGACACCGCTTCCCAGCGGCGACACCAGGCCCATGCCAGTTACAACCACTCGACGATCACTCATACCGCAATACCTCAGTCGATTAGGGGCGTTTCATTTGTAACGCGCAGCGACTTTACTTTTGGAAAGATTGGGCGCCATCACATGGCGTGCCGCAACAAAAGCATCCCAGTCGGCGACATCCGGCAGCGAAGGAATGGTGACCAACTCGCCCTGATCCAGACCCGACAATGCAGCGTCTACCATCTCCCCCGCTTCCATGACCATCTCGGCCGGAATCTGCGAAGCATCGATACCGGAGCGCTCCCAGATTTCGGTGCGCGTCACACCAGGCAATACGGCCTGGACCTTGACCCCGGTGCCATCGAGTTCGGCGTTCAACGACTGGGTCAGGCTCAATACATAAGCCTTGCTGGCGCTGTAGGTGGCGTTGAAGCGCTCGGGAAACAGCGCTACCACTGAAGCAATGTTGATGATGGTACCCCGGCCCGCCTTGGCAAAACTGGCCGCCGCGGCCGATGCCAATCGCGTCACCGTTGTAACATTCAACTGAATCATTCGCTCCAGTTGATCGGTATCGGCGTTGGCCAACAAGCCATCTGCGGCCACGCCGGCATTGTTCAGCAAAAGGCTGATGCTCGAATCGCTACGCAGACGCTGTTCAAGTTTCAACACGTCGTCCTTCTGTGTCAGATCTGCCTTGAGCACCTCCACCTGAACCCCGTGAGCATTGCGCAACGCGCTTGCCGCAGCTTCAAGCCGCTCTTGTTTACGAGCAACCAGCAACAAATCAAAACCTCGCGCTGCCAACCGTTGCGCGTAAATCGCACCGATACCGGAAGAAGCACCAGTGACGAGTGCGGTGCCTTGGGACTGAATGGACGTCATGACTTTGCTCCTGGGAGATGCCAGAGGGATAGATAAGCGCCTGAGTCTCAGCGCGCCTGGGCGAACGGCTTATTTATTATGCACACAATTTAAAAGTAATATGATAGTCATAATTTTTCTATTGCCTACGGAAGTCAAAACCTCGCAGCAGTCGCCAAAATGAAAAAGGCCGGTCAATGACCGGCCTCCAAGGCTGATTTACAAGCTTAGTTCAACCGAGACTTCTCGCGATTGTTATCTGGAAGGGCCTTGCCGATACCCTTCACTTCGAACAACTCGTCGAAGGACACAAACAGACCATTACTTTCGCGATACACAACAATCGCCAGAGCCTTGGTCTCCCCCAATATCGCTTGACTCACGCTGCAAAGTCGGCACATCGGCCTAAGACCCGCTGTACCAGATTGCGCATTCGCTGAAGCCTTCATCGCCACCGGAGCCTTGGTAGGCTCCGGCTTCGCTGCAGGCGCTGCATTAGCGGCAATAGAGGTGCTGGTGAGCAGGGCAAAAACCTGGGAGTAGAAATAGCACGTACGCAAAATGGCGCTCCATGACATCGGTTGAAGAAGCAGCTTGCCTGAAGTGGCTTCCTCAAATCAGGCGACGTGGGAGGATGTCAAAAATGTGTCTGTTGCGGAAAATGAAACAATCAAAGGTCGAGATGAAGGAGTTTGGCCAGATAACATGTCGTAAAGGTAAACGCTGGAGTTGGCAGTACGACTCCAGCAGCTGTGTGATGAACGAGGAGTGTCTGAACAAAATTTATTTAAATCGCCAATTTTTCCGAATAAATTATCTAGCAATAGGGGAAATTAAATAAAAACAGAAAGAATAACTATAAGAGTCGCGGGTAGCGTCTTGAGAAGATGCACCATCAATACGTCAATGGCACGATTGAAACCAGGTAGCACTCCGTGAAGAGGCAGAGGGTGGAACTGATCCCCCTTTAGCATTGCTAAAATAGCCTATGGGTTGCCGAGTCACCAACCGTTGCATCTTCCAGGTGAGTAAGTTTGCTCAGCCACGGCAGAAATCACAGCCTCCGCCGATCGGCTAGAACTGGGGGACCATGGCTGTAGACAGGGCATTGAAAAACCGTGAAAATCGGCAGCTGCCTTATGACCTGCTGCGAAATCTCAATAAATGGCTGCGAAGAAAAATATCAGCGCTCTATCCTCTCCAGTGGCTGCGAGTGCTGCAGCCATCATCGGTCGATTTCTCCTGCTTGGTACGGGGGCTCTGACCGGAATTTTGCTGCCACTCACTATGAAACAAGAGTCCGTGGGCTTGTTTTTTTTGTGTCAGTCCATAATAGCAGCGCTTGCCACTTTGGGTCAGTTAGGCTTAAGCATTACAGCTCCAGCTATTATCTCCAGAGCTATGGGTGATAAAGACACTGCCAGGATAAAGCAAACTTTACGGCGAACCTTAATCATTGGATGCTCAGCGGCAAGCCTGTTCGCGTTTACTTTTTGGATAACACTTACGGTACTGGAAAACCTGTTGCACTCTGAGTTGGTAAGCGCTCTGCAGAAATTAGCGCCACTTATCTCAATCAGCATGATGTTAGCCGCCACGGTAACTTTACTATCCGAGCAACACCGGGTTCTAGGACACTTTGTTCAGGCGAGTTTCCTGGTGGTTGGCGCTGGTGTCGCCAGCGCTGCTACCGTTATTATTGCCTGGCAGTCAAAAATAACACTTTCATTGGATACCCTTCTCTTCTCGGGAGTTCTTGGTGTTTTATGTACCGCATTACTGGGTGGATACTCCCTGTGGCGCTGGCATAACACTCATGATGGGGAAACCAAAGAAGCTATAGGTTATTCCGAAATACTGTGGCAAACCATACCTAACCTTACGACTACAAGCGTGCTATTTATCGTAGCTCAAGCAGACTTGTGGATCATTGCTTTCTTTGGCAGCACCGCTGATGTGGCAATCTATGGCCTGGCATCACGGCTTGCTGCCTTGGTGCTGATTCCCCTGGCAGTAATCAATACAGTGATCGCACCATCAATTGGGCGCCTGTGGGTTCGACGGAAAAAACGTTACCTGCAAAAAGTAATGGGTATCGGTGCGGGCGCAGCAACGGGAATGGCAATCACGGGCTATCTATTATTTGCCGTTTTAGGTCAACTCATTATTGCGATAGCCTGGCCAGAGGAGTATTCAGAAGCTTACTTTATATTTATCATCCTCGGTTTCGCTCAAGTTATTCAGACCTTTGCGGGAACCGCCGGCATGGTTTTGGTCATGCTGCAAAAACAACATATCGCCATGCGGATCTCTATTGTCAGCGGTGTATTGATGATCGCCGGAGGAAGTGTGGCGTTCATATATTTCGGCATAATTGGATTAGCGATCGTTTATAGCTCGGGCAGCATTATCCAGTCCGCCCTGATGATCCATTATGTAAATCGTATATTCAACTTGAAAACTACCGCCAGCTTTAAATCAATATTTAAATTCAGCCAATCCTATTTTCACTAAGAGAACCTCCATGGAAGATAAAATAACGACATTACCGAAAGTCACTATTGTCATCCCCACGTACAATACTGCTCGATATTTGCTGGATGCAATTGATAGCGTCAAAAAACAAACTTATCAAAATGTCGAACTGATTGTGGTTGATGATGGATCAACAGATGACACTCCGAATTTGCTGATGAATCATCCTATGCAGTTCTCGCATTTCAGACAAGAAAATGCAGGGCAAAGCGCTGCCATGAATTTTGGATGGAAACAAAGCTCCGGTGATTTGTTGGGTTATCTAAGTGCTGATGACCGATTACACCCTAATGCAATCGAGACGATAGTCTCGCGAATGGCGTTGTCACCTGAAGCAGTATTGGCATACCCGGACTTTTGCGTGATTGACGAAGACTCAAATTATGTTAGGACCATTACAGCCCCCGAATACTCTGAAAACCTGCTCATTGCCAATTTCCAATGCTTGCCTGGTCCGGGCGCGCTATTCAAACGGGCAACATGGGCGCTAGTGGGCGACTGGAATACTGGGCTAAGAAACATTCCGGACATGGACTTTTTTCTACGTTTTTGCCAACACGGCCCATTCATCCGCGTACCCGAGGCGCTGGCAGATTTCCGCATTCACTCTGGGTCGACCACCTATAATCCCTCCAGCGCTCAACGATCAGATGAGCCAGTTACCGTTATTAAAGATTTTTATAATACGAATGGTTTACCCAAAAGGTTTCTTCGCTGGAAAAAAAGGGCGATGGCAAACGCCTATCTGCTTTCAGGGTTCATGCATGGTTTCTCCGGACGTTACCTCATCAGTTTAAAGCAGATGTTTCGGGCCGCGACACTAAGCCCTTCATCAATATTTTCTCGCAAGATGATCAGCTACGTAATCGGTATATATAAATCCGCATCGGTAAAAAAATGAACGGAATATCAGAAGGCTATTTAGATAATAAAGCGACAACAAAATGGATTGTCGCTACAGTTACTTTGCTTAGCATATGGGCAGGCTTCTATTACCCAGGCATGATCGCTTTATTTGCGACCTATTGCACGCTGAGCATTGCCATAATATACGCCACGATTACAAACCGACCAAAAAGCTATTTCATTTTTTTTCTATTTTCCTTTTTGACTTTAGGCTGCTGGGCAAAAATCACTTTGCACTTGCTCATTGGAAACAATTTCATTGAGCCTATAGGTGGTTTTGATGAATCTCCAACTGCATGGGACAACGCTATTGCAGTATTGATCACAGCATTTAGCGCGCTGCTTATCTGTTACTTCATTGTCGTGGCCGGCTTGAAAAAAAGAAAAGAGCTGGAAACCAATATAAACACAAAGCTCTTATCAACGCTCTTGACCATGGCAATCATCTTCACAATTGCCTCTCTAATTTTCAACTATTACTATTCGATCATCAAAGTTGGATACGAACCAACTTTAAAGCTGCATAGTTATATTTACGTAATCTTGTCCTTCATGATCGCCTGGGGAAACTCTATTGCTCTTTTTACCTTGGCTTACTGGTTGGTAAAAAACGGCAAATTAACCCCCAACATGCTTTTTTATATCGTCATTATTGAGGGTGCACTGACATCAATTTCGATGGGCAGTCGTGCACAAATGATCCTTCATGTTTCAGTCCCTTTTATTGCTTACCTGATACAAGGAAAAAAATTAGAGTGGAACATATCAAAAATCGGTTGGATAAAGATTTTTTCGACGACCGCTTTATTGTTTGCATTTTCAATAATTTCCGTATCAGTTGACCGCCTTTCTTCGTTTGCAAAGGCAGTACCTTATACAGAAAAAACCATCGTGACAGGAAGTCTGGAAAAATCCGGGAGTAATTCCACCTCCGTGACAGAAAATCTGGAAAAGCCTGGGAGTAGTTCCACGTCCGCGACAGGAAACCTGGAAAAGCCTGAGAGTAATTCCACGCCCGCGACAGGAAGCCTGGAAAAGCCTGGGAGTAATTCCACGTCCGCGACAGGAAACCTGGAGGAATCCGGGAGTAATTCCACGTCGTTGGAGTTATCCGAAAAAGCTTTGACACACGACGTCACCCCAGAACCGCCCGTCGCTCCATATCAACTATCACCCGAACTGAAGTTCAAACAAATCGCAAACGAATTGAGCAAGCTAATCGTAGACCGATGGATTGGCGCTGAAGGAGTTTTAGCAGTAACAAGCGAAAATCACCTAGATTTAGATCTTTTTATGAGAGGCTTAAGAGAGGATCCAGCACAAGGCACACAAGCAATATACCAGCGCATATCAAATGCACAGTATGAAAGATTAGAAAACTTTACATTCATGACAATCCCTGGTCCTATAGCAGTACTGTATTACAGCGGCAATTATCTCGTGCTTTTTGCTGGCATGGCTCTATTATTCTTCTTGGGTTATAGCATCGAGCTTGCCGCCAAGCGATTACTAAGCAACGTAATGACAAGTGCTACCATTGGCGTTGCAATGGCATACTTGATAGTACAAATTAATTTTCCCAGGGCATTTCTATTTTTCGTAATTGAGATAACCGCTTTTCTTATAGGTTTAATCGTACTGAGATGGATACTAAATAAACAAAAGCAACCCATCAACTTTTTACATTAACAACCACTCTAATTATCCTGAATAAAACCCTCAAAATAATCGACCATGTTAGTTACAATTACATGCCAACTATAATGGTCGATTACAAACGACTTAAGTCGCTGCCCTTTAAGCGTCAAATCGTCGATTTCTGAAAACATGACCTGAAGTCCTCTGCTGATGCCTGCGGCTGTCGGCTCGACTACACTTCCCCCGTTGATCGTCTGCACTTCGTCAAAGCCACATGTACTTGTCAGTAACACCGGCAAACCTGTAATTCCTGCTTCCAGAGCAACAAGTGACATGGCTTCCGATCTAGAGGGAATGACAAGCATCAATGCATGTTGATAAGCTTCATTTCTCTGGGCCTCATTGAGAAATCCAATAAAATGAATCTGATGAGCTATTTCATGACCAATCAAAGAGGCTTCAAGTTCGGCTTGCATTCCAAAGTCTGGCCCGGCAAGCACTAAAGGATAATGGTGAGCTGCCTTTGTGGAGAGATAGGCTTTAATTAGCAAGTCAGGGCCTTTGACAGGGGCAAGCCTACCCATAAATAAAATATACGGCTCTTCAGGCAGATACTGCAGTGTACGCATTTGAGTTAACGCAGGCTCCGCCACCCCATTCGGAAACACCGGGATACGATCTTGCAAAAAGCCTGTAACTTCTGCAATTAGTATCCGTTCTAACTGAGTAATTGCAATAAACCCCGATGCCCTTTTTATGAGCGTTTTACCAAGCAACAAATGAAACAGCTTCATAACTGGGCGAGGCTTTCCGATGGAAGCGAATTCACCCGCAGGGCAAAGCACATAAGGAGTCCGCGCGATCCAGGCGAAGAAGCCGGTAATAATGCTCAGCAAATTCCAATAGCCCATGATATGGATAATGTCAGCAGACTTCACCGCTTTCCACAGACGTATAAAATTGACCAAGGGGATTGGAAGGCGGTGACCAATTTTGCCAGTAATGTAGGTTTTAACACCTCGACTATCAAATTCTGATTGCCAGGAATCACCAGACATCGCGATAACTTGACAACGACAGCCTTTATCCGTAAGGGTATTGGCTAAATGTCTTGTGCGCTCCGCTGTTCCTCCTCCACGTTGTGCATCAAGAGAAATATTGACCAATAAAACATTCATACCGTTGCCCTCAAGTGACTCAAGTAACCTTTAAGGCGATTGGTGAACAGTGCAGAATCAGACAATCCAAGCTGCAACAATCGATCTTCATGGAAGCGGCGCATTGGATCGGTATTACTAATCCCCCTGGCATTTAATACCAAACGCAGTACTCGCGGAGGAAGGTAAGGTATATGAAATGCTGCAGCACGGTTAAATACTTCCAGCAAGCAATCCTGGAGATAAGCGAAATTATTATCAGCGTCGGCGTCTTCCGTCACGACAATAATTTCCCCCTGAACTATTGGCGCCGCCGTAGTAATAAACAATAAAACTTCGACTACTTTTTCAACACTGACCAAATGCATTCTCCGCGCACCGTACAATGAACGGCGTAATGCGAGCTTCCAGCCGGGGGCACTCGAAACTTCCCTTACGAATGAAACAACATTTAATCCACCGACACCAAATACCGCGCCAAGGCGCAAAATCAAGGTTTCGAAATGCTCGGCATTGACAGCGCTCACAAGCTTCTCAGCAGCGGCATGCTCACGTTCATAAGGCGTGATAGGTACGATTTGTGACGCAGAAGTACAAATGCTGTCTTGGCTTGCTCCAAAAACGTCAATACTTGAAACATGGATATAACGTTTAACACGTGCATTACCGCAAGCACGCAAAATATTCTTGACCGCAGACAAGAACCATCCAGCGCCGTCTGGCCGCAGCAGATTCAAAACGATGCTGCCGCAATTCAAAATTTTCTCTAACGACGCGCTATCATCCAAGTCAAAATGTCGAACCTGTATAGGCGACTCTGTTAACCAAAGTGGTTCGTTTCGATGGACCGCGAAAATAATTTCGAACTCTTTGCTGCAATCAACTAAAGAATTGAGTAAATGCTGACCAACAAAGCCAGTTCCGCCTATCACCACGATACGCTGTTCAATGGTAGCGTGAACTTCGCATTCAGTATCACTTATCTCAAGATTCAAGATGACTCACTCCTTAAATGCACACACAATACAAGCCCTAGTATTCGAACCAACGCCATCAAAAATATAAAAAAGCTTAAAAACCATATAATACATCTATTCGGCACACCTACTAAGCCCGCCATGATCCCAAGCTTTTTCCAGTTAAAATCCGTAATATAACCGGCTTAATGATCAAGACGCCGCTGTTCGTAAATCCAATCCACTATCTCTCCTTGAGGGGTGTATCCATGGACTGTCTCTCTCAGTAATTGTCGAACGAGGGAGTAATCATCCTCCTCAATCGCCGCAAGCAGATGCGTCAGTTTGACCTTGAGGACTTCCCAGGCCAAATAATCCTCGTGAGCACTCATGATCATCGGGTGTTGAGTTGCAACTACGTTGTCACCAATCAGCAGTTCTTCGTAGAGTTTTTCTCCTGGGCGTAGCCCAGTAAACTCAATGGAGATATCACCGTGCGGATTTTTTTCTGAACGAACACTTAAACCTGACAGATGAATCATTCTCTCTGCCAACTCAACAATTTTTACCGGTTCGCCCATATCCAGCACGAAAACATCACCTCCCATTCCCATAGAGCCCGCCTGAATAACCAGTTGCGCCGCCTCTGGAATGGTCATGAAGTAACGAGTGATTTTAGGATGAGTAACTGTGAGTGGGCCACCTGATTTTATTTGTTTGTGAAACAATGGTATCACCGAGCCGGAAGAACCTAAAACGTTTCCAAAACGGACCATCGTAAATCGGGTTCGATTGACTCTAGATATGCTTGCAGTGTCACCAAATAGTACAGGTGCCGGTTCCTTGCTGAGAGCTTGAAGTGTCAGTTCGGCAAGACGCTTAGTGCTACCCATGACATTTGTAGGCCGAACAGCTTTATCCGTCGAAATCAATACAAAGTTAGCCACGCCTGCCTGGATTGCGGCTTGGGCCGTACTAAGTGTACCTATTACATTATTGAGTACACCCTCGGCAATATTATGTTCGACCATCGGAACGTGTTTATAAGCCGCAGCGTGATAGACGGTCGCTACGCGCCATGTTGACATCACATCTAAAATTTTAGCCCTATCACGAACCGATCCAAGGATCGGAAGAATTTTCGTAGACAACGACTCCCGAACAATTCGTTGCTCAAGCTCCGACAAAATACTATAGAGATTAAACTCACTATGTTCGAGCAATAAGAGGACCGTGGGTTGCAATGACAATATCTGCCGGCACAACTCAGAACCTATAGACCCACCTGCCCCGGTAACAAGTACGACCTGTTGCTTGATGCAATGTTCGAGTAACTCATGCTGGGCAGCAACTGCATCACGCCCCAATAAGTCGGCGATATCTACTTCTTGGATATCATCGACTTTTACGCGTCCGCTAGCCAAATCCATGAAACCTGGGACAGTGCGAACATGAAGGGGATATCCCTCCAGAAAACCAAGTATTTCTCGACGACGCCCACGAGACGTGGAGGGTATCGCTAACAATATTTCCTGCGCACCAGTAGCCTCAATCATCTCCAGGATATGCTTTGGTCTATAAACCTTCAGGCCAGAAATAACTCGACTGGCAATACTTCTATCGTCATCGATAAAAGCGACCGGACGCATGGCTCGTCCCATTCGCAAAGCTGTCACAAGCTGATTTCCGGCAGCACCAGCTCCATAAATGGCCACCTTAGGTAATCCGTTATCCCGGCTGGTGAAAGGAACATGTTGAGCTGCGGAAAACCAATCACCGAGGAAATATTGACGCATGAACAGTCGAAGACCACCGATCATGATCAAGCTTAGCCACCAATAATTAAAAATTATTGACCGCGGCACAATATTCTGATGATTACTATACCAATACACGACAACGCCAAAAATTAACGATGACAAACTTACCGCTTTGATGATCGCAATAAGGGCATCATTACCAAAATAGCGCATGACCGCGCGATACATTCCAAATTGAAAAAATAGTGGAATTGCTACAAACGGCGCGCTCAAAAAAAGCCACAGATGCTGAGTGAACGGGTTGACCATCTCATCGATGCCTAATCGGACAACAAATGCCATCCACAGGGCTAGCCACACCAACGTGACATCAGCAGCGACCTGGATCAGTCGTTTACTGCGGCGCGGAAGACCTAATAACAAAGCCCGGAATCTTTCCATAACCCCTTCGAACTCTCCACCACACCTGTTTTTATGACGCTTAGAATGCGCTCACTCCCGTACGACTGTCATTTTACACCAGTAAGAGTCGAACATCTGGGCCTGGGCTGAATTTTTCTTTCTCGCCCGGATGAAACATCCTTAGCCAGGGCGACCAATGGAAGATAAGCAATTATATGACCCAAGCCGCCATATCGCCATCACGGCCTGAGCGCACCAAAATATGATTCGATTGCTTATCCAACTCAGCAATTGCACAACTCATTTTAATAAGTTCGGGCCGAGCACCAACCAGAGTAATAACCTTGAGCATTCAACTGCCCCTTAATAAAATCCAGTTTCAATAGACGCTCTTTGATACCAGACACATCCAGAAGGCCCGCCAATGCGGAACTTTTATCAGGATCACAAACCAGTCCGGCGCCCGACTCAACGATCACGCGGCCCCAACTCCTCGCAAGGCTGTCATGCTAGGGTAACCGGCAGCAAGATGTGATTGGACTTTACTGCACAGTGCGTAGAAAACATCTCCTCACCACTTAAACCAATCAATAAAACTGAGAAACCCTCAAATATTTCTGACATGCACCCCACAGAACGCCGTCCCGACAATAGCAAATCATCAAAACAGTGATTGTTTTGTTCCTGTACCCACTCAAGCATACTACCGCTGCCAAATGTTAATATTTTCTTCCAGCGTTAACAACCCGGTAGTTTCTACTATTGCGCCCGCAGACTCAGCAGTACAGATAACTAAAGTTATATCTCATCGACAAGCAAGGCAGGCAGGCAGGCAGGCAGGCAGGCAGGCAGGCAAGTAGACACACTTCTCCTGTATTGTTGGGAAGCCGCTCTATCTACCGAATTGAAAAAACGTTGCAGATATAACAAAGCGAAAACGATGGATTACCCATACGCCGAAAAACATCACTGAGCCGCCAACCGAACACTTATATCTTTATAATTTACTTGGCTGACGTCCGTGACACCTTCCTGACCCTAAGCAATAGCCAAAACAATAGAGGCCCCAACAGCATCCCAACCAACAGTGACAGCACTACAATTACCGATACGGGCAATGCAGGCCCCGTCCATCCAAGAAACACCATCGAAATGGCTTGTTGATTTTCCAGGACGAACACCAAGACCACTAAAATCAATAGCAACAATAAAACCGCAAGAATTACGCGTTTAATATTAGGCATCAGTAACAATCCAAACTCCGTTTACTATCACGACATTTCCTCCTCATCCTCATTCACCCGATCACGCAACTCCTTGCCGGGCTTGAAATGCGGAACGAACTTGCCATCGAGGCTGACAGACTGACCGGTTTTCGGATTGCGCCCCACGCGCGGTGCGCGATAGTGCAGTGAGAAACTGCCGAAGCCACGGATCTCGATGCGATCGCCGGTGGCCAGGCATTGGGACATTTGTTCAAGCATGGTCTTGATGGCCAGCTCCACATCCTTTGATGAGAGCAGTCCTTGATGGGTGACAATTCGTTCGATCAACTCCGACTTCGTCATATTTTTCCCTTCTTTTTCAAGCAGCTAGATCAGCGCTTCAAAGGTTTTAGCACGCCCTGACGATTTTGAACAGCCCATTGCATTTACCGCATTCTCTCCCTGCATGAGCGTCCGATACAGAAGGGGGCGCCCCCCCGGCACCCAGCTCACCTACAGATAACCAACATGGTCCGTGTCAATAAACCCGCAGGATTGAAGCCAAAGAAGTATTCATCTTCATCCTTGGCATCGTCGGACCTTGCCACCACCTTGTAACCTGCCCCCTTACATTCTCTGTCAGCTCGCGTTTGACACCTCTCCCACCCCGATCCCAGCCCCGAGCAATCAATCTCGACGCCTCTGACCCCGCGTACCGCATGGGTACTTGCATTAGTCATACAACCCGCCAATGTCAGTACGGCAATCACGACATTGAGCCTTTTCATTCACATCCTTATGCCAGACGCCTCGCCTGACCGTCGTTCGCCCTCAGGCATAAGACTAGCTGCAAATAAGCGACTGATCCGATTAAAGAAAGAGACAACCTGAAACGCCTTGGGTTTCTGCAATCCCCCCCCCCCCCGGGGAACCAATATCCTGTTCAACCGGAGTCGTGGCACAGGAGCATCAGTAGCTACTGGCTTGTCGTGCAGGCTCTGGACCGCTTCTTTCTCACCCTCAACGTCTTTCGACTTGATCGAGAGCTGAATTACACGGCTTTGCGGTCAACGCCGATGATCTTGGCTTCTACTTCTCCGCCTTCTTTCAGAACGTTGCGCGCACCTTCAACACAACGGTGTTCAGCTCCTAGCCCTTGCTGAACTGGCCAGAGAAGTCTTCCCGTGGGTTCAACTTGCCCGGGATCTGTGAAACATCGATACTGGAGCGTTCCCGGATTTCGGTGCGCCTCACACCAGGCAGCACTGCCTGGACCTTGACCCCAGTGCCATCGAATTCGGCATTCAACGATAGGGGCAGGTTCAATTCACAGGCCTTGCTCGCAATGCAGGTGGCATTGAAGCGTTCAAAAAAAACGTAACCACTGAAGCAATGTTGAGAGCCTGTAGCGCAATTGCACCCAAAACACATCGCCACGAAATCGAGCGCATCAGGGCGCCCTCTCCTTCCAAAGTCTGGATCGGCTACTCCACACACTTGCCTGCTCAGTGCCAAGAGCGTCAGTGATTCTCAGTCTTGCCGTTTTACGACAAATGCTGGAAGATATAAAAACCAGCATCTATAAACTTTCAAATCTACATGACGGTAATTTCCTCGAAATTTTGTGCGTCTGTCGATTAAAATTTGAGCGCGCAATGAACATCAAAGCAAATGCACTAGATAGCTTCCAACAAGAATCAACTGAAGTAAAAGAGCTCCTCCGTAGCATTTTGGATCAAAGGGCAATTGTCTTGTTGTTTGCTGGACTCACTGTCACCGCCGCCATCGTCTACGTTATGTTGGCCCCTGCGGAATACCAAGTTGAAACGTACATCCGACCGGTCGCCCTGGCCGACCTGGATGAATTGAATGAGTCTGGGCTGTACAAAATCCTTCCAAAAGACGCACTGACAAATGTCGGCGCCGCTATGCAATCTTATGATATCCGACTGAATTTTTTCAAAGCCAACCCCCAGTATCTCGCGCCATTACAGGCACCGGGAAAATCCATTGAAGAAACTTTCGATAACTTTAACAAAAAAGCATTTTCACTTCAAAAAGTCGACCCCCAAAAAAGCAATAGCCTATTCGAAAAAATTGAATTCAGCCTTAACTATCCGCAAGGAGTAGATGGTGTAGGCATCGTAAAAGATTTTACGAGTTTCGTCGTGAGAGGCGAAAAAGAAAAAGTGGCTTCAAACTTGAAAAAGCTGATTGCCAACCGGACAGCTCAGATAGAAAACAAGTTGCTCGCCAAAACAGCTGCGTATGAAGCGGAGAAAGACTCGAAGATCGCCGGTTTGCTCGAAAAAGATCAACTCAAGAAAGAAATGCTTCAAGACGAATTGAAAGCACTCCGTCAACAGTTGCAAAGCCGCCGTCAAAATCGCATCAAGGAGCTTGATGAAGCCATCGTCATTGCCAAAAATCTCGGCATTCTCAAGCCCACTACGCCGTCGGCACTAGGCGAGGGCGAACAGGCACGTCAAGGCAACATGATCCGCACCGAAGTAAACAACCAGAAAATACCACTGTACTTTTTGGGGCAGTCTGCACTTGAAGCAGAGCGCGCCACCCTGGTAGCCCGTCGCTCTGATGATTTTACTGAACCACGCATTGATGAAATTCAAAAAGAACTCAGTCTGCTGGCTACCAACCGCGAAGCAACAATCCTGAAGGAACGAGATAAACCTGAGCTATTCCTCAAGGACTTCGCAGACATTCGTGGCGAATTGACACACCTCAAGCAACTGAAAGTTGACTTCGATCAATTTGACCTGGTGAAGATTGATAAGGATCCGGCAGAACCTCAAGCCCCGATAAAACCAAAGAAAGCCTTGATCGTAGGGTTTTCCTTGATCTTTGGAGTGATGCTCGGCTTAGGTGTCGCCATCATTCGCCGCAGCATACTTTCACTCCGCTCGACTCATCGCCAGGGCTAGGGGCTATTTGTAGTCTTCAAGCAGCCGGGACTAGAAAGGCTCCCGGCTTTGGGGGCCGCCCTCGCTCAAATGATCATCGTTTCAGCGGCGACTACTTCGTATAAACATTACTACTCAGCCAAACGTTTACACTTTCAACGCTTTCTTCGGACAATTTTCCCGCCCAGCGATTCAGAATGAAAAGATTGGTGATGAAGTCATACTGCGTCTTGAGCAAATTGCGGCGTGCCTCGAATTCGTTTTGTACCGCGCTCAACACATCAACGGCATTTACCACGCCATAGGTGAACGCTTTTTCTGCTGCAATGCGTGATTGCTCAGCCGAGGCCAGAGCATTGCGATTGGCGCGAATTTTTTCCACGCTTGAGTCGGCGTTCAAATATGCACTCGTCGTTTCCTTGACCACTTGACGACGAGTTGCAACCAGTTGCTGCTCAGCTGTCAGCTGGTCTTGATACAACTGCCTTACCCGCGCGGACGTTGAGCCGCCGCTGTAGATCGGGATCTGCACCCCGACGCCGGCCACATAGCTATCAGTCTGCGGCGCCAACGAATTGTTGTAACCCTCGTTGGTCTGCTGTGCGCTCAGGTTCAGATTGACCGTAGGGTAATGACCGCCCTTACCGGCACGCAAAGCCGCCTCGGCAGCTTCCTGCGCACTCTCACTGGCCTTGATCGACGGATTTGCTGTGATTGCCAGGTCCACCCAACGTTCCAGGCTATCGGTCGAAACCTTCAACTCGACATCATTGCGCACCCGACTCAACTTCTCCTTGACTGGACGACCGATGATTTCCGACAGCGCGACACGGCTCAGACTGGCCTGGTTACGCGCATCGACTTCTTGAGCGGCGAGAACATCGACTCGAGACTTGAGGTCCAGTACATCAGTGATCATCGCCAACTGTTTACTGTATAGCGCACTGACCCTGTCGAGGTTCTTCTGAGTAGCCTTGCGTTCGGCCTGCACCAATTCAAGTTCATCATCGGCAGCCAACGCAGCAAAATAACGCTGCGCAAGGTCAACGGTGGCTTCCGCCTGAGCCTCTCTGGACTCGGAATCTGCTTGTTTGGTCAGGCTCTTGAAGTGCTGGTAATTTTCCCAGGCAGCCTTGTTGTATAACGGTTGAGTCAACCCCACCGTATAATTGCGACTGTCGTATGCCTGATCGACCTGAAGATTGTTCTGCTTGATACGGTTAAAGCCCGCGTTCGCAGTCAAAGAGGGCAACAGGCTGCCAAACGCCTGGTTTTCCTGTTCGACACCCGATTGGGCCTTGGAGTAAGAAGCGATTACCCGAGGATCTTCAAGACGCGATTCGCGGTACAACTGCATCAAGTCGACTGAGTAGTCCTGCTTGCTGATAGTGCTGGTGCGCAGCGTGCCACCAGAGGGTTCAGCTAACTCAGGTTCGATGGCATGGGCAGACAATGCCAGTGATCCCAAAATCAGACAGGGAAACAGACGCACGATCATTCCTCGATCATCGACTGGGCGATGACGTTACGTGCCGGCTGCATCAGGTATTGCAGCATGGTGCGCTTTCCAGTGTTGATGAACACATCTGCCGGCATTCCCGCCAACAGTTTGCGATCACCCAGTTTTTGCGCGCCAGCCTGGGTCACGCTAACCCTGGCTAAATAGTAGGGGGCACTGGTTTTCTCGTTGATCAGGCGATCACCGGAAATACTCGTTACACGTCCCTCGATGACCGGTGTCGTGGCACTATTGAAAGCGCTGAAGCGGATGTCCGCCACCTTTCCGATAGCAATTCGATCAATGTCATTGGGCGAAACCTGGGCTTCCACGACAAGATCGGAAACAGACGGCACGATATCCAGCAAGGGGGTCGCGGCGCGTACAACACCACCAATGGTGTGAACCGTCATCCCAATGATCATCCCGTCGTCCGGAGCGCGGATAACCACCCTGCCCAGACGGTCTTCCAATGCCGAAGTTTTTTCCTGCAGGTCATAGGCTTTGGTTTGAGTCTCTGCCAACTGTTTGGCTACATCAGCGCTAAAGTCCTTGTCGATTTGAAGGATCTGGAGCTGCGTTTCGTTGATCTGCAACCTGGTCTTGATGTTCGTCGAGCGGTGATCAGCCACTTCAGACTTGAGCAAATCAAGCTTGCGCGCCTGTTCCAGCATGCGCTGCTTGTCGACGAAACCTTGGGCCAGCAACTCTTTCAGTTCGGCAATTTCGCCGCTGTAGGATTCCTGCAGGTTGGTCTTGGTTCCGATCATGGCGTCGGTCCCATTGATTTGCTGGTTCAATTGCCGGATACGCTCTTGCAGTACCGAGATTTGCCCCTGTCGAGAAGTGCGCCGCGCGTTGAAGACTTGCGTCTCACCGTAACGCGCCTCAACACTACGCTGGCTGTCGAATTCGGCGGTGTTGGGGAACGCGATGGTCGACAGGTTATCGCGCTCCGCGAGCAAGCGCACTTCCATGGTCTTGGCGGCAATCAACTGGCTGCGGGTCATCTCATATTCGGAGCGCAACTGTGCGTCATCCAGGACAATGACCGGGTCACCCTTGTTCACGATATCGCCGTCATGGGCAAGCAGATCCCTGACAATACCGCCCTCCAGATGCTGCACCGTCTTGCGATAAGTCTGTACGGTCACGACACCTGGCGCGTAAGCAGCGCCATCTAGCGGCGCGAACGCCGCCCAACCGCCAAACAGGCCAAATGTCACAAACACGATGAGCAATCCTGTCCGGCGTATCGAACCGTCGGACATGGGTAGATCCGCGAAAGTATCGCAGAGGGGAGTGAACTTGGGATTCATCGATAGCTTCCTGTCAAACGCCGATCGGAGCGACGTCTGTTTCGGCCTGAACGGCGGATTTCTGCTGGGCGCTCAACGGTTGCGCGCCGAGTTGTGCGATTACCTGATCCCGTGGGCCGTATAGACTGATCTTGCCAGCGTTCATTACCAGCAGGCGGTCGAGCTGGGCCAGAATCGATGTACGATGAGCAATGACGAAAACCGTCGCGCCCGTCAGCTTTATCTGTTGCAGCGCCAACGCCAGCGCTCGCTCGCCGACCTCATCCAGATGAGCGTTCGGCTCATCCAGAACGATCAGCCGCGGGCTGCCATAAATGGCCCGGGCCAGCCCTATTCGTTGCCGTTGGCCGCCCGACAGGTTGATGCCCCCAGCGCCGATGACCGTATCGTAGCCGTCGGGCAGCATCAGTATCATTTCGTGTACGCCCGCGGTTCTGGCGGCCAGTACCACCTTGCTTGAGTCAACGACACCGAAGCGAGCGATGTTGTCGCTGATACTGCCTTCGAACAACTCAATGTCTTGCGGCAAATAGCCGAGATACTGGCCCAGTTCACTTTTATCCCAGCTGGCAATGTCAGCGGTGTCCAGGCGGACCACGCCGTCCCGCGGTTTCCATACCCCCATCAAGGCCTTGGCAAGCGTAGACTTGCCCGAGGCACTGGAGCCGACGATACCGATCATTGTCCCTGCCGGTGCACTGAATCCGATGCCTTTGATGATCGGCGTCTTCGAGCCAGGAGCACCTAACGTGAGGTTTTCTACCGTTACATGACCGATGGGAGCGGGTAACTGCATGCGTTCGGGCTCGGCCTTTTGCTGGTCGAAAACGCTGTTGAGCCGCGCATATTGCGAACGCGCAGCAATAAACCCTTTCCAGCTGCCAATAATCAGATCCAGCGGCGCCAGAGCACGCCCCAACAGCACTGAACCCGCAATCACGAGCCCTGGGCTGATTTCATGGCTGACCGCGAGGTAAGCGCCAAGGCCGAGAATCAGCGACTGTACGAGCACACGGAAAGTTTTTGAAATCGTTGTGATGATTCCACTGCGATCGCTAGCCCGGGATTGCAGCAACAGCACATTCTTTTGACGCAGACTCCAGCGTGAGATAAGGGAGTCAAGCATTCCCATGGACTCGATCACTTCGGCATTGCGCAAGTTCCTGGTGGTCTGAAGCGTCGCGCCAATGCTCTCCTTATTGGCCTCTGCGAGAACTTTGCCCGTGAGTTGTTCATTGATATAGGCAAGCATCAGCAAGACCACCGCACAACCGATAGCCATCCAGCCATACCATGGGTGAAACAGGAACAGCACCGCGATGTAAATCGGCAACCACGGCGCATCGAAAAAAGCGAACAGCCCGTTACCCGCCATGAACTGGCGCAGCCCGGTCAGGTCACTGAGCGGCTGCGCCGAAGAGTCCGCACCGCCACTGTCCAATGCCCGCTTGAAGCTGGATCTGTAGACATCGTGGCTGAGCAGCACATCGAGCCGGGTACCGACACGAATCATGATCCTGGAGCGTACCCACTCCAAAAGCCCCTGCGTCACGAGCAGGAAGATGAGGATGATAGTGAGCATGGCCAGGGTTGCCAGACTTCCGCCGGTAACCACTCGCCCATAGACCTGAAGCATGTAGAAGGTCGGAACCAACATCAGCGCATTGATGAAGAGACTGAAAAAGCCGACCGACATGAAACTGGATCTGCAGGCTCTCAAGGCCGCCTGGAGGTTGTTATCGGGCGTCTCATGCGTCATCTCGAAGCTGCCAATGTGTAATGTTGATCGGGCTTTGCAAAGCGCGCGAGTGTACCACCCGGGCACCGTCGACTGAATGAAATCCCCGCCCCTTCACGTACAGCGCTCAACACCTTTCCGATATCCGGCGATTGATCGCTTTGGTTAAGTGAATGATGCTGCTTAAAACGCGATGCAAAAAAATGTAACATACGAAAAATCACGGTCGCCGATTCTATCCACGATGGATTCAGATACAGGAAACGGCCACCCAATCGTTGCGGAGTCTATTTTGATCAATTATTTCGCTTTACTCGCAAATATCGTCCGAGAAGAAGCAGCTGCAACTGGCATGCTGATTCAAGATACAGCCCGCGAACTATTGGCCACCAATACCGTTCACTCCGATGGCGCTTGGTGGGCCGTTCATGGCAATGACCCCTTTTACACAGCCGAGCAAATTTACAAAACCGTCATCGGCGACCCGACTGCCGAAACAGTAGAACTGCTGTGTGGCAATATCGTTAACGTGTTCAGTGGCTTATGCGCGGAACTCGGCCTGCAAAAACGCAGCATCTGGACCTACTCGGACTCTCAAGGTTTCTTTCAAGGTCATACCTACATTGAAATCTTTAATACCACAACCAACAAGTGGGAGATCCAGGACGCAGATTACAACGTTTACTACACCGATATTCGCACGGGTGAACGCGTCGGTGTAATGGACATGATGAAGGCCTCCGATATTGAGTACTTCATTCCCAATAACTCGCAGACGAGCGGATGGGCAGAAACCGGCGCAGATGCCCTGCGTCTGGCCAATCTTTATGCGGCCCAGATGATCACTTCGGAACATAAGCTCTATACCAGTAACGACAGTTTAAGCGATACGTTGCTCAACAGTATTTCAAATTCACTTAGTGGAGTCTTTACCTATACCGTAGAGAGCGCTCCCGGTGACCCCAGCGTCACACACTTCACAGACAGCAACGCCATCATCAACAACGGAAGAGCCACAATATCCGGTACTTCCGGTGCGGATTTCATTTCATATGATGGCAGTACAAGCAGCCCGATTTTTGCCACACTCATCGGTGGAGCGGGAGATGATACCCTCGCCTTGCGATTTTCCGGTGGCCAGCTTTACGGCAATCAAGGCAACGACGTGCTGATCGGCGGTCTGTATTCCGACCTGCTGGTGGGCGGTACGGGCGACGATTACATTTCTGGCGGAGGCGGTGCAGACCAGTATGCGTTTTCCAAGGGCGACGGCGTTAACGACGTCATCGATAGTTTCGTTACAGCTACGGACCAACTAGTATTTCTCGGCGTGACCGGCACCGGTGGCACGGGGCGGACAAAGATTTCAGAGCAGGAGTTCAATTTCAGAGTCGACCAGAAATTGACTGCCGATGGCGTTTACCTAAGTTATGACATCGATGGAGATGCACGTTTTGACGGCGGAATGTTGATAGACGGTCGAACTACCTTGCTCACCTCCAGCGACGCTACATTTTTGTTCAATGCGGATCCGCTCAAAGGTTTTAATACAACAACGGTTGCCGGCAACCCCGGATCCGGCTATGCAGAAAAAATTCATGGCACAAGCACGGCGGACAAGATCCTTTACACGGGCACACTCGGGGCAGAACTGGCCGGCAGCGTAACCGGGATGAACAGCGGCAACGACTCCATTCAGTCCCATTCGAATGCAAATTGTTCACTGTATGGGCAAGATGGCGACGATGTGTTGGCGGGCGGAGCTGGCGGTGACTTTATCGTCGGTGGCACAGGCAACGATCTCCTGATCGGCGGAAAAGGGCGAGATGTTTTCGTATTCAATGCAGGCTCTGGCTCAGATACGATCCAGGACTTCAAACAAGGTGAAGACACCCTCTACATCTACGGCTGGACGGCTGACAAGGCTGTAACTCAGACGCTGCAAGAGAGTGGGTTGGTCGTAACGTTCGACACAGCAGGTGATGGCGCTCACGGTGGAAATATCACGCTACTCGGCCAGACTACCGTGTTGAATGCCGCGGACTTTTACTTGAGCTAGATCCATGGTAAGCGAAGACATCGACAGGTCAACGATTCACAGACAATAGCATCAGCCCAACTGAAACTCGTAACACATAAAAAGGCCGATCAATGATCGGCCTTTCACGTTCAATTACATGCTTAGTTTAATTCGATCCTCTCGCGATTTCTGTCCAGAAGTGCTTTACCGATCCCCTTCACTTCCAGCAGTTCATCTACCGACGCAAATGGTCCATTGCTTTCACGATATGCAACAATCGCTTTGGCTTTGGCCTCGCCTATACCCGACAGTTCACGCTGCAGCGTTGCTGAATCGGCACGATTAAGATCGATTTTAACCACTTGCCCCTTGGCGGCCACATCCAGTACCTGAGGTGCTTTGAGCACCTCCGGACTGGTCGCTGGAGCAGCGAAAGTAACGGCGGGAACACTGGTGAGAAGGGCAAAAACCAGAGAGTAGAAATAGCCTGTACGCATAATTGAAGCTCCATGACGGCGTTTTAGAAAGCAGCTTTTCCGAAGTTGCTCCTCAAACTTAGGCTATGTCATGGCACTGTCAAAAATATGTACATTGCAAAATATTAAACAATCAGGGTTCGAGGCGTCTCTGCTGGTAGATCCAGTCGACGATTTCACCATCCGGGGAGTAGCCGCTAACCGTGTCGCGCAACAACTGGCGAACACGCGCATAATCGTCTTGATCAACGGCGCGGAGCAATTCGCTCAGCTTGACCTTCAACACATCCCAGGACAGGTAATCCTCGTTGGCAGTCATGATCATCGGGTGCTGAGTGGCAGCCACGTTGTCACCGATCAACAATTCCTCATAAAGTTTTTCACCCGGACGCAGGCCAGTGAACTCGATAGAGATGTCGCCATGCGGGTTTTTTTCCGAGCGGACACTCAAACCAGATAAATGGATCATCTTCTCGGCGAGCTCGACAATCCTCACAGGCTCCCCCATGTCCAAAACGAAAACATCACCGCCCTGCCCCATGGAACCCGCTTGAATAACCAGCTGCGCGGCTTCGGGAATGGTCATGAAGTATCGAGTAATCTTGGGGTGGGTGACCGTCAGCGGTCCCCCCGACTTGATCTGTTTGTGAAATAGCGGAATAACCGAACCGGACGATCCCAGAACATTCCCAAACCGCACCATTGTGAAACGCGTCTTGTTAACCCGAGAAACGTTGGTCGTGTCACCGAACAATACCGGTGCCATCTCTCGACTGAGCGCCTGCAGCGTCAACTCGGCAAGACGCTTGGTACTGCCCATTACATTGGTAGGCCTCACGGCCTTGTCAGTCGAAATCAGTACAAAGTTGGAGACACCTGCCTGTAGTGCCGCCTGTGCTGTATTCAGCGTGCCGATCACATTGTTGAGCAGACCTTCGGCAATATTATGCTCGACCATTGGCACGTGCTTGTAGGCCGCGGCGTGATACACCGTATCCACACGCCAGGATTTCATCACATCCAGAAGCTTTTCCTGGTTGCGCACGGATCCAAGAATTGGCAACAGACGGATCGACAATGACTCTCGTGCAATTCGCTGTTCCAGTTCAGACAAGATGCTGTAGAGATTGAACTCGCTATGCTCAAACAGCAAAAGTGTCGTGGGCCCGAGCGCCAGGATCTGACGGCAGAGTTCGGAGCCAATGGAGCCTCCAGCACCTGTGACCAGAACGGACTGTCCCTTGATGCAGTGTTCGAGCAAATCCCCCTGAGCCGGAACAGCATCGCGGCCGAGCAGGTCAGCAATGTCTACTTCCTGGATGTCGTCGACCTTGACCCTGCCACTGGCCAGATCCATGAATCCCGGGACACTTCGAACGTGCAGAGGAAAACCTTCGAGAAAACCAAGAATCTCGCGGCGGCGACCACGATTGGATGAAGGGATGGCAAGAAGAATTTCTTGAGCACCCGTGTTGTCGATCATTTGTTGGATATGTTTTGGTTTATATACTTGCAGCCCTGAAATAACCCTATCGGCAATACCGTTATCGTCATCGATAAAGGCAACAGGTCGCATGACCCTCCCCATCCGCAAGGCGGTAACGAGTTGATTGCCGGCGGCCCCTGCACCGTAAATCGCGACTTTTGGCAAGCCATCATCCCTGCTCGTAAACGGAACATGCTGAACCGCGCTGAACCAATCACCCATAAAATACTGGCGCATGGCGAAGCGTAATCCCCCGATCATGATAAGACTCAACCACCAGTAGTTGAATATGATCGAGCGGGGAACGACGTTCTGATGGTTGCTGTACCAGTACAACAAGACGCCCAGGATCAGGGACGATAATGTGACGGCCTTGATAATGGCAATGAGCGCATCATTTCCGAAGTACCGCATCACCGCGCGATACATGCCAAAGCGGATGAACAGGGGGATTGCCACGACAGGTGCGCTGACAAAAAGCCAAACATGCTGAGTGAGGGGGTTGACCATCTCGTCCAGCCCCAGTCGTACAACAAACGCCATCCACAAGGCAATCCAGACCAGAAAAATATCAGTCAGCACCTGCAGAATGCGCTTATGTCGTCTTGGCAGACTTAATAAATGTGCCCGAATCTTATCCATAACCCCTCTAAACACTTCTCGAAGCTCCTAGCATTGATACAGCAACTACAGCTTTTGGTATCTCTTGTGGATAAGGCATTGTGTGATAGCCAGAGCAACCATCACGCATTGTTCGCGATTTCCAACTCGCCTGCGTGGAATTTGAAGGCCAGCGCCACCAACGGCACATAGGCAAGAATCAATCCTGCCGCACCATCCAGGTACTGCATGACGACCAATATAGCGACCGGCAATAACCACAACAAATTGACAGCAGCTATTGCGACGGTGACCACACGATGGCTGCCGAATTTTCGTGAAGCGTACTGGTATCCATGGCTGCGATGAGCCTCATAGACCTTGTCACCACGCAACAGGCGTCGCAGCAAGGTAAAAGTGGCGTCAACAATGAATACTCCTAACAGGATAAGCCATGCCCACAAAAACACCGGTGCAGTCCATGCGGCATGCAGGGCCAAAACCGCCAGCACTATGCCTAGAAAACCACTTCCGGCATCGCCCATGAAAATACGCGCTGGCGGGAAATTCCAGACAAGGAAACCGAGTACGGCCATTGTCAGCACAAACGGGGCAATGGAGAGACTCACATGACCGCCAATCCAATACACCAGGCAAGTGCCGACACAGGCGCAAATCGCTTCGACACTCGCCAGACCATCAATACCATCCATAAAGTTATAGAGGTTGAGCATCCAGACTAGAAAAAAAGCCCCGATGATATAACCAAACCATCCCAGACTTATTTCGTAACCGAACACATTGATCGGGGCCATGCCGCCAATCCAGAACAATGCCCAGATGGCACCAGCGAAATGCGCCAGCAGGCGCCACCGGGCAGCAATGTGTCCGTGGTCGTCAAGAAAACCTATGACTGCAATCCACCCACCGGCTCCAAGTAGAGCCAACGCCATGGGCCAGGCCATGTCATCTACCCAGACAAGCACCGGTAACGCAATCAGAAAACTCAGGACGATGGCCACACCTCCACCGCGCGGTGTCGGGACCGAATGTGAACTTCGTGAATTCGGAATATCTATCAAACTGCGTGCCAAAGCATATCTGCGCAATGCACCCGTGGCCAAAAATGAAACACCAACCACAGCAGCCAACAACCAAATTGTGTTCAAAGATCAACTTCCTGAAACAGCCAAAATCAATTTTGCAATTGAACCAGCACTGCCGTTAGCCAGCTAATCGCTGCCTGTCCTTGTAGTAGTTCGCAGCCGACACCAGAGCTTCATCGACGCTAACGGGAGGAGTCCAGCCCAGCAGTTTTCGAGTTTTGCTTATATCGACTTGCAACGACCCGCAAAGCCGTTGCGATAAAGCCCGCTTGCCTAAAAGCTGCGCTCCTCGCTCAAGCAGCACGCTCGGAACAGGCAACAACCGTGCAGGCTTGCCCAGCGCTTGCCCCATACGCCTCAACAGCTGCGTAGTGGACAGATCTTCCCCATCACTAACAAGGAAAATCTGATTCGCTGCAGCAGGGTGACGAATACAGGTCACTATTAAATCAACAAGATTGTCGAGCGCGACCAGACTGCGTCGATTATGGATAGCCCCGAATGGCAGTGGCACCCCCTTGTCCAGCCAGCGCATCATGTTCAGGAAATTGGCCCTGACACCCGGGCCGTAAACGAGCACAGGACGAATAATCACGACCTCCATCCCTGAATCGGTCGCGATTTCGCGCAACCCTTGCTCGGCCTCCATTTTTGAAACGCCATAGGGGTCCGCTGGCGCGGGTGGAGCATCTGCAAGATAAGGTTCATTGAGCGGCGTACCTTCACCATTCACCTTGATCGAGCTGATGAACACAAAACGTCGAACCCCCTGGTCAGCCGCCTGCCGGGCAAGATTCAGTGTGCCTTCGACATTCACTTTGCGAAACGCCACCAGCGGATCGGACTCGGTGTCATTCATCACATGGACACGCGCCGCGCTGTGAATGACGACCTCCACCCGATCCAGCGCTTGCGACCAGTCGGCATCACTATCGAGCCCGGTGGTTTGAACAGTTGTAACGCGCGCCGGACAGTCAGGCAGGGCATGCCCGCGAATGGCGGCCACCGGCTCCAGATCTTCAGAAGCCGCTAACCGGCCCAGGACAGCACGGCCTACGAAACCAGTGGCACCTGTCAACAAAACACGCATTTTCAAACCTCGACGCCGCTCAGGGTTTCGACCAGACAGTACGGTTGATGTAGTCGGTGTAACTCAATACGACCCGAACCACCTGCTTGGACACCGGACCCGCCTGGTAATCCCTGACTACGGGGATGACACGCTGATCACGATCATGCTGACTGGTCACCACACGTACGGCGTTGAGAACGCCATCCACTTTCAGGCCACTCATAATGAGTGTCCCTTCGTCCATCCCCTCCGGACGCTCATGTGCATTACGGATGGTAATGGCAGGCAAGTTCAGCAGAGAGGCTTCTTCAGTGATGGTGCCACTATCGGACAGGACGCAAAACGCCGACATCTGCAACTTGATGTAGTCAAGCAGACCGAATGGTTTGGAAAAGCGGATCAACGGGTGATCCAGCGATTCGCCTATCGCCTCCAGACGTTTGCGGGTGCGGGGGTGAGTGGACACGATGATCGGAAACTTATACTCGTCGGCCAAGGCTCGCAGCGTCTTGAGCAAATCCCGGAGGTTTTCCGGCGTATCGACGTTTTCCTCTCGGTGAGCGCTGACGATGAAGAATTTATCCTGCTCCAGTCCCTCTCGAACCAGCACGTCGGAAGTGAGAATTTTCGGCATGTAGTAGTCGAGCACTTCCTGCATATGCGAACCGGTCTTGATGATGGTTTCAGGACGAATCCCTTCAGCGATCAAATAACGCCGGGCATGCTCGGTCAGGACCATATTGATATCGCTCAGGTGATCGAGCACCTTGCGATTCAGCTCCTCGGGAACTCGCTGATCAAAACAGCGATTGCCGGCTTCCATATGGAATACGGGAATCTTGCGGCGCTTGGCGGCTATGACTGCAAGACAGGTATTAGTATCGCCATAGAGTAAAAGCGCGTCCGGCTTTTCAACTTCAAATACTTCATCCGCCTTGGAAATCACCTCGGCGATGGTCTTGGCAGCCGTATCGCCGGCGGCGCCCAGAAAGTGATCGGGCTTTCGAATTTCAAGATCGTCGAAAAATACCTGATTCAATTCGAAGTCGTAGTTTTGGCCGGAGTGGACCAACACATGGTTGACTTGCTTATCCAGCTCAGCAATGACACGACTCATCTTGATAAGCTCTGGTCGCGTGCCGACCAGCGTCATGACCTTAAGCATCAAGTTTCTCCTGAATGTATTCCAGATTCAAAAGAACTTTCTTCACGCCTTCAACATCGAGACGCTCGGTATTATGCGAGGTGTAATCTTCAAGATCGGAAATCTCCTGCTCACCTTCAACAAAGAACTTCTTGTAGTTCAGATCGCGATTGTCCGCCGGGATTCGATAGTAACGCCCCATGTCTTCGGCTTTGGCCATTTCTTCACGGGAAATCAGCGACTCGTAGAGTTTTTCGCCATGACGGGTGCCAATGACCTTGACAGTATTGTCACGGGAGAACAGTTCCTTGAGCGCTTGTGCCAGGTCCGCGACTGTCGAGGCAGGTGCTTTCTGAACAAAAATATCGCCTTGCTCGGCATGCTCGAAAGCGTGCAGCACCAGGTCGACAGAGTCCTCCAGTGACATCAGAAAGCGGGTCATGTTCGGATCAGTGACAGTCAGCGGCTCGTCATTTTGCAATTGGTTGATAAACAACGGGATCACTGACCCGCGCGAAGCCATGACATTGCCGTAACGAGTTGCGCAGATCACAGGTCCCGCTGCCGGAATCATCCGCGACCTGGCCACCATCAGTTTTTCAGCCATGGCCTTGGAAATACCCATGGCATTGATTGGATAAACAGCCTTGTCGGTACTTAGCACGACAACGCGCTTAACACCCGAAGCAATCGCCGCATTCAGAACGTTTTCGGTGCCGATGACGTTAGTACGCACGGCTTCCATAGGGTAGAACTCGCAGGAAGGCACCTGCTTCAAAGCGGCAGCGTGAAAAATGTAATCCACACCGACCATGGCCTGATCAAGGCTATCGCGATCGCGAACATCACCGATATAGAACTTCACCTTGTCGTTCGACAGGGCAATGCGCATATCTTCCTGTTTTTTTTCATCGCGGCTGAATACACGAATTTCTTTTACGTCGGTATCAAGAAAACGCTTCAACACTGTATGACCAAATGACCCTGTGCCGCCCGTGATCATCAAAATTTTATTATCAAACATAACTACCATCCAAGACTTGATTGTATTTAATGATCAACGCGTTGCGCGCATTGATTTGACCAATTCCAACCATGAAGGTGGAACGTAACCGGTCGCGGATTGGAATTTTGATGAGTCCAGCGAACGATTAATAGAAAGATCACTGTCAGCGACGATATCGATTTCCTTTTCATAAACTTCTGCCACCAATTTCAGCAGAGACAATTTATCAATAGGTGCCACCGATACATGATAAAGGCCCTTAAGCTCCGGGTTCGGGATCACATAATCTCGAATGACACGCGCCAGCTCCACGGTAGGGAGCCCCGAAAAAATGGCCTTTTCGTAGCCCTTGACGGACCCGCTCTGGGATAGAAACCAATCCACCAGCGAGTACTGGCTTCCCAGTTCGTGACCGATGATTGAAGTCCGGAGAGTGACTGCATTCGGCTGGGCATGAAGCTCGCCAATGTACTTGGACTTGCCGTAGAGATCCTCCGCATCGGAGACATCCTCTTCAGTGTAACGCCCTTTACGTCCGGAAAACACGCAGTCGGTACTGATGTGAATCAAGCGAGCGCCAGACAGTTCGCACAACTTGGCAATGCGATGCGGCAACATGGCATTGATGGGAAGCGCTGAAAGGGGATCCTTGGCATCGGCCAGCTGCTTGATCAAGCCGACGCAGTTGATGACGACATCCGGCTTGACCCGTGCCAGCACCGAAACCAGCGAGTCCTGGTCCAGCACGTCAACATTGCTGATCAACGAACTGCGAGTTTCGTCTGAAAAGTATTTTGCGCCACCTGGGTTACGCAAAGTGCCCCACACCTCATAGCGTGGGTTTCCATGGAATTGCCTGAACACCGTGCTCCCCAGCATCCCGGTGCCCCCTAACACTAGTACTTTCATTTTGAGTTACCTTTCAATTCATTGATCCTGGTACAGAGGATTTCGACGAGACGCTGGCTTTGACGCTCCATTTCGAAATGCTCGAGGTAGTACGCCCTGCCCGACTGCCCCAATGACTCCCGTTCATCCGGACTCATGTGGAAAAGTTGCTCAATGCACCTGGCCATACCTTCGGCATCTTGCGCCGGGCTCGTCAGGCCTGCATTGGCCTCTTGAATGACCCGAGCCCCTTCGCCATCCAGCGCGGCGACAATCGGCCTCCCCGCTGCCAGGTAAGCCTGGACTTTACTGGGAATGGTATAGGAGAACGCCTCATCTTGCTTCAACGTCACCAACAATCCCGCGGCACGACTGAAAAAATGTGGCATTTCACTTACCGGAAACCGGCCGGCGAGGACAAGGTTGTCCAATGATCGGGATTTTTTCTGGCTTTCGATCCAGCTCAGCATGCTACCGCTGCCGACCAGCACAATTCGGAGATTGGATAGATGGCGAAGCCTGTCTGCTACCTCAACCAGGGTTTCGACCGATTGTGCGGTCCCCAGGTTGCCAGCAAAAACGAGACAGAAATGGTTTTCGAGCTCCGCGAGCAGCGATGCAGGAATCCGGGTCTCTTCGGAGCCTGGCGGAGTATCCTGATAACAATTTGGGTAATACACGACCTTGCCGGGATCTGCATAGCGAGCAACCGGCTCGCGGAATGCCCTCGACTGAACGAGTAACGTGTCAACGCAGGCGTAAATGCCTCTGACCATCCACCCTACCACGCGCAAGAGCGATTTATTCCTGATGAATCCTGTCGCACTCAAACTCTCTGGCCAGAGATCTTGAACCCATACAGCCAGATGACTCTTGAGTTTCCATTTCAAATAGATGGCAGGAATGACCGACGTAATTGGAGAAGGTGCAAACACAAAAATTGCGTCGTAACGCTCGCCCTTTACAGCATCCGGATAAAATTTCAGCCCATTTACGATATAAGACAAATAATTCAGTATCAGGTTTTTTGCGCCCGAAGAGCCGCGAGGTCTAAGCGGTGCACGGCATACGCTAACTGTCGTTTCGTAACTTTCTTCCTGATATCCGGAAGCATGGTAGCCGTCGAACACAACACCATCCGGATAATTCGGCTTGCCGGTAAGAACTTTTACGGCATGTCCCTGAGCAGACAAGCTCTTGACCAGGTCGTTGATAATAAATGACTCCGGCCAAAAATACTGCGACACCACGAGAACTCTCATTTATCAAACACCTGCTTTTCGCAACTTGGCCAGCGCCAGCAACTCGGACCACGTTTTTTTTGAGGTTTGCTCCCAATCAAATTTATCACTTTGCGCAACCGCTGCAACGGCCAGTTTTTTCAAGAGTTCCGGATTTGTTAAAACTTCTGTCAATACGCCTGCTATGTCTTGGGAATCAAACGGCGAAAAATACAATGCTGCGTCCGCGCCAAACTCCGGCATGGGCATAACATTGGAGCAGATCATTGGCCGACCTGAAGCGAGCGCTTCAAGAAGTATGTTCGGGCAGTTCTCGCACGACGAGGCAAAGAGATTCAGATAAGCGTGGTGATACAGAGGAGGAAGTTCCTGATAAGGAATAGCGCCCAGCAGCAGGACTTGGCCTTCAAGGCCTAGCGTTGAAATCAGAGCCTTTACGCGCTCAGCTTCCGGCAGATTTGTTTCCCCGACAAGAATCAGCTGGAACCTTTCGCGAAGCTCTTTGGGTAGCTTCTCGTAAGCACTGACCACTTGAAAATGATGCTTGTAAACATCAAATCTCGACACATATAAAATGTACTCGCTTCCAGGTAAAAAATCCGGGCGAACAGTACTTTTGCCGTGTGTTCGAAACACAGAACCAATTCCATGAGGAATAGTAACGGCATTTTTAACCTTGGTCAGCGATTCGATGACACTTCGTGCATAATTTGAAATAAAGATCGTTAAATCAGCTTCAGACATGCTCTTGAGCATAATGCGGTTCAACAACCAATTTCTGACCCGTTGCAACCCGAGCGGTAAACTTTTTCGTACGCGCAAATCAAATGGAATCATGTTCCGAAACATCGTTGCAACCTTGCAACCGGCTGGTGCACGAGTGCCCACTACTCCCCCGGGACAAAACAGCAGATCAGCCTTTTCAGCCTTCAAGATACCCGGTAACACCCACTTTTCCCACAAGGCTCTGACAAGCGGATTTTCTGTCGGCCAGGCAGGTTCGACTCGACGGATCCTTGGGTGATCCGGCAGTTTGAGTGACGAAGGGGCGAACACGAGGATATCAAGATCCTCGTCGAAGGGTACGAACTGAAAAAGATTAATCAGATATGTCTGACCTCCACCTAGGCGGGCAGAGAGCGCATTGAAAACTATCTTCATGGAAAACCTTTTGCTCAATCTGAATTAGCGGCTATTTTTATCAAGCCAGGATTGGAACATCAGAATATTCCACAAATGAAGACTACGATCATACGTTCCGTTTTGATGCTGGAGCCACGCCGAGTGAATTTTCTGACAATCGAAATAGCCCTCACTCCTGATTCGTTCCTCAGCCAACAAGTCCTCTGCCCACTCTCTCAGCGGCCCACGCAACCATTGTGCCAGTGGAATAGAGAAGCCCGTCTTTGGCCTATCGAAGAACGAGGTAGGCACGTATCTCTTAAGCAGTTCGCGAAGCGGCCATTTCCCGACGCCACTTTTGATCAACTGCTCTGAAGACAAAGAAAATGCCAGTTCCGCGACGCGATGATCGAGCAAGGGCGCTCGGGTTTCGAGGCTCGCGCTCATGGCACCACGGTCGACTTTTACGAGCAGATCATCCGGCAGGTACTGAGAAACGTCCCAGCGGCGCATTTCTTCGATGTAATCGCCCATCGACTCCCAAGAGACGTCGCCCTGATCCTGACCGTCAATACCCAGCACCACATTGTCTGTAGGTTGCCATTGCGACATCAAACCAGTGTACATTTGCGCCAGATTCTCCGAGGCGAGTAGTTCGGACATTCTGTAGATGCGCCGACCATTCACTTTTGCTCGCAGGGTGCCTGGCAAAACAGAGCAGACGTTATCCCAACCTCGGGACGAAAGCGACCGCAGAGAATAAGCCATGATTCGCCGTGCCGGCAATGGCAGCTTTTCTATCCGCGCCCATAAGCCAGCGGTAATTTGATAGCGAGGATAGCCGGCGAAAAGTTCGTCTCCGCCGTCTCCGGACAGTGCAACCGATACATGCTGCTTTGTCATCCTGGAGACTAGGATAGTTGGGATCTGAGAGGAGTCAGCGAAAGGCTCGTCGTATATTTCCGGTAAATGCGGAATTATGGAAACGGCGTCGTCGGCCCCCAGATAAAATTCGGTGTGATTGGTCCCCAAGTGTTTGGCAATCGCCTTTGCATAAGGTGCCTCATCAAACTCAGGCTCGTTGAAACCAATCGTGTAAGTATTGATACTCGAAGTGCTTTGCGACTGCATCAACGAAACAATCAGGCTTGAGTCGACCCCACCGGACAGAAATGCCCCCAGAGGAACATCGGCGATCATTTGCGATTTTACAGCGGCAGACAATCGCTCACCGACAATGTCCACAACCTCTTTGTCGCTGGCCCGAGACAGTTCACTCCTTAACTCACTGGCTTGCGGTAACGACCAATACGAAACAGGTGTCTGCTGGCAAGAAAAAGAGTCAATACTCAAATAATGCGCTGGCGCCAGTTTTTTAATGCCTTCATAGATTGATTCAGGAGCGGGAACATAGCCATATCTTACAAACTTCGCCAATGCATGACGGTCAATGCGCAACTCGCTCCTAAACGCTGCCTTGATTGCCTTCAACTCGGAGGAAAAAACAAAGCGGCTGCCCACGATGCCATAATAGAGGGGCTTTTCGCCCATCCTGTCTCGTGCCAATGTAATCGTCTTGTTAACTTTGTCCCAGACGGCAAAGGCAAACATACCCACCAGATTTTCGAGGGTTCTTTGCACACCCCACGCTTCTATCGCCGCCAACAAAACTTCAGTATCAGAGTGACCGCGCCAAACACGCTTCAGACCCGCTTCAATCAGTTTTTCACGCAACTCATTAAAATTATATATTTCGCCATTGAAGATGATAATGAACCGTTCACTATCGGAAACCATCGGCTGACTGCCGTGTACCGACAACTCCAGAATGGAAAGCCGCCGGTGACCCAGCGAAACCCCGCTAGCGGCATCTGACCAAACTGCTCCATCGTCAGGCCCGCGATGTATCAGTGCATCCACCATTTTGCCAACGGCAACGGCGCTTTGCTGATCCAGCTTCCAGCCGACAACTCCCGCAATTCCGCACATACCTACTTTCTCACTCCAGTGAAAATCTTTAAACTCACTTCAAAACCCGAACGAGTTTCATCGCGAAGAATAACCCTAATGACATCACATAAAAAACCAACGAGTTCAGCAAGTAAATTTCACCATACCAAACCCAATGCATAACCGATGCCGCACAAAGCATATATAGAAAAATCCGCAAGAAATCGTCATCACGGCAGCGCGAATCAATCAAACGCAAGAAGCAGACGCTTATGAATCCATTGAGAAAAACACCGAACAAGCCGAAGTTCTCAAAAGCCACACCCGCAACATGTATTCCGCCGAGACCGGTTATGTAATACCAGAGGGCCGGATTATCCATCATGATGGGCTTCTCTACACCAAAAGCCGAATAGATTGGTGAGGGCGCCAACGAAAGGAACATATCGAGATATGTCTGACCATATCGCAGGTGCTCGCCATCCCAAAAACTGGTCAACTGCTGAACCAACGGCAGAATTATCGCGTTCCATGAGTTGAACAAAAAATACTGAGTAATATTATCCGATGTTAAATCAACATCCATACGACTCATTGAAACAAACACACCAGAGACCAGTACAAACACCAAAAAAGCCGTGATCAATAACAATACCTTGAGTTTGACAAACTTGTTATAACGAAACATCAAACCAAGAATATAGGCTACAACCAGCACGACAAAATCACGATCTCCGGTCATCGCGTTGGCAACACAATAAGCCATCACCAGCACCACAGAAGCCCAGAGCATCAACTTCGATGGAAAGGCGAATGCCAATGCGGTGATCGCGATGATCGAAAAAACCACTACCGACTCTACGCCTGCGAACATCTCGAGCAGCGCGTCTGCGTTGATGAACCTGAAAGCAATAAAAAAGATGGCCAATGCAAGAAAGATCAATCCCGCCAGCTTGAAGTCTATCGCGGAGAAGAAAGCAGTCTCGCGTGGCTCCAGGCTTCTGCCAGGCACCAGGAGTGACAGAAGATAGGCAACCAGTCCGCCAACGACGCCAAGAAACCAGACGAGCGAGAGCCTGTAAACCAACAAATCATCCAGGTAAAAATCATAGTCTCCGATAGGCCATAGCGTAATAGTCTCGCCCCACAGGCAGCTCACAAGACCAAGAAATGGTACCGAATAACACACGGCGTACAATGCAACCAGATACTTCTTGGATATCAGACACAGGATGCATTGCGCGATCAAAATCAGTAAGCATGTCGAAACCAGAAATATGACCATTAGTCTTAACCGACAAAGACAAAACAACAGGACTGCAAACCAGATTTAATACTGGCCCCCATGTTACTTTCAGCCATGCTCCTCGCGCATAAACAACCTGCACCAAGAGCACCTGTCACTGTATTAGCCTACGCCCGCCAAGGGCCAAAAGCGTAATAATTTGAACCGCAAGCGCCAATACAAAAGACCTGAAAAGATCAATCGCTAACATGTCACCTTTGAGCCCCACAAACAGCGTCGACAACAAATAAACAACGGCATAGACACAACTACCCAAAAAAACAACTCTGGTCATATTTTTGCTATGCAATATCTGAGTGACTATCGTTGTCGTAAGACCTATGCCGCCCGCCAGCACTGCATAAGTCAGTAGATCACTTTTACTGCAAAAAGCACTACCGAGGAAACATAACCAGTAACCTTGTAAAACGATCATCAACAAGGGCAGGCAAACTGAAATTGACACCCCAAGCATGAGATACAACTTGCTACTGCTATTGCCGCGCCCTGCCAACCTCACAATTGCATAGGACGTAAGCGAGCTTGGCAGTACGGTCACAAGAATATAAAACAGGAAGAAAAGATTGAAGTAACCAACCTCAGACACATTCAAACTTGAACTGGCAAATATCATCAAACACACGATATGGACAGGCGCCTGCAAAAGCATACTTCCGACAATTGCCGGCGCCCCTGAGGCAGAAAGCAAAGCCATTATTTTGCGAAACGCGAAGGACTCCTGCCCGCCCCCATTCTCCTGACCGAATTTGCTTTTCTTTATCATAAAGAAGCCGCAGGCAGGAGCGATCAACGTACAGACTGCGAGTGCTAGAACGACCCCCTCTATTCGGCCCCCGATCCTGGCAATGACAAGTACCAGCAGCAGTCCAAACAGCCCGTGAGCAGCCAGCGCAGCTGCCCATTTCCCTGAGGTATTAAGGGAAAACATCAGTCCAGTTATGGTTAGATTGCAAACACAAGCGAAGCCCAGGAAAAACTCTCCGACCATTAAGTAGCCCGTACTCGTTTCATAGGATGAAGCGGGAGCCGGAAAAACTGAAAACACAACGACACAGAGGGCACCCACAACAATGCCGCCCCATGCCATGAGACTTAGGGAAGTTCGGTAATCTACTTTCTCGGCATTCAAGACCGCATAACGACTCAACGCCACGCTCAAGCATTCACCTACAACTGCCGCGATGCCAGTTACGATCGCGTAGTGGTAAGAAAATATGCCGTATAGTTCGACCCCAAAAATTCGTGCCAGGCTGAAAAGCAATACAAACATACAAAGTTTGTTTGCAAGAACAGTGAGCGCGCAGATCTCTTTAATCACAGAAATTAACTTCTTGCAAAGAACGAGACATACCAGCTTGCCGCCTTCAACATCCCCTCACCAACATTAAAAAGTGGACTGTAACCCAATAATTGTTTTGCCTTATCAACATTAGCCTGTGAGTGCCTTACATCGCCTGCTCGGAAATCCCGATAGACCATTTCAGATGTAGACTTGACACCGACGCAGGATAACGCACCCTTGATACAAGCAAAAACCTCATTCAAAGTTGTTCTGTCACCCACGGCGACATTGTAAACATTGTTTTTTGCCTCGGAGCTTGCGCAAGCAGCCAGTATATTGGCCTGGACCGCGTTTTCCACGAAACAGAAATCCCGACTCGTTTCACCATCACCATTAACGAAAACTTCTTCGTTATTGATCATGGCCGCTGTCCACTTAGGAATAACAGCTGCATAAGCGCCATTTGGATCCTGACGCTTACCGAAAACGTTAAAATAGCGTAGTCCGATAGTATTGAAACCGTATGTGCTCGAAAAAACCTCGGCATACAGTTCGTTTACATACTTCGTGACAGCATAGGGAGAAAGAGGTTTTCCGATAACGCCTTCCACTTTTGGAAGTGCAGGATGATCGCCATAGGTTGAACTGGAAGCGGCGTAGGTAAAACTCTTAACCTGCGCATCCTTTGCTGCAACCAGCATATTCAGAAAACCATCAATATTGGTGCTATTCGTTGTAATTGGATCATTGATGGAACGAGGAACCGACCCGAGTGCAGCCTGATGTAAAACATAGTCCACAGAAATATTGGTAGCAGCAGGAAAAGCCATCGCATTTCTGCAATCTTCAATATTTCTGATATCGCCGTTTACCAGTACAAATCGCGCCCATTGTTCAGGGCTCACTACCGACTGCACTTCGTCGAGATTACGCTGGTGTCCGGTTGCGAAATTATCAAGCCCTACAACGCGCTGATCTAATAGCAGC
Source organism: Pseudomonas sp. IT-P258 (assembly GCF_949767825.1). Classification (NCBI taxonomy): domain Bacteria; kingdom Pseudomonadati; phylum Pseudomonadota; class Gammaproteobacteria; order Pseudomonadales; family Pseudomonadaceae; genus Pseudomonas; species Pseudomonas sp. IT-P258. Next base: position 133,701 of record NZ_CATKPU010000098.1, on the reverse strand, counting down.
AGCGCCTCCAATATATTGGAGCCAATAAATCCGGCCACCCCCGTAACCAGCCAAACCTTAGGGGATTGTTGGATTTCAGCCTTGATTTTTTCGAAATGGGTCATGTAATTCTCGACTTGATACTTTAATCAGCGGTAACGAATCCGGGCTTTCAGACACACTAAAATTTAAAGACGCAGATCTGACTGAGAGACATCCAGTAAGTACTTGAGGTCATAGAGCACATGTTCAGCCTTACCCAACTTCCGAATATTTTCAGCACCCATGGCAGCGAATTCGTTATGTGCGACAGCTAAAACAATACCGTCGTAAGATTCAACCTGTGGCTGGCTGATAGGCGTGATCGCGTACTCATGCATTGCTTCAGCCGCGTCTACCCACGGATCATACACGTCAACAGTAATATTAAACTCTGCAAGTTCATTCACAATATCGATGACTTTAGTATTGCGCAGGTCCGGGCAATTCTCTTTGAATGTCAGGCCCATGATCAAAACGCGCGCACCATCAACGTGGATTTTGCGCTTGAGCATCGCCTTGACAAGTTGCGATACGACGTAGGCCCCCATACTATCATTCAAACGGCGACCCGCCAAAATGATCTCAGGGTGATAACCGATGGACTGTGCCTTGTGAGTAAGGTAGTAGGGATCTACACCGATGCAATGTCCACCTACCAGGCCCGGACGGAATGGCAAGAAATTCCACTTCGTCCCTGCTGCTTCCAAAACCGCCTGAGTATCGATACCCATCTTGTTAAAGATGAGCGCCAATTCATTGATCAACGCAATGTTCAAATCGCGCTGGGTATTTTCAATAACCTTCGCTGCCTCGGCAACCTTGATGCTTTTGGCTTTATGAGTGCCAGCAACAATAATGGTATTATATAGCGCATCGACCAGATCCGCTACCTCTGGAGTGGATCCGGCAGTGACCTTTTTTATGGTAGTGACACGATGTTCTTTGTCGCCCGGATTTATCCGTTCCGGGCTATAGCCCGCATAAAAATCAACATTGAACTTCAGACCGGATACTTTTTCCAGCACAGGAACACAATCCTCCTCGGTCGCACCAGGGTAGACTGTTGATTCATAAATAACGATATCGCCTTTTTTCAAAATACGACCGATGGACTCACTTGCCTTAACCAACGGCGTAAGATCCGGTCTTTTGTGGTCATCAATCGGGGTAGGCACGGTAACAATAAATACATTGCATGTAGACAACTCATCCAATGCGTAGCTAAAACTTAACCCTGATACCGAGCACAACTCATCGTCGGATACCTCGAGAGTAGTATCATGACCTGCTTTCAACGCTTCGATGCGTCGTTGACTGATATCAAATCCAACTACTTGCATTTTTTTGCCAAACTCAACCGCCAGCGGCAAGCCCACATAACCGAGACCCACTATAGCCAGCTTTACATCTTCGAGTTTAAGCATTGTCTACCCTTGCCGTTCATCAATATTAAGTCGATCGCAAACCACTTCACATCTCGCGCCTCAAAAATCAGCGCCATAGCTGCGTAAACTGTAAATTATACCGAAAGCTCCGCTGGGAACCATAAGCGTTTTCAACAAGAAGCGTAAGAAGCGTCCCACTTTTCGCTTGCGTAGCCGCTGGGCGCCTTGGGCTGCAGAGGACTGGTGCACGCAGCAATCAATTTACGATCAGCGCTTGCGGGCACACACTCGATCACATCCCGGACCTTGAAAAGAAGCGAGCCCGGCGAGAAGGTAGACCGCTGAAAAAATCTTGTCAAAATTGACACTAACAAAACTGCCAGAACAGTAGACCCAGCAGAATAACTGTTTTTCGGCTTGACGATCAGTTAACGCACCTGCCGCCCCCCCCCTAAAAAAACGCTGTGCCTCCCCTCTGGGTGACGCAGCACTGATACGGAGCAAACCCCGAACCGAAACTCAACTATTCGGTTTTGCGGTAAAGAACCCACGAAACAACACGAAGGCTAAACCCAGGATCAGGCCAGAAATCACACCCAACATCAGGATCAGCACCTTATTAGGCTTGACAGGGTAATCTGGCAGTTCGACCACCCCATCCTGCCGATAGACAGCTACAAGCGCAGCGTCAGCCCTCAACCCCTTGAAAAAATTGTATTTAACCTGCAAATCACGCAAGCGATCCGTAAACGCGTCATCCGACTTGCGAGCCTGCAAATTCTCTATTTCAGCCTTTAGTGCTTTCGAGCCACGCATGTACGTAAGCTGGCCTGTTTCTCCCCCCGCAATAGCTGATTGGTTCACCGTGATTGCAGGGGGCCGTTCCAGACCAATTGACTCAGCTATCCGCAGCGCCTCCCCTAGCCTGACAATCGAATCCTCTCTCTCATTGCGGCTCCTATCTCTGGCGGCACTTATTTGCTGCTCCAGATTACGTGCACGAACTTCAGATTCAGTTGCAATGTTCTTGATCATTTCGCTCTTGGCCAAATCGCCAGCTTGCTCAATGTACGCAGTGACCCATGCCTTGGCTTTTTCAGGGTTATTAGCTTGAACGACAACAGAATATCTGTCAGAGGACTCCTTGAGCGGCGGAACCACACGAAGCACCTGAGAAAATTTCGAATACAAAACATCCTGGGAGCTCTTGCGCTCGTCCGTAGTTAAACTCTGAAGATAAACTTTACGAAAAAAATCTCGACGCAGCGACTCTGCCTGCAAACGCCGCGTATAAATATCGTAGACAAATTTAACACTGTAAGGCACTAACTCCGACTCTTTCATTCGACCATAATTAAAGTTAGCAACATCATTCTGAGTTGGCGGCACTACATACACCTTCGCCTCATAGACTGGCGTAGCAAGAAACGCATAGGCAGTTGCAAGCACAGCACCCAGAATCGTAAAACCTAAAACAACAAACTTTTGCCGAAAAATAGCGCAAACAAATCTTTGAAACTCAAAATCATCGAGACCGGTTTTTTTATTTGAGTCGACATGCATATGCTTTTAGCCTTTCATACTTAAATAATTAAATTACTTCCATGAATGTAGACCACTTGTGAGTCATCAACGAAAAAATTTAACACCCAGAACCCGAACAGCAACCCCCTCCCTCTCAACGATCGCGCAGAATACCTGTATTACTGCCCCCCCAGGAGACGACAACAAGCTGTTGGTGTTCCAATACAAAGAGCAGACATGCAATTGATAAAAACAACACAATTCCTGTGATTACGAACCCCCTGAAGCGACTGCTGTCTCGCCAACTAATCGTCACTGAAACCTTCCTCATGCGGAACGAACTTGCCATCGAGGCCGACTGACTGACCGGTTTTCGGATTGCGCCCCTCGCGCGGTGCGCAATAGTGCAGTGAAAAACTGCCGAAGCCACGGATCTCGATGCGATCGCCGGTGGCCAGGCATTGCGACATTTGCTCAAGCATGGCCTTGATGGCCAGCTCCACATCCCTTGATGAGAGCAGCCCTTGATGGGTGACAATTCGTTCGATCAACTCCGACTTCGTCATACTTCCCCTTCTTTTTCAGCCAGCTAGATCAGCGCTTCAAAGAGCTTTTTGCACGCCCGGAAGATTTTGAACAGCCCCCGCTACCGCATGGGTCCTTGCATTAGTCGTATAACCCGCCAATGTACAGTACGACAATCACGACGAACCTTTTCATTCACATTCTTATGCCAGGTACCCCGCCCGACTGTCGTTCTCCTTCAGACATAAGACTAGCTGCAAATAAACGATTGATCCGATTAAAGAAAGAGACAACGTTAATCGCCCTGAGTTTCCACGTCCCCTCCCCTGCAGGCCAATATTCTATTCAACCCAGGTAAAATCCAGGCACAAAAAAGGGCGACCGAAGTCGCCCTTTTTTACAGAAAGTCAGAACTTAGTTCTGCTTTTCCATTTGTGCACGCAGCAGGTCACCCAGAGTGGTGGCCACAGGAGCATCAGTAGCTACTGGCTTGTCGCGCAGGCTCTGGATTGCTTCTTTCTCGTCTTCAACGTCTTTCGACTTGATCGAGAGCTGAATTACACGGCTCTTGCGGTCAACGCTGATGATCTTGGCTTCTACTTCTTCGCCTTCTTTCAGAACGTTGCGCGCGTCTTCAACGCGGTCACGGCTGATTTCGGAGGCTTTCAGAGTCGCTTCGATATCGTCGGCCAGAGTGATGATGGCGCCTTTAGCGTCAACTTCCTTCACGATGCCTTTAACGATGGCGCCTTTGTCGTTCTCTTGAACGTACTCGGAGAACGGATCGCTTTCCAGTTGCTTGATACCCAGGGAGATGCGCTCGCGCTCTGGGTCAACCGACAGGATAACGGTGTCCAGCTCGTCGCCCTTCTTGAAGCGGCGAACGGCTTCTTCGCCCACTTCGTTCCAGGAGATGTCGGACAGGTGAACCAGGCCGTCGATGCCGCCGTCCAGACCAATGAAGATACCGAAATCGGTGATCGACTTGATGGTGCCGGAGATTTTATCGCCCTTGTTGAACTGGCCAGAGAAATCTTCCCATGGGTTAGATTTGCACTGCTTGATGCCCAGGGAGATACGACGACGCTCTTCGTCGATGTCCAGAACCATAACTTCCACTTCGTCGCCGACTTGTACGACTTTCGAAGGGTGGATGTTCTTGTTGGTCCAGTCCATTTCAGAAACGTGTACCAGACCTTCAACGCCTTCTTCCAGCTCAGCGAAGCAGCCGTAGTCGGTCAGGTTGGTTACACGCGCGGTAACGCGAGTGCTTTCTGGGTAACGGGCTTTGATAGCAACCCATGGATCTTCGCCCAGCTGCTTCAGGCCCAGGGAAACACGATTGCGCTCGCGATCGTACTTCAGAACCTTGACATCGATCTCGTCGCCAACGTTGACGATTTCGGAAGGATGCTTGATACGCTTCCAAGCCATGTCGGTAATGTGCAGCAGGCCATCGACGCCACCCAGATCGACGAATGCGCCGTAATCGGTGAGGTTCTTGACGATACCTTTGACTTGTTGGCCTTCCTGCAGGGATTCCAGCAGAGCTTCGCGCTCGGCGGAGTTCTCGGCTTCCAGGACGCTACGACGGGAAACGACAACGTTGTTGCGCTTCTGGTCCAGCTTGATGACCTTGAATTCCAGCTCTTTGCCTTCCAGGTGCGTGGTGTCGCGCACTGGACGGACGTCAACCAGAGAACCTGGCAGGAACGCACGGATGCCGTTAACGTCGACAGTGAAGCCGCCTTTAACCTTACCGTTGATAACGCCCTTGACCACTTCTTCGGCTGCGAAGGCTGCTTCCAGAACAATCCAGCATTCAGCGCGCTTGGCTTTTTCACGGGACAGCTTGGTTTCGCCAAAGCCGTCTTCAACCGAGTCCAGAGCAACGTGAACTTCGTCACCGACGTTGATGTTCAGTTCGCCAGCGTCGTTGTAGAACTGCTCAAGCGGGATGAGTGCTTCAGACTTCAGGCCAGCGTGAACGGTTACCCAGCGAGCCTGGTAATCGATATCAACGATAACACCGGTGATGATGGAGCCTGCCTGAAGGTTCAGGGTTTTTAGGCTTTCTTCAAAGAGTTCCGCAAAGCTTTCGCTCATTTTAATTCCTGTTGATGAGGGCGAAGAATACGCCCATCTCCACACCCCAGACGGTGTGGGTTAGTTTCATTTAAAAGAAGCCACCGCAGGACTATGACTGGTCCCCTGCGACCTTCTTGGTCACCCGGCGATATCGCGAATGGCGATCTCGCTCATGATGCGTTCCAGCACCTGGTCGATGGATAATTCCGTGGAATCCAGCTGTATGGCGTCAGCCGCCGGTTTGAGCGGGGCTACCGCTCGCTGGGTGTCACGCTCATCGCGCGCACGTATCTCATCTAGCAGACTCGACAGACTAACACCCTCGACTTTGCCCTTCAACTGCAAATATCGGCGGCGTGCCCGCTCCTCGGCGCTGGCCGTCAGAAAAATCTTCAGCGGCGCGTCGGGAAATACCACTGTGCCCATGTCGCGACCGTCCGCCACAAGGCCCGGCGCTTCCTGAAAAGCCCGCTGGCGTTGCAGCAGCGCCTCGCGTACAGCCGGCAGCGCAGCCACCTGGGAAGCGCCGGAACCGACGCTTTCGGTGCGAATGACATCGCTGACTTCATCACCTTCCAGAATGATGCGTTGCAACTGACCGTCCGTCGCGGCGATGAACTGCACATCCAGATGAGCGGCGAGTTTCTTCAGCAGCTCTTCATTGGTCAGGTCGACACCGTGGTTATGCGCGGCGAAGGCCAGCAATCGGTACAACGCACCGGAGTCCAGCAGGTTCCAGCCCAGGCGCTTGGCCAGAATCCCGGCTACCGTGCCCTTGCCCGAACCGCTTGGTCCATCGATGGTGATGACCGGTGCAATGTTGTTCACGACTGTGCCTCTTGTGCCACGCGAATACCGACCTGCGCGCACAGCGCCAGGAAGTTCGGGAACGACGTCGCGACGTTGGCGCAATCATGAATACGGATCGGCGCACTGGCGCGCAGCGAAGCAACGCTGAACGCCATGGCGATACGGTGATCACCATGACCGTGCACTTCACCGCCGCCGATCTGGCCGCCGTCGATGATGATGCCATCCGGGGTTGGCTCGCACTTGACGCCCAATGCCAGCAAGCCATCAGCCATGACCTGGATACGATCCGATTCCTTGACCCGCAACTCTTCGGCGCCACGTAACACGGTGCGCCCTTCGGCACAGGCGGCGGCGACGAACAGCACCGGGAACTCGTCGATCGCCAGCGGAACCAGCGCCTCGGGAATCTCGATACCCTTGAGTTTAGCTGCACGTACGCGCAAGTCAGCCACGGGCTCGCCACCCACTTCACGCTGGTTTTCCAGGGTGATGTCGGCGCCCATCAGGCGCAGGATGTCGATCACACCGGTACGGGTCGGGTTGATGCCGACGTGCTCCAGTACCAACTCCGAACCTTCGGCGATCGATGCCGCCACCAGGAAGAACGCCGAGGACGAAATATCACCCGGGACTTCAATGTGGGTCGCTGTCAGCTTGTTGCCAGACTCGACCGATGCGGTTGCGCCATTGACCGTTACCGGGTAGCCAAAGCCGCGCAGCATGCGCTCGGTATGGTCGCGGGTCGGAGCAGGCTCGGTGACCGTGGTCTTGCCTTCGGCATACAGACCGGCCAACAGCAGGCAGGACTTAACCTGGGCGCTGGCCATCGGCATGGTGTAGGTCAGGCCCTTGAGTTTATGGCCACCACGAATGGTCATCGGTGGACGACCTTCGGCGGCGGTTTCGATCACTGCGCCCATTTCACGCAGCGGATTGGCCACGCGATTCATCGGGCGCTTGGACAGCGAAGCGTCGCCGGTCAGGGTGCTGTCGAAGTTCTGCGCAGCCAGCAGGCCGGACAGCAGACGCATCGAAGTACCGGAGTTGCCCAGGTAGATCGGGCCCGGTGCCGGCTTCAGGCCATGCAGGCCAACGCCGTGAATGGTCACGCGACCGTGGTGTGGACCTTCGATGACCACGCCCATGTCACGGAACGCCTGCAAGGTCGCCAGGGCATCTTCGCCCTCCAGGAAACCTTCGACTTCGGTGACGCCTTCGGCCAGGGAGCCAAGCATGATCGAACGGTGGGAAATCGATTTGTCGCCTGGTACGCGAATCCGACCGGAAAGGCGGCCACCAGGTTGAGCCAGGAAAATCAGATCGTTGGAATTCATAGCGTCCACATAGGCCCTGCGGGCCAGGATTTTACTGAAATGCTCGCGGGCAACCCGGGCGCGAGTGAAAACGCCCAACAATTGGTGCCCATCCCCTGCATCGACCGCGTCGCGCAAGGCGTCGAGATCGCTGCGAAATGTATCGAGTGTGCGCAGGACAGCTTCACGGTTGGCGAGGAAGATGTCGTGCCACATGACCGGGTCGCTTCCGGCGATTCTTGTGAAATCACGGAAACCGCCCGCAGCGTAACGGAAGATCTCAAGATTTTCATTGCGCTTGGCCAACGAGTCGACCAGGCCGAACGCCAGCAAGTGCGGCAGATGGCTGGTCGCGGCCAGCACTTCGTCGTGACGTTCGACCTGCATGTGCTCGACATCGGCACCCAACTCGCGCCACAAACGGTCGACCAGCGCCAGGGCTGCGGGATCGGTCTGATCCAGCGGCGTCAGGATCACTTTATGGCGACGGAACAGTTCGGCATTGGAGGCTTCCACCCCGCTCTGCTCGGAACCGGCAATCGGGTGCCCCGGCACGAAACATGACGGCATCTTGCCAAATGCTTCGGTGGCCGCACGCACCACATTGCCCTTGGCACTGCCGACATCGGTCAGGATCGCCTGCCCCAGATCCATGCCCGCCAGACGCACGAGCAATTTTTCCATGGCCAGGATCGGCACCGCCAGCTGGATGACGTCGGCACCCTGACAAGCAACGCCCAGGTCCTCCTCGCAGCGATCCACCACACCCAACTCGACCGCGAGCTTGCGCGATTGAGGATCGAGATCGACCCCGACCACTTCGCGGCACAGACCGCTTTCACGCAAACCCTTGGCAAACGAACCGCCGATCAATCCGAGGCCGACCACCACCAGGCGACCGATCATAGGTCCGGCAGATTGCAGCGCAGTGACATCAACCACGAGCCAGAACCTTGGTCAGCGCTTCAAGGAAGCGGCTGTTCTCTGCCGGCAGGCCAATGGTGATGCGCAGGTGGTTCGGCATGCCGTAGTTGGCCACCGGGCGCACGATCACGCCTTCACGAAGCAAGCCCTGGAACACCGGGGCCGCGACCTGACCGAGATCGACGCAGATGAAATTGCCCCTGGACGGGATCCAGCTCAGCCCCAGCTCACGGAAACCGGCTTCCAGCTGCCGCATGCCGGACTCGTTCAACTGACGGCTTTGCGCCAGATACTCTTCGTCCTTCAACGCCGCACAGGCCGCGGCCAGGGCCAGGCTGTTGACGTTGAACGGCTGGCGCACACGGTTCAGCACGTCTGCAACCACCGCCGTGGACAAGCCATAACCCACGCGCAGCGCAGCCAGGCCATAGGCCTTGGAGAAGGTACGGGAAACCAGCAGGTTCGGATAAGCCGCCAGGAAGTCCAGGCCATCCGGCAGATCGCTGCCTTCGGCGTATTCGATGTAAGCCTCGTCCAGCACGACCAGCACATGCTCCGGCACATCCTGCAGGAATTCGTCCAGCGCCTCGGCGTCGAACCAGGTCCCGGTCGGGTTGTTCGGGTTGGCGATGAACACCACGCGGGTGTTGGCATCGATCGCCGCCAGCATGGCAGGCAGGTCATGCCCCCAATCCTTGGCTGGAACCACCTTGGCCTGGGCGCCGACCGCCTGAGTGGCAATCGGGTAGACCGCGAACGCATGCTCGCTGAACACGGCATTCAGGCCCGGCGCCAGATAGGCACGCGCGACCAGCTCCAGGATGTCGTTGGAACCGTTGCCCAGCGTGACTTGGTCGAGTTCGACGCGGCACTGCTCGGCCAGCAGGCTCTTGAGGGCAAAACCGTTGCCGTCCGGATAACGGGTCAGCTCGGCCAACGCATCGCGGATCGCCGCCAGCGCCTTGGGGCCGGCACCCAGCGGGTTTTCGTTGCTCGCCAGTTTGACGATGCTGGCTGGATCGAGGTCCAGCTCACGCGCCAGTTCGTCCACGGGTTTGCCCGGAACATAAGGCGAAAGTTGTTGCACGCCCGGCTGTGCCAGAGCGAGGAAATTGCCACTCATTTGCTACCGCCCCTTAAAGAACTGCTTTCGGGTAGGAACCCAGCACCTTGAGTGCCACTGCTTCCTGACTGATCTTTTCCAGCACACCCTTGACCAGCGGGTCGCGGTGGTGGCCGACGAAGTCGATGAAGAACACGTAGGTCCATTTACCGCTGCGCGATGGACGAGTCTCGATTCGCGTCAGGTCGATGCCATTGTCGTGGAACGGCACCAGCAACTCGTGAAGCGCACCCGGCTTGTTGCTCATCGAAACGATGATCGAGGTCTTGTCGTCGCCGGTCGGCGGCACTTCCTGGTTGCCGATCATGAGGAAGCGCGTGGAGTTATCCGGACGGTCCTCGATTTTTTCAGCCAGACGGGTCAAGCCATACAGGCCGGCCGCCATGTCGCCGGCGATCGCCGCCGAGTTCCACTCACCCTTGACCCGCTTGGCCGCTTCGGCGTTGCTGGACACCGCCACGCGCTCGACATTCGGGTAATGGGCGTCCAGCCACTTGCGGCACTGGGCCAGGGACTGGGCGTGGGAGTAGATGCGGCTAATGCTGTCGGTCTTGGTGTTTTCACCGACCAACAGGTGATGGTGGATACGCAGTTCGACTTCGCCGCAGATCACCATGTCGTGTTCAAGGAAGCTGTCGAGGGTGTGGTTGACCGCGCCTTCGGTGGAGTTCTCCACCGGCACCACGCCAAAATTCACCGCCCCCGCCGCCACTTCACGGAACACTTCATCGATCGCCGCCATCGGCTTGCTGATCACCGCGTGGCCGAAGTGTTTCATGGCCGCCGCCTGGGTGAACGTACCTTCAGGGCCGAGGTAGGCCACTTTCAGCGGCTGCTCGAGCGCCAGGCACGAAGACATGATTTCGCGGAACAACCGCGCCATCTCTTCATTGCCCAGCGGCCCCTGGTTGCGCTCCATGACTCGCTTGAGCACCTGAGCTTCACGCTCAGGACGATAGAACACCGGCACTTCGCCTTCGGCCAGCGAGGCCATCTTTACCCGCGCGACTTCCTGGGCGCAGCGCGCACGCTCACTGATCAGCTCCAGGACCTTTTCGTCCAGGGCATCAATGCGCAGGCGCAGTGCCTTGAGTTCTTGCTCAGACATTAGCCGTGTTCCTTCTCGAACTCTGCCATGTACGAAATCAACGCGTTGACGGCGTTGATGTCGACGGCGTTATAGATGGAGGCGCGCATGCCGCCCACGGAACGGTGCCCCTTGAGGTTCAACAGGCCACGCTCGTCGGCACCGGCCAGGAATGGCTTGTCCAGGCGATCATCAGCCAGGCGGAACGGTACGTTCATCCACGAGCGGTCCGACTTGTTGATCGGGTTGCTGTACAGGCCGCTGGCATCAATGAAGCCGTACAGCGTGCGCTGCTTGACTTCATTGAGCTTGCCGATGGCCTCGACGCCGCCCTGCTCCTTGAGCCACTCGAACACCAGGCCGGACAGATACCAGGCCAGGGTCGGCGGAGTGTTGTACATCGAGCCGTTATCGGCCGCGACCTTGTAATTGAGCATGGTCGGGCACAGGGAACGGGCCTTGCCCAACAGGTCTTCGCGAACGATGTTGACGACAATGCCACTCGGGCCGATGTTTTTCTGGGCGCCGGCGTAGATCATGCCGAAGCGCGACACATCCACCGGGCGCGACAGGATGTCCGAGGACATGTCGGCGACCAGCGGAACATCGCCTGTTTCCGGGATCCACTGGAACTCCAGACCGCCGATGGTTTCGTTCGGCGCGTAGTGAACGTAGGCCGCGTCTTTCGACAGCGTCCATTCGTTCTGGCCCGGAATGGCGAAATAGTCGTAAGGCTTGGCGGTGCCGGCAACATTGACATTGCCGTAGCGCGACGCTTCTTCGATGGCTTTCTGCGACCAGATACCGGTGTCGATATAGTCGGCCGAGCCGTTTTCCGGCAACAGGTTCAGAGGAATCTGAGCGAATTGCTGGCTGGCGCCACCTTGCAGAAACAGCACTTTATAGTTCGAGGGGATATTCAGCAGATCACGCAGATCCTGCTCGGCCTTGGTGGCAATGGACACGAACTCATCGCTGCGATGGCTCATTTCCATGACCGACAGACCCTTGCCGTGCCAGTCGAGGAGTTCACCCTGGGCGCGCTGCAGGACAGCTTCGGGAAGCGCCGCAGGACCGGCACAGAAGTTATAGGCTCTCTTGCTCACATCCAATCTCGCTCTGATTTGGTGGTATCACGCAGTAAATCTGTAGGAGCTGTCGAGCAGAGCGAGGCTGCGATCTTTTAATGCCAAGTGATAGCAAGAGCCAGATCAAGAGATCGCAGCCTCGCTTCGCTCGACAGCTCCTACATTAAAATCAATTCCACAGTTCCTTGAGGACAAACAACAAGGGGGCGAATTTTCATCCGCCCCCTGCTTACCCGCTTATTCCTGTGGCTCTTCGTCAGCGGCAGCGTCGAGTTGCTGGTCTTCGGCAACGTCGTCGATCACGACTTCACCGACAAACCCTTCACCCTCTTCGCCTTCGAGTTCTTCACCCTCGACTTCCGACGGCTCCTGAACCCGCTCCAGCCCGACCAGTGTTTCGTCGTTGGCCAGTTTGATCAGGGTCACGCCCTGGGTGTTACGACCCAGGCTGGACACTTCGTCGACACGGGTGCGCACCAGGGTGCCCTGGTCGGAAATCAGCATGATTTCCTCGCCGTCGAGCACCTGGACCGCACCGACCAGACGGCCGTTACGTTCGTTGCTGACCATGGCGATAACGCCCTGACCGCCACGCTTGTACTCAGGGAACTCGGTGATCGCCGTGCGCTTGCCATAGCCACGCGCCGAAGCGGTGAGGATCTGGCTGCCTTCTTCCGGGATCAGCATGGAAATCAGCTTCTGGCCTTCCGGCAGACGCATGCCGCGCACACCGCGGGCGGTACGGCCCATGGCGCGAACGTCGGATTCCTTGAAGCGGGTGACCTTGCCGCCGTCGGAGAACAGCATCACTTCACGCTCGCCATCGGTGATGGCCGCGGAAATCAGCACGTCGCCTTCGTCCAGCTCCAGTGCGATCAGGCCGACACTGCGTTGACGACTGAAGGATTCCAGCGGGGTCTTCTTCACGGTGCCGTTGGCGGTAGCCATGAAGATGTAGTGACCTTCGGTGTATTCCTCGACCGGCAGCATGGTGGTGATGTACTCACCGTCATCCAGCGGCAACAGGTTGACCAGCGGACGACCACGGGCAGCGCGGGACGCTTCAGGGATTTCGTAGGTTTTCAGCCAGTACACCTTGCCCTTGCTGGAGAACAGCAGCAACGTGGTGTGGCTGTTGGCAACCAGCAGGTGAGCGATGTAGTCCTCATCCTTGACGCCGGTCGCCGACTTGCCTTTACCGCCACGACGCTGGGCCTGGTACGCAGCCAGCGGCTGGGTCTTGGCGTAGCCACCGTGGGAAATGGTCACGACGCGCTCTTCTTCCGGGATCATGTCACCCAGGGTCAGGTCGAGACGGGCATCGAGGATTTCGGTACGACGCACGTCGCCGTATTCGGCGCGAATCACTTCCAGCTCTTCGCGGATCACTTCCATCAGGCGCGTGGCGCTGTTGAGGATGCGGATCAGCTCGCCGATCTGGTTGAGGATCTCTTGATACTCGGCCAGCAGCTTTTCGTGCTCCAGACCGGTCAGGCGGTGCAGACGCAGTTCCAGAATGGCTTGCGCCTGCTCTGGCGACAGGAAGTACTTGCCATCGCGCAGGCCGTATTGCGGATCGAGGTTTTCCGGACGGCACGAATCGGCGCCGGCACGCTCAACCATTGCCACCACGGCCGAGGACTCCCAAGGGGTGCTGATCAGCGCTTCCTTGGCTTCCGACGGGGTTGGCGAGGCCTTGATCAGGGCGATGACCGGGTCGATGTTCGACAGGGCAACCGCTTGACCTTCAAGGATGTGACCACGTTCGCGTGCTTTACGTAGTTCGAACACGGTACGACGGGTTACCACTTCGCGACGGTGACGGACGAAGGCTTCCAGCAGGTCCTTGAGGTTCAGGATCCGCGGACGGCCGTCGATCAGCGCAACGATGTTGATACCGAACACCGCTTGCAGCTGGGTCTGGGCGTAGAGGTTGTTGAGGATGACCTCAGGCACTTCGCCGCGACGCAACTCGATCACGACGCGCATACCGTCCTTGTCGGACTCGTCGCGCAGTTCGGTGATGCCCTCAAGCTTCTTCTCTTTTACCAGCTCGGCGATCTTCTCGATCAGACGCGCCTTGTTCAGCTGGTAAGGGAGTTCGGTGATGACGATTTGCTGGCGGCCACCGACCTTGTCGATATCTTCGATCATCGAGCGGGCGCGCATGTAAATGCGACCGCGACCGGTGCGGTAGGCTTCAATGATGCCGGCGCGACCGTTGATGATCGCGGCGGTCGGGAAGTCCGGACCGGGGATATATTGCATCAGCTCGTCGACAGTCAGTTCCGGGTTGTCGATGAGCGCCAGGCAACCGTCGATGACTTCACCGAGGTTGTGCGGCGGAATGTTGGTCGCCATGCCCACGGCGATACCGCTGGAGCCGTTGACCAGCAGGTTGGGAATACGGGTCGGCATGACCGCCGGGATCATTTCGGTGCCGTCGTAGTTCGGCACCCAGTCCACGGTTTCTTTATGCAAGTCAGCCAGCAGCTCGTGCGCCAGCTTGGTCATGCGCACTTCGGTGTATCGCATGGCCGCGGCGTTGTCGCCGTCCACCGAACCGAAGTTGCCCTGGCCGTCTACCAGCAGGTAGCGCAGGGAGAATGGCTGCGCCATCCGAACGATGGTGTCGTACACCGCGGTATCACCGTGCGGGTGATACTTACCGATCACGTCACCGACAACACGGGCAGATTTCTTGTACGGCTTGTTGAAGTCGTTGCCCAGCTCGCTCATCGCGAACAGCACGCGCCGGTGCACGGGCTTCAAGCCATCGCGCGCATCCGGCAGTGCCCGCCCGACAATTACGCTCATCGCGTAGTCGAGGTAGGACTGCTTCAGCTCGTCTTCGATATTGACCGGGAGGATTTCTTTGGCCAGTTCGCCCATGAGAAGCCTGATTCCTTTTTCTGGTGAAACTTCGTCAGGACCAACGAAGCTCGCCGCTGCAGGCTCAGTGCCATGCATTGGCTTACAACAAATCAACGAGTTATGCCATGGATCTGCGCAGTACGGGTCGCCACTTCGGGCAACCCTGGAAACCGCCGGATGTTATCACAAGAGCCGCCACGCACCTATCCCCCAGACGCGCATGGAGAGTAGTTAGTTGACCGGTGACAGGCTTGAGGGGGACGAGAGAGGCTTAGAGCTGCGATCAACCGGCATTCAACCGTATTTTTCACTTGTAAACACCGACCTGTAGGAGCCGCCGAAGGCTGCGATCTTTTCAGGACCGCTACCGACTTATGCCGGGAAGATCAAAAGATCGCAACCTTCGGCAGCTCCTACAGGGATTTCGTGCAACCTTAATGATTTAATGCAGACGCTTACGGCACATCAATTGCGCCATTTTCGCCGTATCCGGGCGTTCGACGATGCCTTTTTCGGTGACGATCGCATCGATCAGGTCCGCCGGCGTCACGTCGAACACCGGGTTAAAGGCATGGACATCAGCGCCGACTCGCTTGCCACCGACCTCCAGCAACTCGCGACCATCACGCTCCTCAATCGGAATGTCATCGCCACTGGCCAGGTTCATGTCGATGGTCGAACTCGGCGCCACCACCATGAAGCGAACGCCGTGGTGCATGGCGTTGACCGCCAGCTGATAGGTGCCAATCTTGTTGGCCACGTCGCCATTGGCGGTGATTCGGTCAGCGCCGACAATGACCCAGGTAGGGCCTTTGGTCTTCATGATATGCGCCGCGGCGGAATCGACATTGAGGGTCACGGGAATGCCTTCATTGGCCAGCTCCCACGCGGTCAGCCGCGAGCCTTGCAGCCATGGGCGGGTTTCGTCGACATAGACCTGCTCGACCATGCCCTCGATGAATGCGCCACGAATCACCCCCAGCGCCGTGCCAAAGCCGCCCGTGGCCAGCGCGCCGGTGTTGCAATGGGTCAGGATCGCCTGGGCGTTGCCTTGATGCTTGCGGATCAGGTCGACACCCAGTTGCGCCATGGTCAGGTTGGCTTCGCGATCACTTTCATGAATGGCGATAGCCTCGGCCTCCAGCACCGCCAGCGGATCGGCATTGTCCTTCAGGCGATCAAGACGGTCGTGCATGCGGCCCAGCGCCCAGAACAGGTTGACGGCTGTAGGACGGGAATCGGCCAACAGCATGAAATCCTCTTCCAGCGCCGCGTACCAGTCGCCACCTTCGGCAATCCGGGCCCGGGCCGCGAGCACGATGCCATAAGCGGCGCTAATGCCGATGGCCGGCGCGCCACGCACCACCATCGAGCGGATTGCCTCGGCCACACCCGCTGCACTGGTGTAGGCAATCCAGGTTTCCTCGAACGGCAAAATACGCTGATCCAGCAGATGAAGAGCGCCATCACGCCAATCGATGGCCTTTACCTTTTCCGCAGCCAACAGTCGATCGCGCATCCCTCACCCCGCACTCATGAACAAAAGCCGCCGATTATAGCGATCCCCCCGCGAAGACGCTCGGGTATACTTCGCCATCCTATACAAAAGCACTGGAACCGACCCTCGATGCCGAACACTGCCGCTGCGCTCGACCTGTTATTGCTGCCGACCTGGCTGGTACCCGTCGAACCCGCTGGTGTTGTCCTCAAGGAACATGGCGTGGGCATCCGTGATGGACGCATCGTGTTTATCGGCCCACGTTCCGCTGCGCTGAAGCTTAACGCAATCGAAACCCGCGAATTGCCCGACATGCTCCTCAGCCCCGGCCTGATCAACGCTCACGGGCATGCGGCGATGACGCTGTTCCGTGGCCTGGCCGATGACCTGCCATTGATGACCTGGCTGGAAAACCACATCTGGCCCGCCGAAGCCAAGTGGGTCGACGAGGACTTCGTGCGCGACGGCACCGATCTGGCCATCGCCGAGCAAATCAAAGGTGGCATCACCTGTTTCTCTGACATGTACTTCTTCCCGAAGGTTGCCAGCGAGCGCGTGCACAACAGCGGCATTCGCGCGCAGATTGCGATTCCGATCCTCGACTTCCCCATTCCGGGCGCCGCTACGGCGGACGAAGCCATTCGTCAGGGCGTTGAACTGTTTGGCGACCTCAAGCACCACGAGCGCATCAAAGTCACCTTCGGCCCCCATGCACCCTACACCGTGGGCGACGAAAACCTGGAAAAAATCCGGGTGATCGCCGAAGAACTGGACGCCTCGATTCACATGCACGTACATGAAACAGCATTCGAAGTGCAGCAATCGGTCGAGCAGCGCGGTGAACGACCACTCGCCCGACTGGCGCGCCTGGGCTTGCTGGGGCCGCGCTTCCAGGCGGTTCACATGACCCAGATCAGCGAAGAAGACCTGGCGCTGCTGGTAGAAAGCAACAGCAATGTGATTCATTGCCCGGAATCGAACCTGAAGCTGGCCAGCGGGTTCTGCCCGGTCGAGCGTCTGTGGCAGGCCGGGGTCAATGTCGCGGTCGGCACCGATGGCGCGGCCAGCAACAACGACCTGGACCTGCTCGGCGAAACCCGCACCGCGGCCTTGCTGGCCAAGGCTGTCGCCGGCTCGGCCACCGCGCTGGATGCCCATCGTGCCTTGCGCATGGCCACCCTCAACGGGGCCCGGGCACTGGGTATCGAGGCCGAAACCGGCTCGCTGGAAATCGGCAAGGCGGCGGACATGGTGGCATTCGATCTCTCGGGCCTGGCCCAGCAGCCAGTCTACGACCCGGTTTCGCAACTTATATACGCCACCGGCCGGGACTGCGTGAAACACCTTTGGGTTGCCGGCAAACAGTTGCTCGACGACCGTCGCCTGACACGCCTGGATGAACAACAGCTAAGCACGATCGCGAAGGCCTGGGGCCAGCGCATCAGCGGCAGCACCGAATCGTAAGCACCCTGGAGCACAACCCGGGGCAACAGGATTTTTCAAGTTTTAGAGGACTAGACCATGAGCAACGTCGACTACGCCGAAATCGCCAAATTCGAAGCCCTGGCCCATCGCTGGTGGGACCGCGAAAGCGAATTCAAACCGCTGCACGACATCAACCCGCTGCGGGTCAACTGGATTGACGAGCGGGTCAACCTGGCCGGCAAGAAGGTCCTCGACGTCGGTTGCGGCGGCGGCATCCTCAGCGAAGCCATGGCTCAGCGCGGCGCGACCGTGATGGGCATCGACATGGGCGAAGCGCCGCTGGCGGTTGCCCAACTGCATCAGCTGGAGTCGGGCGTGAGCGTCGAATACCGGCAGATCACCGCCGAAGCCCTGGCCGAGGAAATGCCCGAGCAGTTCGACGTGGTCACCTGTCTGGAAATGCTTGAGCACGTACCAGACCCATCGTCGGTCATCCGTGCCTGCTTCCGCATGGTCAAGCCCGGCGGCCAGGTGTTCTTCTCGACCATCAACCGCAACCCGAAGGCGTACCTGTTCGCCATCGTCGGCGCTGAATACATCATGAAGCTGCTGCCGCGCGGCACCCACGACTTCAAGAAATTCATCCGTCCTTCCGAACTTGGCGCCTGGAGCCGCATGGCCGGCCTGACCGTCAAGGACATCATCGGCCTGACCTACAACCCGCTGACCAAGCACTACAAACTGGCCTCCGACGTGGACGTCAACTACATGATCCAGACCCTGCGCGAGGAATAAGCCGATGCCAATCAGAGCAGTTCTTTTCGACATGGACGGCACCCTGCTCGACACCGCGCCAGACTTCATTGCGATCTGCCAGGCGATGCGTGCCGACCGTGGCTTGCCACCGATGAACGACAAGCACATTCGCGACGAGATTTCCGGCGGAGCCAAGGCGATGGTCGCGGTGACCTTCGCCATGGACCCGGAATCGCCGGGGTTCGAGGAACTGCGCCTGGAGTTCCTGGAGCGCTACCTCGTCGGTTGTGCCGTCCACAGCAAGCTGTTCGACGGCATGGGCGAGCTGCTGGCGGACATCGAGAAGGCCAACCTGATCTGGGGCGTGGTCACCAACAAGCCGCTGCGCTTCGCCGAGCCGATCATGCAACAGCTGGGTCTGGCTGAACGCTCGGCGCTGCTGATCTGCCCGGATCATGTGAAGAACAGCAAACCGGACCCGGAACCGCTGATCCTGGCCTGCAAGATGCTCGACCTGGACCCGGCCAGCGTGCTGTTCGTCGGCGATGACCTGCGCGACATCGAGTCGGGCCGTGATGCTGGCACCAAGACTGCGGCCGTGACCTTCGGCTATATCCACCCGGATGATAATCCGCGGCATTGGGGTGCTGACGTGGTGGTCGATCATCCACTGGAGTTGCGCAAGGTGCTTGATAGCGCGCTTTGCAGCTGCTGATTAAAGTCAAGAGATCGCAGCCTGCGGCAGCTCCTACAGGGGACCGCGATCGACGTAGGAGCTGCCGCAGGCTGCGATCTTTTCCAGCTTTGTAATGGATTGAGGTTTTTTTATGTTTGATTATTCCGCCCGCCCCGAACTGCTCAAGGATCGGGTCATCCTGGTCACCGGCGCAGGGCGCGGCATCGGCGCAGCAGCGGCAAAAACCTATGCGGCCCACGGCGCAACCGTGCTGCTGCTGGGCAAGACCGAAGCCAACCTGACCCAGGTCTACGACGAAATCGAAGCCGCCGGCCATCCACAACCGGCGGTGATCCCGTTCAACCTCGAAACCGCCCTGCCCCATCAATACGATGAGCTGGCAGCGATGATCGAAAGCGAATTCGGGCATCTCGACGGCCTGCTGCACAATGCTTCGATCATCGGCCCGCGCACGCCGGTCGAGCAGCTTTCCGGCGAAAACTTCATGCGGGTCATGCAAGTCAACGTCAATGCCATGTTCATGCTCACCAGCACACTGCTGCCGCTGCTCAAGCTGTCGCAGGATGCCTCGGTGGTGTTCACCTCCAGCAGCGTCGGCCGCAAAGGACGTGCGTACTGGGGCGCTTACGGTGTCTCCAAGTTCGCCACTGAAGGCCTGATGCAAACACTGGCTGACGAAGTCGATACCGTGGCCCCTGTACGTTCCAACAGCATCAACCCGGGCGCCACCCGCACCAGCATGCGCGCCCAGGCCTACCCGGGTGAAAACCCACTGAACAACCCGACGCCGGAGGAGATCATGCCGGTCTACCTCTACCTGATGGGCCCGGACAGCACCGGCATCAATGGCCAGGCGTTCAACGCCCAGTAACGACCGTACGTCGCTTTCTGGTGCCGCGCCAGCTTCCTGTCGCGGCACTCGAAGGCTCTCGGATTAGAGCCAGGCACCTGTCAAACAAACGTCACACGCTGTGCCGTACAGGTAGAAGACGAACAACAACCGATTGATTCACAACAGATTTTATTCGGATGAACCGAATGGCACGACTTTCGCTCTAAGTTTGCTCAGACACGTAACGTGAAAGCAAACGGGGGTGAAGCTTGAGCGCAGAGATTACTCATCTTCTACAAAGCGGATTAAACTTGTACGAAATGTCCTACGGGACTGACGGACCAGTACGACGCGCAGCCCTAAGCCGCTCTCACCCTGCTTGTAAGACAGCCTTACTGCTTAGGGGCGCACGCCTTATGAAACCACCTTCCCAGACCAACGCAATTGACTTCGATAGCGCCAAATTGCAACGCCTGGGCTTTGGTCAGCAGCCGCCCCTTCTGGAAAGACCTGTCAGTCTTGCGCAATTGCGCCAGCAGTTGAGCCTGCAGTTGCAAACCAGTCTGGAGCCGCAACGCATTCTTGGGACTTTCTATCGCGAGATTCAGCGATTGGTACCGTTGGACGCCTTGTGCTACCTGCACAAGAGCAGTGACCTGCGCCTGGAGTTCGGCCAGCGCGGCCACCACTCCATCAGCTACAGCCTCAGCCACAAAGGCGAACACCTGGGTGAGCTGATCTTTCGTCGCAATCAGCGTTTCAGCGAACTGGAACAGGGCCATCTCGAATCACTGCTGGCCGCGCTGCTTTTCCCGATGCGCAACGCGCTGCTGTACCGCACCGCCACCCAAAGTGCACTGCGCGACCCACTGACGGGCGCCGGTAACCGCATCGCCATGGACCAGACGCTGCAAAGGGAAATCGAACTGTCCCGGCGCCATCTGCAACCATTGTCGGTGCTGATGCTGGACATTGATCATTTCAAGCTGGTCAATGACACCCACGGCCACAGCACTGGCGATGACGTGCTCAAGGCGGTCGCTGCCTCGATCAAAAACCAGCTGCGCAACGTGGACATGGTGTTCCGCTATGGCGGCGAGGAATTCCTGATCCTGCTGTCGAATACCTGTCGCGAGGCCGCGGCCATGGTCGGTGAGCGGCTGCGGTTTGCAGTGCAGTCTGAAGAGTACCTGGCCAATGGTCACAGGATCCTGCTGACGGTCAGCCTCGGCTGTTCGACCCTGTTGCCCGGCGAGTCTGCCGAAAGCCTGTTGCGACGGGCAGACAGCGCGCTGTATGTGGCCAAGCGCGAAGGTCGTAACCGGCTGGAAATGGCGCGCTGATTGTTCAGCCACGACACAAACCAATGTGGGAGCGGCGGTCGCACCGCCGCTCCCACAGTTTTATTGCGTAATAGCTGGATCAGCTTTCGGCCAGCGCCATCCGCTCACGCACGACCGGTGCCCGCTCTGCATGTTCGATTTGCATGCAACGTTCGAGGAACAGGTACATATAGTCGTAGCTCTTGCAAACAGCCTGGCGTAACTCCACCTGCAGGGATTTGCTCGGGTTGCTGCCCGCCAATGTGCAGATGATCTCCAGGGCTTCCCATGGATGGGCATCGTCGTACTGGGCATGCATCTTCAGCCACTTCATCGCCCGCTTGCGATCTTCCTCGGGGAACGAGGCGGCGTAGATACCGTTGGAACACACGACCGCCGACCATTCCCCGGTCGCCCCTTCGATGGCGTAGTTGGTGGCGGCAATCGCGACGATCAGCGAGTCGGCGGAACTGGTGTGCCAGCACCAATGGCTAAGGGCGTGAAGCTCGGGGGGAACCTGCTGGGCCTGCAGCTCTTCCAGGCTGACACCGTGCGCGCGACTCCAGTGCACCCAGTAATCGGCGTGGTTCAGTTCGACGCGGATGTTGCGCATCAGCCAGCGACGGGCCATGTCTTCGCCGGGATGACGGGCAAAGCGGGTCTTGGTCAGGTTTTGTGCCATATACAACGCGAACTGTTCGACCACCGGCCAGCCTCCGATCAGGTACTGGCGCATGGTCTTCGCACTGAGTTTGTTGTCTCGCATGCGTTGGTACAGTTCGTGTTCGACAACCCGGCGCTTGCTCTCGCTGCAATCCTGGATCAGGCGCTGGGCCCAGGCAGGGTAACTTGCAGCTTCCATGAGCGGTCCGGTTCGGTTGAATGTATCGATCACTGTCGAGCTCCTTTTGATTGTGATTGTAAGACCGGCAGGAGTTTCAACGGAACGTGCCTGGCGCCTTGAACAGCAGCGGCTGAGGCCTGGCAGGGCGACTCAACAAGCTGTCGCAGGTAAACAACTGCGGGCGTTCAATCACATACCCTTGAGCGTAATCTACCCCGATCTCCAGCAATGCCTGCTCGATCTGGGGCGTTTCGACAAACTCGGCAATCGTACGCTTACCCATCACATGGCCAATGTGATTGATCACTTCGACCATGGCGCGGTTAATCGGGTCGTCCAGCATATCCTTTACGAAACTCCCGTCGATCTTCAGGAAGTCTACAGGCAAATGTTTCAGGTACGCGAACGAGGACATTCCGGCACAAAAATCGTCCAGGGAAAAATGGCAGCCTAAGCCTTTGAGTTCATTAATGAATCGAATGGCGCTGCCAAGATTTGAAATAGCACTGGTTTCAGTAATTTCAAAACAAATCATTTCAGGCGGAATCGAATACGTCACAAACTGTTCGCGCAAGAAGTCCAGGAAGGCCTCATCCCCGATCGTCGTGCCTGACAAATTTATCGCACACATGGCCAGCGGCCCGGGGCCTTGCTCGGCCCGGCATTGGGCAATGATCTTGAACACGTTCTGCACCACCCAACGATCCAGCGAGCTCATCAGGCCATAACGCTCGGCAGCCGGAATGAAGCTGTCAGGCAAGATCATCCGCCCGGCTTCATCATGCAATCGCAGTAGAATTTCAATGTGCCCGCTACCCTGTTCGACTTGGCCCAAGGGGGCAATTTCCTGGGCGTACAGACAGAAGCGGTCTTCCTCCAGCGCCATATGCAAACGCTGCACCCAGGCCATCTCACCGAAGCGCAGGGACAACTCCGAGTCATCCGGATGATAGACCTGGACCCGGTTGCGCCCCTTTTCCTTGGCCATGTAGCACGCCATATCGGCAGCACGCAGCGAGGCTTCGAGCGTCGTCGGATTCTGCGCGACATGGACCAGCCCGATACTGACCGTGGTCACGAAAGGCCGGCCCTTCCAGACAAAATGCAGGTTCTGCACAGTCTGGCGCAGGCTTTCGGCAATTTTCTCCGCCGCTTCCGGTGCGCAGTTTTCCAGCAGGATGCCAAACTCGTCGCCGCCAAGGCGCGCCAGGGTATCGCCTTCGCGCAGCCCGGATTGCAACAGCGCGCAGATGTGCCGCAACAGTTCGTCGCCCGCCGCGTGGCCGCAGGTATCGTTGACCAGCTTGAACTGGTCCAGATCGAGGAACATCAGGGCATGGCGACCCGCGTAGCGGGTCAGGTTGTGCAGCGCCTGCTCCAGGCGATATTCGAACTCCCGACGGTTGGCAAGACCGGTCAAGGCGTCATGGGTCGCCTGCCACGACAGATTGGCGATGTATTGCCGCTCCTGGGTCATATCATGCAGCACCAGCACCGTCCCGCTGACTTTGCCGGCATTGCGGATCGGCGCGCCCACCAGCGTGACGGACACCGTGCTGCCGTCCAGGCGTTGAATCAGTTTGGAGTGTTCACTGCCACCACTGAGTTGGCCGCTCAGAATATGCTCGATCAGGGTAAAGCCATCGGTCTGGGCATTTTCGTCCAACAGGTTGAACAGCGCCGCCAGAGGCAACCCCGTCGCCTGCTCGGCCTTCCAGTGGGTCAACGCCTCGGCCGCCGGATTCATGTAGGCGATCGCACCGGAAACATCCGTGGTGATCACTCCGTCGCCTATCGATTGCAAGGTGATCTGCGCCCGTTCTTTCTCCACCTGCAGCGCATCGGCAAAGGCATGGCGCTGCTTGAGCAGCTTATGGGTGCGCATCAAGGCCAATGCAATCAAGCCCAGGGCTGTGGCGAGGTTGGTCACCAGCAACAGTCGCAGGATCATCCGCGAGCCTTCGCCCAAGGCATCGCTGAAGGCCTTCGCCGCCGGTGTCACACTTTCATTGATGACGAATATCTGATCCTTCCAGCGCTTGATATCGGCATCGGTGGCCTGCCTGGTGGTGATGCGCTGATGCATCTCCCGCGCAATGGCATCGAGCTGCACCAGATACCCGTCGCCCACCCTCCAAAGGTCGATGGCTTTCTCGTGGTAACTGAAGTGCCGGAAATTCAGGTACAGCCAGATCACACTGGAGATGTCATCCGGATGGTTGCCGCCCTTGAGGATCGCCACACGTGCCGCCTCGATGTTCGGCGGCCGATGATCGAGCGCCACGCGTAATTCATGCCCGCCCTGAGGCACGGAAATGGCGTTCTGGTATTTATGAAAAATCGCTTCGTCGCCGCTGTCGGCATAGAGGTTGAGATAATAAATGGCGTCTTTCTGGCCTTTGGACCAGAGGCTTTCGCCGGCAACATAGCCGCGGACCGCCGACAGCACATAAAGGCTAACGCCGCCCAGCAAGGCTTGAAACACCACAACGGCGATAAATGGCCAGACGATGCCCAACAACCGTGGCGTTCCGAGAGTCCGCGTTTGATTCATGTGGTCCCTTGCATTAGCACTGCCTGCTCGTCTTCCGGACGAAATCGCTTTAGCTAGACTAGGGGGCGATATCGCTTCCGGCAAGCCAGACACGGTACAACATGCACTACATATGTACCGCATCCGTAGTGAACAAAACTTTGAAACTGGCGGCTCTCATCCATTCAAGAGCCGCCTTCTCATGCAAACTGCAACTGCTGCGCCCACCCCGGTTCAACGGCATGCCGGCCATCAGGCCGAGTACGGGGTAATACTGACCGCGTTACGAGCCGTAAAGGCGAAAGCCTCGGACCTGCGTGGATACTACCTGTCACCCATGGCAGATTCGCCCCTGACCCTTGAGTACGAACGCGCGAAAACGCTTCTCCTCGCATTGTTCGAAGGGGCCGGTGACAACGCCTTGTCTAAACACCTTCGATCACTTAAAGGACTGCTGACGGAAGTCTACGGTATCGCCGATCAGTGTGTGTTCTCGACGACCCACAAGGATGGCACCGTCGCTACACACATAATCAAGGATGTAACAAGCTCCACCAGCGAGATTCGAGCCTTTCAACGAGCGCTTGTGGACATAGGTGGACACATTCGCACCGACAGGGTGTTACCCCTGTCGCAGGTCCTGAAGTATTACGGCCTCGCATTGCCAACTGCTCAAAACACGAACTCCCTGACCCGACTGATTGAAGAGGTGGAGGAAAAATGCGCCATTCACCGATTGAACCTTGAGCAGGGGCTGCAAATCAGTGAACTGATAGAACCGCATGATCACACTGCGATTTACGACGTCATCAGCGAAGTTCTCACAGATGACGCCGGTTCCGTCATCGACGCCCTGGCCGGCGCGATCACGCCCCCCATGACACCACAGCAACTGGCCACCCAGCCCACCGCCTGCCTTGAGCGCTTGCTCGACACTCCAAAGGCACGCGACCTGGCCAAACGCCTGCTGGAAACCCTCAACTGGTACGGCAGCAAATCCGACGAAGAAACGGCACCGGAGATCGGCGCAAAACTGCTGCTGGAAGCGTTGCGACTGTGGTACGAACTGTCGCACACCGATCCGTCTCAGAGCATTGCCGGCTATCAACTGCAACAACGCGCCAACCACGGCAAAAGCTACGCGGCTATCCTCAAGAACTTCCGGCAACACCTGGAGGATTCACTTCGCACGACAACGCCGACCGAAACAGCGCTGCTGGGAAGGCTCTGCCAAGCCAGTTTTCCAGTTGAATTTCAGGTGCGCGACATTCCTCACGACTTGCCCTATGCCACTTCAATCGTCTGGGTCAATTTCGTTCACGGCGCCCATCTCGCTCATGCACTGGACCCAACCCTGCTGCAACGACTGACCTTCCAGCAAATCACCGATCTGCCGTTGAAGAAAAGCGAGGGCGCCAGCGACGCCCTGCTCCAGTTGATCGCCCTGACGCGAGTTCCAGCGGCGTTGACCTGGGCGCAGGCGACCGGGGCAGTGGAACCGAGCGCGCAAATTGGCAATATTCAGGAAAGCAGACTGAATGCCTTGCAAGCGCTGGAAGACCACAAGGCGCAGTTGAACGAGGCAATTGTCCAACTCGATGTCGCGCCCCCAAAACGCCTGAAACTGGCGGAACAAGAACTGAAATCGGCATTGGCCAGCGACCTTGCCCAAGACCCCATGAGAATCCGCGTGATGCGCAACCTGTATCGGGCGGGCATTCGCGTTGAGCGCAACATCATAGACACCCTCGACTTACCGCAGAAAACCTGGCCGCTGCTGGAGGTATACGCGTCGGGCGGCTTGAGCCCCGATCGCAAGTGGTACATCAGTAGCAACGGCAAGAACTCGAGTTTTTGGATCAGGCTGTCCCCTGATCGCAAGTTTGAATGGGGGTTGGCAAACCCTGACGAATCTCCTTCCCCGATCTTGCTGCTTCCACGCAACCGCACCCTGACTGATATCGACGCTCTGTTCGACGAGCAATTCAAAAGTTACCTCGCCAAATCAAAAATAGCCTACGAAGGCCTGATCAAAAGCCTGTTGGTCTCACTGCCGTGGGACGATCGCAAGGCGCTGGAGCATGGAGACGTCAGGGTGCTCAGCCTCCGGGACGAAACCGGACTCAAGGTCGAGGAAGAAACCGCAGCACACACGCTGCCGCTCAGGTCACGCATGGGGTTTGTACTGCAAGCCACTTACGGGAACGCCGTGCGCTTCTACGAATGCCTGCCTCGTGCCGGCGTCATACGACCGCGCACCGATGTGACAACTGCCCAGGTCGGTGGCGTCCGTGCCAATTATTATTACGTCGACCACCTTGTCGAGGAGGACTATGCCTTCTATATCGCCAATCGCACACACCGCCTGCCATTCGATCGGGATGCCCATACAACCGGCACACCTCCGAAACCAGGAGCCACCTGTAACGCGATTCTTGACCCACTCGGCGACGCCCTCCCCCCGACTCTAACGCCGTCGGCACATCACGACAGTTCTCCCAATCTCACACTGACATCTGCCCGTACGCGGCAAATCGCGTCCTTTATCGCAACCCACCTTTTTTATGCTGATGAACAGGAGCTCCGTCGCGAAGCCTTGGGAGTCACGCAGTTCGAACGCGACCGCGACAAAAAACACTGGCTTCACAACCTCAAGGGATTCGTACCATTCTGGGGTAGCATCGAAGACCTTCAATCGGACAAATTCGGTGATCGCGTTCTCGGCGCAATCGGCCTGGTGCTCGACATCGTGTCATTTGCAGTTCCCTTGGGTAAGTTCGCCGCAGGAAGCATCAGGCTGGCCGTGCGAACCGGCGGATTGGGGATTCGCTCGACGCTGCCGCGAATGGTGCGGTTGTCCGGCAAACTGTTGACTTCGAGCTTGAAGAACCTCAATCCCCTGGACGGCTCAGTGGATCTGCTGCGGCTCGCTGGCAGGGGCGTAAAAGGCACCGGACGTGCAGTCGTCTATCTGGAAAAACGGGCGATGTTCCAATTGAAAAAACTCGCCGGCAAGGCCGATAGCTATGACTTTGTCAGCAGCCTGCCCCAGGCGACCGAACCGGGACGCTGGAAACCGCTGGTGGATACCGACCGACTGGGCATTGTCAAAGGCATCGAAGATGTTCCGGTGCGAAAGATCGACGGCCACCATTACTTGCTTGACCCGCTGTCCACCCGCCCCTATGGCCCCCGGCTCACGCCGCAGCACCACGAACTGTCACTCGGTCGCTCAAGCTATGACAGCGTGAAAAAAACCGACGACCTGGTCTTCGTCGAGCTCCCGGAACAGGCGCACGCCCGCTACCAGTTCGACATCGATGGGCGCACAACCGTCTTCATCGACGACGTCCCCTACCGCCTGGATGGCGAAGAACTGCGCCGCATCGAGATGATCGATGACAGCAGCCTCTGGTCACGGATACCGTGCCGACCAAGCCGCGCACCGGACAGTCCCGGCGATTGTCGTGCGAGCTATGTGAGTGGCGAACCGTCACCCACACCGCCGATTGGCACGATCGACAAATCCAAGGGTTATGCACCCTGGTTTGGCGACCGGATATCCGACGCCGCGGCATTGCCAGGTCATGAAGGTTCGTTTTTGGCGGTCGATGCCAAGCTCTATCGAATCGTGGACGACAGACCGACATTGTTTACCGGAAACCTGGCCCGTTTGGGCATCCCGGGCGGCAGGCTGGTGCCAAGGCAGCAGACCCAGGCCACGCTGCAGTTTCGCAAAGGCATTTTTGCACGCATCAAAGTTGACGGGACGTATGACGGGCTCAACGATTCGCAACGGGTCGGCGCGGTTCTCGTGCCTGCTGTCGATGAGTCTGCCGATTATGCGTTTTTCCGGGTCAATACCCTGGATTTCTACATGACGACGATTCCCAAAGGCCAGAAACCGCCTGTTACGCTGACTTTCAAGCGCCTGCAACCCGCCGAGATGGCCGAAGGAACGCTCGGGGCAGAGTTGTTGACCGTGTACGAAGGCGGGTTGATGGCCAACAACAACGCGCGCATCCACAAGCTCGAAGACATCGAACGCGCCATGACCACCATGGAAACCATCGCCATCCCCCTCGGCACCACCTCGAATCCACCCGCGAACATGAAGTGGCTGAACGTGGACACCAGCCCCGGAGAGGCCTTGATGTACGATCACCGGACCCGAATGATTGTCGCGCAGCGGCCGGAAGGCGCTGCATCGTGGACTCGCAGCAAAGAGGCTTCCCAGGCGTTGCGGCAAAAAACGGCAGAAGTATTCGATACCCTGTTCCTGTCGCCGACCATCAACCCCAGGAATGCGGATGCTGCATTGCGAATCGACAGCGCGATGCAGAAACTGCAAAACCTGTTGCCCAGATACGAACGCCCGTTTAATGCCAGGAACATTGCCTATGCCGACGTTACTACCGCGAACGGTAAACGCGAGGTCTATGTCAGCGTGTCGGGCGCCCGGGGCTCCACCACCCGACTACCATTGTTCCGTCATCTGGGTGCCAACCATGTACGGATCGGTGATACGACCTACATCAACATTGATTACAGTCTGACGTTTCCCAAGACGTCGCTGGACGTGACAACCGAAGGCAACCTGCTGGCCGTGCCTTTGACGATCAAGAACATCGGCAAATACCATCCGTCAATGGCCGCCCGCCCGACGTCACTGGACAGCGAAAGCAAGCTGATCCGCGTGCTTCGCGAGAAGTACCCCGACTCCGAAGAGCTGCGCTCCGTGGACATCGCCACGACCATGCGCCCTTGCGAGTCATGTTCCATGGTGATGAAAGAGTTCGGCCATGACGGCGGGGCAGACGCGTTGAAAGTGTTGTGGTCCTGAATTACAACCGCTGCAAATGCCCATACAGCTTGGCGTACAGCCCACCCTCGGCGATCAGTTGCTGGTGGTCGCCGTCTTCGGCAACTTGCCCGCCGTCGAACACCAGCACACGGTCAGCCTGTTTTACCGCCGAAAGACGATGGGCGATGATCAACGTGGTGCGGTTGCTCAGGAAACGCGCCAGTGCCTGGTGCAGATTGTATTCGGTGGCGGCGTCCAGCGCGGAGGTGGCTTCGTCGAGGATCACCACCTTGGGTTCGGCCAGTACCATCCGGGCGATGGCCAGGCGTTGACGTTGCCCGCCGGACAACCGCACCCCGGAACGCCCGACGATACTGTCCAGGCCATTGGGCAAATCCCGGACGGTGCCGTGCAATTGGGCGATTTCCAGTGCCTGCCAGCAGGCCTCGTCACTGCGTTCGCGACCCATGGTCAGGTTGGCCCGGATGGTGTCGTTGAACAGCGCTGGATGTTGCAGGACCACGGCAACATTTTCCCGCACCGTTTCCAGGCCGATCTCCTGCTGGGTCGAACCGCCGAAACGAATCGTTCCGGCCAACGGCGTGTACAAGCCCAGCAGCAGTTGCACCAGCGTGCTCTTGCCACCGCCACTGGCGCCGACGATCGCGACCTTTTCGCCGGGGGCGATAGACAGATTCATCTGGTTCAGGACCAGTTCATCACCGTAACCGAAGCTCAACCCTTGTACTTCAAGCCCGACCGTCTCGCGACCGGCGAAAGGGTCGACGCCGCCCGGGTATTCGGGCTCATCGGCCCGGGACAGCAGTTCGTTGATCCGCGACAGCGCACCGCCGGCAGCGTAGTAGGCATATTGCAGGTTCAGCAGTTGCTCAACCGGACCGATCATGAACCACAGGTAGCTGAACACCGCGAGCATCTGGCCGATTGAAAGGTCGGAAAACAGCACGGTGAGCATCGCCGCAGCCCGGAAAATATCGATGCCGAACTGGAACAGCAAACCGCTGGCACGGTTCGACGCATCGGTTTTCCATTGCGAATTCACCGCATAGTCACGCACGTCCCGGGCGCGTTGCCCCAGGCGACCGAGGAAAAACCCCTGGCGGTTGCCGGCGCGAACTTCCTGGATGGCATCCAGCGTTTCGGTCAGTGCCTGGGTAAAGCGCGAAGTGCTGTCGTTCTCGAGTTTCTTCAGGTGCTTGACCCGCTTGCCCAACTGCACCGTGGCGTAGATCACCAGCGGGTTGAACAGCAGAATCAGCAATGCCAGTTTCCAGTGCATCCACATCAGAATGCCCGCCGTGCCGACCAGGGTCAGCATGGCCACGAGGAAACGGCTGAGGGTTTCGCCGACGAATTTGTCCAGCGTATCCAGGTCGGTGACCAGATGCGTGGTCACCGTGCCGCTGCCCAGGCTTTCGTACTCGCCCAGGGAGATACGCTTGAGACGCTCGATCAGGCGTATGCGAATGCGATAGACGATGTCCTTGGCCAGCCCGGCGAATAATTTCGCCTGCACCACGTTGAACAGCAACGCCGAGCAACGCAGGGTCAAAGTCACCACCAGCATCAGCCCGATGTAACCCGCGGCCTTCTGCCAGCCTTCGGGCAGCACATGGTTCATGATCTTCAGCGCGGCATCACCATGCCCCAGCAACACCTCGTCCACCAGCAACGGCAGGAGCAAGGGGATCGGCACGCTGCACAAGGTCGCCAGCACGGCCACGCCGTTGGCGATCCACAGGGATTTCTTGTGATGCAGGGCCAGGCGGCGGATTTCCGCCCAGCTCAGACGGTCGACACGTTTAGCGGGTGCGACATCATCAGGCAAGTCATGCACAGGCAGCACGCTCCAGCCAGCGGCCGAGCAGCGCGGACAACTCGCTCAACGGCTGATAGCCATTGGTCAATAACGCCAGTTGGCCGTTACGCTCGGCCAACAGAGTGGGGAAACCGGCAATGCCCAGGTCCTGGACCCAGGTGAAATCGGCTTCAGTCGCCGTGTGCATGTCGGCACGGTCGAAAGCGGCGGCGAACTCGATACGCGGCACGCCGGCCTGCTCGGCCAGTTCCACCAGCACGCTGGCGCGGGTGACGTCCCGGCCTTCGACATAAAACGCATGCTGGATCAGCCCGAGCAACTTCCAGGCGCAATCCGGCGCCAGTGCGCGCGCCGTCACCAGTGCCCGGCAGGCAGGCTCGGTGTCGTAGACAAAGCCATCGGGTAACGCGCCCTCGAACTTGAAGGGCTGGCCGGTGGCCTCGGTGACCGCCTGCCAGTGTTCCAGGATGTAGCGGCGGGTGGTCGGCTCCAGCGCCGCACCGCTACCGGTGCGCAAACCACCCACGATCAGATGCACATCCACACCCGCGGCTTGCGCCTGCTCGACCAGTGCGTTGGCCACCGGGGCAAACCCCCAGCACCAGGAACACATCGGGTCCATCACATAGAGCAGGCGCGCAGACATGGTTCAGGCCTCGGAGGATGCTTGCTTGTAGTTGAAGCCGATCGGGTGAGGCTGGTTACGAGCCTTGGCCAGTTCGATCTGCTTCTGCCGGTCGATCGCGCTGCGACGGGTCTTCTCACTCAGCTTATCCCAGCAATGCGGGCAACTGATGCCGGCCACGTAATGCTCGGACGCGCGGTCTTCCACGCTCACCGGCGTGCGGCAGGCATGACATTGATCGTAATCGCCTTCGCTCAGGTCGTGACGAACGGTCACGCGGTTGTCGAACACGAAGCAGTCGCCCTGCCACTTGGTTTCTTCCTGCGGCACCTCTTCGAGGTACTTCAGGATGCCACCCTTGAGGTGAAAAACCTCACCGTAGCCCTCGCTGAGCATGTAGCTCGACGCCTTCTCGCAGCGGATGCCTCCGGTACAGAACATTGCGACCTTCTTGTGCACGGCCGGGTCGAAGTTAGCTTTGATGTAGTCGGGAAATTCGCGAAAACTGGTGGTTTTCGGGTCAATGGCGCCTTCGAAGGTACCGATCGAGACTTCGTAATCGTTTCGGGTGTCGATCAACAACACTTCCGGGTCGCTGATCAGGGCGTTCCAGTCCCGCGGATCGACGTAGGTGCCGACCTTTTTGTTCGGGTCCACGCCTTCCACGCCGAGGGTGACGATTTCTTTCTTGAGTTTGACTTTGGTGCGGTAGAACGGCTGCTCATCGCAGTACGACTCTTTATGGTCGATGTCGTCCATGCGCGGGTCGTTCTTGAGCCAGGCCATCAGCCCGTCAATGCCTTCGCGGCTGCCGGACACGGTGCCGTTGATGCCTTCTTCGGCAATCAGCAGGGTGCCTTTGATGCCATTGTCGACCATCGCTTGCAACAGAGGCTCGCGCAGGGCGACGTAATCTTCCAGGGTGACGAACTTATACAGTGCCGCCACGACAATCTGTTGTGTCATGGGTAAATCTCCAGGTGGCTACCCTCGTAAGGGGTGAACCGGATGCGAAAAAAAACGCGCCGGGTTAGCGGCGCGTTGGGCATTCTAACAAAAAAGATCGCAGCCTGCGGCAGCTCCTACATGGGAATGCGTATTCCTGTAGGAGCTGCCGCAGGCTGCGATCTTTTGAGCTTAGTGCTTGCTGCCACCGGCACAGGTCGGCGAGGCCGGAGCCGCGTCGATCCGGGCCCATTCCTCTGGCGTGTAGGTATGCAGCGCCAACGCATGGAACTCTCCCATCAGCTCGCCGAGCGTGCCGTAGACCTTCTGGTGACGCTTGACCCGGTTCAGGCCTTCGAACTGCGTACTGACCACCACGGCCTTGAAATGGGTTTGCAGCCCACGGCTGTGCATGTGGCTTTCATCCAGCACTTGCAGATGCTCGGGCTGAAGCAGGCCCAGCGTCGATTCGATGCGTTGTTGCATGGTCATACCGGACTCCGCTTAAGGCTTTTTCTTGGCTGGGGCGGCCGCATCTTTCGGCGTCAGCTCGGCGGTCATGTCAGCCAGCAGCTTGTTGACCACCGGCACCGCGCTTTCCAGCTTGGCCTGGGTCATCTGGGCCGATTGCTGGGTCAGCTGAGGCATTTTTTCCAGGACTTTCTTGCCCAGTGGCGACTGGTAGAACGCAACCAGGTCCTTGAGCTCGGATTCGGTGAAGTTGGTGGTGTAGAGCTTGACCATGTCCGGCTTCAGCTTGTTCCAGCCAATGGCCTGGTCCAGAGCGGCGTTGGCCTTGGCCTGGTAGGTTTCCAGCACGGCCTTTTTCGACTCAGGGGCTTTGGTCTGTTCGAAACGCTGGGCAAACATCTGCTGTACTTGCATGTACACCGGGGTGCCCAGTTTGTCAGCGTGCGCCATGGTCAGGAAAGCCTCGGCACTGGCGTTATGGCTGGCGGTGTCGGCAAAAACCTGGCCGCTGGCGCAGACCAAAGCAACGGCGGTACAGATGGCACGAAGACGAGTCATCGAGTTTCCTTTTCTAGCTGGCGAGGTAAGACCCCAAGGGCGTCCATTCTGCGCCTAAAAAAGTGTGTCGCTCAACCCCAAGCCTTGTCGCACCTGATTTAGAGGGGTTCAATGGTCAAATTCAGACTGATGGAACCACGGCCGTCGATCACGGCCTAAACTGCGCAATCGGACCTACAGGAGTGAGCAAGATGAGCCGTATCGAAACCGACAGCCTCGGCCAGGTTGAAGTCCCGGATGAAGCCTATTGGGGCGCTCAGACACAACGCTCGCTGATCAACTTCGCCATCGGCAACGAACGCATGCCGCTGGCCGTGTTGCATGCCTTGGCGCTGATCAAGAAAGCCGCGGCACGGGTCAATGATCGCAACGGCGACGTGCCCGCCGATATTGCCCGCCTGATCGAGCAGGCGGCCGACGAAGTGCTCGCCGGCGAACACGACGACCAGTTTCCGCTGGTGGTCTGGCAAACAGGCAGCGGTACCCAGAGCAACATGAACGTCAACGAAGTGATCGCCGGTCGCGCCAACGAGCTGGCCGGCAACCCCCGTGGCGGCAAGTCCCCGGTGCACCCCAACGATCACGTCAATCGCTCCCAGAGCTCCAACGACAGCTTCCCCACCGCCATGCACATCGCCGCCGTCCAGGCGGTGCAACAGCACTTGCTGCCGGCGATCAGCGAACTGTCCGGCGGGCTGGCCGAGCTGGCCGCCCGCCACATGAAACTGGTCAAGACCGGCCGTACGCACATGATGGATGCGACACCGATCAGCTTCGGACAGGAAATATCGGCCTTCATTGCCCAACTCCATTACGCCGAGCGGGCGATCCGCAGCGCATTGCCCGCGGTCTGCGAGCTGGCCCAGGGCGGAACGGCCGTCGGCACCGGGCTCAATTCACCCCACGGCTTCGGTGAGGCCATCGCCGCGGAATTGGCCGCCCTCTCCGGATTGCCGTTCATCACGGCACCGAACAAGTTTGCCGCGCTGGCCGGCCATGAGCCGCTGACCACGCTGTCCGGGGCGCTGAAAACCCTCGCCGTGACGCTGATGAAAATCGCCAACGATTTGCGCCTTCTGGGTTCCGGCCCGCGCGCCGGCTTCGCCGAAGTCAGGCTGCCGGCCAATGAACCGGGTAGTTCGATCATGCCGGGCAAGGTCAACCCGACCCAGTGCGAAGCGCTGTCGATGTTGGCCTGCCAGGTGTTGGGCAACGACGTCGCCATCGGCTTTGCCGCCAGTCAGGGCCACTTGCAGCTC
This sequence comes from Pseudomonas sp. IT-P258, assembly GCF_949767825.1. Lineage (NCBI taxonomy): Bacteria > Pseudomonadati > Pseudomonadota > Gammaproteobacteria > Pseudomonadales > Pseudomonadaceae > Pseudomonas > Pseudomonas sp. IT-P258. Next base: position 98,527 of record NZ_CATKPU010000098.1, on the reverse strand, counting down.
AACGTGTTCAAACCGGTGATCATCCATAACCTGCTGCAATCGATCCGTTTGCTGGCTGATGGCTGCAGCAACTTCCAGCAGCACTGCGTGGCCGGTCTGGAGCCGGATGCGGAAAAAATGGCTGAACACCTGGAGCGTGGCCTGATGCTGGTGACGGCGCTCAACCCGCACATTGGCTATGACAAATCAGCGGAGATCGCCAAGAAGGCCTACAGCGAAGGCCTGACCTTGCGCGAGGCGGCGCTGCAGCTCGGGTATCTGACTGACGAAGAGTTCGATGCGTGGGTGAGGCCGGAAAATATGCTGGAGGCTGGGGCCAAGGGCTGAGATTTGCAGTGAAGCGAAAAGATCGCAGCCTGCGGCAGCTCCTACATGTAAATGCCTATCCCTGTAGGAGCTGCCGCAGGCTGCGATCTTTTGATATTCAGGCCATCCGTAACTTCCGCGCCTTCAGCCCGGCAATCAACGAAGGCCCCAACGCCACCAGCGCCGACCCCAGCACCACCAGCACCGCACCGCCATATCCCAGGCCATTGATGGTCTCGGCATGCACATAGTCGGGCCAAAGCCACGCCGCCATGGCAACCGCGGCAAAGGTCACCAACGGCGTTATGGCCAACGTCGCGCTGACCCGAGAGGCTTCCCAATGGGCCAGGGCCTCGGCAAACGCGCCATAGGCAATCAGGGTATTGAGACAGCAGGCCAGCAGCAACCAACCCTGCAAGGGGTTCAATTGCAACGCTTCGAGCGGATGCACCCATGGCGTCAACAGCGCCGCGCAGAACAGGTAGATCACCATCATCACCTGCAGCGAATTCCACACCGTCAGCAATTGCTTCTGCCCCAGGGCATAGAAGGTCCAGACCGTGGACGCCAGCAGCACCAGCAGCACGCCGGCGGTGTAGTCGGTCAGCGACGTGAGCAACTCACTCAAGCGCTGGTTGAAAAACAGCGCAAAGCCGATCAGCAGCACCAGCAGGCCAATCCCCTGCCCCAGGCTGAAACGCTCCTTGAACACAAACAGACTGGCGATCAGCAGCATGATCGGGCCCATCTGCACCACCAGTTGCGCCGTGCCGGGGCTGAGCAGGTTCAGGCCCATCAGATACAGCACATAGTTACCGACCAGGCCGAGCACCGCCATCAGCACCAGCCAGCCACCACGAGGACCGAGCACTTTGCGACTGGGAAGGCGCCTGGTGGCCGCCAGGTAAATGAACAGGCAGCCGCCGGACACCAGCAGGCGAAACCAGGTCACCGTCACCGGGTCCATCACCAGCAACACTTGCTTGAGCTTGATCGGCAGGATTCCCCACAACAACGCGGTCAACAAGGCCAGGAACAGACCGTAACCCCAGCGACCCGATGAAATGTGCATGTGAACCCCAACGCCAACTGACAAGAGTCGTCATTCTAGGCTCGCAGCGGTAGCGTACACAGGCACAGTTTCAGTCTGGCCGCGAATGAAACTGTGCGGGTCGTAATCTTTGAGGGGCTATGGATGAGCCGGTAAACCGCGTCGTCTGCATTCGCGAGCAAGTCGAATCGTCGCACCGCCGCTCCCACATTTGACCGAGTACTCAAGGTATATACGGTTGAATGTGGGAGCGGGCTTGCTCCGGGCGGCGTTCCGACGAATGCGATCTGAGAAGTCACACAAAACAATGAAAATTAACGCACTGCTTCAAACAGCCCGGTCGCCCCCATCCCGCCACCCACGCACATGGTGACGATGCCATACCGCAAATTGCGTCGCTGCAATTCACGAACCAGATGCCCGACCTGACGCGAACCGGTCATGCCGAACGGGTGACCGATGGAAATCGAACCGCCGTTGACGTTGTACCGGGCGTTGTCGATTTCCAGGCGGTTGCGGCTGTACAGGCATTGCGAGGCGAACGCTTCGTTGAGTTCCCACAGGTCGATGTCGTCAATCCGCAAGCCTTTGGCCTTGAGCAGTTTCGGTACCGAGAACACCGGGCCGATGCCCATTTCGTCCGGCGCGCAACCGGCGACGGTAAAACCACGGAAGAACGCTTTCGGCTTGAGCCCCAGTTCCAGCGCTTTCTCCAGGCTCATCACCAGGGTCATGGACGCGCCGTCAGACAACTGCGAAGAGTTGCCCGCCGTGACCGAGCCATCTTCGGCGAACACCGGTTTCAATCCGGCCAGGCTTTCCAGGGTGGTGTCCGGGCGGTTGCAGTCATCGCGGTCGACGATGCCGTCGAGGATCTGTGCCTGACCGGTGGCCTTGTCTTCGACGCGATACTTCACCGCCATCGGCACGATTTCATCAGTGAACAGCCCGGCGGCCTGAGCCTCTGCGGTGCGCTGCTGGCTTTGCAGCGCGTATAGGTCCTGCTCTTGACGGCTGACGTTGTACCGACGCGCGACGATTTCAGCAGTCTGGCCCATCGGGAAGTAGATGCCCGGCACCTGTTCCTTGAGCAGCGGGTTGATCAGGTTGTCGGTGTTGACGCTTTTCATGGTCAGGCTGATGGACTCGACGCCACCGGCGACGATGATGTCGCTGCACCCCGAAGCGATCTGGTTGGCGGCAATGGCGATCGCCTGCAAGCCCGAGGAACAGAACCGGTTGAGGGTCATGCCGGCCGTGCCGATGCCCAGGCGCGAGAGCACCGCGACGTTGCGACCGATATTGAAACCCTGGGCGCCTTCGTTGGAGCCGGCGCCGACGATGCAGTCCTCGACGCTCGCCGGATCGATTCCGGTGCGCGCCAACAGCGCATCGACACAGTGTGCCGCCATGTCGTCCGGGCGGGTCATGTTGAATTTACCGCGAAAGGATTTGGCCAGGCCGGTCCGCACGCTGTCGACGATCACCACTTCACGCATGGCATACCTCATTGTTGTTATCGGTTGAGAGTGGATCGAGCATAAGTCCAGCCCTTCACCGACCGCGACGATCATTCACCTCGCGTATGCGTAACCATGACCTCAATCCTTGTCCTTGCGCTTGCGTTCATGCCGGTCGGTTTTTTCGAAAGCCTGCTCCAGCGCCCGGTTGATGGTGCGCAGCACCTTGACCCGTGCCCAGCGCTTGTCGTTGGCTTCCACCAGGGTCCATGGCGCAATCTCGGTGCTGGTACGGTCGACCATGTCGCCGACCGCCCCGCGATAATCGTCCCACTTTTCACGGTTGCGCCAGTCATCTTCAGTGATCTTGAAGCGCTTGAAGGGAATCTTTTCGCGCGCCTCGAAGCGCTCCAGTTGCGTCAGTTTGTCGATGGACAGCCAGAACTTGACTACGATCACACCGGCGTCGGTGAGCTGCTCTTCGAAATCGTTGATTTCACCGTAGGCACGCAGCCAGTCCGCCGGGCTGCAAAAACCTTCGATGCGCTCCACCAACACCCGGCCATACCATGAGCGGTCGAACACGGTGAACTTGCCCCGGGCCGGCAGGTGCCGCCAGAAACGCCACAGATACGGTTGCGCCCGTTCTTCCTCGGTGGGCGCGGCAATCGGCACGATGCTGTACTGGCGCGGATCAAGCGCTGCCGCTACCCGGCGGATCGCCCCGCCCTTGCCGGCCGCGTCATTGCCCTCGAACACTGCCACCAACGCGTGGCGACGCATGCGTTTGTCACGCATCAACCCGGAAAACCGCGCCTGCTCGGTGATCAGCTGTTCTTCATAATCTTCTTTGTCCAACTGCAGGGTCAGGTCCAGGCTGTCGATCAGGTTCACTTGATCGACACTGGGGAACACTGGCGCGGCGCTGACCTTTTCCGGATGGATCTTCGGTCGCTTCAATGCGCCTTGCAGGCCCGCCAGCAGAATCCGTCCCACGGCCAGGCTGCGATAGTGGGCATCCGCTCCGGCGATCACATGCCAGGGTGCATAGTCACGGCTGGTGCGGCGCAGCGCCCGTTCACCATACTTCACGAACCTGTCGTACGTTTGCGACTGCTGCCAATCCAGCGGGCTGATGCGCCAGCTGTGCAGCGGATCGTCGGCCAGCGCCTTGAGGCGTGCCTTCATTTGCTTCTTGGAGAGGTGAAACCAGAACTTGAAGATCAGCGCACCTTCGTCGCAAAGCATCTTTTCCAGGCGCTCGGCGCCGTTGATCGCCTGGTCCAGGCGCGGATCCTTGAACTCGCCATGGACCCGTCCCTGCAGCATCTGGCTGTACCAGTTGCCGAAGAAAATCCCCATGCGCCCCTTGGCCGGGAGCATCCGCCAGTACCGCCAGGCCGGGGGCCGCGCCAGTTCTTCGTCGGTTTGCTGATCGAAGGTGCGGACCTCGATCAGGCGCGGGTCCATCCACTCGTTGAGCACCTTGATCGTCTCACCCTTGCCGGCACCTTCGATGCCATTGATCAAAATGATCACCGGAAAGCGGCGTTGCTGCTGCAATTCGAATTGCGCTTCGAGCAACGCTTCGCGCAGGGCCGGGATTTCGGCGTCGTAGGTTTCTTTGTCGATGGCGTGATCGATTTCGGCGGATTCAAACATGAGCGGCTCCCTTCCAGATGTGAGCAAGACTAGCGGATTGAACTGAAGGCCAGCAGGGATTTTCCCGTCCTCGGCCAATGCATGTCTTGCCACGGATCAAGCACCACGCCTGCGATCGGCTAGAATGGCGGCCTTGCCGTTGCCGAGCCAGCCATGAAACCTGTATTGCCCCACGCCCAACTCGACTGGGACGACCAAGGTCGCCCGTATTCGCGAGTGTTCGACGATGTGTATTTCTCCGACCAGTCGGGGCTGGACGAAACCCGCTACGTCTTTATCGAACAGAACCGTTTGGCGGAGCGCTTTGCGGCCTTGCCCGAAGGCGGGCGGCTGGTCATCGGGGAAACGGGGTTCGGCACCGGGCTGAATTTCCTGTGCGCCTGGCAGGTGTTCGAGCAACACGCCGCGGCCGGTGCGCGGTTGCATTTTGTCAGCGTCGAGAAGTACCCGCTGAGCCCGGCCGACTTGCAGCGGGCCCTGGCGCTGTGGCCGGAACTCAAGGTGTTTGCCGATCAACTGCTGGAGCAATACGTGGCCATCCATCAGGGCTTTCAGCGCCTGACGCTGGACCACGGCCGCGTGACCCTGACGCTGCTGATCGGCGATGCACTGGAGCAACTGCCGCAACTCGATGCCCGAATCGACGCCTGGTTCCTCGACGGTTTCGCCCCGGCGAAAAACCCCGACATGTGGACCGCCGAACTGTTTGCCGAACTGGCTCGCCTGGCCGCTCCCGGTGCATCCATCAGCACTTTCACCAGCACCGGCTGGGTGCGGCGCCTGCTCAACGCCGCCGGCTTCAAGATGAAACGCACCCCCGGCATCGGCCACAAATGGGAGATCCTGCGCGGCGAGTTCCTCGGCTGGCCCCAGGAAACGCCGGCTCCGGCCCTGGATAAACCCTGGTTCGCCCGCCCAACTCCGCTGACCGGCGAGCGCCAGGCACTGGTGATCGGTGCCGGCCTGGCCGGTTGTGCCAGCGCCGCCAGCCTCGCCGCGCGGGGCTGGCAAGTGACAGTGCTGGAGCGCCACGACGACATCGCCCGGGAAGCCTCGGGTAACCCGCAGGGCGTGCTCTACCTGAAGTTATCCGCCCACGGCACGGCGCTGTCGCAAATGATCGTCAGCGGATTCGGCTACACCCGACGCCTGCTCGAACACTTGCAACGGGGCCGCGACTGGGACGATTGCGGCGTGTTGCAACTGGCCTTCAATGCCAAGGAGGCCGAGCGTCAGGCGCAGTTGGCCGCGGCGTTTGCGGCGGACTTGTTGCACCTGCTGGATCAAACCGAGGCACAGGCCGTGGCCGGTATCGGGCTGGCACAGGGAGGCCTGTTCTATCCCGAAGGCGGCTGGGTCCACCCACCGGCGCTGTGCCAGTGGCAGGCTGCGCATCCACAGATTCAACTGCTCACCCATCACGATGCGCTGGAACTGCGCAAGGTTGAAGGCCGTTGGCAAGCCTGGGACGGCGATCGATTGCTTGCCGACGCCCCCGTGGTGGTACTCGCCGGCGCGGCTGAAATCCAGCGTTTCCCCGAAAGCGCCGAGTTGCCGCTCAAACGCATTCGCGGGCAAATCACCCGCCTGGCGCAAACCCCGCAAAGCCAGGCACTGAGCACCGTGGTATGTGCCGAAGGCTATGTCGCCCCTGCCCGCTTGGGCGAACATACCCTGGGAGCCAGTTTCGATTTCAAGAGCGATGACCTGACGCCGACCACGGCAGAACACCTGGGCAACCTGGCCATGCTCGAAGAGATTTCCCACGACCTGGTCGAGCGTCTACAGGCCGATAAACTTGCGCCTGAAAGTCTCCAGGGTCGCGCTGCCTTTCGTTGCACCAGCCCCGACTACTTGCCAATCGTCGGCCCGCTGGCCGATACCCAGGTGTTCACTCAGGTGTATGCAGCACTAAGCAAGGACGCACGGCAGGTACCGGACGTCGAATGCCCATGGCTTGACGGTTTGTACATCAACAGCGGTCACGGCTCGCGCGGCCTGATCACCGCGCCGCTGTCCGCAGAACTGCTGGCAGCCTGGCTGGACAACGAACCCCTGCCGTTGCCCAGAAGTGTGGCTGAAGCCTGTCACCCCAACCGGTTTGCCCTGCGGCGCCTGATCCGGGGCAAGTAGTCGATACAGCAGCCGAAGTCGCCCTCACCGGGCGATTCGGCCGTGGCCAGTCGCGCATATAACTCATCGATCTAAAACTCCCCTTACCGATGAGGGTCACTTTCTGAGCACCCGCTGTTTCGGTGCGGTATCGATCGACCCTCCCCAACGGAAAAACCGGTAAGGAATTTATGTGCGGATTAGCTGGCGAGTTACGTTTTGATCACCAACCTGCAGACCTTGCAGCCATTGAACGAATCACCCACCACCTGGCCCCTCGCGGCCCCGACGCCTGGGGATTTCATAGCCAGGGACCGGTTGCCCTGGGCCATCGGCGCCTGAAAATCATGGACCTGTCGGACGGCTCGGCGCAGCCGATGATCGACCCGCAACTGGGCTTGTCCCTGGCCTTCAACGGGGCGATCTACAACTTTCCGGAACTGCGCGCGGAACTGGAAAACCTGGGTTACGCCTTCTATTCCGGTGGCGACACCGAAGTCTTGCTCAAGGGCTATCACGCCTGGGGCGAAGCCTTGCTGCCAAAACTCAACGGCATGTTTGCCTTTGCCATCTGGGAGCGCGATGCCCAACGCCTGTTCATCGCCCGCGACCGTCTCGGCGTGAAACCGCTGTACCTGTCGCGCACCGGCCAGCGCCTGCGCTTCGCCTCGGCATTGCCGGCATTGCTCAAGGGCGGCGACATCAGCCCGATCCTCGATCCCGTGGCGCTCAATCACTACCTGAATTTCCACGCCGTGGTCCCGGCACCGCGCACCTTGCTGGCGGGCATCGAAAAACTGCCGCCGGCCACCTGGATGCGCATCGAAGCCGATGGCCGCACCGAGCAGAAAACCTGGTGGGCCCTGCCCTATGGCCCTCACGCCGATGAGATGGATCTGACCCTCGAAGACTGGCGCGACCGTGTGCTCGACAGCACCCGCGAAGCGGTCGCCATCCGCCAACGCGCGGCAGTGGATGTCGGCGTGCTGTTGTCCGGCGGCGTCGACTCAAGTCTGCTGGTGGGCCTGTTGCGGGAAGTCGGCGTGGACAATCTGTCGACCTTCTCCATCGGTTTCCAGGATGCCGGTGGCGAGCGCGGGGACGAGTTCCAGTATTCGGACCTGATCGCCCGACACTACGGCACGCAACATCACCAACTGCGCATCGACGAAAAGGAAATCATCGAACAACTGCCCGCCGCGTTCCGTGCCATGAGCGAACCGATGGTCAGCCACGACTGCATCGCCTTCTACCTGTTGTCCCGGGAAGTGGCCAAACATTGCAAGGTGGTCCAGAGCGGCCAGGGCGCCGATGAACTGTTCGCCGGTTACCACTGGTATCCGCAAGTGGACGGCGCGAGCGATCCATATGCCGCGTACCGCGAAGCATTTTTCGACCGCAGTTACGACGACTACGCCGCCACCGTGCAACCGAAATGGCTGACCGCGAATGACGCCGCCGGTGACTTCGTCAAAGCCCATTTCGCCCAGCCCGGTGCCGATACGGCGGTGGACAAGGCCTTGCGTCTGGACAGTACGGTGATGCTGGTGGACGACCCGGTCAAACGGGTCGACAACATGACCATGGCCTGGGGCCTGGAAGCGCGCACGCCGTTTCTCGACTACCGCCTGGTGGAGCTCTCGGCACGGATTCCGGGGCGTTTCAAACTGCCGGACGGCGGCAAGCAAGTCTTGAAAGAAGCCGCGCGACAAGTGATTCCCAGTGAAGTGATCGACCGCAAGAAAGGTTACTTCCCGGTGCCGGGCCTCAAGCATTTGCAGGGCGATACGCTGGAATGGGTGCGCGAACTGCTGCTTGATCCCAGCCAGGATCGCGGCCTGTTCAACCCCGCGATGCTCGACCGTCTACTGACTGATCCACAGGGGCAATTGACACCGTTACGCGGCTCGAAGCTGTGGCAACTGGCGGCCCTCAACCTGTGGCTCAGCGAACAAGGAATCTGACCGATGAAACCTCACGCCACGGCTATCAGCCAACGCCTGTTGCGCGGCCAGTCACCCTCCTATGAACGCTTGCAGGCACGCCTGGCCGAGGATCGCTGTGAACTCGGCGGTGCGCCGATTGCCGTGCATTGCGGCTGGGGGCGCTTGCTGATCGGACACACCTTTGCCGATGCCGCGAGCCTGGCCGGAGAGTTGCTCAACGAGCAACCCGGCGAGCGGGACATTGCCCTGTACGTCGCCGCGCCCCAGCAAGTACTGGGGCTGGAGCCGACGCAGCTGTTCCTCGACCCGTCCGATACCTTGCGCCTGTGGTTCAGCGACTACCGGCAGGCAACCCGGGTGTTTCGCGGTTTCCGCATTCGACGCGCGCAAAGCGATGCCGACTGGCAGGCCATCAACCAGCTGTATCAGGCCCGCGGCATGTTGCCCATCGATGCCACCCTGCTGACGCCGCGTCATCTGGGCGGCCCGGTGTACTGGCTGGCCGAAGACGAAGACAGCGGCGCAGTCATCGGCAGCGTCATGGGCCTCAACCACCACAAGGCCTTCAATGATCCGGAGAACGGCAGCAGCCTGTGGTGCCTGGCGGTCGACCCGCATTGTGCGCGGCCGGGTGTCGGTGAAGTGCTGGTGCGGCATTTGATCGAACACTTCATGAGTCGCGGGCTCGCCTGCCTCGACCTGTCGGTGCTGCACGACAACCGCCAGGCGAAAAGCCTTTACGCCAAGCTCGGCTTTCGCAACCTGACGACCTTCGCCATCAAGCGCAAGAACGGCATCAATCAGCCGCTGTTTCTCGGGCCCGGCCCGGAAGCCGCGTTCAACCCCTACGCGCGGATCATTGTCGAGGAAGCACACCGTCGTGGCATCGATGTGCACGTCGATGACGCCGACGCCGGGATGTTCACCCTCAGCCATGGCGGGCGCCGGGTACGCTGCCGCGAATCCCTGAGCGACCTGACCAGCGCCGTCAGCATGACCCTGTGCCAGGACAAAAGCCTGACCCACAAAGTGCTCAAGGCTGCCGGCTTGAACCTGCCGGCGCAGCAACTGGCGGGTAACGCCGATGACAACCTGGCCTTCCTCGATGAACACCAGCGCGTGGTGGTCAAGCCGCTGGATGGTGAACAGGGCCAAGGGGTGGCGGTGGATTTGCGCACCATCGAGGAAGTGCAGCAAGCCATAGAAGCCGCTCGTCACTTCGACAGCCGCGTGCTGCTGGAAAGTTTCCACGAAGGCCTGGACCTGCGCATTGTGGTGATCGGTTTTGAAATGGTCGCTGCCGCCATTCGCCGGCCAGCCGAAGTGGTGGGCGACGGCCAGCACTCCATCGGTGCATTGATCGAAGCCCAGAGCCGGCGGCGACAGGCGGCCACGGGCGGCGAAAGCAAGATCCCGCAGGACCAGGAAACCCAGCGCACCTTGCGTGCAGCCGGATACGACTACAGCAGCATTCTGCAGGCCGGTGAGCACCTGTTCGTGCGACGCACGGCGAACCTTCATACCGGCGGCGTGCTTGAAGACGTCACGGCGATCCTGCACCCGACGCTGGTGGATGCGGCGGTACGGGCCGCGCGGGCACTGGACATTCCCATGGTTGGCCTCGACCTGATGGTGACGGCCGCTGACCAGCCGGACTATGTGTTTATCGAAGCCAACGAACGAGCCGGGCTGGCCAACCATGAACCGCAGCCGACAGCGGAGCGGTTTGTGGATCTGTTGTTTCCGTACAGTCAGCCGGTGGTCTCTTAGTGATGCGTTGCCTGGGCTGGCCCCTTCGCGAGCAAGCCCGCTCCCACATGTGATCGCATTCCCCTGTGGGAGCGGGCTTGCTCGCGAAGGCGGCCGAACAGGCGATAACCAATCAGGAGTTTCCATGACCAGCAAAATCCCCGAGCCGGACCTCGGTTACCTGCAAAAAGTGCTGTTGGAAATGCTCGCCATTCCCAGCCCCACCGGGTTCACCGACACCATCGTGCGCTACGTCGCCGAACGCCTTGAAGAACTGGGCATTCCCTTCGAGCTGACCCGTCGCGGCACCATCCGCGCCACGCTCAAGGGCAAGAAGAACAGCCCCGACCGCGCCGTTTCCGCCCACCTGGACACCATCGGCGCGGCGGTACGTGCAGTGAAAGACAACGGCCGCCTGACCCTCGCGCCCGTCGGCTGCTGGTCCAGCCGTTTTGCCGAGGGCAGCCGGGTCAGCCTGTTTACCGACAGTGGTGTGATCCGTGGCAGCGTCTTGCCGCTGATGGCTTCCGGGCACGCATTCAATACCGCCGTGGATGAGATGCCAATCAGTTGGGATCACATCGAGTTGCGCCTGGACGCCTACTGCGCCACCCGTGCCGACTGCGAGTCGCTGGGCATCAGCGTCGGCGATTTCGTCGCCTTCGACCCGCTGCCGGAGTTCACCGAAAGCGGCCACATCAGTGCCCGTCACCTCGACGACAAGGCCGGGGTGGCCGCACTGCTGGCGGCGCTCAAGGCCATCGTCGACAGTGGCGAAGAACTGATGATCGACTGCCATCCGCTGTTCACCATCACCGAAGAAACCGGCAGCGGCGCGGCGGCGGCACTGCCCTGGGATGTCAGTGAGTTCGTCGGCATCGACATCGCACCGGTCGCGCCAGGTCAACACTCCAGCGAGCACGCGGTGAGCATCGCGATGCAGGATTCCGGCGGGCCCTATGACTATCACCTGTCGCGCCACCTCTTGCGCCTGGCCAGCGACAACGAGTTGCCGGCACGCCGGGACCTGTTCCGCTACTACTTCAGCGACGCACACTCGGCGGTCACCGCCGGCCACGATATTCGCACCGCCCTGCTCGCCTTCGGCTGCGATGCCACCCACGGTTACGAGCGCACTCACATCGACAGCCTCGCCGCCCTGAGCCGCCTGCTCGGTGCGTACATCCTCAGCCCGCCCGTGTTTGCCAGCGATGCACAACCGGCCAAGGGCTCACTGGATCGCTTCAGCCATCAGCTCGAACATGACACTCAGATGGAAAGCGACACGCGGGTACCGTCGGTGGACAGCCTGGTGGGGCAGCGTTCGGAGAATTGAGTTGAAACACTGAGACTTTCGGTGTCTGGTCTAACGCCTTCGCGAGCAAGCCCGCTCCCACAGTTGACCGAGTTACTCCAGGAAAATGCGGTCGAATGTGGGAGCGGGCTTGCTCGCGAAAGCAATCTGTCAGACAACACAAGATCCCGGGCTGGCCGTCCTCGCCCATTCGCCGTAGCATCGCGCCATTGATCCAACCGAGGTGCCTATGCTGATCCCCCACGACCAACTCCAAGTCGACACCCTCACCCGCCTGATCGAGGATTTCGTGACCCGCGACGGCACGGACAATGGTGACGACACGCCCCTGGAAACCCGTGTACTGCGCGTGCGCCAGGCGCTGACCAAGGGCCAGGCACTGATTGTCTTCGACCCGGAAAGCGAGCAGTGCCAACTGATGCTCAAGCACGACGTGCCCAAACACCTGTTTGACTGAAGTCTTCAGCGTCCCTTGGTTTTCGCCAGTTTTTTCTGGATGCGTTCGTAGATTTCGCAGCGGTGCACGTTGACGTCCCGGGGCGCTTCGACGCCAAAGCGAATGTTGTTTCCATTGATCGCGAGAACGCGCACGGTAATGTTGTCACCGATGGAAATGGTTTCGCCCACAACACGAGTGAGTACGAGCATGAGGAGTGTCCTTCAGGGGTTTCTGGCCCTTGAAGATGCCCGGCCCGACGTACACCCACAATGCTCCGACAGCAAACCAGACCGGACTGACAGCCCTTGACGTACGGCACTTACGGAAAGGTCTGACAGGCCGATTGAATGTAGGGGCTGGTCTGTCAGGACACGGAGAATCGAGGCCCGAACAGAATGATGCTCGCGCCGATCACACACAGCGCCACGCCGAGCCAGTCCGAACCCAGGGGGCGAATCCGCTCGACCACGGCCAACCAGCCGATCGAGGCAATGATGTAGATGCCTCCGTAAGCGGCATAGGCGCGGCCGGCGTAGGTGGCTTCGATCCGGGTCAGCAGCAGGGCAAACAGGGTCAGGCTCAGGAGCGCCGGCACCACCCACCACATGCTTTTACCCTGGCGCAACCACATCCAGAAGGCAAAACAACCGGCAATTTCGAACAGCGCGGCGAGGAAAAACCACAGGTAATTGAGCATGCAAGCGTCTCGCGAGGATGGCCGATGGCGGCCACCCTAACCACAGCATTGCCCGCGGGCAAGATCAGCTTGCCGATTGCCTGGCCTTGGCGCGCATTTTGTCGGCCATGGCGGTCATTTCGTTGTAGAGCAATTGCGGGTTCTTCTGCTTGATCGCCCAGGCCATGCGTCCCTGCTCGTGGGGCAGGATCATGAACTCGCCGGCGGCGACCTGCCGATAGATGTAGTCGGCGATGTCGGCGGCGCTGATCGGCGAGCTTTCCAGCAACTTGCCGACCTGGGCTTTCATGGCCGGAGTCGGGCCGCGGAAGGAGTCCAGCAGGTTGGTCTGGAAGAACGACGGACACACCACATGCACGCCGACTTCCTGATGCGCCAGCTCGATCAGCAGGCTTTCGGACAACGCCACCACGCCCGCCTTGGCCACGTTGTAGTTGCTCATCGCCGGGCCTTGCATCAGCGCCGCCATGGACGCGATGTTGATGATTTTACCTTTGCTTTTTTCCAGCAGTGGCAGGAAAGCCTTGCAGCCCTTGACCACGCCCATCAGGTTGATCGCGATCTGCCAGTCCCAGTCCTCCAGGGACAACTCACTGAAAAACCCTCCAGACGCTACACCCGCGTTATTGACGATGACATCGATGCCGCCGAGCTTGACCTCGCAGGCCTGGGCGAACGCAGTCAACTGGCTGTAATCGCGTACGTCGCAACGCTGGATAAAACCGTCGCCGCCCGCTTCGCGGACCAGCTTGAGGGTTTCCTGCAAGCCGGGCTCGCTAACGTCCGACAAGGCCAGTTGCCAGCCTTCACGCGCCCAGCGCAGCGCGATTTCGCGACCCAGGCCAGAGCCTGCACCAGTGATCATCATGCGATTTTGCATAGCAAACAGCCTTGTTGTTCTCGGAAGATGCACCGAGTGTAGCGAAGGAAATTGCCCGACCCACGCTCCATCAGATTGCTGAATGGCCCGAGCAAACTGCGGGAGCGCCAGACGCAACCAAGGCAACTACAAAAGAAATAAGAACCCGTCCGAAATACTTCAAAAAAACTTGGAATTTTCCTGCAACCGCAAGAGTCGGAATTTTTAAGCAGCTCGAATCTACTTCATTCCAGCTGACCTTGATTGGCATGGTCAATCCACTGCATTTTCGACAAGGAAATAGACATGGGCACAATACTGATCATCATTCTGATCCTGTTACTGATCGGTGGTTTACCGGTCTTCCCGCACTCCAGAAGTTGGGGTTACGGCCCGTCCGGAATCATCGGCGTCGTATTGGTGGTGCTGTTGATCCTGCTCTTGCTTGGCCGAATATAAATATCCGCCAGGCAAAAAAAAAGAGGCCCTTGAAGGGCCTCTTTTCTATTGCGTCACAACTTAGTCCGGCTTGCCATCAACAACACCGGCGGTGTTGTCCAGCAGGCTCTTGGTCGCTGTTTGCAGGAACGCTTCGAGCTTGAGTTTCAACTCGGCGGTACGCGGCGCATCGGCAATGACTTCGGCGCGAGGCTTGTCCCCCAATTCATACTGATACAACTTCGGCGCCATGTCCTTGTCCTTCGGCAGGACCAGAATCTGGTCTGCGGTAAGGATGGCCGTGGTCTGCTCGCTGCCCGACGGCTTGATCACACCAATACCGGCGTCGCCTTCGGGCAGGTTGAGCAGGTCGCGCCCCCAGCACTGATGACGCACCTCACCACCAATGCGGCCCATGATGGTCGGCACGATGTCGATCTGAGTGCCCACGGTGTGGTCACGCTGGCCGAATTTGTCCTGGATGCCCGGCGCGATCATCAGCATCGGCACGTTGAAGCGGCCCAGGTCCATTTCGGTGATCTGCTGTTCGTTACCAAAACCGTGGTCACCGACGATGACAAACAGGGTTTCCTTGAAGTACGGCTCCTTTCGGGCCTTTTCAAAGAACTGGCCCAGCGCCCAGTCCGAGTAACGCATGGCGGTCAGGTGTTCGTTCAGGCTGCCACGATCGGTCACGCGCTCAACCGGCAATGGCGTCGGCAAGGCGTAAGGCGTGTGGTTGGACAGGGTTTGCAGCAAGGCATAGAACGGCTTGCCGTTTTCCCGTGCCTTGAGTTCGACCAGGCCACGGTCGAACATGTCCTGGTCGGACACGCCCCAGGTCGGATCAGAGAACACCGGATTCACGAAATCGTTACGGCCGATGAAGTTGGTCATGCCCTGGTTGCTGAAGAAACCCGACTGGTTGTCCCAGGCGAAATCGCCGTTGTAGACATACACGTCGTCGAAGTCGCGGGCGCTGAGCAACTGCGGCAGACCGGACAGCTTGTGGCTGCCTTCCGGGGTCTGCATCAGGTATTCGAAGCCCGGCAGGTTCGGGAAGCAGGCCATGGTGGCGAACATGCCCTGGTGGGTATGGGTACCGTTGGAGAAGAAGCGGTCGAACAGCAAGCCCTCCTTCGACAGTTTGTCGAGGTACGGCGTGATGTTGCCCGGGCCACCCAGAGCACCCACCGAGTGACCGGCCATGCTTTCCATCAGGATTACGACGACGTTCTTGATCGGCAGGGTCTTGTCGGCTGGAGGGGTGTAATCGCGACGTACCGCCGCGGTGTCGGCATCCACCAGTTTCTCGGCCGGCAGCACCAGCATGTCACGCACCACTTGCTGGGCTTGTGGCTGCGGCAGGGTCGCCTTCCAGATATTGTCGCGATCTTCGGACATCCGGCTCTTGGCGGCGGCTACCAGCGACAACGTGCCATTGAGGCCCAACTGGTTGGCGAAATTCGAGTCGGTGGTATAGACGTCACCCCAACGCAGCGGCGGGCCCTGGCGCAGGGTGCCACGGGCAGCGACCACGCAAACCAGCAGGCACACCACGAATACCGCGATACGCGAGTACCACGGCGCAACCTGGCGTGTGCCGATGCTGCCGCCACTGAACGGGCCACGAGGGCGGGTCGCACGATCGGCGCCCTTGAACGCCAGGCTCAGGATCCAGGTGCCCACGGCCCAGGCCAGCAAGTAACGGACCACCGGGAAACCGTACCAGAGCATGCTCATCACGGTTTTCGGATCTTCCTTGACGTACTGGAAGACCAGCCCGTTGAGGCGCTGGTGGAACTCACGATAGAAGTCCATCTCCATCAGGCCCAGGAACAGCGCAATGCTGGAGACGATCGTCAACCACAGACGGAACAGCCCGCGTGCGGCCATGGCCCGGGCACTGAACAAGGCCAGCAGCAACGGGATACTGAGATAGACCACCAGGCGCAGGTCGAAGCGCAGACCGTTGGCGAATGCCTCGAGGAAGGTCGAGGCCGGTGTGTCGAGGATCATCGAGCTGTTGTAAGCCAGCAGCGCGACGCGCAGCAGGCTGAACATGACCATCATGACCAGGGCACACAACAGCGTGTAGGCCAGATGCGATTTGACGGTCGGTTGCAGCAGGCGACTAGAAGCTCGCTGCTGATTCAGGGCGTCCGGGATTGCCATGTCGTTTTAGGACCCATTGGAAGTTGAAGTTTCAAAAATACAGCTGCGCCTTGCCCTCTTTTCGGCCCGTACCAGGCCTGGGGGTTTGCGCGGTGCGCAAATGTTGCACGATCAACGGCAGCATTGCCATTGATAACTACCCTCATCCCGACTCTTTCATCCTGCATTCAGCAATACACAGGGTGTTACGGGAGATCCGGCGAATTGTCTTGGAGAGTGGGTGAAAATTTCGTGCAACGCATATCCAGAAACAAATTAAAGCCTGCGCAGCGGTCAAAAACGCAAACGCCCCGATCGAGTCGGGGCGTTACGAAGTCACCTCAAAAGCGCGAGACATTTACTTCTCGGCGCGTTCCTTGAGGGCTTTCAAGGTATTGAACGGGGCATCCACCACGAACTTGTTGGCCACCATCGACGGCACGCTGCCGCCCGGCTCAGTGTGCACCTGATAGGTCACTTCGATCTGGTCGCCCTTGGGGACGAACTTCCAGAAACCGTCGACCTTGGCGACCCGGACGAAGCCTTTTTCTTCAGGAATGTACTTCGGTACCCCTTCAAGCTTGCGGGTCAGGCTGCCATCGGCGCCTTCGATGGTGGTGACGTGCAACACCGAATCACGGGGAGTAACCGGCCACGGGGTGTTGAACTGGGTGTAGGTCCAGCTCTGGTCACCTTCGTGCTTGAGCAGCTTCTGGGTTTTGCATTCGTGAATCCAGGCGCAGGCTCCGGGCACGTCTTCCTGCAACGCACGCAGCTTGGCCATGGTGGTCTTCATCAATGTGACGCCCTGGTAAG
This sequence comes from Pseudomonas sp. IT-P258, assembly GCF_949767825.1. Lineage (NCBI taxonomy): Bacteria > Pseudomonadati > Pseudomonadota > Gammaproteobacteria > Pseudomonadales > Pseudomonadaceae > Pseudomonas > Pseudomonas sp. IT-P258. Next base: position 81,523 of record NZ_CATKPU010000098.1, on the reverse strand, counting down.
CCTTGTAGTCGGAGCCGGCCACTTCACTCAGGGAGATCTTGATGCCGTCTTCGTCCTTTTTGACTTTCCAGTCTTCGGCCTGGGCCGTCGAGGTAGCCAGCGCAACCGTCAAACCACACAACACAGCCATACGATGCAGCGAACCCATAGTCTTATTCCTTATTGTTGAAGTTCCGTTCGTTGGGCCTGCACCTCCGATCACCTTCAGGTTTTTCGGAGGTGCAAGCCCACACATCACGCCGCCGTCATTTGTTCCCACCAGCCAATCAACCGGATGGCCTCTTCGCTGCTGCTTCCGCACACCTCGGGGTCGGCCTCGAAGGCAGAACACACCATCGGCCGTTCCGGCTGGCCGAAAATACTGCACAGGTTATCGGAGGAAAGTTGCAGGCAACGCTGCCCCGCGGCCTTGCCGTTTGGCATACCGGGAATCGGCGAACTGATGGAAGGGGCAATGCAACAAGCGCCACAGCCCTCACGGCATTTCATGACGACAAGCTCCTCGCGACGAGCAATGTGTTAATGGACGGGGCACAGAGTACCCGCTTAAACAGTTGTTTTAAATTACCTGCGAGCGGGTTTTTCAACGCAAATGGGCATGACCGGCCAGTCTCCGACAAAGCGTCTGGCCTGCGGCTCGCGGATCCTGACGGGGTTACTGCTTGAACTCGAAATCCAGTGCCGCGCCTTCGACCTCGTGGCGTTCTTCATTTCGCAGTTGCAGCTGCATTTCGTTGCTAAGCAGGCGGCCATTGAGCTGGAACTCGCTGCTGCCGCTTTTGTCACCGAACATCTGGGGTAACAACGGTTCACGCCTGACCAACGGCACCGTTCCGACCGGCTTGAGCTCTTGAACCATATCCTTGGGCAAGCTCAGGTCCAGCTTGGCAGATGGAAGCTCGGTCTTTACCACCTCGCTGGCCGGTTTCGATTTGGAGGCAATGGGCGGACGCTTTTTCACGGGCGCAGCCTGCTTACTCGCCGCCGAGGCTTTTTTTACAGGTGCGGTGTCTATCGGTGCGACGTGGAAACTGCCGGTTGCCTGATCCTGCTCGGTAGCCGCCACGACGGATGCCGGTTGAATACTCGCAATCAGGCAGAGCAAAAGCCAGGCGGCAGGAAAAGTCGGTTTCATGTATCCAACGGTGGGTGCAAACGGCAGAGATGCATATGCTGGCCTGTTGCAGCCCACAAGACAAGCGTAGTCGCAGCCTGTTACAAACCGACGGCCATCTCCTGGCAGAGTTGGGTGGCCAGCATGCCCAGGGTCATCAATGCGCGCTCGGCTTCACGGTTCCACGGGATGCCGCAGTTGAGCCGGATGCAGTGATTGAATTGCTCGGTATTACTGAAGATCAGTCCCGGCGCGATACTGATGCCCTGCTGCAATGCCCGCACGTGCAACTCTTGCGTGTTGACCCGCCCCGGCAGGCTGACCCACAGAATGAAGCCGCCGGTAGGCCGGGTCATCTGCGTGCCTTCCGGGAAATACTGCTGCACGGCCAGCTGGAAGGCACTGAGGTTTTTCCGGTATTCCTGACGGATGAAACGCAAATGCCGATCGTACCCGCCGTTTTCCAGGTACGCGGCAATGCCCATCTGGGTCACGCTGCACGCGGAATGCGTACTGAAGGTCTGCAAGCGCTGGATCTCCTGCTGGTACTTGCCGGCAATCATCCAGCCGATCCGCACGCCAGGCGACAGGGTCTTGGAGAAGCTCGAGCAATAGATCACCCGGTCCAGCCGATCGTAGGCCTTGAGGGACTTGGTGCGCCCCTGCTCGAACATCAACTCACCGTAGATATCGTCTTCGACAACCTGGATATCGAAGTCCGACGCCAGGCGCAGCAATTGTTTCTGCCGCTCCTCGGGCATGGTGCCGCCCAATGGATTGCTCAGTCGGGTGGTCAGCACCAACGCCTTGATCGACCATTGGTTGGCCGCCAGTTGCAGGGCTTCCAGGCTCATGCCCGTGGCGGGATCGCTGGGGATCTCGATGACCTTGAGGCCCAGCAGGTCAGCCAGTTGCAGCAAGCCGTAATAGGTCGGCGACTCGGCCGCGATCAGATCGCCCGGACGGGTCAGCACGCGCAGGGACATCTGCAGCGCATCGACACAACCGTGAGTGATCACCACCTCCGACGGATCGACCACCACGCCGGCATCGCGCATGCGGATCGCCACCTGTCGGCGCAACGGCTCGAAACCGGGGCTGAACATGTAGCTGAAGGCCCGCGGGCTATGGAAACGGGTGACCTTGGCCAATTGCTGATGCAGTGCCCGCACCGGCAAATAGTCGACACTCGGCACCGCAGCGCCCAGCGGGAAGACACCTTCACGACGGGATTCGACCAGCACTTGCTGAATGATGCTGCTGCGGGTGACCAGCCCGGGGCGCTCGACCCGGGCGATGTCCGGCGTCGGCGCGGTGAGTGCCGGCGTCTGGTGCACGTAGTAACCCGACTGCGGCCGGGCGCGGATCAACCCTTGATCTTCGAGATTGGCATACGCCTGCAACACCGTCGCATGGCTGACATTGAGCTGCGAGCTCATCTTGCGCACCGAAGGCACGCGCTCCCCCGGCTGATAGACCCCACGGCGGATGTCTTCGGCCAGTTGTTGAGCAATACGTTGATAGAGCAAAAGGTTGGTCATGACGCAGCACTCGATTTCACGGGCATTTTATTCTTGTGTGAAACAATACCGGAACAGTTTAGAAGTGTACGGGAACAGTTGCCACAATAGTCGACCGTACAGTGCAGTGTCAGCAAAATCTGTACTGTTTTGTGCGGTAATCGGCAGGCAAAAAAACCCGGCGCTGCATGGCAGGCCGGGTTGTAGGAGCTGTCGAGTGAAACGAGGCTGCGATCTTTCCAGCCCCACTTGAGTATCAAGGGCAAGAGCAAGATCAAAAGATCGCAGGCTCCGCCAGCTCCTACCGGGCGGCGCCGAGCTGGCCCTTTTCGTCGGAAAACACAATTTCCACCCGACGATTCTGCGCCCGACCCCGTTCCGACGCATTCGCGTCCACCGGATACTCGTCGCCATAACCTTCGACCTGGATGCGCTTGTCGTCGATACCCAGGTCCATCAGCACGTCAGCCACCGATTGCGCACGGTCGCGGGACAGCTTGAGGTTTTCCTGCTTGCCCCCGGTACTGTCCGTATAACCTTCGATCCGCACCACACGCTTGGGGTTGAGTTGCAGGAACTGCACGATCTTCAACACCACACGGTTGGCCGACGGCTTCAATTCCGCTTCGCCGGTGTCGAACAGCATATCGCCCAAGGTCATCACCAGCCCGCGGTCGGTCTGGCTGGTGGTCAATGCAAGGATCTGCTCCTCGAGCCATTTGCCTTGCTGCTGCACGCTGAACAGTTTGGACTCACGCAGTGCCAGTTGCAGGCGCTGCCGTTCCAGTTCGAGTTTCGCCGCCTGCTCTTCGTTAAGCACCTGATTGGTGTGTTCCCGGGCAATGGCGCTGTAGCGCTGGCTCAGGTAGGCGTAATGCACCACGTCCGAACCGCTGCCCCAATAGCTGGACAGGCGATCGGCACGGGCCAGGGATTCACCGGCGCGAATCACGTCCTTGGGGGCGATTCGCAGTACATTGGAGTCTTCCTTGACCTTCTGAAAGTCGGCACCGGCCTGCTGCAACGCGGACTCGCTGTGCTGGCTGGCGCAGCCAAAGAGGCTCGCGCAGCCTGCCAGGATCAAACCGCCGAGGGCTTTGCTCTTGAGGCTCATTGGGCATCTCCCAGTTGCTTGCGCAGGCGGGCGATGCGGGTGTTGAGCACGTTCAACTGTTCCTCGCTCTTGGCCGTCAATACCTTGGCTTCAGCCAGGCGCGCATCGAGTTCGGCCTGTTCGGCCCGCATGCGTGCGTTTTTGAAGGATTGATCGGTCATGTTGCCCTTGGCGCGGTTGAACTTGTCTTCGGCCAGTTTCATTTCCGGCACATCGTCTGCCGTGGCGCCCACGGCCTTGGCCTGTTCGAGTGCCTGTTCGGTCAGGCGAATCTGTTCATTCGGCGCAGGATCGGTTGCACAACCCGCCAGGGCGGCAAAGGCCACGGCAGCGAAAAGAGGTCGAATACTCACTGAAAATCCTTACTGTTTTGGGGTACTGACGGGTTGTTGCTGGGGGATTGGCTGTGGTTGTGAGCGTTGTGCTTTCCATCGCTCGATATTGCGCATCAGCACGGCCTCCGTCAGTCCGGACGCGGGCAATTCTGTCATCTTTTTGGCCAACTGTCCGCGCAACCACGGATCGTTGCAGGCCGAGTCATGGGAAATCGCCAGGTACAGGCCAGGTTTGTCGACCGGTTGTGAGCGTGCGATCAGATCAGCGGCCATGCCCAGTGTCTGTGCAGTCGCCATGCCCGAGTAACGCCCTGCCAGTACAAACTCGACTTCACCCAACAGCAGTTTCTGAAAGGCCTGGGTCAGGTTGGACGTGCGCGTGAGGGTCAGTTGCTGCCCGGCAAAGGTGCTGAATTGCGCGGTCATTCGGGCCTTTTCCGACACGGCACCGGGATGGCCGTGCAGGTCCTGTGCTTCGTTGTAGACCAGGGTCGAGTCCTTGCGAGTCCAGACCAGATAGTCGTTTTCCAGCAAGGCTGGATGAATGTAATCCAGGGTTTCCAGCTCGCTGACGGTCAACGCCGCGTCCGCCAGCATGTCCATGCGCCCACTGCGCACTTCGTCCAGGGCCTGGGCGCGTTTGCCGGCATAAAGCAGTTCGACCTTGAGCCCCAACTCCCCCGCCACTTGCTGCAGCAAATCGGCGCTGGCACCGATCAGGTATTTGGGATTCTGCGGGTCTTGCCACAGGTACGGTGGCGCATCCGGGCTGCCGGTGACCACCAGGTGCTCGCATTTACCCGCGGCGACAGACAGTGCCGGCATAGCCGACAGTCCCAGCAGCAACAACGACCAGCCGCACAGGCGACGCAGATCCATGGCATCACACTCCCATTCAAATCCGGAACAAAAAAAAGCCCGACCAAAAGGCCGGGCTCTTTATAAGTGAAGCAGCCGGATTAGACCAGCTTCTCCAGCTCAGGGATGGCTTCGAACAGGTCCGCCACCAGGCCGTAATCGGCCACCTGGAAGATCGGCGCTTCTTCGTCCTTGTTGATCGCAACGATCACTTTGGAGTCTTTCATGCCGGCCAGGTGCTGGATCGCGCCGGAGATACCGACGGCGATGTACAGCTGTGGAGCAACGATCTTGCCGGTCTGACCGACCTGCATATCGTTCGGTACAAAGCCTGCGTCGACCGCGGCGCGCGAAGCACCGACGGCAGCGCCCAGCTTGTCGGCCAGGGCGTACAGGTGTTTGAAGTTGTCGCCGTTCTGCATGCCGCGACCGCCGGAAACGACGATTTTGGCAGCGGTCAGTTCCGGACGATCGGACTTGGCCAGTTCTTCGCCAACGAAGCTGGAGATGCCAGCGTCGTGGGCAGCAGCAACAGCTTCAACGGCAGCGGAGCCGCCTTCAGCTGCAACCGGGTCGAAACCGGTGGCACGCACGGTGATCACCTTGACCGCAGCGTTCGACTGAACGGTAGCGATGGCGTTACCGGCGTAGATCGGACGCTTGAAGGTGTCGGCGCTTTCTACCGAGATGATCTCGGAGATCTGGTCAACGTCCAGTGCAGCGGCAACGCGCGGCAGGATGTTTTTGCCGTTGGAAGTAGCGGCAGCCAGGATGTGGCTGTAGCCCGCAGCCCCTGCTTCTTGGGCAAGAGCTGCAACCAGAGGAGCAACGTTTTCCGGCAGCTGGTGAGCGTAGGCAGCGTTATCGGCCACCAGCACTTTAGCCACGCCAGCGACTTTCGCAGCGGCTTCAGCCACGGCGCCAGCGCCCTGGCCGGCAACCAGAACGTGGATGTCGCCACCGATTTTGGCGGCAGCAGCAACGGTGTTCAGCGTGGCCGGGGCCAGCACTTTGTTGTCGTGTTCAGCAATAACCAAGATAGTCATTTAGATTACCTTCGCTTCGTTTTTCAGTTTCTCGACCAGTTCAGCCACCGACTTGACCTTGATACCCGCGCTGCGTGCAGCCGGCGCTTCGACTTTCACAGTCTTGTTGGTGGAGGCGGTGGAAACGCCCAAAGCATCCGGAGTCAGCACTTCGAGAGGCTTCTTCTTGGCTTTCATGATGTTTGGCAGAGACGCGTAGCGCGGCTCGTTCAAACGCAGGTCAGTGGTGACGATGGCCGGCAGTTTCAGGGAAACTGTCTGCGCGCCGCCGTCGATTTCGCGGGTGACAGCCACGCTGTCGCCGCTGATTTCGACTTTCGAAGCGAACGTACCCTGACCGTAGCCGCTCAATGCAGCAAGCATCTGGCCAGTCTGGTTGTTGTCGCTGTCGATGGCCTGTTTGCCAAGGATCACCAGCTGAGGCTGTTCCTTGTCGACAACAGCTTTCAACAGTTTGGCAACAGCCAGGGAAGTCAGGTCTTCGGCGGACTCGACGAGGATGGCGCGGTCGGCACCCAGAGCCAGCGCGGTGCGCAGTTGCTCTTGAGCGGTGGACGGGCCTACGGAGACGACGACGATTTCAGTCGCAACACCCTTCTCTTTCAGGCGTACGGCTTCTTCCACGGCGATTTCGCAGAACGGGTTCATCGACATCTTGACGTTGGCAAGATCGACGCCGGAATTGTCCGCCTTGACGCGAACCTTGACGTTGTAATCCACAACGCGTTTGACAGCTACAAGAACCTTCATGGATTCCTCGTTACTCTCCGGTGAAAAGAAAGTCGCCTAGGCGAACCTGGCGGTTGATGCTCATCGGGCGCAAGGGCACCTCCAAAAACGCCGGCAAAGCTGTCAAGTGACTATCGCTCATGATCTGGATGACCGTTCGTCAGTGGTGACTGACGAGTCATTCAACATCGCGGCGTGTAAACTGCACATCAAACCCGCGCAGCACATCACTCTCTACTGCCATCGCCCTGTCTTTAGAGGTGCTCTTGAAACCAACAGTCAGCCTACGGCGAGCGCAAAACCGCCCGTATCTTGACCGGAACGCCTATTCCGGTCAATACGCCAAAATGGCCGTTCATAAGGCGCGTGACTTTGATTTCTCTGGCCTTGAGCCAATTCAAACAAACGTTTGTATTGGACGCTGAGAGTGGTGTAGATATAATGCGCCACCAAAAGAGAAAGGTGGTCAATCGATTGTCCTCTTCCGGCGTTGCGCCGGGATTCATGGATGCGACACCCGACTTCCAAATTAGAAAAAAAACTGTTGAGCCTTGAGTAGGAGATAACCTGTGGAACGCGAATACATGGAATTCGACGTGGTCATCGTCGGTGCCGGCCCCGCTGGTCTTTCCGCCGCCTGCCGCTTGAAGCAGAAGGCCGCTGAAGCCGGTAAGGAAATCAGCGTCTGCGTGGTCGAAAAAGGCTCCGAAGTCGGTGCTCACATCCTGTCCGGCGCCGTGTTCGAACCACGGGCCCTGAACGAACTGTTCCCGAACTGGAAAGAACTCGGCGCGCCGCTGAACACGCCGGTAACCCGCGACGACATCTTCGTTCTCAAGAACGCTGAAAGCGCGCAGAAAATTCCAGACTTCTTTGTGCCCAAGACCATGCACAACGAAGGCAACTACATCATCTCCCTGGGCAACCTGTGCCGCTGGCTGGCCCAGCAGGCCGAGAACCTGGGCGTGGAAATCTACCCGGGCTTCGCCGCTCAGGAAGCGCTGATCGATGAGAACGGCGTGGTTCGCGGGATCATCACCGGTGACCTGGGCGTCGACCGCGAAGGCAACCCGAAGGAAGGCCTGTACACCCCCGGCATGGAACTGCGTGGCAAATACACGCTGTTCGCCGAAGGTTGCCGCGGCCACATCGGCAAGCAACTGATCAAGCGCTTCAACCTGGACACTGACGCTGATGCCCAGCACTACGGCATCGGCCTGAAAGAAATCTGGGAAGTCGATCCGGCCAAGCACCAGCCTGGCCTGGTGGTGCACACCGCCGGTTGGCCGATGGACATCATGGGCACCGAGAACACCGGTGGCTCGTTCCTCTACCACCTGGAAAACAACCAGGTCGTGGTTGGCCTGATCGTCGACCTGTCCTACAGCAACACCTACCTGTCGCCGTTCGACGAGTTCCAGCGCCTCAAGCATCACCCGGTGCTTGCCCAGTACCTGGAAGGCGGCAAGCGCATCAGCTACGGCGCACGTGCCATCAGCAAGGGCGGCCTGAACTCGCTGCCGAAAATGGTATTCAAGGGCGGCGCGCTGATCGGTTGCGACCTCGGCACCCTGAACTTCGCCAAGATCAAGGGCAGCCACACTGCGATGAAGTCCGGCATGCTCGCCGCTGAATCCGTGGCTGACGCGCTGTTCGCCGAGAAGGATGGCACCGAAGAGCTGACCACCTACGTCGACGCGTTCAAGAAGAGCTGGCTCTACGAAGAACTGTTCGCCAGCCGCAATTTCGGCCCGGCGATCCACAAGTTCGGCGCCATCGTCGGTGGCGGTTTCAACTGGCTGGACCAGAACATCTTCGGCGGCAAACTGCCGTTCACCTTGCACGACACCAAGCCGGATTACGCTTGCCTCAAGCTCGCGGCCGACTGCAAGAAGATCGACTACCCGAAACCGGACGGCAAGCTCAGCTTCGACAAATTGAGCTCGGTGTTCATCTCCGGTACCAACCACGAAGAAGAACAGCCGTGCCACCTGAAGCTGACCGACCCAAGCATCCCGATCAGCAAGAACCTGCCGCTATACGATGAACCGGCACAGCGTTACTGCCCGGCCGGCGTGTATGAAGTGATCACCAAGGAAGACGGCGAGAAGCGCTTCCAGATCAACGCCCAGAACTGCGTTCACTGCAAGACCTGCGACATCAAGGACCCTGCACAGAACATCACCTGGGTGACACCGGAAGGCGCTGGCGGCCCGACTTACCCGAACATGTAAGCCGAACCGCTGAACATCAAGGCTCCCGACATGGGGGCCTTTTTGTTGCCCGCGACTTAAGCCACACCACAAGACGAATGTGGGAGCGGGCCTGCGCGCGAATACGGTTGATCCTTCACCATTTATACTGACTGACACACCGTTTTCGCGAGCAAGTCGGATCGCCGCACCGCCGCCCCCACAGGGGATTGGCGGTGAGTCAGGCTGCACGTTCGTCGCCAGGATTACGCTCGAAGTACCGTTTGTACTCGCGACTGAACTGCGAAGTGCTCTGATACCCCACCCGATGCGCCACCTGCGCCACGCCCAACCCCTCCCCCACCAACAACTGCTGCGCCCGCAGCAGACGTAATCGCTTCAGATACTGTACCGGCGACAACAAGGTGCTGCGCTTGAAATGCTCGTGAAAGGTCGATGCACTCATGTTCGCGCAACTGGCCAGGGTCTCGACGTTCAACGGTTCGGCAAAATGCGCATGCAGATGACTGAGGGAGGCCGCGATCCGGGCGAACTGCCCCTGCTGCTCCACCAGTGCTCGCAATACATCGGCTTGCGGACCGCGCAATGCGACGAACAGCAGCTCACGCAAACGCGCTTGCCCCATGATCTGGCATTCCAGCGGATCGTGCAGGCAACGCAACAATCGTTCGACACAACCACGCATCGCATCATCGAGCACTGCGCAGGTCATGGACTCAGGTGTTTGCGCCGGAATATGCCGCCCCGGCGCCAGGCCCATCGCCAATACCAACTCGCCGAGCATCACCCGGTCGATCGCGACCGACACCCCGAGCATCGGCCCGTCCGGCGCGGCAAAGGTTTCACACTCGAACGGCACCGGCAGCGCCTGAATCAGGTAGTGCCCTGCGCCATATTCCAGGGTGCGCGGCCCCAGGTACGCCAGTTTGCTGCCCTGGGCGATGATCACCAGGCTCGGCTCGTAGATCTGCGGCCCACGGGCCACATCGCAGCTGGCCCGCAGAACCTGCACGCCCGGCAAGGCAGTCGGGACGAAACCGTCGCGAGTGGACAGCGGCTCGATCAGCGAAACCAGGGTGGCATTGGCATCAAGGTGACGGGTTAACAGCATCGGGGCACTTCACAGAAAAAATCGCGGAAAAAGGGACGAAAGCATCATCGCAGATCCGCTGACCAATGCGACGGCTCACACCCGCATGCCGGAGGAATAGGCATGACACCCGGAGGAATCACCATGGCCAGTACAGGGTTCGGCGCCCAGAATGCGCCACCTCACCCGTCAGCGCTTTTGCGAGGTTCACCATGTACACCGCCATCGGATACGCCGCCCAGTCGGCCACCACTCCCCTTGCCCCCGTGAAATTCGAACGTCGCAGCCCAAGGCCTGACGACGTTGCCATCGAGATTCTCTATTGCGGCGTCTGTCATTCCGACATCCATCAGGCCCGCAACGAGTGGGGCATTGCCGTTTACCCGCTGATGCCCGGCCACGAAATCGTAGGCAAGGTGACCGCCGTCGGTGTGAAAGTCACCCAGCACAAAGTCGGCGATCTGGTCGGTGTCGGCTGCATGGTCGACTCGTGCCGCAGCTGCGAAGCCTGCCAGGCCAACCTGGAGCAATACTGCCTCGAAGGCCCGACCCTGACCTACGCCACCCCGGACCGGGTCGACGGCAGCAACACCATGGGCGGCTACTCCGACAGCATCGTGGTCAGCGAGCACTTCGTGGTGCGCATTCCCAAGTCACTGGACCCGGCCAGCGCCGCGCCGATCCTGTGCGCCGGCATCACTACCTACTCGCCGCTCAAGCACTACGGCGTGAAGGCCGGTGACAAGGTCGGGATTCTCGGCATGGGTGGCCTGGGCCACATGGGTATCAAGTTCGCCAAGGCCCTGGGCGCGCAAGTGACGCTGTTCACCCGCTCGGCAAGCAAGGCCGAAGAGGCTCGCCGCCAGGGTGCGGACCATGTGATCGTGTCCACCGATGACGCGCAGATGCAGGCTGCCGCCGGTCACTTCGATTTCCTGCTCGACACCATTCCGGTGCAGCACGACCTCAACCCATACCTCGATACGCTGCGTTTCGACGGCGTGCATATCCTGGTGGGGTTGATCGAACCGGTGGAGCCACCGGTGCATGCCGCCAAACTGGTATTGGGACGTCGCGTGCTCGCCGGCTCGCTGATCGGCGGCATCGCCGAAACCCAGGAAGTGCTGGATTTCTGCGCCGAGCACAACATCACCTGCGACATCGAGATGCTCGACATCCGCCAGATCAACGAGGCTTACGCCCGCATGATCGCCGGTGACGTGAAATACCGCTTCGTCATCGACATGGCGACCCTCAAGGTTTAAACCTTAAGGCCAAGCTCCGCCGACAGCCGGGCCGTGACCCCTTTGATCAGGGGAATCAGCTCGGCCATTTTTTCCAGCGGCATATACGGTACGGTACTGGCGATGCTGATACCGGCGACAATGCGTTTGCTGGCATCGCGGATCGGCGCGGCTACGCAGCGGATCGACGGCTCGTTGTCTTCCAGGTCGAAGGCATAACCGCCGGCCACGTACTCGACCATGCGCTGCTCGAATTGCTCCCAGGATTGCTCCGGGTGCTGCGGCCAGAACTGGTTTTTCCCACCCACCGGCAGGCTGACTTCGTACAGGCGCTGCCACTCTTGCGGCGAATCATCGAGCATCAGCGCCTTGCCGATCCCGGTGCGCGCCAACGGCATGCGATGGCCGACCCGCGAACGCATTTCCGGACCATTGCGCCCCGGATTCTTGTGCAGGTACAGCACTTCGTCGCCCTCACGAATCGCCAGGTGAATGGTGTCGCCGGTCAACGCCGACAACTCATCCAGATACGGCCCGGCCAGGGTCACCAACGGCAACTCTTCACGGGCCTGAAAGCCCAACTCGATCAGTTTCGGCCCCAGCAGATAACCGACTTGCGGCACTACCCGCAGATAACGCTCGTCCACCAGGCAACTGGCCAGGCGATGGGTGGTGCTGCGCGTGGTGCCAATCAGCCGGGCGATTTCCTTGAGATCCCGGGCGCCGCTGGCCACGGCGTGAACCACACCCAAACCGCGAAGCAGGGTCTGGGTGCCGGTCGGCGCGGCGTCCTTGGCGATTTTTGGGGCGTCTTCCTGCATATCCAGCCTTTACCGTTGAGCGAGTGAACGGGCGGCATTATGGTCGCCCGAATGCCACGACTACAACTTGATACGCTCGACCTTGCCCACCAGCAAGATGTAGGACAGTGCGCCAATCAACGCCAGCACCGAAATGTAGGTGATTGCAGGGGCAAAAGAATCACCCGTCGCGAGGAAGCCGATCACGATAGGCGTGGCAATTGCCGACAGGTTGCCGATGAAGTTGAACACCCCGCCGGTCAGCCCGAGCAAGCGCGCCGGAGCCAAGGTCGACACCAGCGACCAGGTAATCGAGGCCAGGCCATTGCCAAAGAACGCCAGCGCGAGGAAGGCAATCACCAAGGGCGTCGACTCGACAAAGTTGGCGCCAATGATCGAGGTGGAAATCAGCAGGCCGCTGATGATCGGCAACTTGCGGGCGAAACCCACCGTGTAGCCGCGACGGATCAAAAAGTCCGAGAAGAACCCGGAACACAGCACACCGACAAAGGCCGCGAGAAACGGCAGCGACGCCAGCAGGCCGGATTTGATGAAGTCCATGCCGCGATACTTCACCAGGTAGGTCGGGAACCAGGTGAGGAAGAACCACAGGGTCGAGTTGAGGCAGAACTGCCCAAGGTAGATGCCCCACAGCTTGCGCTTGGTCAGGACGATCCCCAGGTCGGTCCAACTGAACCGGGCTTTGACCTTGGCCTGTTCGGCCTGGATATCCACCAGCCCGCCGCCCTCGCGGATCAGATCAATCTCTGCGTCATTGGCGCCTTTGAAATCCCGTGGTTCGCGATACACCGCGTACCAGATCACCGCCCACACAATGCCTACCGCTCCGGTGGCGACGAACACCATGTGCCAGCCGAATTCGTGCTGCAGCCAGGCCAGCACCGGCGTCAGGAAGGCCAGGCCGACGAACTGCCCGGAGGTGTAGAAACCGATGGCCGTGGCGCGCTCGCGCTCCGGGAACCAGGTGGTGACCACCCGGCTGTTGATCGGATAGGCCGGCGCTTCCAGGGCACCGACCGCCATGCGCAACACGAACAGCGCGATGAAGCTGGCGGCAAAGCCGAGCATCACCGTGGCCACCGACCACAGCAGCAAGGCGACGCTGTACAGAATCCGTGGCGGCACGCGGTCCACCAGCCAGCCGCCGGGGATCTGCATGGCGGCGTAGGTCCAGCCGAATGCGGAGAAGATCAGGCCGACGTGGATCGGGTCGATGCCCAGGTCACTGGTCAATGCCGGGGCGGCAATCGACAGGTTGCTGCGGTCCAGGTAATTGATCACCACAGTGATGAACAACAGCACCATGATGAAAAAACGCTTGCGGCTGGGCGTCACCAACGACGCCTGCCCGGTGAGGGTTTGCGGTTGCATGAGGGGTGCCTCTTCTTATGGTTATTGAGGTCAATTTTGAAGACTTGCACTACCCCCCTGTGGGAGCGAGCTTGCTCGCGATGACGGCGGCACATCCGGCATTGATGTGACTGACAGGACGCTATCGCGAGCAAGCTCGCTCCCACAGGGGTTCAGTGGTGTGTCAGGCACTCACCACTCGGCAAAACTGCCATCGGCATGGCGCCAGATCGGGTTGCGCCAGCGGTGGCCGATGGCGGCGCGTTCGATCACGTATTCCTCGTTGATCTCGATGCCCAGGCCCGGGCCGTTCGGGATCTTCACGAAGCCTTTGTCGTAGTCGAATACCCGTGGGTCTTTGACGTAGTCGAGCAGGTCGTTGCTCTCGTTGTAATGGATGCCCAGGCTCTGCTCCTGGATGAACGCGTTGTAGCAAGCCGCGTCCAGTTGCAGGCACGCCGCCAGGGCAATCGGGCCCAGCGGGCAATGCAGCGCCAGCGCCACGTCGTAGGCTTCGGCCATGTTGGCGATCTTGCGGGTTTCGGTGATGCCGCCAGCGTGGGAGGCATCCGGCTGGATGATGTCGACGTAGCCTTCGCTGAGCACACGCTTGAAATCCCAGCGCGAGAACAGGCGCTCACCCAGGGCAATCGGCGTACTGGTCAGCGGCGCCAGTTCTTTGAGCGCTTCGTAGTTTTCGCTGAGCACCGGCTCTTCGATGAACATCAGCTTGTACGGATCAAGCTCCTTCATCAGCACCTTGGCCATGGGCTTGTGCACCCGGCCATGGAAGTCCACGCCAATGCCGACGTTCGGGCCGACGGCATCGCGCACGGCAGCGACGTTGGCCAGGGCCTGGTCGACCTTGTCGAAGGTGTCGAGGAATTGCAGTTCTTCGGTGCCGTTCATTTTCACCGCGGTAAAACCACGCTCGACCGCTTCTTTCGCCGCCCGCGCGGTATCCGCCGGACGGTCGCCACCGATCCACGAATACACACGGATCTTGTCCCGCACCTGGCCACCCAACAGGTCGCTGACCGAGACGCCCAGCGCCTTGCCCTTGATGTCCCACAAGGCCTGGTCGATACCGGCCAGGGCGCTCATGTGGATCGCGCCGCCACGGTAGAAGCCGCCGCGATAGAGCACGGTCCAGATGTCTTCGATGTTGCGCGGGTCCTTGCCGATCAGGTAGTCGGACAATTCTTCAACGGCAGCGGCAACGGTGTGGGCGCGGCCTTCGACCACGGGCTCGCCCCAACCGGTGACGCCCTCGTCGGTTTCGACCTTGAGGAAGCACCAGCGCGGCGGAACGATGAAGGTGGTCAGTTTGGTGATTTTCATCTTTTGGCTCTCTTATTAGATGCAGCGCGCTCGGCGCTCAAAGAAGTCTTAGCGAAGGGCTTTCCAGGCAGCGACGTAGGCCTCGGCATTGGCCGCTACTTGCGCTGGCGTCATGCCCGGTTTGAACAGGCCGGAGCCGAGGCCGAAACCTTTGACGCCGGCGTCGATGAACGACTGCATGTTGTCCGGCGTGATCCCGCCGACTGGCGCCAGAAGGGTTCCGGCCGGCAACACCGCGAGCCAGGCTTTGACGACTGCCGGGCCCATCTGCTCGGCCGGAAACAGTTTCAGCACATCGGCGCCTTCAGCCAGTGCCGCGAAGGCTTCAGTCGGTGTGGCGACTCCCGGCGACAGGTACAGCCCTGCCGCTTTCGCCGCGCGTAAAACTTTCGGATCGCTATGGGGCATGACGATCACCTGGCCGCCCGCGGCTTTCACTTGTTCGACCTGCTCCGGGGTCAACACCGTACCGGCACCGATCAGGCAATCGGCGGGCAAGGTACTGCGCAGGATGCGGATACTTTCGTAGGGCTCAGGGGAATTGAGCGGCACTTCGATGACGCGAAATCCGGCGGCGTACAGCACTTCGCCGATGTCCGCCGCTTCCTGCGGACGCAGGCCACGCAGGATCGCGATCAGGCCGTTTTGCGTCAGGGCTTGTTTGAGCATGTCAGGACTCCAGTCAGGTTTAACGGGATGCGGTGCACGTGACCAGGCCGGCAGCCAGCGCCAGTTGCCACAACCCGCGTTCGGTGGCCTGTTCGGCCAGGATCACCCGGGCAAAACCGCAGGCGTCGAGCGCACGGCTGTAGCGGGCACAGAGTTGGGTGTTGCCGATGAGGATGATCGAAGGCAGATGCACGCTGTTGCGCCGGCGCCGTTGCACGTTGGCCAGCGCCACCAGCTCGTGGCCGATCAGCAGGCCGGACAGATAGTCCGCCTGGGCGGTGGCGCTCAACTCGCCGGTCAGCCCGAGACTGCGGGCGCTGAACAGGGTCGACAGCGGACCGATGTCACCGTCCGCCGACAACGCGACCCGCACGCCGCGATCAAACGCATCGCCATCGAAAGACCCGCCACTTTGCTGGGTGCGTCCGAGAATGCTGTGTTGACTGAGCACAGCGAAGACTTCGCCGGTCATGAAAGTGTCGAAGTGCATGATGCAGCCGTCGGCCACTTCCACCCATTTCGAGTGGCTGCCCGGCAGGCCGATCAGCAGATCAGCGCCCGCCTCGCTCGTCAGGTTTTGCAGCACGCCGAGCACCTGGGTTTCTTCGCCGCGCATCACATTCGGCAAAGGCGAACGCTCGATGACGCCGGGCACGATGTGCACATCGACGCCGCGCAGGCTGTGCACGGTTTGCAAGGCAGTACCGAGCGTGGCGACATTCGCCGGCGTGTCGCGGTAGGCCGTTTCGCGCCAACCCTGCGCGCTGCCGACCATGCCGCAGGCAATCACCGGCAAATCCGGTTGGGCATCGAGCCAGTCGCCGCAAGCCTCATCGAAGGCCAGTTCGAAACCATCGGCGCATTCCCGGCCGCCAATGATTCGCGGCGCTTTCGGCAGCTGCATGATCCCCGACGACAGCGAACGCTGTTCGAGCACTTGGCCGCCTTCAGCCAGTTTGTAAGCACGTAATGAGGTTGTCCCCCAGTCGAGCGCGATCAATTGCGCCTGCATCGCTTCACCTGTTTTGGTTTTTGGCAGTGAGTGAGCGGGACTATAAACCTGAGACGGGACAAATCTCAATATATAAATATCAATCCCATATTGTGAGACGCGACAAAAAAAGATCGCAGCCTTCGACAGCTCCTACACGGGATCGTCCGCCGCGGTTTGGCGGTGTACATCGATCCGTAGGAGCTGCCGAAGGCTGCGATCTTTTAAGAAGTTTCAGTTACCCGAAGCAAAATCCCGCAACACCGCCCCATCCATCCGATAGCGCACCCACTCCTCCTGCGGCTGCGCCCCCAGGGATTTGTAGAAATCGATGGCCGGTGTATTCCACTCCAGCACGCTCCACTCGAAACGGCCACAGTCGTTGGCGCAGGCGATTTTCGCCAGTTGCCGCAGCAGGGTCTTGCCCGCACCGCCGCCGCGCTGTTCCGGGGTGATGTAAAGGTCTTCGAGGTACAGGCAGTTGCTGCCAAGCCAGGTGGAATAGCTGAAGAAGAACACCGCGAAACCGATGGGGGCACCGTCGCGCAGGCAAATCAGGCCATGGGCGGTGGCACCTTCGCTGAACAGGCTGCGCTCGATATCGGCAACGCTGGCGATGACTTCATGGCGGGCACGTTCGTAGTCGGCCAGTTCAGTGATGAACGCGAGGATTTGCGGTGCGTCACTGGGGGTCGCCGGGCGGATTTCGATCGTCATGGACGTGCCTTGTCAAAAGTGGAAAACGCCATACTAAGTCGGCGCGTGACGTGTGGCGAGAGAGCTTGCTCACTGGCCACAAATGCGCTCATTACTCCGGCCAACACTAACCCTGGAATCGATAACCTCGGACCTAACATTTGGGCACTGCGTGGTTAGATAGCCGCGCTGCTCATTCAGCCGGTCAAGGAACCGCGTCATGCCTACCGCAATACCCCCAGTTTCAAGCAAGCTGTTCGGCCTGTTCTGCCTCGCCAGTTACCTGTTGTCGTTGTCCTACGGTTCGACATTTTTGCTGTCGTTGTTGATTGGTTCGCGCGGCGGTAACGAACACGACGCCGGCAGTGTGATTTCGGCGGCGATGCTCAGCACCTTTGCGGCGGTGATTGTTTCCGGTCATTTGTCCGACTTGCTCGGCGCCGCCCGATCGGTGGCGTTGTTCGGTGTGTTGCTGGTAGCAGCCAGCCTGGGCTTCGCCCTGACCCCGGGCTTCGGTCACCTGCTGTTGTTTTTCGGACTGCTGCTGGGCCTGGGCTGGGGCGTGTTCTACACCCTGGGGCCGATCATCGTCGCGAGTCTTGTGACTCCCGCGCAGCGCGCCAAATACTTCGCCCTGTTGTCGGGCAGCATGATGACCGGAATCGGCAGCGGCCCTTTGCTCGGCCGCGCGGCGAGTGCGCTCGGTTATCCGGTGACGGCGGCGTTTTACCTGGCGGCGCTGGCCAGCCTGATCGGCGTTTTGCTGTTCTGGCGCCTGGATCGACAACTGAAACAGACGCCCGCGCAATCTGGCAGCGTGTCGCGGATTTCCTGGCGTGCAGCGACTCAGGTGCTGTCGTCCAGGGCCGTTTTCCCGATCATCATGGTTGGCCTCGGCGGTTGTGTGTTCGGTGGTCTGTCGAGCTTTCAAACCAGTTACGCGGCGGCGCACTCACTCGACTATTCGCTGTTCTTCCTCGGCTTCATGAGCGCGGCGATCAGCGGCCGCATGCTGGTTGCCGGGTTCGTGGTCAAGCGCGATCCGTTCCGTGCGTCATGCGTACTTTCGGGGTTGATGCTGGCATCGATCGTGATGTTCGGTTTTGTCGTCGACAGCAGCTTCAGCTATGTGCTCGCGGCGGTGATGCTCGGGATCGGTTATGGCCTGACCTACTCGGTGATCAACGGCCTGGCCGCCAATGAAGCGCCGAACGGCAGCACCGCGCAATCCCTGCTGCTGTTCAGCCTGTCGTACTTCATCGGCGTGTTCGGTTTTCCATTGCTGGCCGGGAAAATCATCGTTGAACAAGGCATGCCCACGCTGTTGCTCACGGTGTTGGCGGTTGCCTCGCTCAACTGGCTGATCACCGTGGGCCGATTGATCTGGCGCAGGGCCACAGCAGTCAGGGCACTGGAACAGGCTTGAGCCGTTCGTCGCTGACAATGCACCCATCCGGATCGAGGGCGGACTAATCAGGTAAGGACTCTACTCGTTGGAGACACCGCCATGACCCTGTCCAGGTTGACCGCCCTCGTTCTCACTGCGCTTTTGTCCGCAGCCTCCTTCGCCGGGACCATCGGCTCGAGCACCGGCCCGACCAATCCGGTGGAAAAACCCAGGGCTCCCGCCATCCAGAGTGCCCCCGGCATGAACACCGATGGCACGACGATCGACCATAACCTGCCGCCCGCCACCGGCACCGACCCGCGGATTCAAGGCAATGACGCGGGACGTAAGGGCGGGCCGAACCTGCCGGAGAAAAAAACACCCGGCAGTGGTGGCCTCGGTTCAAGCACCACCGAGGACGAGGAAAGCAACATGAGCCAGTAATGAAGCCAGGAGAAATCCCATGCCTCGTGGAAGCAAAACCAAATACACCGCCGAGCAAAAACGCAAGGCGCAACACATCGAAGACAGTTACGAAAACAAAGGCGTCTCAAAAGACGAAGCAGAAGCCCGCGCCTGGGCGACAGTCAACAAGCAGTCCGGCGGCGGCGAGCGGGCCGGCGGTTCGGGACGCAAGAAGCCGGCCAGTGCAAAATCGGCCGATCGCAAGGAGTCGGCGCGTCGGGCGGTGGCCACTCGTGAGGGACACTCGCGTGGCAGCAGGGCCTCCAGAGAGACCCAGACGGTCGATAGCTTGAGGAAGGAAGCCCGGGCCAAGGGTATTCCGGGAAGATCGGGGATGCGCAAGCAGGAGTTGATCGAGGCGTTGCGCAAGGCGGGTTAAGGCCAACTGTTTTGTACATGGTCCAATGTGGGAGCGGGCTTGCTCGCGAAGACGTCAGCACATCCAACATCGATGTGACCGACAGATCGCTTTCGCGAGCAAGTCGAATCGTCGCACCGCCGCTCCCACAGGAGATCATCTGTACCTTCAGACTTCGGTGGTCAGCGCTGTTTCAGTCGATCAATGACCACCGCCAACAACAAAATCGAACCCCGGATCACATACTGATAAAACGTATCGATGTTCTTCAGGTTCATCGCATTTTCGATGATCGCCAGAATCAACACCCCGGCGATCACGTGCCGGATCATGCCGATCCCGCCACTCAACGACACCCCGCCCAGCACGCAGGCCGAGATCACCGTCAGCTCGAAACCCTGGCCGATCATTGGCTGGCCGGAGGTCATGCGCGACGCCAGGATCACCCCGGCCAACGCGCCGATCACACCGTGCACGGCGAAGATGATGATCTTGGTCCGGTCGACATTCACACCGGCCAGCAGCGCCGCTTCCTGATTGCCGCCAATAGCCATGGTATTGCGCCCGTAGGTGGTGTAGTTCAGCAGCCAGCCGAAGAACAGAAAGCAGACGATAGTGATCAGGATCGGTACCGGCACGCCAAACATCTGGCCGTTACCGAACACGAAAAACGATTCCTGGGACACCCCCACCGCTTTGCCGTTGGCAAAGATGTAGGCCAGGCCACGCACGATCTGCATGGTCGCCAGCGTGGTGATCAGCGCGTTGACCCGCAGCTTGGCGATCA
This sequence comes from Pseudomonas sp. IT-P258, assembly GCF_949767825.1. Classification (NCBI taxonomy): domain Bacteria; kingdom Pseudomonadati; phylum Pseudomonadota; class Gammaproteobacteria; order Pseudomonadales; family Pseudomonadaceae; genus Pseudomonas; species Pseudomonas sp. IT-P258. Next base: position 61,395 of record NZ_CATKPU010000098.1, on the reverse strand, counting down.
CTATCCCGTTGATCAGCCCGACGATCAGGCCCATCACCAGCGCCGCACAGACACCGAGAAACACACTGTTGGTATCGCGCATCACCACCGCCGCAACCACCCCGGCGCAGGCAATCACCGAGCCCACCGACAAGTCGAAATGCCCGGACGCCAGACAATACAACATGGTGCACGCAGCAATCCCGGTGGTGGAAATCGCCAGGCCCAGGCCGCGCATGTTCAGCGGTGAAAGGAAGTTGTCGATCAGCAAGGTGCAGGCGACAAAGATGCCGACCGCCGCCAGCAGCATCACCCAGTCATCGAGGAAACGCCGCAGGTCCAGCGGTTTGCGTGTAGTCGGCAGGGTGTTGTTTTGGGTTGTCATCATAGTCACCTCTCAGTTCGCCACGCCGTCGGCGCGTTGGCGCGGCAAAGCCAGTTGCAGCAGGTTGGATTCGTTGGCCTGTTCGCGGCTCAGCTCGCCACGCAGGGCGCCTTCGCACAGCACCAGGATGCGGTCGGAAATGCCCATGACTTCCATCAAGTCGCTGGACACCACAATCACCGCGATCCCCTCGGCGGCCAGGTTATGGATGATCTGGTAGATCTCGGCCTTGGCACCGATGTCGATGCCGCGAGTGGGTTCGTCGAGCAGCAGCACCTTCATCGGCATCGACAGCCAGCGGCCGAGAATGGCCTTCTGCTGATTGCCACCGGACAGGTACATGATTTTCTGCGCCGGGTTGGGCGTCTTCACTTTCAGCGCCCTGATCTGCTGCTTGGCGTTGTCCTTCTCCCACAGGCCGCGCAACAGGCAACCGAAGGTGGAGTGAGCACTGCGGGCACTGATGTTGATGTTCTCGGCGACGCTGGCCAGCGGCAGGATGCCTTCCTTCTTGCGGTCCTCGGGACACAACAGGATCCCGGCGGCAATCGCGTCCCGGGGTGAACGCAGCTTCAGTTCATGGCCTCGAAGTTTCAGCTGTCCGGCGCTGTTGCGCGCCAGGCCGCTGAGCAGGCGCAACAGCTCGGTGCGTCCAGCACCGACCAGCCCGAACAGCCCGAGGATTTCACCTTTGTGCACCTCAAAACTCACCGGTTCGCGCAACCCCGGCCCGAGCAGGCCATCGACCTTGAGAGCCACCGCGCCGCGCTGGCGTGGGCGGTAATCGTAGATGTCCTGGATGTCGCGCCCGACCATGCAGGTGACCAGTTGATCGTGGGTCAGCTGGTTCATGTCGTCGAAGGTGCGCACGTAACGCCCGTCCTTGAACACCGTCACCGCGTTGCAGATGCGGAACACTTCTTCCATGCGGTGGGATACGTAGAGCACCACTTTGCCCTCGTCCCGCAGCCGGCCGATGATCGCCATCAAGCGGTCGATCTCCCGTGCCGAAAGGCTGCTGGTGGGTTCGTCGAAGGCAATCACGTGGGCGCCACGGGACAACGCCTTGGCGATTTCCACCAGTTGCCGCTGGCCGAGAGACAGGCGTCCGACTTTCTCTTGGGGGTCGATTTCATCGGCCAGGCCTTTGAGACAGGCCAGTGCCTGCTGGCGCAGGGTACTGCGATTGATCAGGCCGAAACTGGCGGGCAGATGCCCGAGAAACAGGTTCTCGGCCACGGTCATTTCCGGCACCAGATGCAGCTCCTGGTGGATCACCGCGACGCCACTGCCGATGCTGTCGGCGGTGGACTTGAAGTCCATCGTCCGCTCGCCGATCTGCAAGGCACCGCTGCAAGGCGTGTAGGCCCCGCCAAGGATTTTCAGCAGTGTCGACTTGCCGGCGCCGTTCTCGCCCATCAAGGCATGAACCTGCCCCGGATGGGCGACGAAGCTGATGTTGTCCAGCGCCTTCACCCCGGGAAAGGTCTTGCCGATCCCGTTGAAGCGCAAGCTGCCGGTAAGGCTGTGTTCCTGTTGGATTGTTTGCGCGTGCATAACCACCTCTTCACACCGATCAGGCAGCCCCGCCGCCGGGGCCACCGCTGAAATCAAACGGCTGTCAGTTCCATAGGCCGATCTTTTCCAGTTCCTGCTTGAAGTTGTCGCGGGTGATCAGCGTCACGTCATCCATGGCGGTGTACTTCGCCGGTTCTTTGCCAGTGGTGACCCACTCGTACATCATGCTGGCGGTGTTGTAGCCCTCGATGTGCGGGCTCGGCAGCATCGAACCGTAGAAGCCGCTGTCGGGTTTCTTCAGCTCGCCGATGGCGTCGGTACCGTTGATGCCGATGCCGATCACGTTGGCCGCGGCAAAACCGGCGCTCTCGGTGGCGCGCACACCGCCCAGGACGGTGTTGTCATTCATGCCGCCGATGATCAGGTTCTTCGCCGCCCCCGGCAGTTTCACCAGGGCCGAGTTGGTGGCGTCCATGCTGCCCGGCACGTCGAGGGTCTTGAGGGCCGCGAACAGGATGTGGTCTTTCGGCATACCGGCATCTTCCAGCGCTTTGACCGAACCGTCGGTGCGCTTCTTGCCGGTGTCGAGTTCGTTGTAGGTGTTGATCACCGCATAGGTGTCTTTCCAGTCCCAGCCGCGCTTCTTCGCTTCGGTCGCCATGGCACTGCCTTGTTTCTGGCCGACTTCGAAGGCAGCCATGCCGAGGTACGGCACGTCTTCCATGAACTTGCCGCCGGCATCGACGAAACGGTCATCGACGGCGATCACTTTCAACCCGTTGAGCCTGGCCTTGGCCATGATCGCAGGTCCCAGGGACACGTCCGGCGGGCAGATCACGAACCCCTTGGCGCCGTTGGCCGCGAGGCTGTCGATGGCCGAAAGGGTTTTCTCGCCGTCCGGCACGGCGATCTTGATCAGGGTGAAGCCCTTCTCTTTCCCGGCCTTTTCGGCAAAGGCCCACTCGGTCTGGAACCAGGGTTCTTCCGCCTGCTTGACCAGGAAACCGATCTTCACTTCTTCGGCTGCCAGCAGCGTGCTGCTCAGGCTGAACGCCGAGACCGCCAACGCGGCACAGCAGAGGGAACGGATAGCATGACGACGATTCATAAGCTGACTCCTTGTTATTTTTCTTGAGCGTTCTTTGAAAGCGTTCTTTGTTAACCAGCGGGCAGTAAAAACATACCGCCAATAGTCATATCGTATGATGATTGGATTTCAGACGTACCAAGGCGGCTGAAAGCCCGATCGCTCAGTCGTGGTACATCACCGAGCGACCACCATCGACGGTGATGCACGAGGCATTGATGAACGGTGCTTCATCACTGGCCAGGAACACGGCGGTCATTGCCACTTCGATCGGCTGCCCGATGCGGCGCGGCGGGTGCAAGTCGAACGCGCGCTGGCGTTCGGCGTGGGGGTCGGCAAAACCGTTCCAGTAATCGACGTTCAACTGGGTTTCGATGTAGCCCGGCGCGATCGCGTTGACGCGCACACCCTTGGGCGCATATTCGATGCCCAGCGCACGGGTCAGGCCGAGCAGGCCATGCTTGGCCACCGGGTACGGGAAGCACCCCGGAATGATGTGGGTGGAATGGGTGGATGCGATATTGATGATGCTGCCGATGCCCTGCTCGATCATCTGCGGCAGCACTGCCTTGCAACCGTACCAGGCGCCATCGAGGTCGATGGCGAAGCAACGACGCCAGTCTTCTTCGGTCATTTCCAGCGGATCGCGAAACACGTTGACCCCGGCGCAGTTGACCAGCACGTCGATCCGGCCGTGCAGGTCGATCGCCAACCGGGCCATGGCGTGCAGATCCTGCTGACGCGACACATCAGCTTTTATTGCCACCACATCGGCGCCCTGGTCCCGCCAGTGCGCCGCGACCTTCTCGACTTTCTCGGCCTGAATGTCGCTGATGATCAGCCTGGCCTGCTGGGACGCGAAGGTCGCCACAATCGCTTCGCCAATCCCCTGGGCGGCACCGGTCAGCAATACGACCTTGCCTTTCAGGCGTTCGCCCTTGGGCGGTTCGGGCACTGGTGGCAATGACAGTGGTTCAGCCATGGATCAAGACTCCTGTTCGAAGACACGACGAAAACCGGGCATCTGTCGATGTCCGGTCAAAAGGCGCTGGGTAGGAAACAGGTGAGTGCGAAAACGTTTCAGCTCGGAAACGCCCTGAGGCACTGGCTCCGCAAGGGAACACGGGGAAACTTCGCTGCATCACTTCACCTGTTTTGTTTTTTTAAGTGTGAGTGCATGTAACTGGTGGGGCCGACTATAAACCCGGCACGCAGAAAATCTCAATATATATATTTACATCCCATATTTTGGGATTTACCCAGCGAAGCGCGTACAGTGCTTCCCGGGCACATCTACCGGGATCGACAACACCGCCCCGTCCAACGGATGGCCCAGCGGACTCGCCGCGCTGGTGATGTACAGGGTTTTCAGGTCTGCACCGCCAAACACACAGCTGGTGGGGCGACTGACCGGCAGCTCGATGATTCGATCGACCTTGCCGTCCGGGCTCAACCTGAGCAGGCAGCTGCCGTCCCAACGGGCATTCCAGATAAAACCTTCGGCATCTATCGCCGAACCGTCCGGGCCGCCACGCCCGTGCGGACCAAACCAGACCTGCGGCGCATCGAGGGCACCGTCGGTACGGATGAAATGTCGATACAAGGTGCCGTCGAGGCTGTCGCCGAAATACACGCTGGTGGCGTCATCGCTCCACAGCAGCGTGTTGGGAATGCCCAGATTGCGCAGCAACGGTGCAACCCGCCCGTCGCGATCGATGCGGAACAACCCACCGGAACGACGGACGATGGGCAGGTCTTCGCCGTTTACGCCGATGTTGTTTTGCATGGTGCCGAGCCAGAGCCGGCCCTGGGCGTCGCAGCGGGCTTCGTTGGGGCGATTGCCCGGTTGCGGATCGGCCACGCAAAACAATGTCAGGCGCGGCGCCAGGCCGGGTGAATCGAGATCGAGGCGATACACGCCGCTGCTCAATGTCACCAGGGCGTCGCCGCTCTCACAGGGAATGAACGCCGACACGTGCTCCGGCATCTGCCATATCTGCACGTTGGCACCGATCAATCGCAGCGCCTGTCTGCCGGCGATATCCACCCAGTACAGGGCTTGGGTGGGGGCATCCCAGAACGGGCCTTCGCCCAGTTGTGCCCGATGTTCGGTCACCGCGGTCCACGCCATGAAACCTCCTGCATTGTTCTTGTTTTTATGTGGGGATTTTCGTTGTCAGCTGGCCTTTTTATCCGCCATGACTTGCGGGTAGTAACGCTTGATCGCCAAGTCCGCGTTGTCGATCAGGGTCATGCAGGCCCAGACACCCCGGGCGGTATCCCGGGCCGCGATAGCCTCGGCTAGGTCCCGGTGAATCGGCAGGGTGCGACGCAGTTCATCCGGGTCGGCGGCGGACACTTCAAAGGCCACCGCCAGCAACGCACCGAGGGCGGGAACCATTTGTTCGATGAATTGGTTGTGGCTGGCGGCGAGGATGCACTCGTGGAAGAACTGGTCGGCACGGTTGTAATCGATGCCGCTGTCCACCGCCCGTTCCAGCGCATTGCAGGCCAACAGGATCGCGTTCACCTGTTCGCCGGTTGCGCGCTCGCAGGCCCAGCGCACGGCCATCGGTTCGATGGTGCGGCGCAGGTCGAGCAGATCGTCGACGAAGTTTTCCGGCAAGCCGCTGCGCGACAGCCAGCCGACGACTTGTGGATCGAAGAGGTTCCAGCGCCGCACCGGCAAAACCCGCGTGCCGACTTTCGGCCCGACCTCGAGCATGCCTTTGGCAACCAGGGTCTTGATGGCTTCACGGATGACCGTGCGGCTCACGCCGAGTTGTTCGCCGAGGTCGGCTTCGACCTTGAGTGACTCACCCGGCTTGACCTGCCCCGTGGCGAGCCAGCAGCCCAGCCAGTCAACCGTCGATGCATGAAAGCTGCTGGACATGGACACCTCAAAGCCGTACGTGATGGAGGCTCACGCTAATCATCATACGATTGGATGTCAAATAAAAAAGATCGCAGCCTGCGGCAGCTCCTACAGGAGTCCACATTCCCCTGTAGGAGCTGCCGCAGGCTGCGATCTTTTCAAGGCTCAAGCCCGATGGGGAAGAACTCGCCGCCACTCCATACACCGAGCCAGCGCTGGCCGTCGATATCGCGACTCACCGCCAGCTCCACCAATTGATAGAACACGTTGCGATGGATCAAGGCTTCAAGATTGCTGCGCACATGCACGTAAGGGGCCGGCTCTTGCGTTACCGGGTCGATGACCACACGCATCGGATGATCGGCGCCGGCCTCGGTGGTTTCATCGACGTTGGTGGTAAAGCGCAACAGCTGCGCCTCGCCCTCGCCTTCCACGTCCACTGCAATCGCCACGAACGGCGCATCGTCGACCTTGATGCCGACCTTTTCCACCGGAGTGATCAGGAAATAATCATCGCCGTCGCGGCGAATGATGGTGGAGAACAGTTTGACCATCGGCTTGCGCCCGATCGGCGTGCCCAGGTAATACCAGGTGCCGTCCCGGGCGATGCGCATGTCGATGTCGCCGCAGAAATCGGGATTCCACAGGTGCACCGGCGGCAAGCCTTTGGTCTTGGGGATTTGCCCCAGCAGGTCGTTGGCTTTTTGCGGGCCACTCATGGCGTTCTCCTCGGGATTACTGGTCACTGAGCCCCAGCAGGCTGCGCGCGTATTGCTCCAGCGGCGGGCCCATCAGGTCTTCGGGTTTTTTATCGTGGAACGTCAGTAAACCGCCACGACTCTTGATGGTTGCAGTATCAATCAAATACTGGGTGCTGGTCTCGATCAACATGATCTGAATCATACCGCTGTCGATACCGAGACGATCGAGGGCTTCCTGGTCCAGCCACTCGTCCGAGTTGCCGATACGGTCGTCAGACTGGGCAAACCGGGTGTAAAGCAGATAGTGCGCACCGGCGGCACGGGCCTCGCCCATGGCCTGGTCGAGGCCTTCCGGCGTGCGGGCACGGCGGACCATCGGGAAGTATTCGACGAAGCCATCGAACGCGACTTCGGCAATCACGTTGGGCCGCGGATAAACGGCGCTGCCTGGCGGCATGAAAGCGCCCTGGGCGATGTAGACGAACGAGTCCGGCTGAATGCGCAGGTTGTTTACACGACGGCTGTCACTGTGGTCGAGCAACCCCGCATCGCTCATATGGTAACGAGTCCCTTCGGCCATATCGCTGACGTTCATGCAGCCACCAAGTGCCAAAACGGCCAGCAGCAAAACCAGGCTACGCATCCTATCCTCCAGAGGCCGGTGTCGGAAAACCGGCGAATGGCCGTAGGATGCAGCTTTTGCGCCAGCTCATTCACATCAGCATCTGACAGACCGAATCGCGAGCAAGCTCGCTCCCACAGATGATATGCGATCCCCTGTGGGAGCGAGCTTGCTCGCGATTGCGAAGGATCAACCGCCGATAATCTTCATGACAGTCGCACCACCGGAGAACGCCACTTCCTGCTTGTCCCCCAAGGCTTTCACCAGCAGCCGCTGCAAGGCCGGCAGCGCCTGATGGCGCGGCTTGTCCAGCAGATCGCCGATGTAATGGCGATTGCTCGACGACAGGCAGCCATGCAGCCACCCGGTGGAAGATAAACGAAGGCGCGAGCAAGTACGGCAGAACGGCACACTTTCGTTGGCGATCACGCCGAAATGGCCTCGCCCCGGAATTTCATAGCGCACCGCTGTCGCATCGACGGGCGCGTCGGCTTGCAGATATTCGTAGCGCTCGCCGATCAGGCTCAGCAATTGCTGGAGGCTGACGAACTGTTGCAAAAAGGCATTGGAGTCGTTGGCCAGATGGCCCATGCGCATCAACTCGATAAAGCGCAGTTCATAACCGCGCTCCAGGCAATAGTCGAGCAGCGGCATCACTTGATCGAGGTTTTGTCCGCGCAGCGGCACCATGTTGACCTTGATCTTCATGCCGGCCGCACTGGCCTCGTTCATGCCGTCGAGCACGGTGGCCAGGTCGCCGCCCCGGGCAATGCCGCGGAACGCACTGGCGTCGAGGGTATCGAGGGAAACGTTGAGGCGCCGAATGCCGGCGTTCACCAGCAGCGGCAGTTTCTTCGCCAGCAACTGGCCATTGGTGGTCAGGCTGATGTCTTCCAGGCCCATCTGCCCGACCGCCGTCATGAACGCTTCGAGTTTCGGGCTGACCAGCGGCTCGCCGCCGGTAATGCGCAGACGCTCGATGCCCGCTGCTTCAATCAGATAAGCCACGCCGCGCGCCATGGCTTCGGCCGACAATTCATCCTGCGCAGCCACCAGCCGCTTGCCGTTGGGCACGCAGTAGGTACAAGCGTAATTGCAGGCTGAGGTCAGACTGATTCGCAAGTTGCGAAAACGCCTGCCTTGACGGTCAACGATCATGGTCACTCCGGCGGAAGAATATCGGGCCACTAAAACTTGACTCAGAAATCAAGTTTTAGCAAGTCCTCTACCTGAGTATATTCCTGCGGTACTGCGCCATGTAGCGAAATCATGGCGCAATAAGGCAACTGAATGGCTCAGCTGCCGGAAGTGTCGGTGTCACGCTTGCGCTTGTTGCCCATGCGCACGCCGATGTCCATCAGGAACTGGAAGAAACCTTCCTGATCTTCCAGCACATTGCTCCAGAACGGCGAGTGATACAGCGCGACGGCACCGTGCACCAGCGCCCAGGACGCGCAGTAGTGGAAGTAAGGCGGCACGTCTTCCAGCTTGCCTTCGCTGATCCGCCCCTTGATCAGCAGGGTCAGGCGTTCGAAGTTCGAGGCACGGATCTTGTGCAACTCCTCGATCATCTCCGGCACCTGGTTGCCCTTGACCACTTTCTCTTCGAGGCGGTCGAACAGGCGATAGCGTTGTGGATCGCGCATGCGGAATTCGAAGTAGGCCCGGGACAGGGCTTCCTTGTCCTTGTCGACATCGGCCGAATGCAGCAGAGCGTTCAAATCGCGCTCGTAGTCGAGCATCAGGCGCAGATAGATTTCCGCCTTGGATTTGAAGTGCTTGTAGATCGTGCCTTTACCGATACCGACGGCATCAGCAATCATCTCGACGGTGACACTGTCTTCACCTTGTTCGAGGAACAGCTTGAGCGCGGTATCGAGAATTTCCTGCTCGCGGCGACGGAATTCACGGACCTTACGAGGTTCTTTATGCATAAGAAAAGGTCTGTCGGGGTCAAAATTCGAAGCCGCGTATTATGCCTAACTTGCGCAAAAATGCACGGATCATCCGACCATATCTGCGCTTTCTGGTCATTCCGCGTACGTTTACAAGGTGATGAGAACTCTTCCGAAGCGCACGTATTCCAAATTTGTTTAAAAACCCGTGCCGCTAAACTGGACGAGGCGCAATCCTGATCAATACTTGAACTGTCGGCGGGGCATCTCCCCCAAGTGTCACGCCGATATTGGTACCAACGGACCGCGTGCCATTGTTTTACTCCTAATGGTCTTAACCCGGATTCACCCCCCAGAACCCGGGTTTTTTTTGCCTGCGATTTAACCTTTTACGTGTGCCAGCGGGAACAGTCGCTTGAAATTCGCCGTGGTTTGCTCGGCAAACCGCTCGTAGGGCTCACCACGCAACATTGCCAGAAATTCCGCAACTTCACGCACGTACTGCGGCAGGTTTGGCTTGCCGCGATAGGGAATCGGCGCCAGGTACGGCGAGTCGGTTTCCACCAGCAATCGGTCGGCCGGCACCTTGCTGGCCACATCGCGCAACGCATCGGCATTGCGAAAAGTGACAATCCCGGACAGGGAAATGTAATAGCCCATGTCCAGCGCGGCTTTCGCCATCTCCCAGTCTTCGGTAAAGCAATGCAATACGCCCGCCTGGGGCAGCGCTGCTTCACGCAGCAAGTCCAGGGTATCGGAGCGGGCGCCACGGGTGTGGATGATCACCGGTTTGCCGGTCTGTTGCGCCGCTTGCAGATGCAGTCGGAAGGACTCCTGCTGCAACTCTGCTGCTTCCGGTTCGTAGTGATAGTCCAGGCCGGTTTCGCCAATCGCCACCACCCGCGGGTGATTGAGCTCCCGCAACAGCCAGTCCAGCGCCGGCGCGGCACCCGGCTGCACATCCAGAGGGTGTACGCCCACCGAGCAGTCGACGTCGTTATAACGTTCGGCCAGGGCCTTGACGTCGGCCGCGTTGTCCGCGCTGACACCGATACACAGAAAGTGCCCTACCCCGCGCTGCCGGGCTGCATCAAGGGCAGCATCCAGGGAGCCGTCGTGGGCGGTCAGGTCGAGGCGATCAAGGTGACAATGGGAATCTACGAGCATAAGGGGCTGCAACTTGTATCGAATGGGTGGGACGGTCGGATGTACCGATACTCAGAGTTTAGGCGCAGACGGTCATCGCTGGGCAGGCAACGACGCCCATTGCACCAGCAATGCCTCCAGCAGCAAGGCCGGATTGAGGTTGGCCTTGCTCAGGACTTTCTGTCGCTGGGCGAGGATCCAGTCCTGGATATCGAGGACTTTGCCCTGGGCGCTTTTCTGCGCCAGGTATTGCACGACCTTGCGCATGTCGGCAAGGCCGAGGCCAGCTTCGTCCTGGGTCAACTGATAGCGCAGGATCAGGCTCGACCAATCGCAGAACCAGTCGAACAGGCGCAACATCGGAATGTTTTTCCATTCTTCGGCCAGTTGCGTCGGCGACTGCTGTTGCTTGAGGAGTTTTTTCACCCCTTCCACCACGTGCGCGCGCTGTTCACGCACGCCCTGCCCCTGGAGGTTGACCGCCGCCAGCGGCGAACCGGCGGCCAGCGTGAGCAGTTCGACGCGCTCGTCTTCGGAACACTCCGGCAGCGCCTGGGCCAGCCATTTCAAACTCATGGCCTCGCCCGGTAGCGGACAGGCCTGCTGCACGCAGCGACTCTTGATGGTTGGCAACAAGCGGCTCGGCTGATGGCTGACCAGCAACAGGACGGTATCGCCGGACGGTTCTTCAAGGCTTTTGAGCAAGGCGTTGGCGGCGTTGATGTTCATCGACTCGACCGGCTCGATCAGCACCACCTTGCGCCCGCCCAACTGCGCGGTCTGCACCACGAAACCGACCAGGTCGCGAACCTGGTCGACCTTGATCGCCTTGTCGGCTTCTTCGGGCTCCAGGATGTAATTATCCGGGTGGCTGCCAGCCTTGAGCAACAGGCATGATTTGCATTCGCCACAGGCCTCCAGCGCGTTCGGGCGCTGGCACAGCAAGCTGGCCATCAAGCGCTCGGCCAGTGCCCGCTTGCCGATCCCGGCCGGGCCATGCAGCAGGTAGGCGTGCGCATGCTGGGCGCGACCGGCCAGTTGCTGCCAGAGGGCTTCCTGCCACGGGTAGGCCTCAGCCACGGTTCAACTCCAGCAGGCGCGGCAGCAAGGCATCCAGCGATTGCTGGACCTTTGCCAACGGCTGGGCAGCATCGACCAGCACATAACGCGCCGGATCCGCCTTGGCGCGCTCGAGAAAGGCACTGCGCACGGCATCGAAAAAGGTCCGGCCTTCAAGCTCGAAGCGATCCAGACGACCACGAGCGCTGGCGCGGGCCAGGCCGACCTCGACAGGCAGATCGAAAATCAGTGTCAGGTCCGGGCGCAGATCGCCCTGGACGAAGGCTTCCAGGGTCGCGATGCGTTCCAGCGACAAGCCCCGACCGCCACCCTGGTAGGCGTATGTCGAATCGGTGAAACGATCACACAAGACCACGGCACCGCGAGCCAGCGCCGGGCGAATCACCTCGGCCAGGTGCTGGGCACGCGCGGCGAACACCAGCAGCAGCTCGGTGTCCGGGTTCATGACTTCATCGACCGGAGCCAGCAGCACGTCACGGATGCGCTCGGCCAACGGCGTACCACCCGGCTCGCGGGTCAGCACCACCTCGATGCCGGCGGCGCGCAGGCGCTCGGCCAGGTATTCGCGATTGGTGCTCTTGCCGGCGCCTTCGGGGCCTTCCAGAGTAATAAACAAGCCGGTCACAGGCAGTCCTTAGTCAGAGTCATTGCGAGCTTTTCGGTGCGTTGGCATCGAGTTCGGGCGTTTCGGGGGCTGGCGCAGGTTCTTGCGCCGGCACTTGCGGCAGCGCCTCGGGAGCCGTATTCGGTGAAGCGGCCGGAATCGGTGTTTGTTCCTGCGAAGCCTTGGCCTCCTGCGTACCGTTTTGTTCAGTATCGGTCGGCGATGTCTCTGGCGTGGCAGTGGGTGCCGGGCTGGAGCGGTAATCGGCGCGACGCTTGATCTGGAACTCCTTCACGGCATTGTTGTGGGCATCCAGGTCGTCGGAGAACACGTGAGTGCCATCACCACGCGCCACGAAGTAAAGGCTGTTGCCCTCCACCGGATTGAGTGCCGCATGGATGGCTTCGCGACCGACCATGGAAATCGGGGTCGGCGGCAGGCCCGCATTCATGTAGGTGTTATAGGGCGTCGATTCCTTGAGGTGAGCCCGGGTCAGCTTGCCGCTGTAGCGGTCGCCGAGGCCGTAGATCACTGTCGGATCGGTCTGCAGCAGCATGCCTATCGCCATGCGGCGCACAAACACGCCGGCAATCTGTCCGCGTTCCTGTGGCACACCGGTTTCCTTTTCCACCAGCGAAGCCATGATCAGCGCCTGGTAGGGTTCGGTGTACGGCGTATCTGCAGCGCGCTTCTCCCACTCCTTGGCGAGCACTTCATCGAGGCGGTCGTAAGCGGTTTTCAGCACCTCGACATCGGACATGCCCCTTACGTAACGATAAGTGTCAGGGAAGAAGCGCCCTTCCGGAAAAATCCCGGTGTGGCCGAGCTTGTCCATGACCTGGCTATCGCTCAAACCGTCGAGGCTATGATCAAGTTTTTCTTCCTTGGCCAGCGCTGCGCGGACCTGACGGAAATTCCAGCCTTCGACCAGGGTCAGGCTGTATTGAACCATTTCCCCGCGTTTCCACAGATCGATCAGGCCTTCGACGGTCATGCCAGGTTGAATGCGGTATTCCCCGCTGTGCAGAGGTTGTTTGGCCAGGTTGAAGCGCCAATACACCCGCAGCCAGAATGCGTCCTTGATGACGCCATTGGCTTCGAGTCGGTAGAAGGTGCGGGTCGGCGTGGTGCCCTTGGGCACATCCAGCAATTGTTCCTGGGCAATGTTCAGCGGCTGTACCAGCGCCGAATGAATCTTCCAGGCAGAAGCACCCATCAGCAGCCCCGCCAGAACCACTCCGGTTTCCAGCAGCAGCAAGAGTTTACGTCTCACGTATCAAGCATCCAGTAGCACACGGGCAATGGTTTGGAGTTTACGGGTGAGCGGCCCAACCGGCCAGTGAAGAGCAGCATAGGCGCGCACCGGCCAGATACCATACACGCTGTTGCAGACAAAGACTTCGTCAGCCCATTGCAGCTGCTCGAGGGGGATATCGGTGATTTGCGTGGGGATTCCCAGCGACTTGGCCTGAAACAATATTTCGGCACGCATCACGCCTGCCACGCCGCAGCGCTTGAGGTCGGCAGTGATGAGCACGCCATCACGCACCAGGAACAAGTTGCTGAACACGCCTTCAATCACGCGCCCGGCCTGATCGAGCATCAAGCCTTCGGCATGCTCGCTGTCCTGCCATTCGGCACGGGCGAGGACTTGCTCAAGACGATTCAGGTGCTTGAGGCCGGCCAGTAATGGCTGCCTGGACAATCGCGTGACGCAGGGAAACAGACGAACACCCTGCTCACCGTGGACCCCAGGGTAAGCCGCCGGTGGATTGCCTTGCAGAATGCGTCGGGCCTGGGCCGAAGGATCCGGGGCGTAACCGCGCAGTCCGTCGCCACGGGTGAGAATGAGCTTGAGCACCCCATCACCCAGTGCCGCGGCGTAGGCCAACAGTTCGCTGCGGATCAGCTCATGCTCGGCGGTTATCGCCAGGCGTGAGCAGCCATCCGCCAGACGCGACAGATGCCGGTCCAGCAACACGGGCCGACCACTGCGCACGGCGATGGTCTCGAACAGACCATCGCCATAAGCCAGGCCGCGATCCTTCAGCGACAAAGCGTCAGCCGGCTGACCGTCGACCCAGCTGTCCATCAGCCTGCGAACCGGCGGAACACCAGCGAGCCGTTGGTGCCACCAAAACCGAAGGAGTTGGAAACGACCACATCGATATCCATGTTGCGCGCCGTGTGCGGCACGAAATCGAGGTCGCAGCCTTCATCCGGCTCATCGAGGTTAATGGTCGGCGGCGCCACCTGGCCGTTGATCGCCAGCACGCTGAAGATCGCCTCGACCGCGCCCGCCGCACCCAGCAGGTGGCCGGTCATGGACTTGGTGGAACTGACGGCCAGCTTGTAGGCGTGCTCGCCGAACACCGACTTGATCGCATTGACTTCGGCCAGGTCGCCTGCCGGAGTCGAGGTGCCGTGGGCGTTGATGTACTGCACTTGATCGCCATTGATTTTGGCATCGCGCAGTGCGTTGGTGATGCAGCGCGCAGCACCCGCGCCATCAGCTGGCGGCGAGGTCATGTGGTAAGCGTCGCCACTGGTGCCGAAGCCGATCAGCTCGGCATAGATGGTCGCGCCGCGGGCCTTGGCGTGCTCGAGTTCTTCCAATACCAGCGCGCCGGCACCATTGGACAATACAAAGCCATCGCGGCCCTTGTCCCATGGACGGCTGGCGCGGGTCGGCTCATCGTTGCGGGTCGACAGCGCGCGGGAGGCACCGAAGCCGCCCATGCCCAGACCGCAGGCCGCCATCTCGGCGCCGCCGGCAATCATCACGTCGGCTTCGTCGTACATGATGTTGCGGGCCGCCATGCCAATGCAGTGGGTACCGGTGGTACAGGCCGTGGCGATGGCGTAGTTGGGTCCCTGTGCACCGAGGTGGATGGACAGGAAACCGGAAATCATATTGATGATCGAGCCTGGCACGAAGAACGGAGAGATCCGTCGCGGGCCGGTCTCGTGCAGCGTGCGGGCGGTTTCTTCGATATTGGTCAGACCGCCAATACCCGAGCCCATGGCCACGCCGATACGCTCACGGTTGGCGTCGGTGACTTCCAGACCGGAATTGCGTACCGCCTGAAAACCTGCGGCCAGACCGTACTGAATGAACAGGTCGAGCTTGCGGGCTTCCTTGACCGAGAGGTATTCCTCGACATTGAAGTCCTTTACCGAGCCGCCAAAACGGGTGGAATAGGCAGAAAGGTCGGCGTGTTCGATCAGACCAATGCCACTACGGCCAGCCAGAATGCCCTGCCAGCTGCTCGGCACATCCGTGCCCAGTGGCGACAACATACCCATACCGGTGACTACGACGCGTCTACGCGACACAGCACTCTCCTTTTTTCAAATGACGACTTTGCATCAGGCCTAAAGAAAAAACCGCACGCCTTGATGGCAGTGCGGTTTTTCCATGACAGCGAGCAACGATTACAAACTATTACGCCTGGTGGCTAGTAACGTAGTCGATTGCAGCTTGTACAGTAGTGATCTTCTCGGCTTCTTCGTCAGGGATTTCGGTCTCGAATTCCTCTTCCAGAGCCATCACCAGCTCAACGGTGTCAAGGGAGTCGGCACCCAGGTCTTCAACGAAGGAAGCAGTGTTGACCACTTCTTCTTCTTTAACGCCCAGTTGCTCAGCAACGATTTTCTTGACGCGCTCTTCGATGGTGCTCATACCTTGTTTTCACTCCTAATGGACAAATTCAGGCAGCTGGCCAGTGGGTAAGTGTATAGAAAGACTTTTCAGCTTTTCAACTGAAAGCTTCACTCCTCGTACCCGGTGACCCTCTGCCTATAAATAGATTGCAGCTTTATAACGGATTTTAGACAGCTCGTATGACATTTTTTTGAAGCAATCCGTCACATTTGAATTACATGTACATCCCGCCGTTCACCGGGATTGTAGCTCCGGTAACGTAAGCCGCACCGTCCGACGCAAGAAAAGCGACCACGGACGCGATCTCTTGAGCCTGCCCCAGACGACCCAGCGGAATCTGCGTCTGCAAGGCTTCACGCTGTGCCTCGGGCAGTTCACGGGTCATATCGGTATCGATGAACCCAGGGGCCACCGAGTTTACCGTAATCGAACGCGAACCGACTTCACGCGCCAGAGCACGGCTGAAACCTTCCAGGCCGGCCTTGGCGGCAGCGTAGTTTACTTGGCCTGCGTTGCCCATGGCACCCACAACCGAGCCAATACTGATAATTCGGCCCCAACGAGCTTTGGTCATGCCGCGCAAAACGCCCTTGGACAGGCGGAACAGACTGTTCAGATTGGTATCGACAACGTCGTGCCACTCGTCGTCTTTCATGCGCATCATCAGGTTATCGCGGGTGATACCGGCATTATTGACCAGAATTGCCGGCGCACCGAACTGCTCCTGAATGCTCGCCAGAACACTTGCCACGGACTCGTCGCTGGTGACATTGAGTTCCAGGCCTGTGCCCTGGATACCGTTTTCCTTCAGGGTCGCGGCGATGCGCTCAGCACCCGACGCGGAGGTCGCGGTACCCACAACGATAGCGCCCTGACGCCCCAGCTCCAGGGCGATGGCCTGGCCTATGCCACGGCTTGCACCGGTGACCAGTGCAACTTTACCTTGCAGACTCATGCAAGCTTCTCCTGATTCAGGCCAACGCTGCACGGGCGGCAGCGAAAGCGTCTGGGGTATTGAGGTTGGATGTCGACACGCCTTCGGCGCAACGTTTGTTCAGACCGGCGAGCACTTTGCCCGGGCCACACTCGACCAGGTTGGTCGCGCCTTTGGCGGCCAGCGCCTGGACCGATTCAACCCAGCGTACTGGCTTGTACAGTTGTTCGAGCAGATCGCGCTTGAGGGTTTCCAGATCGGCCGGCACCTGGGCACTGACGTTCTGTACCACGGGAATCTGCGGCGCCTGCCAGTCGATCGCAGCGATCGATTCGGCGAAACGTTCGGCAGCCGGACGCATCAGCTCGCAGTGCGACGGCACACTGACCGGCAGCGGCATGGCGCGCTTGGCACCACGCGCCTTGCAGCCTTCGATGGCGCGCTCGACGGCAGCCTTGGCACCGGCGATGACCACCTGGCCCGGCGAGTTGAAATTGACCGCGCTGACCACTTCGCCTTGCGCCGCTTCGGCACAGGCTGCCAGTACGTCGGCATCGTCCAGGCCCAGGATAGCGGCCATGCCGCCCTGCCCGGCCGGAACGGCTTCCTGCATCAACTGGCCACGACGCTCGACGAGTTTCACCGCATCGCCCAGGCTCAGGCTGCCTGCCGCGACCAGCGCGCTGTATTCACCCAGGCTGTGCCCGGCAACGTAGGCCGGGCGTGCGCCACCTTCAGCCAGCCACAGACGCCACAAGGCGATAGAGGCGGTCAGAATGGCCGGCTGGGTTTTATCGGTTTGATTGAGTTGCTCTTCCGGCCCTTGCTGGGTCAGTGCCCACAGGTCGTAACCCAGTGCATCGGAAGCTTCTTTGAATGTTTCAAGGACAACCGGATGTTGCGCGCCCAGCTCGGCCAGCATGCCGAGGGACTGCGAACCCTGTCCTGGAAAGACGAATGCGAGGGAAGCAGACATGTAACAAGCCCCTAATGATCTTGTCGTCGGAGAGTTGGCGCCCCACTTCGGGGACGCAAGAAACTGACAGTTGGATGGCCCATCGAACCAAGCGGTCACATTTAAGCATTGTCCGACGAAAACGCCTAAAGCAACAAATCCTCCAGACGACCGTGCAGGCGCTCGGGAAGATTCTCCTGAATCTCGATCAAGGCGCGCTCAATGGCACTCTGAAACCCCTGGACCCCTGCAGAACCGTGGCTTTTCACCACAATACCCTGCAAGCCGAGAAAGCTCGCGCCGTTGTGTCGGGCAGGCGCCAGATCGGCCTGCAGGCGCTTCATCAAGGGCAGCGCCAGTGCGCCAATCACGCGAGAGGCCACGTTCTTCCTGAACAACGCCTCGATGCGCCCGGCAATCATGGTCGCCAGACCTTCGCTGGACTTGAGCAGGATGTTGCCGACAAAACCGTCACACACCACCACATCCGCTTCGCCACGGTACAAACCGTCGCCCTCGATAAAGCCGATGTAATTGATGCCACGGGCGCCTTGCAACAAAGTCGCTGCCAACTTGACCTGTTGATTGCCCTTGATGTCTTCGGTGCCGATGTTCAGCAACGCCACCCGAGGACGCGCGATACCCAGGGTCTCAGCCGCAACCGAGCCCATGACCGCAAACTGCAGCAGATGCTCGGCACTGCAATCGACGTTGGCGCCCAGGTCGAGCAATTGGCAGTAACCCTTTTGTGTCGGAATCGCCGCCACCATAGCCGGGCGGTCAATGCCCGGCAGGGTCTTGAGCACGAACCGCGACAACGCCATCAGCGCACCGGTATTGCCGGCACTGACACAGGCCTGGACCTTGCCGTCACGCAACAACTCAAGCGCCACGCGCATCGACGAGTCGGGTTTGCCACGCAGGGCCTGGGCCGGCTTCTCGTCCATTGTGATGACTTCGCTCGCCGGGGCAATCGACAGGCGCGCGCGATCCACAGCCGGATGGCCAGCGATCAATTCTTCAAGAAGGGAGGGTTGACCGACGAGGGTCAGGTGCAGCGAGGGCGTAGCAGACAGGCAAGCAAGGCTGGCCTGGACAATGCTGCGGGGACCGAAGTCCCCGCCCATTGCGTCAATCGCGATGACTTGAGCGGACAAGTGATTACTCGTCAGCGCCCTTGTCGATCACTTTACGGCCACGGTATACGCCTTCTGGCGATACGTGGTGACGCAGGTGAACTTCACCGGTGGTTTTTTCTACAGACAGGGTGCTAGCCTCGAGAGCGTCGTGCGAACGGCGCATGTCACGGGCAGAGCGGGATTTTTTGTTCTGCTGAACAGCCATAATTGATTAACTCCTAAACGTTTGGGTCACGCTTTAACTGCGCCAATACACTGAACGGGTTGGACCGCGTTACCTCGTCCTCGCTCGGTTCGGGCTCATCGAGACCCGCCGGCTGCTGGCATTCTTCCGGATGATGAGCAGGCACAATGGGCAAGGCGAGCAGAAGCTCCTCCTCGATCAGTGACTGCAGATCCAAAGGATCTTCGCCCAGTTCCAGCACGTCATAACCTTTCGGCAACGACTGGGTATTCGCACCCTCCTTCACCACAGCGTAACTGCATTCGCTGTGGATCGGCAGGGTGACCAGCTCAAGACAACGCTGGCAAACCATTTTGACCTCAGTGTCGATAAAGCTGTGGATGACCACAGATTTACGTTCATCTCGTTCAAAAACGAATTTAGCCTGCACCGTACCGACATTGTCGGAAAGCGGGTCGCAGAGTCTCTCCAAATCGGCCAGCAGCATTTCACCTTGAAGGGTGGTGCCACGATCAGCCAATTTGCGCGGGTCAACGTGAGGTGGAATCGGGTCATTCAACATAGGCGCAGCATTATAGGGATGCCCCCGCCCATGTCAAAGGAAATTCAGCCCTGTCCGTCACTTGGAAGCCTCGCTAGAATTCGCACACGCCTTATGGAGTTGCGCATGCTGCCTTTATTACTCGCTTCCAGCTCGGCCTATCGCCGGGAATTGCTGACCCGCCTGCAGCTGCCTTTCACTTGCAGCTCGCCGGATATCGATGAAAGCCATCGCCCGGGCGAGTCCGCCATCGAGCTGGTCAAGCGCCTCGCCGAAGAGAAAGCGCGCGCCCTGGCCGACAGCCATACCGCTCATCTGATAATCGGCTCCGACCAGGTCGCTGTGCTGGGTGAGCGGATTATCGGCAAGCCCCACACCTTCGAAAAGGCCAGCGAACAACTGCTGGCCGCCAGCGGTGCCAGCGTGACGTTCCTGACCGGCCTGGCCCTGCTCAACAGCCAGACCGGGTACTGCCAGGTCGATTGCGTGCCGTTCACCGTACACATGCGCACACTCGACGCAACCCGCATCGAACGCTACCTGCACGCAGAGCAACCCTACGACTGCGCAGGCAGCTTCAAGGCCGAAGGCCTGGGGGTCAGCCTGTTTCGCAGCACCGAGGGCCCTGACGCCACCAGCCTGATCGGCCTGCCACTGATTCGCCTGATCGACATGTTGCTGGCCGAAGGCGTGCAAATCCCCTGAAAGCAAAAGATCGCAGCTTGCGGCAGCCCCCACACGAATTAGCGTAGGAGCTGCCGCGGGCTGCGATCTTTTGACCCAAGGCCGGATCAGCGCAACGACGGACCGTTAAAGCCCATCCACATCGCCAAATGCTCAGCCACGCTGGCACCGAGTTTTTTCGAGAAGCGATCGAATGGCGACTCCTGAACGGTGAAGTCCACCAGCTCTTTCTCGCCGATCACATCCCGTGCAACCGAACTGGCATTGCCCAACCCATCGATCAACCCCAGCGGCAGCGCTTGCTCACCGGACCAGACCAGGCCGGAGAACAGCTCCGGATGCTCCTTGTCCTTCAGGCGATCGCCACGCCCCTGCTTGACGCTGCTGATGAACTGCTTGTGGGTCGTATCGAGCACGCCCTGCCAGAAAACGGTTTCTTCCGGCTTCTGCGGCTGGAACGGATCGAGGAACGACTTGTGCTCGCCAGAGGTGTAGGTGCGCCGCTCGACGCCCAGCTTCTCCATGGTGCCGACAAAACCATAACCGGCTGCCGTCACACCGATGGAGCCGACCAGGCTCGCCTTGTCGGCGTAGATCTGATCTGCCGCGCTGGCGATGTAGTAAGCGCCGGAAGCCCCCAGATCGGAAATGACCGCATAGAGCTTGATATCCGGGTGCAGGCCACGCAGACGACGGATCTCGTCATAGACATAACCCGACTGCACCGGACTGCCGCCCGGGCTGTTGATGCGCAGGATGACGCCCTTGACTTTCTTGTCCTCGAAAGCCGCGCGCAGGCTGCCAACGATATTGTCTGCGCTGGCCGATTCCTTGTCGGCAATCATGCCCGTCACATCGATCAGCGCCGTGTAATTGGCACTGAGGGTAGCGGCCTTCTCCATATCCATCAGTGGCGAAAACAGGGCAATTGCGCCGAACAGATACACAAAAGTCAGTAATTTGAAGAATATCCCCCAGCGACGGGACCGGCGCTGCTCCTGCACGCCAGCCAGCAGCGTTTTTTCCAGCAGCTTCCAGCTCTTGTCGTCACCGCTCTCTGCGCTCGCCTTGGCGGGCGCCTTCCATTCGTCGGCCATGCCATCCACCCCAAAAACAACCGGTTAAGCCCGCTGACTCAGCCAGGCATGCAATTCTGAAAAACGGTCGATGGCCAGTCGCGGCTCATACAACTTCAACGCATCGATCGATTGAGCACCATAACTGACGGCCACCGAACCCATGCCGGCGTTGCGTGCCATCTGCAAATCGAAGGACGAATCACCGACCATCAACGCCTGCTCCGGGCGAACCTCGCAATGGGCGAGGATCTGCTCGAGCATCAGCGGATGGGGCTTGCTGGCGGTCTCGTCGGCGGCGCGAGTGATATCGAAGTAATTCTCCCAACCATGGGACTTCAACACCCGATCCAGCCCGCGACGGGCCTTGCCGGTCGCCACGGCCAGATGATAGCCCTCGGCACGAAACTCCTCGAGCGATTCGACCACACCCTCGAACAGCGGCGAAGGCACAGCCTCCGACGCAATGTAATGCTCGGCATAGTGCTCGCGGAACGCGATCAGCCCGGCATCGTCGATTTCGGGGTACAGGGTGCGGATCGCTTCCGGCAAGCCCAGGCCGATGATCCCCTTGACGGCCAGATCATCGCGCAGCTCAAAACCGGAACGCCGGGAGGCAACGTGCATCGCCTCGACAATTCGGCCAATGGAGTCGGCCAGGGTGCCGTCCCAATCAAAGATCAGCAGCTTGTAATCAGATGGGCGCACTCAATCGCTCCACGGTTTTGGCCCACATATCGTCAACCGGCGCTTGCAGCTTCAGTTCACCGCCATCGGGGAGCGGCACGGTCAGCATGTAGGCGTGCAGGAACAGGCGCTTGCCGCCCAGATCACGGATTTCCTTACTGAAATCGTCATCGCCATACTTGGTGTCGCCGGCAATGCAGTGCCCGGCGTGCAACGTGTGGACACGGATCTGGTGAGTGCGGCCGGTGATCGGCCTGGCTTCAACCAGGGTGGCAAAGTCGCCAAAGCGACGCAGGACCTTGAACACGGTCACAGACTCCTTGCCCTCCTCCTCGTCGACCTCGACCATACGCTCACCGGAGCGCAGATTGCTCTTGCCGAGCGCCGCTCGGACTTGCTTGATCGAGGACGCCCAGTTACCGCGAACCAGCGCCATATAGCGCTTATCAACGCCATCACCGCGCAAGGCTGTGTGCAGGTGACGCAGCATGCTGCGTTTCTTGGCGATCATCAGCAAGCCGGAGGTGTCGCGGTCAAGACGATGAACCAGTTCGAGCTCCTTGCAATCGGGACGCAACTGACGAAAGGCTTCGATGACACCGTAATTCAAGCCGCTGCCGCCGTGAACGGCGATGCCGCAAGGCTTGTTGATCACGATCAGCGCCTTGTCTTCGAAGACAATCGAGGCTTCGAGCCGCTGCAGCAGGCCTTGTGCCAGCGGTACCGGCTCGTCGCGCTCGGGCACGCGAACCGGCGGCACGCGCACGATATCGCCCGCCTGCAGCTTGTACTCGGGCTTGATCCGACCCTTGTTCACGCGCACTTCGCCCTTGCGCAAAATGCGGTAAATCAAGGTCTTGGGCACGCCTTTGAGTCGGGCGAGAAGGAAATTATCAATGCGCTGGCCGGCATATTCCGGCGAGACCTCAAGCAGTTGTACGCCTGGAGTCGGGGGGGTAGTCGTCGTCATGGCGCGGATGATAACAATTTTTTATGGAATTGAAGCACTTAATCATTGCTGCTATAGTCGCGAACGCCGCCAAAAGCGGCCTGGACAGCGGACCAACGGTCAAAAACCGGCCCTGACCAACGCAATTCACCAGGACGCGAGGCCGTCCTACGGGGCTTTCGCTACGTAACGGTGGAGTTTGCAGGTGTAACGAGCGCAGGTGACATGAGGCCTGAATCACGCCACAAAGCAGAGTTTTCCACTCGTTTTGCGAGCCATATTCACGGCCAGTTCACAAAGTGCAGTCAGCTGCGAATGACCCCGAGCGAAGGCATCGGAAACAACGCCTAAATTAGCCATGATGCGTGACCTCCCCTTTCGGAGCTCACGGTAAATGCCAACCCGCTGCGGATTCTGCGCGCGGCAGCACCCGAATTATCAGGGATACGTGTAGGGTGGAGATGCACAACCGCCGGACTGTGTAGCAACAGGCTTTCTCAAGACGCTTCATCTCGTCCACAGCCGCTGGTTGATTCCTCCTCCTGACTGAGTGCTTAAGTAGCCACAGCAAGCAGGACGCGTACGTCGCGATGAAGGCCCACATTGGCCGGACTTCGCTGGACACGGGAAATGGCCAACCACTCCCGACGCACCTGACACCGACCGTGAGAAGTCGTGTGTGCCGAACGCCGTTTCCGGCAGCCCGGAAACCGACGGTACTACATGAAAAGAATGCTGATTAACGCAACTCAACCCGAAGAGTTGCGTGTTGCACTGGTAGATGGCCAGCGCCTCTACGACCTGGACATCGAATCCGGTGCACGCGAGCAGAAGAAGGCCAACATCTATAAAGGCCGGATTACTCGCATCGAACCAAGCCTCGAGGCTGCCTTTGTCGATTTCGGCTCTGAGCGCCACGGCTTCCTGCCCCTCAAAGAAATCTCCCGCGAATACTTCAAGAAAGCCCCTGAAGGTCGCGTCAACATCAAGGACGTCCTGAGCGAAGGCCAGGAAGTCATCGTTCAGGTCGAAAAAGAAGAGCGTGGCAACAAGGGCGCCGCCCTGACCACCTTCATCAGCCTGGCCGGTCGTTACCTGGTGCTGATGCCGAACAACCCGCGTGCCGGCGGTATCTCCCGTCGCATCGAAGGCGAAGAGCGCAACGAACTGCGTGAAGCCCTGAACGGCCTGGTTGCCCCGGCCGACATGGGCCTGATCGTGCGCACTGCCGGCCTGGGCCGCAGCAGCGAAGAAATGCAGTGGGACCTCGACTACCTGCTGCAACTCTGGACCGCCATCAAGGAAGCTTCGCTGGACCGCGCCGCGCCGTTCCTGATCTACCAGGAAAGCAACGTGATCATCCGCGCGATCCGCGACTACCTGCGCCAGGACATCGGCGAAGTGCTGATCGACAGCGTTGAAGCCCAGGACGAAGCCCTGACCTTCATCCGCCAGGTGATGCCGCAGTACGCCAGCAAGATCAAGCTGTACGAAGACAGCGTTCCGCTGTTCAACCGTTTCCAGATCGAAAGCCAGATCGAAACCGCTTTCCAGCGCGTTGTCGAACTGCCTTCCGGCGGTTCCATCGTTATCGATCCGACCGAAGCCCTGGTGTCCATCGACATCAACTCGGCGCGCGCCACCAAAGGCAGCGACATCGAAGAAACCGCACTGCAAACCAACCTTGAAGCGGCCGAGGAAATCGCCCGTCAGTTGCGCCTGCGCGACATCGGTGGCCTGATCGTCATCGACTTCATCGACATGACCCCTGCCAAGAACCAGCGCGCCGTGGAAGAGAAAGTCCGCGAATGCCTGGAAGCCGACCGCGCTCGCGTGCAAGTCGGTCGCATCTCGCGCTTCGGCCTGCTGGAAATGTCCCGTCAGCGCCTGCGTCCGTCCCTGGGCGAAAGCAGCGGCATCGTCTGCCCGCGCTGCAACGGCACCGGCATCATCCGTGACGTTGAATCGCTGTCCCTGGCGATCCTGCGCCTGATCGAAGAAGAAGCCCTGAAAGACCGTACCGCCGAAGTTCGTGCACAAGTGCCGATCCCGGTGGCCGCGTTCCTGCTCAACGAAAAACGCAACTCGATCACCAAGATCGAACTGCGCACCCGTGCCCGTATCGTCATCCTGCCGAACGATCACCTCGAAACGCCGCATTTCGAAGTGCAGCGCCTGCGTGATGACAGCCCGGAAGCCGCGACCAACCAGTCCAGCTACGAAATCGCCGCTGCCGCTGCCGAAGTCGAAGAAGTCCAGCCAGCCGCTGCGACCCGCACCCTGGTTCGCCAGGAAGCCGCGGTCAAGACGGCCCCGGCCCGCGCCAACGCTCCGGTTCCGACCGAAGTGGCCGCTCCAGCCCCTGCTCCGGTTGCAGTGCCTGAGCCAAGCCTGTTCAAAGGCCTGGTGAAGTCGCTGGTGAGCCTGTTCGCCACCAAGGAAGAGCCTGTTGCTCCGGCCGTGGTTGAAAAGCCTGCGACCACCGAGCGTCCAGCCCGCAACGAAGAGCGCCGCAACGGTCGCCAGCAGAGCCGCAACCGTAACGGTCGCCGCGATGAAGAGCGCAAGCCTCGTGAAGAACGTGCACCGCGTGAAGAGCGCGCACCACGTGAGCCGCGTGAAGAACGTCAGCCACGTGAAGTGCGTGAACCTCGCGAGACCCGCGAAGAAACGCCAGCAGTAGCCCGCGAAGAACGCGCACCACGCGCGCCTCGTGAAGAACGTGCACCGCGCGCTCCGCGTGAAGATCGCAAGCCGCGTGGCGAGCGTGAAGAACGCGTTCGTGAACTGCGTGAGCCCCTGGATGCCACTCCGGCTGCTCCGGCCGCCGCTACAGCTGCTACGGCTGCTACCGCTGAAGAGCGTCCAGCTCGCCAGCCACGTGAAGAACGCGCTCCACGCCCACCGCGTGAAGAACGCCAGCCACGTGCCGAACAAGCTGCCGCAGCCACAACTGAAGAAGAACTGGTCACCAACGAAGAGCAACTGCCGGAAGACGGTCAGGAAGGCGCCGAGGGCGATCGTCCACGCCGCCGCTCCCGTGGCCAGCGTCGTCGCAGCAACCGTCGCGAGCGTCAGCGTGACGCCAACGGCAACGTGATCGAAGGTTCGGAAGAGTCCGAATCCGGCGAAAACGCTGAAGCGCCAAGCACTGCTGACCTGGCCGCCGGCCTGGCTGTCACCGCAGCCGTTGCCAGCAGCGTGATCAGCGCTCCAGCCGAAGCTGAAGCCAATGTGCAAGCCGAACGCGCCACTGCCGCGACGCTCGAAGCAGCTCCGGTTGAAGCGCCAGTCGTTGAAGCGACCACTCCGGTCGAAGTCACCGCCTCGCCGGAAATCGAAGTAGCGCCAGCGCCGGAAGCTCAGCCAGCTGTTGAAGCGGCTGCCGAGCCAGCGCCAGTGGTAGAAGCTCCTGCCCAGGTTGCAGACGCGGTTGTTGAAACCGTGACTGAAACCGTGCGTGAAGTTCGCGAAGAGCAAACCGCATTCAACTGGGTTGCCGAGCCAGCCGTCGCTGAAGCCGCTGCACCAGCCGCTGAGACCCAAGTGGCTGAAGCCATGGTTTCCGAGCCGGTGGTTGCCGCCGCGGAACCGGCTCCAGCGCCGGTGATTGAAGCGCCAGTCGTTGAAGCGCCGGTCGTTGCCGAAGCACCCGCTCCGGTAGTCGAAGCCGCGCCTGCCAGCTCCCTGACGCCAAGTGGCCGTGCGCCTAACGACCCGCGTGAAGTGCGTCGTCGCAAGCGTGAAGCCGAGCGTCTGCAGAAGGAAGCTGAACTGGCTGCCGCTGCGGCTCCTGCTGAAGCGGCTGTCGCTGCCGAACCTGCACCGGCCGCCGAAGTGACTGCCGAGCCGGTTGAGTCGGTGATCCACGAAGCACCGCGCTCCGTTCAGGAAGCGGTAGAGCAACACGAGCAAGCCGAGGAAAAAGAACACGAGCCTAAACCTCTCGTCTGATTCCATCGGCCAATGAAAAGCCCCGCCTGGTGATCCAGGCGGGGCTTTTTATTTCAGTAAAGATCAAAAGATCGCAGCCTTCGGCAGCTCCTACAGATGAACGACGTAGGAGCTGCCGAAGGCTGCGATCTTTATGACTTCACTCAAAAACCAATTTCTGCGGCACATCCACATCCCACAAAACCCCGGGATCATTCACCGCAACCTCAACCACCCGCCCCTGGGCGAACAACGGCTTGGCGCCGCGATCCCCCGATAGCGCCATCAACCCCGCCGCGAAGTCCCGTCCGAAGCCGACCGGATGCCCGTATTCGCCGTCCTGCACGGGCACACTGATACAGTCATCGCCAATACCTGTCACCACCTGCTCGATACTGGATGGCAGAATGAACGGCATATCTCCCAGCACCATCAACCAGCCATCGAGCTGCTTGCAGGCAGCGACTCCCGCGGCAATGCTGTCGCCCATTCCCGTCGATTCGATCAGTACAATCTCGCAGCCATAGGCCTGGGCCATGCGAATCACTTGCGGGCGGTCAGCAGTGGTCACCAGCACGCGCTTGTCCAGCACCGCCGGCAGGTTGACCAACGTGTGCTCGATGACGGACCGCACCACGCCGTCACGCCCGGTGCAATCGGCCACCAATTTATCCTTTTCGGCACCCGCCACCTGGCGAAATCGACTGCCCTGCCCCGCCGCCAACACGATGACGCCAATGGACTTGCTCATACATCCTCCCGCAGGGTTTTCTTCTGCTTCAGTTCGATGCCGTTTTTGACCGCCACGATTTCCGCCATGAGCGACAAGGCAATTTCCGCCGGATTATGACTGCCGATGTGCAAACCGATCGGACCATGCAAGCGGTCAATCGCCGATTGCGACAACCCCAGTTGAGCCAGGTTTTCCCGGCGCTTCTGGCTGTTGACCCGCGATCCCAGCGCCCCGACGTAGAAAGCCCTGGAATCCAGGGCTGTGAGCAGCGCCATGTCGTCCAGACGCGGATCATGGGTCAAGGCCACGATGGCCGTGCGCTCATCGGTCTGGATGTTCAATACCGCCTCATCCGGCATGCCCGAAACGAATCGTCCGTGCTGCTCCTCCCAGCCGTAGACGAACTCGCTACGCGGATCGCAAATCAGCACCTCGAAATCCAGCAGCCGGGCCATTTCCGCCACATAGCGCGACAGCTGCCCCGCGCCGATCAGCAGCAAGCGCCAGCGCGGACCATAGATCGCTCGCAACGTCTGCCCGTCGAACATCAACACGTCAGCTTTACCGGCCGGCTGCAAAATCACTTTGCCGGTGGTCAGATTCAGTTCACGGGCAACGATTTCATGGGCCTCGCATCGAGCAAGTAATTGTTCGACCCAATCCCCATCGTCGATACGCTCCTCGGTCAAGCGCAAGGTGCCACCGCAGGGCAAGCCGAAACGTGCGGCTTCCTCGCGGGTCACGCCGTAGGTGATCAATTGCACCGGCGGCCCGTCAAGCCCGAGGCGCCCGTCGTGCAGCCGGGCAATCAAGTCATCTTCGACACACCCACCCGAGACCGAACCAATCACCATGCCGTCTTCGCGCAAGGCCAGCATGGCGCCGGGTGCCCGGGGCGCTGTGCCCCAGGTTTCGACCACGCTGTACAGCACCACCCGCTGACCGGCGCGATGCCATTGCAACACGCTGCGCAGGACGTTCAGATCGGCGCTGTCCATCAGGCGTCGGCCTTCTGCCAACCCGACAGCTGATAACGAACCGGCAGATTGCGAATGCGTTTGCCAGTGGCAGCAAAGATCGCATTGCACAGGGCCGGCGCAATCGGTGGCACACCCGGTTCACCCACACCGCCCAACGGCACGTTGCCCGGCGGCGTCACCAGATGCACCGCCACTTCCTTCGGCGCCAGGGACATGCGCGCCACTTCGTACATATGGAAGTTATCCTGCTGGACCTTGCCGTCCTTGAAGCTGATCTCTCCCAGCACGGCATTACCCAGACCCATGACGCAGGCGCCCTCGAACTGCGAGCGAATCCGTTCGGGGTTGATCTGCGGACCGCAATCCACCGCAATATCCGCCTTGTGCACGACCAAGGTGCCGTCGTCTTTGACTTCGACTTCGATCACCGCCGCCACATAGGTCACGAAGCTGTAATGCACCGCCAGGCCAAGGCCGCGCCCCTTGGGCAACTCACGCCCCCAACCGGCGGCTTTGGCGGCGGTCTCCAATACCGTGCGCAGGCGCGCGGTGTCGATCGGATAACGCTCGGGGGACTCGCCGTAGTTCCACTCTTCACTCAAGGTGCGCGGATCGATCTGACGGTCCGGGCCGAGCAATCTGATCTGGTACTTCAGCGGATCCTGCCCGGCCTTGTGCGCCAGTTCATCGATAAAACTCTGGATCGCGAAGCCATGGGGAATGTTCGACACCGAGCGATACCAACCCACCCGGGTATGCACCGTTGCCTCGGGGTTCTCCAGGCGAATGTTGGGAATCGCATACGCCATGTTGGTGAACCCCATGCCCAACTCGAACGCCGCCTCATGGTTCATGCCCGGCGCAAACAACGCAGTGATGCTCGGCGCCACGGTACGGTGCAACCAGCCGGACGGCAGGCCATCCTTGTTCAGGCTGGCCTTGAGATATTCGGCCGACACGGTGTGGAAGTAGGAACAGTGGATGTCGTCTTCACGAGTCCATTGCACCCGCACCGCTTTGCCGGGGAACTCCTTGGCGAGGATGGCGGCTTCGATGATGAAGTCAGGCTTGGACTTGCGCCCGAATCCGCCCCCGAGCAGGGTCACGTTGAACGTGACTTTGTCGAACGACAGGCCCAGGCGCTCGCCGATCCGCTCCCGGGTGACCTGCGGCGCCTGGCTCGGCCCCCAGGCTTCGCACGCACCGTCCTTGAACCGCGCAATGGCGACCATCGGCTCCATCGGCGACTGTGACAGATGCGGCAAGTAGTAGGAGGCTTCCAGGGTGCTATCGGCGCTGGCCATGGCCTCTTCGATGTTGCCGGCATTACGCACCACCTTGCCCGGCTTGAGCGAGGCAGCTTCGAGCTCCTTGCGGTAAGCAATCGAGTCGTAGCTGGCGTTGGGGCCGTCGTCCCACTCGATTTTCAGTGCCTCGCGGCCCTTGATCGCCGCCCAGGTATTGCTCGCCACCACGGCAATGCCGCCCAAGGGTTGGAACTCCGAAGGCAACGGACGGCTTTCGATCTGCAGCACCTTGACCACGCCGGGGACTTTCATCGCCGCGCTGCCATCGAAGCTTTTGACCTTGCCGCCATACACCGTCGGCCGCGCAATGGTCGCGTACAGCATGCCGTCGACATGCACGTCGGCGCCGTACACCGCACGACCGTTGACGATGTCTTCACCGTCGATGGCCTTGGTGCCTTCCTTGCCGATATATCGAAATTCCGAAGGTTGCTTGAGTCTCAGGCTGTCGCGCGCCGGCACGGCCAAAGCGCCAGCAGCGGCGGCCAGGGCTCCATAGCCCAGCTCACGACCCGACGGTTTATGGATGACTTTATGAAGTTGCGCATGGCACTCGCCGACGGACACTTTCCACTGGTCGGCGGCAGCCTGTTCCAGCATGGCCCGCGCAGCAGCACCGCAGCGACGCATCGGCTCGTACCAGTGACGCATGCTGCGCGAGCCGTCGGTGTCCTGGTTGCCGAAACGTACTTCATCGCCGGGGGCCTGCTGTACTTTGACCCTTGCCCAATCGGCCTCCAGTTCATCGGCCACCACCATGGTCAGGCTGGTGCGCACGCCCTGGCCCATCTCCGAGCGATTGCAGATCACGGTCACCGTGCCATCGGCGGCGATGCTCACATAGACTTTCGGATCGTCGACCCAACCGTGAGGCATGCCGTCGGCACCGAACTTTTTCTCTTTGTCCTCGGCAAAAGCGTCTTGCCAGCCCCAGCTCGCCGCCAAAACCAGCGCGCTGGTGGCGCCCACGCCTTTCAGAAAACCACGGCGACTAAGGTTGCTCAGGGCGAAATCATTCGGTAACCGGCTCATGCCTTGGCCTCCTTCAGGTGAGTGGAGGCCTGGCGGATCGCGGTCTTGATGCGATTGTAGGTGCCGCAGCGGCAGATGTTGCCGACCATGGCTTCCTCGATCTGCTCGTCGCTCGGGTTCGGATGGGTCTTGAGCAGCGCTGTCGCCGACATGATTTGCCCGCCCTGGCAGAAGCCACATTGGGCCACTGCCGTGTCGAGCCAGGCTTGCTGCACGACTTTGCCGATCGGGTCGGCGTGCAGGTTGTCGATGGTGCTGACATTCTGCCCGGCGACTGAACCGATGGGGGTGATGCAACTGCGTGCCGGAGCCCCTTCGATATGAATGGTGCAGGCGCCGCACAGGCCCATGCCGCAACCGAATTTGGTGCCGTTGTAACCGGCCACGTCGCGGATCGCCCAGAGCAACGGCATGTCCTCGGTGACGTCGAGTTGATGGTCTTGACCATTGAGTTTCAGGGTAATCATGGGCACGCCCGCATAGATCTTGAGTGATGGGGTCGAGCAATCTGCCGCTGGATCTCGGTGGGTCGCACGCAGATCGACTCAGGCTAATGGGCTCTCTTGTACAGACGAAAACGGTCTGCACCGGGCCTTTGGTGGAGCAAGAGTGTGCATCGTTAGCTGACTAAGTTAACCGAGCATTAACAAAAAAGCCCTGCACAATAAACATTGTGCAGGGCTTTTTGATCTGTCCTGGAAGCTTAGGGGGCGTTCTCAATAGCGGTTTGGCTCCATTTCCAGATCGACATGGAAACGCTCGGAAATGTCTTTCTGGATGCGCTGCGCCAGGTTCAGCAGTTGCAGGCCCGTCGCGCCGCCATAATTGACCAGCACCAGCGCCTGCAATTTATGCACGCCAGCATCAGCCTCACGGAACCCCTTCCACCCTGCCCGCTCGATCAGCCAACCGGCGGCCAGCTTCATCTGCCCGTCGGGTTGCGCATAGGCCACCAGGTCGGGGTATTCGCCCTTGAGTCGTGCAGCCAGCGCCGCCGACACCAAAGGGTTCTTGAAGAAGCTGCCGGCATTGCCGAGTACGGCCGGGTCCGGAAGTTTTTCGTTACGGATGCTGCAAATGGCCTGGCTGACATCGCTGGCGGTCGGATGCTCGATGCCCTGTTCGGTCAGGCGCTGACGCACCGGGCCGTACTCCAGGTGCAGATGCGCGGCGCGGTCGAGGGCGAAACGTACGCGCAGGATCAACCAGCGTCCCGGCTCCTGTTTGAACAGGCTGTCGCGGTAAGCGAAATTGCACTCCGCCAGGCTGAAGTCGCGCAGTTCGCCGCTCAGCCGATCAAGGGCAGTGAGGCCGGCGAAGACGTCCTTGATCTCGACCCCATAAGCGCCAATGTTCTGCATTGGTGCCGCACCGACAGTGCCGGGAATCAGGCTGAGGTTTTCCAGACCGGACAAACCCATGGACAGTGTGTGTTGCACAAAAGGATGCCAGGGCTCGCCCGCCTCGGCCTCGACCACCACTTTACCGCCCTCATCGCTCAGCACGCGACTCCCGCGGGTGGCCATGCGCAGCACCAGTGAATCGATATCCGCCGTCAGCAGCAGGTTGCTGCCGCCGCCGATCACCAGCACCGGGACCTTGCGCTCCAGCCCGTAGGCCAAGGCTTCGCGCACATCGGCGTCGCTATGGGCCTCGGCAAAGAACCGGGCCTGGACATCCACGCCAAAGCTGTTGAACGGCTTGAGCGAAACCTGCGATTGAACCTGCAAACTCATAACCGTCCCTTCAATTCGATCACCAGCAAATCACTGGCGCGTTCGATCAGGTCCAGCACCTGCTCGAAGCCCTGGTCGCCGTCATAGTACGGATCCGGCACTTCATCGACCGGCGACTGGTAGCGACGCAGGAACAGGTCGAGTTCGGCCTTGCCCTTGGCCGGCTGCAAGGCCTTGAGGTTGCGCAGGTTGCTATTGTCCATCGCCAGGATCAGGTCATAGGTGGCGAAATCGGCACGGCTGACTTGCCGGGCGCGCTGGGCGGACAAGTCATAACCGCGCAGCTTCGCCGCTGCCTGACTGCGCTTGTCCGGCGCCTTGCCGACATGCCAGTCACCGGTGCCGGCGGAGGCCACTTCAACTTGATCGGCCAGGCCGGCCTCGCGCAGTTTATGCCGCAGCACGCCTTCGGCCGTGGGGGAACGGCAGATGTTGCCCAGGCAGACAAACAGAACCCGCATCACGCCTCCAGCAGGCGACGAACGCGCTCAAGGTCTTCAACGGTATCGACGCCGGCCGGCGGTGCGATCAGTGCGTCGGCCACGTGGATCCGCACGCCGTGCCACAAGGCACGCAGCTGTTCCAGGCACTCGGTGTTTTCCAGCCAGCATGGGCCCCAGTTGACGAAATCCTGGAGGAAACCGGCGCGGTAGGCATAGATACCGATATGACGGCGATACGGCACACCTTCGGGCAACTGCTCAGGGTTCACGGCGAATGCATCCCGCGCCCAAGGCAAAGTGGAACGACTGAACGTCAGCGCCAGGCCATTGAGGTCGCTGACGACCTTGACCACGTTGGGATTGAACAGGGTGTCCGCGTCTTCGATCGGCTCGGCCAGGGTGGCCATGCGCGCTTCGGCGTGGGCCGCCAGATTGGCGGCGACCTGATCGATCACGCTCGGCGGGATCAGCGGCTCGTCGCCCTGGACGTTGACCACGATGGCGTCGGGCGCCAGGCCCAGCTTCATCGCGACTTCGGCCAGGCGATCAGTGCCGGAGTTGTGGTCTTCACGGGTCAGTACCACTTCGGCACCAAAGCCTTTGCAGGCCTCGACGATGCGCGCGTCGTCGGTGGCCACCACCACACGCCCGGCGCTGCTTTTACTCGCCTGTTCCCAGACGTGCTGGATCATCGGCTTGCCGGCGATCAGCAGCAGCGGCTTGCCCGGCAGGCGGGTGGAGGCGTAACGCGATGGAATGACGACGGTAAAGGCTGTGGTCATTTATCCAGGCGCTCGTCGGTGGTCAGGGTGCGCGCTTCGGATTCGAGCATCACCGGGATGCCGTCGCGAATCGGGTAGGCCAGGCCTGCACCCTTGCTGATCAGCTCGGTCTTGTCGGCGCTGAGCTTGAGCGGGCCTTTGCAGACCGGGCAAGCGAGGATATCGAGCAATTTGGTGTCCATGAGCATTCCCTGGAAAAAACGGAGTTAAGGCAACAAACGAGCCGGCAGCAGGCGCATCAACTGTGTGTCGAACCAGGCCACGAAGGCCGGCGACGGCACGGCATCGACCGCCAGGTACCACCAGTCGGCGGCGGCAAAGGCACGGCATTTCACCGCGTCCTTTTCCGTCATCACCAACGGCAATGACGGCGTGAAATTCAACGCCTGCACGCTGTATTCGGCGTGGTCGGCAAACGCATGTGGAACCGGCTGCCAGTGTAGCGTTTCGAGGGTCTTGAAGAAACGTTGCGGATTGCCGATGCCGGCCACCGCGTGCAGGGCCTGGCCGCTGGGGAAGTAGTCAAGGGGACGTCGTTCGCCGCTGCGCAGGTTGACCAGCGCGGTGGGTTGCAACTGGAAGGCAAATCCATCATCTCGGTCAGATGCGGCACCATTGTAGAGCACCGCGTCGACGCTTTGCAGACGCTCGACCGGCTCACGCAATGGCCCGGCAGGCAGGCAACGGCGGTTGCCCAGGCCGCGGGCGGCATCGATCAGCACCAGTTCCAGGTCACGGGCCAGGCGGTAGTGCTGCATGCCGTCGTCGGACAGGATCAGGTCCAGCGGTTCGCTGGCCAGCAAGGCTTTGACGGCATTGCTGCGATTGGGGTCGATCATCAGCGGCACGCCTGTGCGCTGGACGATCAGCAACGGCTCGTCACCGGCGACGTCGGCGCTGTGCTCGGCCTCGACCCGCCATGGCAATTGCGGCGGTTTGGCGCCGTAGCCCCGGCTGACCACGCCGACCCGCAGGCCGCTGCGCTGGCAGTGGTCGATCATCCACAGAATCAGCGGCGTCTTGCCGGTGCCACCCACGGTGATGTTGCCGACCACGATCAGCGGCACCGGCGGCTGATAGATCTCGCCCTCACCCGCCAGAAAGCGCTTGCGCTTGTTCATGACCACGCGCCGGTACAACCATTCCAGCGGCTGCAGCAGTTTCAGGGCCGGATGACCTGCGTACCACGCGGCGAGCAATCGATCGGACATGGCCATCAGGGCGCCGGGGGCGCCGCCTCGATGGTGGTCATGCGCAAATGACTGAAGCCGAGCTTGCCGGCTGCATCCATGGCTGTCACCACGGACTGATGCGCAGTCTTGCCGTCAGCGCTGATGGACAGCGGTCGGCTGGTGTCGCCATTGGCTTCTTTTTGCAGCGCGTCCATCAGCGAAGCCAGGTCGCTTTTCGGCAAAATCCGGTTGTTCACCGAGAACACGCCGTCGGCGCTGATGGCGATGTCCAATGACTTGTCCTGATCGTCGGCCGGCGCGCCGCTGACGGCTTCCGGCAGATCGACGCGTAGCTGGGTTTCACGGGTGAAGGTGGTGGTCACGACAAAAAACAACAGCAGGATGAACACCACGTCGATCAGCGACGCGAGGTTGATGTCCACCGTTTCCCGTGGTTTGCGGCGGAATTTCACGCTTTGCCCTCGGCCAGGTCCACGTCGCGGTCGCCCTGCACTACCTCGACCAGTTTGATCGCTTCCTGCTCCATCCCTACCACCAGCTCATCGATCCGGCGTTGCAGGAATCGATGGAAGAATACCGCCGGGATACCGACCATCAAACCGGCGGCCGTGGTGATCAGGGCCTTGGAAATACCACCGGCCAGCACCGAAGCGTTGGTGGTCATGCCACTGCCGGTAAACGCGCTGAAAATATCGATCATGCCCAGCACGGTACCAAGCAAGCCCAGCAACGGGGCCATGGCAGCAATAGTGCCGAGGGCGTTGATGTAACGTTCCAGATCGTGGATGACCCGCGCAGCAGCCTCTTCGATGCACTCTTTCATGATCTCGCGACCATGCTTGGAGTTGGCAAGGCCCGCGGCGAGGATCTCACCCAGCGGCGAGTTGGCGCGCAGTTCCTTGAGTCTGTCTTTGTTGAGTTTCTTGTCCTTGATCCAGACCCAGACCTGCCCGAGCAAGTGCTCCGGGGTCACGCGGCTGGCCCGCAGGGTCCACAGACGCTCGGCAACGATCGCCATGGCCGCGATGGAACTCAAAATGATCGGCAGCATCATCCAGCCGCCGGATTTGACCAATTCCCACACAGTGACAGCCCCCTCGAAAAAGTGCGCCACTCTAACATAGGGGGTGCAAGCACCGAAGACCGTGATGTCGCATCCGGTCGTGCCTTTATAATGCTCGTTTATGGATTCAAGGGCGGCGGATCGCGCCAGAAACGCCGTTCCTGGCGCATTGACCACGGCGACTCGAAGCGTCCCAGTTGCAGACGAATGGCACCCTGTTCGACGCTGTCGTAGATCGCCACTCCACGTTTTTGATAACGCGCGATGACCGTAGGATGCGGATGGCCAAACGAATTGCCTTGCCCGCGAGAGATCAGCCCCCCTTTGGGTCGCAGGACATCCAACAGGACATTGGACGACGAACTGCGACTGCCGTGGTGTGGCGCCTGCAGCCAATCGGTGGGCCGGGCCAACGCGCTGTCCAGCAGGGCTCTTTCGGCGGCGGCATCAATGTCGCCACTCAACAGCAACCGTTCACCATTGGCTTCGATCAACAAGACACAGGAGTTCTGGTTGCTGTCGCCGGCCAATGGCCAGTGCCAGAGCTGGAAATCGACTTCATCCCAGGTCCATTGCCGACCGCTCTCACAGCTCCCCGCTTGCAATTGCGCAGGCAAGTCTGACGGTTCACCACTGACCACCTGTTTCACCGGCAAGCCCCTGGCAATCGCCGGGGCACCGCCGGCATGATCGGCATGGGCGTGGCTGATCAGCATCATGTCGAGCCCCTTCACCCCCAGTTTGCGCAATGCCGGCAGCACCACCCGCTCCCCTTGGTCGAGTTCACCGAAACGCGGGCCGGCGTCGTACAGCAACGTGTGATGCCGAGTGCGCACCAGGATTGACAAGCCCTGCCCCACATCCAGTTGCCAGACTTCGGCCATGCCCTCCTGCAACATCGGCCTGGGCGAAAAAACCAGCATCAACAGCATGGGCCAACCTAACGGGCGCATCGGCAAGCCTCGCGGCAGCAATAGCAAAAAGGCGCCAATGGCACCGATTACCCAAGCCCATGGCGGGACTGCCGCGGGCACCCACGCGGGAACCTGGCCGGAGACGAGCCCCAACGCCCTGAACCAGCCATCGATCAGGCCACCGGCCAGCCACAGCAACTTCTCACCCACGTAAGGCACCGGCAGCAACAGTGTCCCGAGCAACGCCGGCGGCAGGACCACCAGACTGATCCAGGGCACCGCAAATAAATTGGCCAGCGGCCCGCTGAGACTGATTGGCAACCCCAGCGCCAGTAACAACGGACACAGACCGATTGCAATCAGCCACTGGGCACGGGTCCAGGTCTGCCACCAGCGCCAAGGCCCCAAACGTCCGCCGAAGGTCAATATCAAGACTGCCACGGCCGCGAAAGACAGCCAGAAACCAGGCTGGAGACTCGACAGCGGTTCCAGCAGCAATATGCCGTCGAGTGCCAGCAACAGTGGCCACCATGCACCGAGATGACGGAACCGCAGACGCCACAACAACACCATTGCAATCATCAGGCAGGCCCGCCGCACCGGCACCTCGAAACCGGCCAGCATCCCGTAACCGAGCGCAGCGGCGAATGCCAGGCCACACGCCCAGGGCAACCATGGCAGACGGTTCGGCCATAACCCGAAGCGGGCCAGGCCGGCGATCAACAGATACACCACGCCCGCCAGCAATCCGATGTGCTGCCCGGAAATCACCAACAGATGCACCGTGCCGGTGTCCTGCAATACCTGCCAGTCTTCGCGGCTCAGCCCGGCGCCGTCCCCGAGTACCAATGCCGTCAACGCGCCGCTTCGCCCTTGGGCATCCACCGCCAGCAAACGCTGGCGGATGGCATCGCGCCAGGCCCATCGGGCTGGCGCAAGGCGTTCGCCCTGCTTGATCGTCCCGGTGGCCCCGATGCGTTGCGCCAACAACCAGGCCTGATAGTCGAAGGCCTGCGGATTGAGGAGCCCGACCGGGCGCTTCAACTTGACGGCCAGCCGCCAGCGCTCGCCACCGCTCACCGGCGGTCCGCCATACCAGGCCAGGCGCATTTGCCGTGGCAGCCGGGTCCGTCGGGACTGGATGTCGGTCAATTCGAATCGCACGACACCGTCGTCATGCCGGGGCAAGCCCGTGACCCGGCCTTCGACCCAGCGGGTTTCTCCATCCAGCGCCGGCGGCAACCGGTCATCCAGCGCCCACTGCGCATTCGCGCAGGCCCAACTCAAGCCGAACAGGTAAAACGCCACCGGATAGGTCCTGAACGGCAGCAACATCAGACCCGCCACCGGCATCGCCAGCCACAACCAGACCGGCGGTAATACCGGTAAAAAACGCAAGGTCAACAGACCCAGCGCCAGCGCCATCATCCCTGTGCGCATAAGCCCGTCCTTGAAAGTCCCCTCCAAGGCTTAGCCCGCCCATCGCGCCAGCGCCGTTATTAATTGTCACAAAGTCTGAATGGGTAGTTCATGGAATCCAGACATACTTGCCGCCTTGACCGACCGAGAAGCCTTATGCCCCGGCGTTTATTCAAACGTTACATGCCAGACCCGATGAGTATCAGGGAACACAAATCCTTACGCTTTCTCGGCACGCTGCTGCATGACCCGAACCTGTGGCACCTCAACCGCCACTCCGTTGCCCGCGCCATGGCGGTGGGCCTGTTCGCCGCGTTCCTGCCGATCCCGCTGCAGATGCTGCTGGCGGCAATCCTCGCCATCATCGTGCGCGGCAACATGCCGATAGCCGTGAGTCTGGTCTGGCTGACCAACCCGATCACCATGCCCGCGGTGTTCTTCTGCACCTACCAGACCGGCGCCTGGCTAATGGACGTTCCCGCCCGGCAGTTGCCGGACTCACTGACCTGGGAATGGATCAGGGGCGAAATCTCGACCCTGTGGCAACCGTTCCTGCTGGGCTCGGTAGTGACGGGGCTGGTACTGGGTGCACTGGCCTACTTCCTGGTGATGATGTATTGGCGCTGGTGGGTGGCCAGGCAGTGGAAGCGGCGCAAGAAAAGCCGGATGTGAGAATGCAAAACGGCCTCCACTTTGGGAGGCCGTTTTTTTGCGGTGGCTGGGCTGACGCCATCGCTGGCAAGCCAGCTCCTACAAGGGTTTGCTGCGGGTCAGGTACGCATCCCGCGTCCACTCACCAGCAACCGCGCACTACCGAGATACAGCACCACGGTCGCAACCAGCATGAAGGCGATGGCCACGCTGATGCGGATATCCGAAACGCCAAGGATGCCGTAACGGAACGCGTTGACCATGTGCAGCACCGGGTTGGCCATGGACACGGTCTGCCAGAACGGCGGCAGCAAGGTGATCGAGTAGAAGACCCCGCCCAGGTAGGTCAGTGGCGTCAGCACGAAAGTCGGAATGATAGAAATGTCATCGAAGTTGCGCGCAAACACGGCGTTGATGAAGCCCAGCAGCGAGAAGATCGTCGCGGTCAGCACTACCACCAGAATGGTCACGCCCAGGTGATGCACCTGCAAATGGGTGAAAAATAGCGACAGCAGAGTCACGATGATCCCCACCATCAACCCGCGCAGCACACCGCCCAGGGTGTAGCCGATCAGAATCGTGTGCGGCGACAGCGGTGAGACCATCAGTTCTTCAATGGACCGCTGGAACTTGCTGCCGAAGAAACTCGACACCACGTTGCCGTAGGAGTTGGTGATCACCGACATCATGATCAGTCCCGGCACGATGTACTCCATATAGGTGAAGCCACCCATGTCGCCGATCTGCCGACCGATCAGATTACCGAAGATCACGAAGTACAAAACCATGGTGATCGCGGGTGGCAGCAGGGTCTGCGGCCAGATCCGGGTGAAACGCCGGACTTCACGGTAAACGATGGTGTTGAGGGCAACGAGGTTGGGGCGCAGCTCGGAACTCATACTGCCACCTTCGACAGATTTTTCTCCACCAGGGACACGAACAACTCCTCGAGGCGATTGGTTTTGTTACGCAGGCTCTGTACTTCGATGTTCTGCTGCGCCAACTGGGTGAACAGCGCGGTGATGCCCATGGACTTGTCCACCTGGACTTCCAGGGTGTGGCTGTCGATCAACCGGGACGGGTAGCCGAGCAACTGCGGCGCCACTTGCAACGTGTTCTTCATATCCAGCAGGAAGGTTTCTACATGCAATTGGCTGAGCAACTGCTTCATGCTGGTGTTCTCGACGATGGTGCCGTGGTCGATGATGCCGATGTTGCGGCACAGCTGTTCAGCCTCTTCCAGGTAGTGGGTGGTGAGGATGATGGTGATGCCTTTCTGGTTCAGCTCGGTGAGGAAGCTCCACATCGAACGACGCAGTTCGATGTCCACCCCGGCGGTCGGTTCGTCGAGGATCAGCAGGCGCGGTTCATGAACCAGCGCGCGGGCGATCATCAGGCGACGCTTCATGCCGCCGGACAGCGAGCGTGACGGCACGTCCTTCTTGTCCCACAGGCCGAGCTGGGTCAGGTACTGTTCGGCGCGTTCCTTGGCGATTTTCGCCGGGATGCCGTAGTAGCCGGCCTGGGTCACGACGATGTCGAAGGTCTTTTCGAACTGGTTGAAGTTGAATTCCTGAGGCACCACGCCGATGGAGCGCTTGAGCTGCGCGGGATTCCTGTCCAGGTCGTGACCGAAGATATTCACCGTGCCGCTGGTCTTGTTCACCAGGGTCGAGAGAATGCCGATGGTCGTGGATTTGCCGGCGCCGTTGGGGCCGAGCAAGGCGAAGAAGTCACCTTCGGCGACATCCAGATCGATACCACTCAGGGCCTGGAAACCGTTGCCGTAGGTTTTGGTTAGCTGCCGGATGGACAGAGCGGAACTCATATCTGATTTACGCACCAAGAAGGGAAGAAAGGAATAAGTATGGGCGGCGGCGAACAATACAACCGCAGCGAACTGGCACAATGGTGCTTGTCGCCGCCACACAAGTACAGTCAAGCGTGTCGATAGTGAGTATTAAGTCAACGCGGTCATGACCGCCTTTTGATACGCCGGACGCTGTTTCAACCGCGCGTACCAGGCCTCCAGATGAGGTTGCGGTGCACGCTCGATCGGCATTTCGAACCAGGCATAAATGAAACTGCCCAGGGGAATGTCACCCATGCCGATCTCGTCTCCGGACAGGTAGGGTGTGGCGGCCAGCGCCTGATCGGCCATCGCCAGCAACGTGTCGCATTCCTTGATCGCCGCCTTGATGGCGGGCCAGTCCTGCTGGTCTGCCGGGGTACGCAGCACACCCCAGAACACAGTACGGAACGGGCCGGCAAAGCTCGAGGTGGTCCAGTCCATCCACTTGTCGGCAGTGGCGCGGGCCTTTGGATTTTTCGGGTACCAGGCCGTGTCGTCAGCATGCAAGGCCATCAGGTAACGCACGATGGCGTTGGATTCCCACAACACAAAACCGCCGTCTTCAATGACAGGCACGCGACCATTGGGATTCATGGCGCGGTACTCGGGCGTATCGACGACACCAAAGGCGCCACCGGCATCGATAGCCTCGTAGGCCAGTCCCAGTTCTTCGGCGGCCCACAATGGCTTTCTGACATTCGACGAGTTTTTCCGACCCCAGATCTTCAGCATGACCGCCTCTTTTTCGGTAAGTGGGCAGGCAGCATACGCCGGATCAGGCGCGACTCAAATCGCTCTGCATGTCGCCCAGCAGCGGTTGCTGTTGCTCACCGAACAGGTGCGGATAGCACTTTTCCAGGTGTTCGAAAAAGAACGTTTCAGGTACGTCGGCGAACTGGCCGTGATCGACGAGGTACTCCATCAGCTTCGCGCCATCGCGGTTGAAGGGATGGAAAACGCTGTCGTTGACCCCGTCGAATTCCAGCGGCGCCACATTGAACAGGTCGCAGAGTTTGCGGTTGAACGCTGGTGTCGCCTTGACCCAGCGATCCTGCAAATAGAATTCGGTGTAGCCATGCATGGCGAACATGTCGCTCTTGAGCAATTCGAGCAGCCGTGGCGTCGACAGATGATTGCGCACATCCGCCAGGCCGATCCGTGCGGGAATCCCGCAATGCCGCGCCGCACCTGCCAGCAGCGTGGCCTTGGGCACGCAGTAACTCTCACCGGTCGCCAGCGCATAACTGCCGCGCAAGGTCTGCGGATCGCGACTGAACGTGTACGGGTTGTAGCGCACCGCTTCGCGCACGGCGTAATAGAGACTGATCGCCTGC
Organism: Pseudomonas sp. IT-P258; assembly: GCF_949767825.1. Classification (NCBI taxonomy): domain Bacteria; kingdom Pseudomonadati; phylum Pseudomonadota; class Gammaproteobacteria; order Pseudomonadales; family Pseudomonadaceae; genus Pseudomonas; species Pseudomonas sp. IT-P258. The sequence continues at coordinate 19,318 of NZ_CATKPU010000098.1, read as the reverse complement.
TCCAGCGGATCGCGACTGACGCCACGGTGTTGTTCGGCGAACTCCACGACGGACGGATGGTCACTATCGATGAAGCGGCCGGGACTCAGATACTCGTGCATCAGAATAATCTCCTGGGGAAGCCTTGAGTCTAACGAGGGCTTCAGCACAGAGATAACGACGTTTCGGCCAAACATGGGCGCTTTGCCGCTTGCTCGATGAACGCTTTTCCCACGATTCCAATCACATCGCTCCAACCAGCCTGTTTCGCGGATGCCGTCTAAGCTCTGTGGGCTGGTTCGCCCTGGTTTCACGGAGGAATGAATATGCTGTTGTTGTGGATACTGGTTCTGCTGGTCGCAATTGCCTATTTGGCTCACCGCCGCATCGCCCCGATGCCCGCCCTAATCATCGTGGCCGTCTATGTCGTGGCCATGGGCGCTTTCAGCCGCGCGCCGGGCTGGTTGCTGTTGGTTTTCTGGGTGTTGATCGCCGCCGTCGCAGCCCCCCTGTTGCTGCCCGACCTGCGCCGCAAATTGTTCAGCGCGCCGATGTTCAACTGGTTCCAGAAAACCCTGCCGCCGATGTCGCAAACCGAACGCGATGCCATCGACGCCGGTACGGTCTGGTGGGACGGCGAACTGTTCAGTGGTCGTCCGGACTGGAACAAACTGCTGTCCTATCCCAAGGCGCAATTGAATGAAGAGGAACAGGCCTTCATCGACGGGCCGACCGAAACACTCTGCGCCATGGTCAGTGAATGGCAGCTCGGTCAAACCATGGACCTGCCGCCGCAAGCCTGGACCTTCATCAAGGACAACGGCTTTTTCGCCCTGATCATCCCCAAGGAGTTTGGCGGCAAAGGCTTCTCCGCCTATGCCCACTCGCAAGTGGCGATGAAACTGGCGAGCCACAGCGGCGACCTCGCCTCCACCGTGATGGTCCCCAACTCCCTCGGCCCGGCCGAACTGTTGCTGCATTACGGCACCGACGAACAACGCAATCATTACCTGCCCCGCCTGGCGCGCGGCGACGACATCCCGTGTTTTGCCCTGACCGGTCCGCTGGCCGGCTCCGACGCCGGCGGCATGCCGGACTCCGGGGTGATCTGCAAAGGTCAATGGGAAGGCCAGGAAGTCCTCGGCCTGCGCCTGAATTGGGAGAAGCGCTACATCACCCTCGGCCCGGTGGCCACCCTCCTCGGCCTGGCCTTCAAGGCCTACGATCCGGATCACCTGCTGGGCGACAAGGAAGACCTGGGCATCAGCCTGGCGCTGATTCCGACCGACACCGCCGGTGTCGACATCGGCCGTCGGCATCTGCCGTTGGGCGCGGCTTTCATGAACGGCCCGAACTCGGGCAAGGACGTGTTCGTCCCCCTGGAGTTCCTCATCGGCGGCCAGGAGATGCTCGGCAAAGGCTGGATGATGCTGATGAACTGCCTGTCGGTCGGGCGTTCGATTTCCCTGCCGGCGGTGGGCTCCGGCATGGCCAAGTTCACCAGTCTGGTCACGGGCCAATACGCCCAGGTTCGCGAGCAGTTCAATGTGCCGATTGCTTCGTTCGAAGGCATCCAGGAAGCCATGGCCCGCATTGGTGGCAATGCCTGGATGATGGACGCCGCCCGCATGCTGACCGCCAATGCGGTCGATCTGGGCGAGAAACCGTCGGTGCTGTCGGCGATTCTCAAGTATCACCTGACCGAGCGCGGCCGCGACTGCATCAGCGATGCCATGGATGTGCACGGCGGCAAGGCGATCATCATGGGGCCGAACAATTACCTCGGTCGCAAATGGAACGGCGCGCCGATTTTCATCACCGTCGAAGGTGCGAACATTCTTTCGCGCAACCTGATGATCTTCGGCCAGGGAGCGATTCGCTGCCATCCCTTCGTGCTCAAGGAAATGGCCCTCGCCGGCCGCGAAGACAAGGATCAGGCACTCAAGGAATTCGACGACCTGCTGCTCAAGCACATCGGTTTTGCAGTGGGCAACGCCGCCAGTACACTGGTGCTCAATCTCGGTTTCGGGCACCTGGAACACACCCCGGGCGACAAGCTCAGCCAGGGTTATTTCCGTGCCCTCAACCGTCAGGCCGCTGCATTCGCCCTGCTCGCCGACCTCAGCATGATGTTGCTGGGCGGCGCACTGAAACGTCGCGAACGCCTGTCCGCACGGCTAGGCGACGTACTGAGCAACCTTTACCTGGCGTCCGCCGCACTCAAGCGCTACAACGATCTCGACTCACCGCAGTACATGACACCACTGCTGAGCTGGGCCATGGAAGAAAGCCTGGGCCAGGCGGAACGGGCCATGGATGAACTGCTGAGCAACTTCCCGAACAAAGTCGCAGGCTGCCTGTTGCGAGTGATCGTGTTCCCGTTCGGTCGCCGACACAAAGGGCCATCGGACAAACTCGGTGCCGAAGTTGCCGGGGTAATTGGCCGCGCCAAGGGCGACCCGGCACTGGAGGAAGTGCTCCTGGGTTGCTACCGCCCGCAAGCGAGCGACGATCCGGTCGGTGCATTGCAACACGCCTGCAATCTGTTGAGCGCCGCACAGCCGTTGCAGAAGAAGTTGCATGTGGCACTCAAGAGTGGCCAGGTCAAAGCGGTGGCCGGCGAATCGGTGATCGATGCCGCCCTCGAGGCGGGTGTATTGCAGTCGGTGGAGGCCCAAACCCTGCGTGAAGCCGAGGCGGCCCGGCGCAAGGTGATCGATGTCGATGACTTTGACCAAGAGGCCTTGGCACTGGCCGAGGGAAAAGTCCGCTGATCCCGTCAAGCATGTAAAAACGGGCGCGGGCGCTTTATACTCCCGCGCCCGTTTTGCTCTTGAGGACTTATCTCGTGTCCAACATCGTTGCCGATCATCTCGTTTTACTCGACCACCTGCGCAGCATCCTGGTCGCCGTAGGTGAGGCCGAGCAGGTTCCCGAAGAAAGCCATGCCTTGTTCCTTGAGCGCTTCGACGAACTGCTGGCGTCACTGCCGATCGAGCCGATCGAAAGCCAATACCTGGGCCAGGACATCCTGACTCAAGTCATTTCCCGTTATCCGCAAATCGCCCACCTGATTCCACGGGATCTACTGTGGTATTTCGCTGGTGACTGCCTGCACTACTTGTCCGATGAAGAAATCGACCTGTATCAGGCACTGGAAGAACGCCGCTTCGAAGCTGAACAGAACGACGAACCTTTCGACTGGAACCAGGAAAAGCAACTGCTGGCGCTGTCGAACCAGGACAGCAAGCACTGATTGAAGATCATTGATGCCAAAGGCCCGCATGCTTGAGTATGCGGGCCTTTTTTATTGCCTTGAGCGTAACCCGCCAGTTTCAGGCAACCGCACCGTGCTGCGACCTTGCCCGCCCCCCTCACCCGCCTGCCTGAATCCAGCCTTTGCATCAAGGGTTTTGTTTAAATTCATGGCACTTTGGTTTGATTGAACTACCTTCAAACTACAAGAAGTCATAACGGCTCGAGTTTCCACGTTAGCTTCAGTGATCAGATAGCGGATTGGCAAAAGGAGTTACCTCACCATGATCCTGGCAAGCGTTTTCCGGCTCTGTTCCTGTATTGCCGATTTGTTTCAGGGGAAACCAGGACAGCAGACAGTGCCATCCCCAGGCGCGGGTATCGCTCTGGCGCGCAGTCCAGGTTACCGAATCACTGAAAACCGTTTCAGCAAAGGTCGCTCGCTATCCAGCCAGATCAGCGAATGGCGCCCGCTCGTGTGTAGCACGCAAGGAATAACGCCTGGGCCATGGATGAGTGGTCTGGCGCATTGGGGGGGATAGTCCGATCCCCATGAAGTGATCCGAGACAACTCTGTCAGCCTAAAGATGGCCTATCCAGCGAGGATGTACTTGATGAGCTTTCGTACCGAGCCCGCTTTCAAGCGAATTATCCATGGCCTGTTCTGGATGGGCCTCAGCGTGGATGCGGCTCAGGCCGCGCCAGCCAATTGCCCGCAGCTGGACAATTGGCCGACAACGTACGAGGTCGGTCAGGGACTGCAGAATGAACTGCGCAGCCCCGTTCCGGTAACGCAACTGGCGGTGGGTGACCCGAAAATTGCCGACGTGCAACCCAGCGGCAACAACGCGTTCATTCTCACGGGCATTGCACCGGGAACCACCAGCCTGATGGTCTGGACCGCCTGTTCGAAAACGCCGCGCCAAAGCATGGTGTTCGTCAAGGGCAAGGCCACGTCGGCGCTGACCAGCGTGCCGTCGGTGCCTTCCGACGACCCGCTGCTGCCGAGCCAGGTGCAGACTGATGTCCGCTTCGTTGAAGTCAGCCGGACCAAGCTCAAGGAAGCCTCCGCCTCGATTTTCGGCGTCCGGGGCAACTGGCTGTTCGGCTCGCCGAGAACCTTGCCCACCATCGGCGGCATAGTCACGCCGGCGATACCGGTGAGAAACGACCAGTTCAACCTCACGTTTGCTACCGGCAGTACCTTGGTGGCGATCAACGCGCTGGAAGGCAGCGGTTTCGCCTACACCCTGGCGCGACCAAGCCTGGTTGCGCTCAGCGGGCAGAGTGCGAGCTTTCTGGCCGGCGGTGAAGTACCGATTCCAGTGCCCAGTTCAGGCAGCGATAACGTGTCCATCGAGTACAAGGAATTCGGTATACGCCTGACCCTGACGCCGACCATCGTCGGGAAAAACCGTATCGCACTGAAGGTGGCGCCGGAAGTCAGTGAACTGGACTTCACCAACGCCGTAAGCATCGCCGGCACGATAGTCCCGGCCCTGACCGTGCGCCGTACCGATACCAGCATCTCCCTGGCCGACGGCGAAAGCTTCGTCATCAGCGGCCTGATCAGCACCCACAACGACTCCCAGGTGAACAAGTTTCCGGGGTTGGGCGATATCCCGATTCTGGGCGCGTTTTTCCGCGACAACACCATCAACCGTGAAGAGCGCGAACTGCTGATGATCGTCACCCCGCATCTGGTCCAGCCATTGGCTGCCGATGCACCACTACCGTCATTGCCTGGCGAGCAGCTGCGCAATTACGACCCGAACTTCTATCGCATGTTTTTCCTGGAAAATGGCGACTTCGACAGTCTCAGCGGGCTCTCGCAATGAAACGAAGCCTGAACCGCACTGACCTCGCCCTCACTCGTAACGGTGACTTTGAACGCTTGCCGGGCCAGCTGTGCTGCCATTGGCCAGGCGTTCAACGTGTTGTAGCCAGGGGACATTCAATGAAAGCAGTCATTGCAATAGCGGCGACATTGATGCTCGCAGGTTGTGCCAGCAATGGCCTGTCTTCGCGACCGGGTAGCTGTGCCAAGCCCGCTTCAGACCAGGAACTGACCCTGAACCTTGCCGACAACATGGCCAGCGAAGGCCGCTTGTATGCCAGCCTGGCGAATCTGGAAGGTTTGCCCGATAGCGTGGTCCAGGTTCGCCTGCGCAAGGCTCGGGTGCTGCGCTTGATGGGGCGTAACTCGGAGGCGGAGCCGTTGTATCAAAGCTTGCTCGGCACCTGTCTGGCGGCTGAAGGGGAACATGGCCTGGGCCAGTTGGCCGCCGCCAGAAATGATAACGCCACCGCTACCACTCACCTTGAGCGTGCGGTGTGGATGGCCCCCACCGACGACAGGATGCGAAATGACCTGGGGGTCGTCTACCTCAATCAACGACGGATCCCCGAAGCACGCATTGAGTTCATGACCGCCATGGAGCTCAAGCAGGCAAACACACTGGCGGCACTCAATATGGTGACGTTGCTGATCTATCAGGATAACTGGAAGGCGGCAGCCGAACTCGTGACCCGCGCCGACTTGAGCCCCAAGCAAGTCGTAGAGGCTCAAACCCGCGCGGAAAAACTCAAGACCTCCGCCAAAAAAGTGGTGGCCTCCGAGGGGAATCGCAAGACTGAGGTAGCCGATGCCTCTTCCAGTGCGAACAAGTAGAACGTACGAGGAGTCGAGATGAATACCAAAAGGCTGTTGATCGTGTGCATGGCTTGCCTGTCCACCAGTGCCTGGGCCATTGGGCCGGGGCCCTCCTCGCCGTATCAACAAGGCACCGAGCAGTGGTTGCAGCTGCAGATTCGCGGTGTGGTTGCCTCCCCGCACCTGCAAACCGCCTCGGCCACCGAACGTGACCTGGCCATGCAGCGCTGGCTGAACAGTTTCAACTTTCCGATTCCGGAATTTTATGACCAGGATGCAGCGGGAGATTTAAGCGTCAGCGGCGGCAACTGAGGCATATCGATGGGTGATCAGCCTCTGACGTAGTCCAGAGTGGCCTGGCTGCAAAGCCGGGCTTGACGTCGTGTGCAGGAAGTCAGAAGTATCTACACATAGTCGACTCTGGCCGGATTAGCCTGAAACAGATGTGTAGATCCTTGTCAGAAAAGTGCAGATCAGGCTCGGGTGGCAAGGCCATCGCACTCGACAGCCTCCCGCCGTTGGACCTTATCCGAATGCTCTGATTACCCCGATCAGGGGAGGACCTATGGCTACCAGGAAGAAGCTCGGCCACAGGCAGAAAATCAACGGAAATACCAGCTTCGTACCGACTTTCGCTCCCATCTCTTCGGCGGCTTGCGTACGCCGGTCACGAAATTCATCGGCATAGATACGCAGGGTATCGGCCACGCTGGTGCCGAAGCGGATACTTTGCGCCAACAGGCTGACCAACCCTTGCACATCATCCAGCCCGGTGCGCACAGCCAGTTGCTTGAGCGCTTCGGTACTGGGAATGCCGGCACGGATTTGCGCGTTGACCAGTGCCAGCTCTTCAGCCAGTTCAACCTGACTGACCGACATTTCCTCTGCCACCCGCTCGATGGTCTGCGGCAATGCCAGACCCGACTCCACGCACACCACCATCAGGTCCAAGGCATCTGGAAAGGCGGCACGCAGGCTGCCCTGCCTGGTCTTCTTGCGCTTATCGACATACATCGCGGGCAACAACCACCCGGCAGCAGCAATCATTGACACCAGCAACAACCCCATGTTCAGAGAAAGCCCGGAGAACATCGGCAGCAACAACAGCGCAAGGCCAACCGAAATCAGTGGTAGCAGCAAGCGCACCGCCCAGTACATCTGTACCGCCGAGCGCGAGCGGAAACCGGCGTGCATCAACAGGATTTGGGTGGCAGATGCCCGAGCCGCCTCAGTCGAGCCAAAGCGTTGACCGACCCGTTCCAGTAATAACTGCAGATTACCTGGCGAGTCCTGCCCGGCGACATTCCCTGAATAACCGCGTTTGATAAGTGCCAGACGACGCTGTACCGGATCCTGTAGCCCCAATACCAGCAACATCACGGTAACGGCCGCGAGTACCGTACTCAATCCGATGGCACCGACGAACAACATACGCGCCAGCTGCGTATTGCCCACCACCTGACTGAACAACCCGAGCAAATAGTCCATGACCTGCACCTCCACGAAACGAATTCCACTCAAACCTGTATCCGGATGATTTTGCGGATCCAGAGAATCCCGAGCAACATGGCGCCGAAAGCCCCGATGATCAGCTTTTGACCTGTAGGATCATTGATCAGCACAGGCAAGTAGCTGGGGGTTGTAACCAGAATCGCCGCAGCGAGCACGAAGGGAATGGCCACCAGCACCCAAGCCGATATACGTCCTTCGGCCGACAAGGTTTTAATCTTGCGTTGGAAACGGAAACGCCCGCGAATCAGGCTACTCAGACGTTCCAGCACCTCGGTGAGATTACCGCCGGTCTCGCGATGGATGAGGATCGAGGTCACCAACATCATCACCGTCATGCTTGGCATCCTCTCCAGCAGGCCGAGCATGGCCCGGCGCACATCGTTGCCATAGTTGATATCGGAAAAGGTCAGGCCGAACTCATGAGCCACTGGCCCTTTGTGCTCCTCGGCCACCAGGCGCAAGGTTTCGTTGAAGGGGTGCCCGGCGCGCAGAGCGCGGCACATGGCATCCAGCGCATCCGGCAGGCCTTCCTCGAACTCAGCGAAACGCTTGCTACGGTCACGAGATATTTTCAGCATGGGTAACCAGAAAACCGCGAAACCCGCCACCAGCGCCATCCACCAGACTGACGAAACCATCCAGACCAGGATACCCACCCAGCCCCCCAGTACCAGCCCGAGCAACAATACCCGATAGGCTCGGTACTCGTGCCCGGACTGCTCAATCATCTGCGTCAATGTTTCCATGAAGGGCAACTGCTCAAGCCTGGCCTCCAGTGGCGACAAGCGCGTCAGGTATTTCTGCCTCAATACCGTTTGCATGTTGGGTAGATGGTTGGCTTTCTCCATTACATGCAAGCGGCTGCGGATGCGCTTGCGCATCTTGCCGGCCTCGCCGAATACCGGCACCGCCACGCCCTGGGACAGGAGGAAGACGGCGATAAACACCATGCCAAGGAACATCAGAATGAATTCACCGGGAACCTGGTTCATGACTGCCGCCCCTCCATCCATTCAGGCCTGAACATCGTAAGCGGCAACTCGATGCCGCGCTTGGCAAGCACATCGCGGAAGGCGGGGATCATGCCGCTGGGCCGGTAATCACCCAGCACTTCGCCGTTTTCGCCCAAGCCATGGCGCGCGAAGGAGAAGATTTCGGTCATGGTGATGATCTCGCCCTCCATGCCGTTGATTTCCTGCACGCTGACCAAGCGACGTTTACCGTCCTCCTGGCGTTCCAACTGGATGACCACATCGATGGCCGAAGCAATCTGTTGACGCATGGCCTTGATCGGGAAGGTTGCCCCGGTCATCGACACCATGTTCTCGACCCGCCCCAACGCATCGCGCGCGGTGTTGGCATGGATCGTGGTCAACGAGCCGTCGTGGCCGGTGTTCATCGCGGTCAGCATGTCCAGCGCCTCGACGCCGCGCACTTCGCCGATCACGATGCGGTCCGGGCGCATCCGCAGGCTGTTGCGCACCAACTCCCGCTGGCTCACCTCGCCGCGCCCTTCGATATTCGAAGGCCGGGTTTCCAGGCGCACCACATGGGGCTGCTGCAGTTGCAGTTCGGCCGAGTCCTCGATGGTAACGATCCGCTCGTTGTGCGGAATGAAACTGGACAGGACATTGAGCATGGTGGTCTTGCCGCTGCCGGTACCGCCGGAAATCAGCACGTTCAAGCGCCCACGGACAATCGCCTTGAGCAGCAGGGCAATGGCCGGGGTCAACGTCCCTACCTGGATCAGGCTGTCGGTATTGAGCAGGTCCACCGCAAAGCGCCGAATCGACATGCTCGGGCCGTCGATGGCCAGTGGCGGGATAATCGCGTTGACCCGCGAACCATCCTTGAGCCGGGCGTCCACCAAGGGCGAAGACTCGTCGATACGCCGCCCCAGGCTGGAAACGATACGGTCAATGATGTTCAGCAAATGCTGATCATCGCGAAAGCGCACATCGGTGCGTTGCAGTTTGCCGAAGCGCTCGACATAGACCGAGGAAAAGCCGTTGACCAGGATGTCGGACACGCTGTGATCAGCCAGCAACGGTTCCAGGGGGCCAAGGCCGAGCACCTCGTCGGTGATCTGCTTGATGATCAACTGGCGGCTGGAAGTACTCACCGGCGCCGAATACTCATCGAGCAGGCGCTGGCAAATATCGCGAATCTGCCGCGTGGCCTCAGCCTGTTCAAGGGAGTCCAGCAGGGACAGGTCCATGACCTTGAGCAACTGCTGGTAGATCTTTTCTCGCCACTCGGCTTCCACCGGGGTGACCTGTGTTCTGGTTTCGTACATGACATCCGGGATTGCGTGCTCCCAAGCCATCAATTCATCTGCCGGATCCGGCTGGTCACCGTCCAACGGGGTCACCGACGATGAGGCGGTTTTACCGGACTGTTTGCGCAAGCGGTTACGAAAGTCGCTGATCATGGGTCATCCCCCGAAAAAACGGTTGAAGGCGCGTTTGAGTAAGCTTTTGTTCTCGGCAGCCTGTTGACCGATCAGGTTCTCGGTCATGTCGCGCAGTGCAGCAGTGATCGCTGCCTTTGGCGCATGCAGCCCCAACGGCACGCCAGTGTTCTGGCTCTGGCTGACTAGGTTGAAGTCATTGGGTAATTTCGATAGGTTCGTGCAGCGCAGCGCCTCGCCGATATCCTTGAGACTGACCGCTGCCGACTTGTCATAGCGGTTGACCACTATCTGCAATTGATCCCCACGCACGCCCAGGTCTTCGCGAAGAATCCGCACCAGGGAGCTGGCATCGCGCAGATGGCTGACGCTCTGCTGCACCACCACATACACCCGGTCCGCCTGTTCCAGAACGGAGCCGGTGAGGTGGTCGATCTGCCGTGGCAGATCGATCACTACCCAGTCATAGCTGGCGCGGGCCAACTGCAACAAGGTGTCAAGTTGCTCGGGTTGGGCATCCTGCGGCAGACACAGCTCACCGGCCCGGCCACCCAGCACATGCAAGGTCGGGCTGAAGTGGCTGCAAAAACCCCGTAGCGCGACACTGTCCATGCCGTCGATCTGATGCAACACCTCAAGATGGCTGTGGGTTTGCGCCACATCCAGGTAATGCGTCACGCTGCCAAATTGCAGGTCCATATCCAGCAACAGGGCACTGCCACCCTTCATGCTGAGCTGCTGAGCCAGGTTGCAGGCCAGCATGGTGCCGCCGGATCCGCCCTTGGAGCTGGTCACGGCGATCAATTTGCCTTCAGTCCCACTGCCGTTGCGAACCTCCATGACCAGACGATTCAAGGCGGCGACCAGTTCTGTCTCGGCTACTGGCTCGGGCAGCACGTCACGGGCGCCGGCCTGCATCGCCAGGCGCATGCCTTCCTGTTCGCTTAGCAATCCGCACACCAGCATCGGTGGACGCTCATGGGCCGGGCGCTGTAACAAGGCTGCCAATTCATCACGCCACAGGTGGCTGACGCGCAACAGCAACAGATCGGGCATCCGGTCCAGGCCATAGAGCGGGTCGACATGCCCATTGCTCACCAGGCGAGTGCTGACCTCAAGGCTGGGCATGCGTTGGCAGACGCTTTGCAGGTCGCGCAACGACGTGGCATCACGGCTGCTGATCAGCAACCGTAGCCCGGCTTTGCCGGTCGAGGCAGAGAGTGGAGTGTCTTTGGTGTTCAGCATGGCGTGATCTCCCCGGAATCGGAATGACGCCCGAGGCTTTCGCGTGGCAAGGTTGCCCTGAATACAGGCAGGGTAATGGGCACGCCGATCCCGGGAATGAACAGATTGAAAACGAAGTTTTGCAGACTCAACCGGACATAGCGGATGGCACGAAAGCCGTTGGCGCTGACTGTGTCAGCGGGGTTGGCCACCAAGGCACCGTTTGTGTCCAGATAGGTCAATGTCAGGTTGGTGGTGGCCAGATCGCCGATCATCTGGCTATTACCTGCATCGCTCGCCGCGTTGAAGATCGCCCGCCGCAACACCACCGGATCGCTGATATTGCACACCGCTGCCAGACGCGTACCACGACGCACGGCTTCATCCAGCGCATTGACTGTAAAGTACAGACGGCCTATTTCCACTACACCGAACAACAGCATGAACATCAGCAGACCAATGAAGGCGAACTCCACGGTATAGGTGCCGCGCATGTGTTTTCTGTTCATCACAGCGCCCTCATTACGGTAGTGGCGACCAGCGGAATGCTCAGTGCAATCTGATTACCAAAAAAACCGGGAAGCGATCCGGTGCAGTTGCCAGCGCCAATTACCGGGCAGAACGTGTAAGTGATGGTGACCCGCACATGGTCAGTACCCACTGCTGCAACCACTACGTTTGCGGCCGTTAACCCAGACACCACAGGCGTGCCTGTCTGGCTGGGTACGCCATACACCGCTACATTTTTTGTCTGGGTCTGCAGCGTACTGCTCAGGGCAACCATGCCAAGCGTTGAGTTCCAGGCCTGACTGGCGACAAATCGGTCGGCGTCGCGACTGGCCTGCAGCAATACGTTGTACTGGTAGAGCATGCGGCCGAACTCACCGAAGGCCAGCATCAGCAACAGTAATACCGGCAGGACGAGGGTGAACTCGACTATGGCCAGGCCTTGCTGGCGCTGCGGATGCTTATATCCGTGAAGTCTCATGACACCTCCTACGAGTCAGTGCTCGGAGTACCGCTGCCGTTGATATAGGTTTTGTAGAGTTGGATGATCTGCGGGCCGGAATCGGTCGACGGCGAGGGACCGGCTACATTGTCGCCTTCGCACTCGCGCACAAACTGGCCGAAGATCTGCGCTTGCGTGCCGCCGCCATCCATGGGCTGCACCACGAAATAGCAGCCAAAGCCCAGGACAGGGATCGTGGTTGAACCGCCCTGTTTGCCGGTGCAGTCACCAACGACGATTTTCAGCATCCGGCGCTCGAATACCCCACCGCCCTGACAACCACTGCCGGACCCCGCTACACAGGCGGCAACACTTGCCTTCCAGTCGTTGTAGTCCAGTATCGCGTTGCTGCCCGCAGTGAGATTGCCACCACTCGAGATGACGGGTTGCCCCTGGTACAGCGTCTGCGCCGGGGTAACCGAGTCGTTGTAAGTGATCGCGGGATTGCTCGACGACGTCACCATGTCTGGCGGATAGTTCGAGGCACTGACCGGGCCGTTGTAGATGCCGAAGCGCGTATTCAAGCCTTGAGACGCAGGGCCGACCGTGTTGCCGGGCGAGGTCTGGACAGTCTCCCCCACATTGCGGCAAACCGAACCGCCACCGGCCAGGTCTTCTCTGACCGAACTGCCGCCCGAACCGAAATCGAGCAATTGGAAGTTGCCAGGGCCAATGGCGGAGGAATTGTTGGCAGCTGACTTCAACACCTGCAAATCACCAAACTGGAAGCCCCAGAACATGCCGGCGGCCGGGTTGTATTGAGTCGAGTCGCCACAGATCATCAACGGTGCGACATCACATGGGTTGGTGGGGCTGGGTCCGGCGGTGGCGATCGCCGCCACCGCTTTGGCTCCCAGGCCACCAGGGCCGAAGACCTGGGCGAAGTTCCAGAAAAAACCCGTCAGGCTATAGCTCGGTACCGAGACCCGAACGTACTTGGCATCCGTCGGCCCGGGATAGGAGAACGGTCCATAAACGCTGCTTGCCAGTTCCACCACTGCAAATGCACCGGCGTTACCGCCCACAGCCGTGGCCAGTTCGTTGTTGCCCGCAGCGTTGGCATTCTGTACCAGCGTATTGAGCGCAGCGGTGCGCGTCGTGCTGGCACTGTTGATGCCCCCCTCAACCTGGCTCAGGGTTTTAGCGCCACTCAGGGCAGCGGCGTCCACCGCATTCTGCAGGCGCGTCTTGTTCAGCATCATATGCCCGCCATCCAGAGCCAACGCCGCCATCATGGCCATCGCTGCCAACGCAATCACCATCAATGCACTCACCGATCCTTCCTGGCGCCTTGGCGTCGAAGTGAACGGCCGCTGAATACGAAGATTCATCATCAAGCCCTCGATTGCCGATACTGATCCGGATCGGCTCCGCCATGCCCCTGGTGCCCAGGTACCTGTTGCACACTGTCAGCGAATGTTGATTACTTTGGCTTCGGTCCCGCGGATAACGGTGATACCCGCGCCCTCGCCACTGCTGCGCTGTACCACGCGTTTTGGCGCCTCGGCGGTGGCCACAGCCATGGCCGGGGCAACAGGTGCAACAGGCGAGGCAGGCGAGGCAGGCGCAACGACCGCGGCTTTCTTCTCGAGGTTCAGCGGGTTGCGCAGCGCCAGTTGCAACTTGCCTTCCGTCTGCGCCGTGACCAGGGTTTCCGCTTCAGCGGCCGACATTTCTAGGGTCACTGCACGCACCACTACCGGTTGGGTCTTGTCGGTGCCCGCGGTCTGATCCACCGCCAGCACCCGCAAGTTCTCGAGGATGGTCCTGGACGTGGCGCTGTTACTGCCGGCATTGGTGGTTTTGGTCGCCAGTACATCGACCCGGTTACCCGGCAACAGGAATCCACCGACGCCGACCACATCGTCAACCCGTACCGAAATGGCGCGTTTATCAGGCGCAATCAAGGAAGCCAGGGTGCTGCCCCCCAGGTGTTCGCTCAGCCGTGCACCGCGCACGATGTCGCCCCGCAGAATGTCGAAGGTTGCGATCTTGCCCACGGCTTTTTCACTGGCATCGAAGGCATCGTCCGGGATCGTATCCATGGGCATGCGTACGGTCGTGACCTGCTGGGCCTCGACCATCTGCCCGAATGGAATCTCCACCGTGGCAACCACCACGTTTCGAAGGTGGTCATCCGGGCTGGCATTGAGCCGCGCGCTCAACCAGGAGTCGGCCATCCATGCAGCCCCAAGGCCCATGACCAGGGAAGCGCCTATCAGGGTAAGCGTACGAGAGCTCATGTCAGTATCTCCGTATCAAAGAAAGTTGAGCTGGACGAAGTAGTTGTGCCAGGCCCATTCCAACTCTTTCGGTGACAGTGGTCCGGAACCGCCCATGTAGCGCTGGCGATCGAGTGCCATGTTCAGGAGATCTCGGGGATGGCAAGGCACCAGGGGCATGCCTTCACTTGCATAAAGCCTTTGCAGCACATATCGCAGCAGCAGCGGGTCATAGGAAATGCCCAGACGTTCGCTTTCCTGACGCCAGATCTTTTCGTACTCCTCAGGCTTCAGGTAACCGAATTGCAGCTTGTAGCCAATCCGGCGAAGGAAGGCCTCATCGGCCAGCTCCAGGGGATTGAGGTTGGTGGAAAACACCAGGATCAGATCGAACGGCAACTCACAATGCCGACCACCGCCCAGGTTGAGGAAGTCGCGCTTCTCTTCCATCGGGACGATCCAGCGATTGAGCAGCTCGGCGGGAGCCATGCGCTGGCGCCCCATGTCGTCAATGATGAACAGGCCATTGCTGGCCTTGAGCTGCAAGGCAGCCTGGTATTGACGGGTGAAAGGGTCATAGCGAACGTCCAGCTGTTCCATGCTCAACTCGCCGCCAGTGATGACGATCGGGCGTTTGCAGCACAGCAGTCGACGGTCGATGCCTTCGTTGAGCATCAAAGTGTTCTGTTGAGCGTTATCATCGAGCCGCTGATGCACCTGCGGGTCATAGATCTCGATCACCGACTCGTTGATGACGATGGCATGGGGGACCCAGATGGCCTCGGCGAACAGACGGATCAGCCGACTGCTGACATACGTCTTGCCAGTACCCGCGGGGCCATAAATCATGATCGCGCGCCCGGAGTTCATCGCCACACCCAACTGATCGAGCATCTCCTCCGTGAGCACTACGCCAGCAAGGGCATTGCGCATATCGTTGGCGTTGATGCGACCATGGTGAATGGTCTGCAGTTTGATCAGGGACCGGTAGGTACTCACCGGGAAGGGTGCCGCGCCGATATAACCACTGCGCGACAAGGCATCGCGGGCAACACTGCGACCACGCTCGGTCAGGCCATAACGCAACATCTGCCCGCCCGTTTGACTTACTTGGCCGAGTACTTCGACACGGCCATCCTTGCGCAGAAACGCCAGGACCTCTTCAAGCACCGCGCCGGTCAGCGCCAGGCGGTCCACCAGCCGCGACATGTCCAGCACACCGGCATCAAACAGATGCTTGCACACCAACTCGCCGAGAAAACTGTCGGTCAGACCGGTTTCGCGGATTGTGCACGGCTGAGGAGCCAGTCGTTGCACTGCTTCCCGCTCATTGGGGAAGGCACCAGTATCAACCATGACGTGCATGACTAATCTCCCAACCCACTGGCAACGAGTTGCCAGTAGATGCTGCCCAGCGTGCCGAGCAAAATTGCAACAGCGTAAGGGAAGGGCTTGCCGGCCGCCTCGTCCGCACTCGGCGCCAGGTAGGCCCGAGCCCTCAGAATCAACCAATAACGCCCCAGGGTATGCAACAACTGACCGTGCACCAGCACAATCAGAAAACCGCACAGGCAACCGAACACCAGGCTGTATATCGCGGCCCATACTGCGTAGTGAACCGGCAGGAAGCTGCCGACCATGGCCATCAACTTGACGTCGCCGGCGGCCATGCCACCCACGGCATACATGGGCAGAAACAGCGCAAAACAGACCAGGATGCCCAACAGGCCGTCACCCACCCCGCTTATCCCACCTGAGTAAGCCTGACTGGCTAATCCCAAGGCCAGGCCTACGAGGATCAACAGGTTGGGAATGCGGTGGCGACGAATATCACTCACCACCGCTACGCCCAGCAGCCCTATCAGCAAACCAGTAGCCACCAGCTGCTCGATGGACATCACATCACCCCCACTCTCGGAAATTACCGTTACCGGCAGGTAGCACCACCAACGGCATTGCAAATCGCAGTGATTCGGGTGTGCACGTTCGTTCCGAGATCGGTGAACGCGAAGGCAACAAGTGCCGTAACCAACCCACCTGCCACCGCATACTCCACAATGGTCAGGCCGTCTTCGTCTTTGACGAACTTCACTACCGAAGCCTTGATTGTTTGCATGATCATTTTGCCCACCTCACTCGAATGTTGTTTTTTCTGAGGCAGTACTTTCTGCGCTGCCTGAGTGCAACACTAGTCAGGAGCAAGGCTTGGGCGTTAGGAAGATTTTGCGCATCGCTAGGACTTTT
This sequence comes from Pseudomonas sp. IT-P258, assembly GCF_949767825.1. Classification (NCBI taxonomy): domain Bacteria; kingdom Pseudomonadati; phylum Pseudomonadota; class Gammaproteobacteria; order Pseudomonadales; family Pseudomonadaceae; genus Pseudomonas; species Pseudomonas sp. IT-P258. Next base: position 2,810 of record NZ_CATKPU010000098.1, on the reverse strand, counting down.
TTGCGGGGTGGCCAAATACGCAGCATTGGCCTTCGCAGCAGTAACAGGAGGGGTAAACAAGGCATTGAAACGCAAAGGCAATTGCCACTGACTCACAAGCGACAGGCGGTTCAACCCGGTTTTTTCGAAGACTCACGAGCAAACACTCGCCCTGGACAGCCTTCCAGGCAACCCATAGAGCGAATGGAACTAAAAACCGTCTTTTCTATCGGGATTAAATCTGCAAAGTGATAGCACATTGGCAATACTGGCGAAGAGAGTCACTAGAACCACCGAGTAGAGACATGACGTCCAATTTGACCAAAAGGCCATCGCTCCTGTGGTTCGATCTGACTCATGATCGGTCCACGAAAGAACTCGTCACGCAGTTCGAGGACGCCTGCGAGTGCAATCTGGCGAAAAACTCCGTGTTGCCCATCAGGGAACACGCAGACATGATCTGCGTCCATTTCGATCGCCCCGACACTCCAGGTTTGAAGCTATTGCTGGAGATCAAACGCACAACCCCCACCATCCCGATCACCATGTTCACCGTGCAGCACTCAGAGGAACTGGCTGTATGGGCCATGCGCTCCAGCGTCTGGGAATACATGGTGCTTCCGCTCTCGACCACCGAGAGGAAGCGTTACCTGACGGCAGTGCTGCAGCTCTGCGAGCTGCGCCGAAATGCCCACGGCCAGGGCAAGTCATCGCAGATCGACCACTCCCCGACTCTGCCGGACAGCATCCGGCTGACCTCAGGACACCAAAAACACCAGGCGTTGAGCAATGTCATGCTGTACATCGAACAGCACTTTCGTGACAGCATCGATCAGAGGGACCTGGCGCAGCGCTGCGGCATGACGACATTTCGCTTCAGCCGCCTGTTCAAGGAAGCCAATGGGCAGGGCTTCACGGATTACATCCTGGACAAGCGCATGAACTTCGCCAAAGACCTGCTCGACAACAGCCAGATGCCGATTACCAGCATCGGCTATGAAGCCGGCTTCAAGGATCCTTCCTACTTCGCCCGTGCCTTCAAGCAGTTCGCCAACTGTACGCCCAGCGAATACCGCCTGGCACGCCAACTCAAAGCGGCTGCAGCTGCGCAACAGGTGCAGGATGAGAAAACCACTGAAGCGCTCGAAAGCCTGGTACAAACCCTCAGCGGTTGATCCTGTTTTTTACGCGCAAACAAAAACGCCGCTCAATGAGCGGCGTTTTCGTTAAATATGGAGCGGGAAACGAGACTCGAACTCGCGACCCCGACCTTGGCAAGGTCGTGCTCTACCAACTGAGCTATTCCCGCAAATGGCGTCCCCTAGGGGACTCGAACCCCTGTTACCGCCGTGAAAGGGCGGTGTCCTAGGCCACTAGACGAAGGGGACACGCTACCCGGAACACATGGTGTGTGTTTCGGTGTCCAGAGCCGCATCCGAAGACTTGGTTCTGGTTTCACTCAGCCCTGCCCGAAAGCAACGCTGTTTAAAATTGGAGCGGGAAACGAGACTCGAACTCGCGACCCCGACCTTGGCAAGGTCGTGCTCTACCAACTGAGCTATTCCCGCATTGGCGTCCCCTAGGGGACTCGAACCCCTGTTACCGCCGTGAAAGGGCGGTGTCCTAGGCCACTAGACGAAGGGGACACACGTACAACATTCACTCCCTGCTTCGTTTCGCTGTGTGCTTTACGCTGCAAGTGGCGCGCATTCTATGGATGGATTGAGAGGTCGTCAACCCCCTGATATAAATTTATTTAAATCAATGACTTCGACCTGCTTTTGGGAGCCGTTGCGGTTTTTCCGCTGCCCGGCGTTTGACGCCTATATTCTGGCACCCGCCAAGACGTTATAGTCCACGGGGTGATGGCAATCTGTATATCGAGTGCCATCATTTATAGAAACGGGGCTCCGGCCGATATAAGTACAAGCATGTCCGATCCAACCCGTCGTGCGGGCCTGGGCGCTCAATTGCCAAGCCACCAGACTCCCATGCGTAACCTATAAAGAGGTCTTACCGGTGACGCCACTCATGATCACCCTGCTAGTTGTAGTCGGGATCGCACTGTTGATCGCCATTGGCTACATGAACCATGTGGTGGAAAACAACAAGCTGGAAAAGGCCCGTACCAAGATCGAGCTCAACGATCGCCTGCGACGCTGCGGCGAGATCACCGAGACATTCCCCGGCCAGCTGATGACCCCGGCCCTCAAGCTACTGTTGGCCCGTCTGGAACTGAACGTCTGCCAGCGCCTGCTCAACCTGGAAAAATCCAGCGCCAACCTCAAGGCGCGGATCGCCGAACTGGAGGCCCTTGTCGGCCAGGGTGAATCCATCCCGGTCAACAATCCGCCAGCACCGATCCAGACGGAAGCCAAGGCCAAGGATGTACGCTTCCTGCTCGAAGCCCTGCACGGCCAGATTACCCGTGCGGCACAGGACGGTTTCCTGCCCCCCAACGAAGCCAAGCGCTGGATTCGTGAAGTGCGCCACATCCTGGTACTGCTGCACATCGAGTTCTTTAACAACCTCGGCCAGCACTCCCTGCAACAGAACCAGCCCGGACAGGCTCGCCTGGCATTCGAGCGCGGCGTGCAATACCTGCGCAAACAACAGGACCCACAGGTCTACGCCGAGCAACTGGGGTACCTGGAAAAACTCCTGGCCCGCGCCAACGACCAGGTCATGGATCGCATCGCACCGGTCGAAGGCGAGGTCAACCAATTGACCGAAGGCCTCAAGGACGTCGAGGCTGATGCGGACTGGAAGAAGAAAGTGATCTACGACTGATCAGCGAAATCACAAAAGCCACCGAGAGGTGGCTTTTTTTG
>NZ_CATKPU010000097.1:0-256 GCF_949767825.1 Pseudomonas sp. IT-P258 | reverse complement strand
GCCGTTGAGCGACAGGTTCACCGCCTGGCCCGAGGCCGTGTCGATCAGCCCGGAGGCCCCGGCCACCACGCCCAGCGCGTAGGTCAGGGTACCGGCCCCGTCGGCGCCAAACGCCGAGTTGAAGTTGGCGGCGAAGCTCTGGGTATCGTTGGTCGCCAGTACCGTTTCATCCACCGTCAGCGTCGGTTCCACGCCGGTGGTGGTGATGCTCGGTCCGTCATCCTTGAACACCAGGTTCTGCCCGATGTTCAGGATT
>NZ_CATKPU010000096.1:0-257 GCF_949767825.1 Pseudomonas sp. IT-P258 | reverse complement strand
ACCACGCCGGTCGCCGCGTTGAATCCGGTGATCGTCAGGGTGCTGCCCAGCGGTGTGGTGATCGATTGCGGGAAGCCCGCCGCCACACCAGCGGTGACCACGGCGATACCGCCCACGGTCAGGGTGGTTACACCGTCGAGGGCAGTCACGGTGAAGGTGCCGCTCTGGGTCAGCGCCGTGGCATCCGGGTTGCTGCCGTCGCTGAGGTTTTTCTCGAAGACGGTGAGCTCGCCGCCCCCGGCATTCAAACCGCCAAT
>NZ_CATKPU010000095.1:0-264 GCF_949767825.1 Pseudomonas sp. IT-P258 | reverse complement strand
GGGCACGTGGTGGATGCCGAGCGGCAAAAACGGGGTGAAGGGTTTGAGTTGCGCACCGATGCCTGGGGGGCGATTCGGGCGGGCAAGGGGTTGTTTATCAGTGCCGATGAACAAACCAAGGCCCAAGGCCAGGTGCTGGAAATGGGCCCGGCGATCGAGCGCCTGCGCCAGGCCGGCGACCAACTGCAAACGCTGTCCGCCGATGCCTTGGCCGCCAACGCCGATCCCGCAGATGTGGCGGCGCAATTGGCGCTGATGCGCCAG
>NZ_CATKPU010000094.1:0-274 GCF_949767825.1 Pseudomonas sp. IT-P258 | reverse complement strand
CGAAATTGGGTCTGTAGCTCAGTTGGTTAGAGCGCACCCCTGATAAGGGTGAGGTCGGCAGTTCGAATCTGCCCAGACCCACCAATTTTGTGTGGGAACCTGTAGAAATACGGGGCCATAGCTCAGCTGGGAGAGCGCCTGCCTTGCACGCAGGAGGTCAACGGTTCGATCCCGTTTGGCTCCACCACTACTGCTTCTGATTGTATAAAGCTTAGAAATGAGCATTCCATCGGTTCGATGGTGAATGTTGATTTCTAGTCTTTGACTAGTTCGC
>NZ_CATKPU010000093.1:0-281 GCF_949767825.1 Pseudomonas sp. IT-P258 | reverse complement strand
GCCCCCCTCGACGTCCTGGCCTTCCACGGCGAAGAACACCTCAGCCAGCCGTTCAGCTACTACATCGAGTTCACCTCCAGCCAGCTCGACATCGACGCCGAACTCATGCTTGGCCAACAAGCCAGCTTCAGCCTGCACGCACTGCCGGAAAAGGTCTCGTCGCTGATCTTCGAACCGTCCGAAGTCAAGCCGCTGCGCACCTTGCACGGGGTAATCAGTGGCTTCAAACGCCTGTCCGCTTCCGTCGACGAGGCACGCTACGAAGTCACCCTGCAACCGCG
>NZ_CATKPU010000092.1:0-286 GCF_949767825.1 Pseudomonas sp. IT-P258 | reverse complement strand
CGTTGCGTTGGGCTTCTCGCTCCAGCCGTCGGCTCGACTGGATGCGGTTGAGATAACCGTAGATGTAGATCTTCAGCAAGACCGAGGGATGGTAAGCAGGCCGGCCAGTATCGGCTGGGATGGCACGTTCAAAACGCAGATTGACCAGGTCGAGTTCATCGACAAAGACGTCGACTACGCGCACCGGGTTGGTATCGCTGACGTAGTCGTCGAGACTCTCGGGAAGCAAGGTGCCTTGGCCTCGATGTTCACCTTGAATAAAGCGCTTCATGGGCGATCCTTGCGA
>NZ_CATKPU010000091.1:0-286 GCF_949767825.1 Pseudomonas sp. IT-P258 | reverse complement strand
ACGCAAGGATCGCCCATGAAGCGCTTTATTCAAGGTGAACATCGGGGTCAAGGCACCTTGCTTCCCGAGAGCCTCGACGATTACGTCAGCGACACTAATCCAGTGCGTGTAGTCGACGTTTTCGTCGACGAACTCAACTTGGTCTCCTTGGGTTTTGACGGCGCTATTCCCGCTGACACAGGCCGTCCTGCTTACCACCCTGCGATCCTGCTGAAGATCTATATCTACGGCTATCTCAACCGCATTCAGTCGAGCCGACGGCTGGAACGAGAAGCCCAACGCAACA
>NZ_CATKPU010000090.1:0-287 GCF_949767825.1 Pseudomonas sp. IT-P258 | reverse complement strand
TCACCGTCAAGGTTGACCAGAAACTCGATCACGACCTCAAGGTCACCTTGAGCAATGGCGACACCGTCACCATCGAAGCGGGCAAATTGTCGGCCATCTACACCGCGCCGGTGCAGGGTGACGACGTCTACAACGACCCGAGTAACCTGAGCCTGACCGTCGGTTCGGCCAGCGTCGACGGCCAGACCTTCGAAAACCTGGTGATCGACGGCACCGCGGCCAACGTGGCCATCACCGACACCGTCAGCGAAGTCATTGCCACTTTGACCGCCGACAAGTCCACCGTC
>NZ_CATKPU010000089.1:0-293 GCF_949767825.1 Pseudomonas sp. IT-P258 | reverse complement strand
GTGGATGACAGCGACGCGGTGAACATGTCGCAGCTCAACGAGACCAACACCAGCGTCACCAACATCGACAATACGATCAAGAACATCGCAGGCGACACCAGTAACAGCTACACCGACATCCATGGTGTGGGCATTCGCTACGCTCGTACCAACGAAGCCGGTCTGGCCGTGAGCGACTCCTCGGCCGAAGGGCAGGGCAGCACGGCTGTGGGTTACAACGCGCTGTCCACGGGTGAGAGCAGCCTGGCGCTGGGTCGTGAGGCCAAAGCGAACAACGCCAACGATGTCGCTCT
>NZ_CATKPU010000088.1:0-295 GCF_949767825.1 Pseudomonas sp. IT-P258 | reverse complement strand
ACGATCTAATCAAAAGACTAGAAATCAATATTCACATCGGAATACTCATTTCTAAACTTTCAGAAGCAGTTATATGGTGGAGCCAAACGGGATCGAACCGTTGACCTCCTGCGTGCAAGGCAGGCGCTCTCCCAGCTGAGCTATGGCCCCATAACAAAATTGGTGGGTCTGGGCAGATTCGAACTGCCGACCTCACCCTTATCAGGGGTGCGCTCTAACCAACTGAGCTACAGACCCAATTTCGAGCGCGTAACTGTTAGCTTGGAGCTATCAGCTTGGAGCTTAAAGCTGCTTC